>JBCCML010000015.1:0-93696 GCA_039026375.1 Pseudomonadota bacterium
AGAGCGCCGTGGCGTAACGAAGAAGAGGAAAATCGCAAGCCGAACATCAAATCGACAACGGAAAAGAAGACCTCCTTGCTTCGCTGGCCCAAGATCATGCAGCAGCAGTCAGAAAACAGGGTTCTTCAAGGCTTCCAACCGGTCAAAGCGCCGGGTGAACATCCCATCTGCGTAGCGAGCGGTCGCCCGGCGCGCGTCAACGAAGGTGCCAACGTCGCCGCAGCAGGATGGCGACACCGACATGAAATCCGACACCCGCCGGGCGCTCGATCACACCGTACGTGCGGTGTTGACCCGGCGCTTTGAATCCTAATGCCAGATCTGCGGTCAACACGTGTATCGGGGATCACTCACCGAGCGCGCCGAACAGTGTCTGGTACATCACGGCGTAGACATCCGTGGAGTCCATCAGCGGTTTAATCAGATCGGCATTCAACCCGGCGCCGCGCACCAGGATGCCGCCAGCCACATCGCTGTAGCCTGTCCAGGCGATGCCATAATGGTGCGTCTTGCCGGCTTTGTCGGGCGCGGTCTCGAACGCATCGCCGAAAGCGCCTTGCTGGCCATGCAAGATGCCACCACCCCGCGTTATGGCATCTACCGGTCCCGCTTTCTGGCGATAGACCTGCAGGCCGCCAGCATCGGAGTCCGCCGTCATGATCATCAGCGTGTCGTCGCGCCCCTCCAGAAAAGCCTGGATCGCACCGATCGCCGCATCAGCACGGGTCAGCGCCTGCAGCGTCCCGTAGGCGTTCATGTTGTTGGCGATGTTGTCGGTGCCTTCCTCCTCGATCACCGCGAAAAACCCGGCCGGGTCCCGACCGACGATCTGGAGTGCCGCGGTGGTCATCTCGGCCAGGGTCGGCGCCCCTTCCTGATAGGTGGGTTTGCCCTCGATCAGGTTGCGCTCGCGCTCCTGGTCGTTGAACGTGTGGTTATGGGCGAAGACCCCCAGAAGCTTGTCCACCTTCGCCAGGTCCAGCGCCATCAGCTCGTCACGGGTGTAGACCACCGTATACCCCAGCGCCGCAGCCTGCGCGATCAGGTTCAGGCCGTCCGTGCGCTGGCCGGGGCCGTGGCTGCCCTGGACGCCGGCCGGCAGCAGAAACCGTTCGCCGCCGGCCATGACCACCTGAGCACCGGACTCGATCACCTGGCGGGCGATGTCGTCCGCGTTTCGGCGGCTTTTGTTAGAGGCGACGAAAGCCGCCGTCCCCGGCTCGGCGATATGGCCGGTCTGCACCAGGGCCACGGCCTTGCCCGCGGCCAGGGCCTCTTGCGCGATGGACATGTCCTTGCCGGAGGCCGCGGTCAGCGGCTCCTTGCCGTTCATCCCGAAACTGTCGGCCACGACCTTGATGCCATAGGCGTGGACGGTCGCCCCCCCGTGGGACGTGCCGGTTACGCGGTCCGCCATATGTCCGGTATAGACGCCCAGCGCGGGCAGCTTGTCCCAGTTCAACGTGCCGTCCGGGCCCACGATGTGCATGCGCGCGGCCAGCCAGTGGTTCACGCCGGTGCCGTCTGGGTGAAAGAAGATCACGTTACCCGTTTCGGGGCCGGTTTGCGGGCCGCTCTGCTGTGCCGGGACCTCTATCCCAGCAACAAGGGTAAGTCCGGTGGCAAGAACGGCAGTCGCCGCAAGCTGGGGTAACCTGAGCATGGCGCTCTCCTCTGTCGTTCTGTGCATCTGTGGTTCTGTGCATCACTCAATCAAAGGCTGGCGGACAACCTCTGCCGCCAACGCACCAGAAGAACCACAGGAACACTAAGCCGACATGGCAGGCCGATTACAGCTTTGTGACGACACGCGTGCGTAAGAGCCCCGACCGCCCGCGTCTCTACTGGCGGGTCCGTATGGAACTTGGCCCGCGTTCAGACGAACAGGACGTCGTCGGCGCCCAAGAGGTGCAGACCCGTATGGAACAGGAACACTTCGTGCGAGGTGTAACTGTTGCCGTTGGCATCGATATCCGTGACTTCGACCAACGCGCCTTTCACCCCATTGTGGCTGTGGTGGACGGCTTTCCAGTGGGCGTTGCTGGCATCATTGACGTCAAACGCCAAAACATCATCGCCGAAGATGTCGAAGTCGCGGATCAGGTCGATGCTGGTGGTGCCCCCGCTATCGCCTGCCTGGAACCAGAACGTGTCATCGCCATAGTCACCCGACAGCAGGTCGAAGCCCTGAGCACCGGCGCCGTTCTTACCGCCCACGAGGATATCATCCTGAGAGCTGCCGCGTAACTCGTCACTGCCGCCGAGGCCCAGGAAATGGACGCTCTTGGCCCCGCCGAACATCACATCGTCATACTGCGACCCAATCACCCGTTCGATCGTGCCAACCTTGATGAAATCGCCGTTTGCGTCACCCCCATAGGCTTTTCTGTGACCCGTCCCATCGACGTCGTCCAGATAGACCAGAACCCCCGCCTGCGAGTTTGAGTAGTCGACCGTGTCGACGCCATCCCCGCCGTCGATGTAGTCGGCGCCTTCATCACCCAGGATGGTGTCGTTGCCCGCACCGCCAATGTTCACGTCGTCGCCGGTTCCGCTGTCCAGGAAGTCGTCATCTTGACCGCCCATCAGCGTGTCGTCGTCCCTGCCACCGTAGAGCGAGTCGTTGCCCGTGGCGCCCTGAAGAAAGTCGTTACCGTCCAGACCGACAAGTGTGTCATCGCCGTGATTACCAACCATTGTGTCTGCCCCCGCATCGCCGCGGAAGTAGTCATCCCAACCACTGCCGACGAAGGTGTGGTAAAAGCCATCGTCGAAGGCAAAGCGTGAATAGTAGCTGGCCGTGAAAGTGCCGAAGTAGGTAGGATCCAATGTCGGCTCGGGTTCGGGCGCGTAGACTGGGTTGATGGGGGTTTCCAGCATCATCTCGAAAAACGTGGCCATCTGATCGCTCCCTCAGGGTCTGTTCCGTTGAGAGAGAGCATGCCGCCAGCGCCGCCGCCAATCTGTAGCGTCTGCTACGAAACGGTGATTTTCTTTCACGGGCTCGCCTGCCATTTGGGCAACCACGCTCGAATCGCCCAGTTTGGCACAGCACCCTGCCCCACCCGTTTGCCGGACCAACCGCCTGGTGCCTCGCATTGCAGCGATTTGTCCACCTGCGGGCGCGCTGTGCCGCCGCACGGGGTGCAAGCCTCATCCAAAGCGTGAAAACGCAGCCAGATGCGGCCAGGCCCCTGGTCCAGACGCGATTAAACCTTTGCAGCGGCGGGCCGCCTTGGCAGAGTGTCGCCCACGTGAGCGGGAGGGGACGCCCCCTGACCCCGAACACCGACAGGGAGAAAAAAATGTTTCGCAATTCGACGTCGTCCGGCCGCGTAACGCGGCGCGGGCTTCTGCAAGGCGCGGCGGCAGGCGGCCTGCTGCTGGGCGCCAACGGTTTGCCAATGCCGGCACGTGCAGCCCCCAAAAAGGGTGGCATGCTGCGCATCGGCAAGGCCCACGGTCAGACCACTGACACACTGGACCCGGCCACCTACGAAAACGGCTTCACCAACGCGATCTCGCACGCCGTGCACGGTCGCATGACCGAGGTCGGCGCCGACGGCCAGCTGAAGCCCGAAGTGGCGGAAAGCTGGGAAGCATCGGACGATGCGTCGGTCTGGCGCTTCAAGCTGCGCTCGGGCATGACGTTCCACAACGGCGCGCCGGTGACGGTGGCCGACGTGGTCGCCTCGATCAATTACCACCGGGGCGAGGACTCGACCTCGGCCGCCGGGCCCATCGTCAAGCCGATCAAGGACGTGGGCGTGGACGGCGACGTGATCGTGTTCACGCTGGACGGCGGCAATGCCGACTTCCCGTTCATCCTGAGCGACTATCACCTGACGATCTGCCCCGCTGACGGCGACTCGATCGATTGGAAGTCGGGCGTCGGCTGCGGCTCGTACAAACTGGTCGAGTTCAACCCGGGCGTCATCGCACGCTTTGAGAAGTTCGCCGACCACTGGGACGCCGATAACCGCGCCTGGATCGAACAGATCGAGATGCTCTCGATCATCGACCAGAATGCGCGCACCACGGCGCTGGTGTCGGGTGACGTGCACGCCATCGACCGGCTGGACCTCAAGACCGCTGGCCTGATGGGACGGCGCAAGGGCGTCAACATCCACTCGGTGTCGGGCACGCAGCACTACACCTTCGCGATGTCGTCGAACCAGGACCCCTATACGGACGTCAACGTGCGCTTGGCCCTGAAGTACGGCGTCAACCGTCAGGAAATGGTCGACAAGATCCTGTTCGGCTATGGCGCGCTGGGTAATGACCACCCGATCGGGTCTGGCCAGCGGTACTTCAACCAGGATCTGGCACAGCGCGAATACGATCCGGATCGTGCCAAGTTCCACCTGAAGGAAGCCGGTCTGGACAGCGTCAGCGTGGCCCTGTCGGCATCGGATGCGGCCTTTGGCGGCGCGGTCGATGCGGCGGTGCTGTTCCAAGCCTCGGCCAAGTCGGCCGGGATCGAGCTGGAGCCGGTGCGCGAGCCCAAGGACGGCTACTGGTCGGATGTCTGGATGAAAAAGCCGTTCAGCGCGGTCTACTGGGGCGGCCGTCCGGTCGAAGACCAGATGTTCGCCACCGCCTATCAGTGTGGTGCCGCGTGGAACGACAGCTTCTGGTGCAACGACCGGTTCGAGGAGCTGCTGGTCAGCGCCCGCGCCGAGCTGGATCAGGACAAGCGCCGCGCGATGTACTACGAGATGCAGGAAATCGTCTCGAACGACGGCGGCGTGATCATCCCGATGTTTGCCTCGTACGTCTTCGCCACCAATGACGATGTGGGCATCCCGGACCAGTTCGGCTCGAACTGGGATATGGACGGCGAGCGCTGGACCGAGCGCTGGTGGATGGCCTGATTGGCCATTGGGCGGGCGATGTGCCCGCCCTTCCAAAGCCTGGCGGGGGCCATGCGCCCGCC
Organism: Pseudomonadota bacterium; assembly: GCA_039026375.1. GTDB lineage: Bacteria > Pseudomonadota > Alphaproteobacteria > Rhodobacterales > Rhodobacteraceae > Thermohalobaculum. Next base: position 4,937 of record JBCCML010000015.1, read on the forward strand.
CTACTAAAATTCGGCGGGCGGGACGCAGGCCCAACAAACATTCAGCCCGTGCCTCTGGCCTTACCAGTCCGTGGCGCGGGCTTTTTCTATCGCAGGAGGCAGGAATGCTGGAGATTGAACGTGTGCGCGGCGTCTATCAGGGGCGCAATGCCGGGACCAAGTACAATGGCTTCGCCTGGGCGGTCGCGACGGACAAGTCTAACAGCCCCACGATGTACGACCAGACCCAGATTTCGCTGGCTGAGATCGACCGGGTGCTGGGCGAATTGGGCACCTCGCGCCAGCGGCTGATCAACGCGACGATCTATGTCACCAACATTCAGTTGAAGGACGAGATGGAGCGCGCCTGGCTGGAATGGATCGGCGATGATCCGGCCCACTGGCCGCAGCGCGCCTGTGTCGAGACGGGCCTGAAGGGCCTGACCCAGGTCGAGGTCGTCGTGATCGCCGCCTGCCCCTGAGGACAGATCAGTCGGCCTCCGCCGCTAATTGGTGTTCAGCACCGGGGTGGGGCCGACATTCACAGCAGCGGCGGTCATCAGGTTGGTGTTGATCCCGGCAACCGTGGGCGAAACACCCAGATTGAACAGCGCGTAGATCGTGCTCATCCCGACAAGCAGGATGGCGGCGGTCAAAGCCACCCAGTCAATGGTGACCATGGCGCTATCGTCTTTGGCGAAGGCCCGCAGACGGGGCGCAAATCGGGCACAAAGGCTTTCGCAAAGGCTTTCGAAAGGCGCAGGCGAGTCGGCTGGCATGATGCACATGATGTCGTCTCTTGCAGCGTGGGCGGCCCTCTCAACGAAAAGCCCTCGACCCGAGGACTGCCGCCACCCCCGGTTTGGTGAAGTTACGTTAAAAGACTCTCAATTTAGTCAGCAATTGCCGTCTAATTGCGCACAGCTCCGGTCGCAGGTCGAGCATGGTGCAGCGCAGCGAATGGTAAGCAGAAAAAATCTACGCGCAAGATCGTATCGTTAACGGATTTGGGTGACAGTATGGGCACCGCGGGTGGTGGAGACCGTGCTGAGACGCGCGTTCGCCGTGCCGCGCAAACGAGCAGAGGAGATCCAAGGACAACGCCGAATGCGCCCTGTCGACAAAGCTTTTCGCCGTCAGTTGAACGGCTATTCCCTGGCTACGGCCGAGATTACCTATCACATGCCGGACGCCCGGTCGCTGCTGCAGACATTTGTTTGGCAGGACTATGACTTGGCCCCAGCGTTTCCCGAACTGAAGAAATTCCTGGATTTCTGGGCGCGCGAGTTGGACGGCCCTCTGCACTCCGTTCGCGTGGCACACTCCGCTTTGATCAAGCCGGCGGAATTCTCGGTGAGAGACTTCGAGATCACGATCCACTGAGGCGTGCCAGCCGCGGCGTTGCCCGGGCGCAGAATTCGGACGCCCCCGGAAACGCTGTGAAGACTTGGCCTCGCCTAATTCACCGTGACCGGGTCGGTCCCGATCGTGGCGGGGTCCTGTAGGGCCCGAACCACATAATCGGCGACATCCGCGCGCGAGATCATGCCGTTGCGCCACGTGTTGGGCTCGCTCAGCACCTTGTATTTGCCGCGCGCAGCCCCGTTGGTCAGGACGCCGGGGCGTATGATCGTCCAATCCAGTCCGCTGTCGGTGACCAACGCCTCTTGCTTGGACTTGTCGTCGTAGATCCGGCCCAACACCGCGCGGAAGGGCAGTTTCTCCAGCAGGCTGATGCCGCTGACGCAGCGGCCCGCGCCGAATCCTGTGACCACCACCAGGCGCTTCGGCCCATGCTCGGCCATCAGGGGCAGCAGCGCCGCGGTCGCGGACGAAAACAGATCCGTCCCATTGACGATGGTCTGGTAGGTTAACGGCACCCCCAAGGTATGCGCCACGGCGTCCACATCCTTCAATGCCGCCGTCAGATCCTCGACGTTAAGCGCATCACCCGCCATCTTCTCCAGATTGGGGTCGTCCAGTTTCATCCCCTCGGCCCCGCGCGAAAACGCCCGGACGGTCATCCCCGCGGCCAGCGCCGCTTTGCACGTCGCCAGGCCGATGCCCTGACTTGCACCGATCACCAATAGCCGCATGTGCCGTGTCCTTGCTGTTGCTTAGTTCTGAGCGGGAAGTGGGGGTGTTGGCCGCAAACGCAAGGTTGAGGCGTTGCTGGGCCGGCGCGCATTAGCGTCGCGCATGCGATCTGAGGGTCCGCAGAAAACGCTGAGAATCCCCTTGGCAACGTATTGACAGCCCTTGGTCATTTGCCTATCTCCGCGATGCCGGAGGGGAATTAGCACTCGCCTATCCTGAGTGCTAACGAACCGTCCGACCTGAAAAGCAACTGGAACGCCGATTAGGGAGCGCATCCATGAACTTCACTCCTCTGCACGATCGTGTGCTGGTCCGCCGTATCGAGTCTGACGAAAAGACCGCTGGCGGCCTGATCATTCCCGACAGCGCCAAGGAAAAACCCCAGGAAGGCGAAGTCGTCGCCGTTGGCGCCGGTGCCAAGGACGACGACGGCGATCGGATCGCCATGGACGTCTCGGCTGGTGACAAGATCCTGTTCGGCAAGTGGTCGGGCACCGAAATCAAGATCGACGGCGAAGACCTGTTGATCATGAAAGAGAGCGACATCCTGGGCGTAATGGCCTGAGCCATGCCGTCCCCACGCAATTACTGACAGGAGCAGAGACTGATGGCTGCTAAAGACGTCAAATTCGACACAAGCGCTCGCGACAAGATGCTGACGGGCGTGAACACCCTGGCCAACGCGGTCAAGGTGACGCTGGGCCCCAAGGGCCGCAACGTTGTTCTGGACAAGTCGTTCGGTGCCCCGCGCATCACCAAGGACGGCGTGACGGTCGCCAAGGAAATCGAACTGGAAGACAAGTTCGAGAACATGGGCGCCCAGATGGTCCGCGAAGTTGCTTCGCGCACCAACGACGAAGCCGGTGACGGCACCACGACTGCAACCGTGCTGGCTCAGGCCATCGTCAAAGAAGGCATGAAGTCGGTTGCCGCTGGCATGAACCCGATGGACCTGAAGCGCGGCATCGACAGCGCCGTCGCCAAGATCGTCGCCGAAATTCGCGACATGTCGCGTCCGGTCGCTGACTCGGCCGAAGTTGCCAAGGTCGGCACCATCTCGGCCAACGGTGAAGGCCCGATCGGCGATCAGATCGCTGATGCCATGCAAAAAGTTGGCAACGAGGGTGTGATCACCGTCGAAGAGAACAAAGGCCTGGAGACCGAGACCGAGGTCGTCGAAGGCATGCAGTTCGACCGCGGCTATCTGAGCCCGTACTTCATCACCAACGCCGACAAGATGATCGCCGAGCTGGAAGACTGCTACATCCTGCTCCACGAGAAGAAGCTGAGCTCGCTGCAGCCGATGGTCCCGCTGCTGGAAACCGTCATCCAGTCGGGCAAGCCGCTCTTGATCATCGCCGAAGACGTCGAAGGCGAGGCCCTGGCCACGCTGGTCGTCAACAAGCTGCGCGGTGGCCTGAAGATCGCCGCCGTGAAAGCACCGGGCTTCGGTGATCGCCGCAAGGCCATGCTGCAGGACATCGCGATCCTGACCGGCGGTCAGGTGATCTCGGAAGATCTGGGCATGAAGCTGGAGTCGGTCGGCATCGACATGCTGGGCACGGCCAAGAAGATCCGCATCACCAAAGACGACACCACCGTCGTCGACGGTGCTGGCGAGTCGGCCGAGATCCAGGCCCGTGTCACGCAGATCCGTCAGCAGATCGAGGAAACCTCCTCGGACTACGACCGTGAGAAACTGCAAGAGCGTCTGGCCAAGCTGGCCGGCGGTGTTGCCGTGATCCGCGTCGGCGGCTCGACCGAAATCGAGGTGAAGGAGCGTAAGGACCGTGTCGACGACGCGCTGAACGCCACCCGCGCCGCGGTTCAGGAAGGCGTTGTGCCGGGCGGCGGTGTTGCGCTGATCCAGGCCGGCAAGTCGATCGACGGTCTGACGGGCGAGAACAGCGACCAGAACGCTGGTATCTCGATCGTGCGCCGCGCGATCCAGGCACCGATGCGTCAGATCGCCGAAAACGCCGGCGTCGACGGCGCCGTCGTGGCCGGCAAGGTCACCGAGTCGACCGAGAAGACCTTTGGCTTCAACGCGCAGACCGAAGAGTACGGCGACATGCTGGCCATGGGCATCATTGACCCGGCCAAGGTTGTCCGCACGGCTCTGGAAGATGCGGCCTCGGTCGCTGGCCTGCTGATCACCACCGAAGCCATGGTCGCCGACAAGCCCGAGCCGAAAGGCGCCGGCGGCGCCCCGGGCGGCATGCCCGACATGGGCGGCATGGGCGGCATGATGTAATCAGCCGAACAACCTATCGTCCGAAAAGAGACGAGGGACAGGGGGCCGCGCTTTCGGGCGCGGCCCTTCTTGTTTGCGCCCCCGCGCGGACGGTGCGTTCAAAGCAGGGGAAAGCCGCAGCGCGTTGCGGGCCAACGCTTCGGCCGTCCGCGATCAACCGACTTTTTTCGTGTCGGCGCCAAGGAACTGCCCCTCCCGGGCGTCGAATGTTATGTTGCTATTGGAGAAGGGGGATTTCAGATAATTGGGTCACTGCTTCTGGCGCTTGCGATTGCAACCGCCATCCCGCTGGCCGTTCCAGCCGTGGCACCCGGCAAGGGCACGACAGCCGAGGCGGCCGAACTGAAATTCAATATCCGCTCGGAGTATCCAGACAGGCTGTACTTGGAGTTCTACGGCCAAAAACACGGCCATATCTGGCCGGGCAACGGTGAAGTCTTCGTCCTGAAGGACTCGAAGTACCACACTGAAAATCCCTGGTGCCAGGCGGATGATACGACCTGCTATGGTGCCTGGGTGACAACGGACGAGAATATCTATTGGGGTGTTGGTCGTGACGACACGCGGCCCTGAAAAAGCTGCTGTTAAAGCTGCAAAAATGGATCGGCGGGCCCGATCACGCTGGTCAAGTAGCCGCCCAGGCGGACGCGAGCGACCATACAAACTGGAGAGCTACAAAGCATGCCTAGACTTCTCATGACCATTGCGGTGGGCATCGTCGCCATCTCAATCAATTCAACCGCTGGTGCCCAACAGTCCAATCCGATCGTGATACCAATGGCCGGACAGGGCAGCACCGATGCCGATCAGGTCGGTTATGCAACCCTGTGTACGGGGGAGGACTGGGTCGTCTTCAATGCGGTCTCTCAAAAGAATGGCAAGCTGATTTCGGTCTGCATGGCAGAGGGCGATGACACCACTCCCAGTCACCTGACCTACCGCTATGGTGCCAAAGGGGTGGCGGAACTGGTCTTTCCTGCGATGGCCAAAGGCTCGGCCCGGCAGTTCACTTCGCGCCGGTACACGCGCCCGCAGGTGACCTATCTGAAGTTCGAATTCACCACCGGCGGGTTCAACTACGAGATCACCGAGGGCGGCGAAGGCGACGAGATCACCGCAGATCTGCGGGTTATCCGCGTCTCGGACGGCAAGGTGGTGGCGGAACACATGCTGACGCCCCAGACCGAACCACTGTCACTGATGCAGCTGGAGGACCTGACCAAAACCGCGCCGTTTGACGATTAGGCCAAGCAACAGGCCCTTGCTCGCGCCGATAACGACCGAAACAGGGCTGGCTTGGCTGATCGTGCCGCAATTCGGAATCAGTTCCGGTCTGCGCAAGGAAACGCTGGACTTTTCGCGGGTGCGTTACGACATAACACCCATCGATAGCTCAGTGATTGAACGAGTTCCGACGTGATCGCCCAGGTAGAACACACACCTTTCCCGTTGATGGACGCGCCACGCGCGGACTTTTTCGAGGGTTCGGTCGACCTGCTTCGCGAGGCTCTATCGGTGCCGGTTGCATTGGTTTCTTTCTTTGATACCGACAAACAGTTCTTCATGGCAGCGCGTGGATTGCCTGAACCCCTGGCCAGCCAGCGAGAAGGGCCACGCGACATCGCGATCTGCCGGCACGTTGCCGAAATGAACCACCGTCTTGTCATAGATGACGCCGTGGTGCACCCGCTGGTCAAAGGGACACCCCCCGTGACCGAAGGCGGTGTCGGGGCCTATCTGGGCTATCCGCTGCACGATGCATCTGGCAACGCCGTCGGCGCCCTTTGCGCGATTGACGCAACTTGGCGGCACTGGCGTGAACGCGACCACGCGATCATGCAGCAAATCTCCCAAATGATCGACGCCCACATTCGGGCGCTGAAGCTCGACGGACAGCCCGCCTAATCCACGCCCACTGGCGGCTTGCGCTTGACCCTGCGCGCGCGCTGAGCAAAGGCTCTGCCCATCGTTGAGGGAGCCACCGATGACTGACCCCGTAAAAACCGTCCGCGACGGCCATGTGCTGGAGGTGACGCTTGACCGTCCGAAGGCCAACGCCATCGATCTGGCGACCAGCCGGGTGATGGGTGAGGTATTCCAGGACTTTCGCGACGATCCAGACCTGCGCGTGGCCCTGTTGACCGGTGCGGGCGACAAGTTCTTTTGCCCCGGCTGGGACCTAAAGGCGGCGGCTGATGGCGACGCGGTCGACGGCAACTATGGTGTTGGGGGCTTCGGCGGCCTGCAGGAGCTGGGCTTTCTGGACAAACCGGTGATCTGCGCGGTGAACGGCATCTGTTGCGGCGGCGGGTTAGAGGTCGCGCTCAGCTGCGACATCATTCTGGCCGCCGATCACGCGACCTTTGCGCTGCCGGAAATCCGATCCGGCACCGTGGCGGACGCCGCCTCGGTCAAGCTGCCAAAGCGCATCCCCTATCACGTGGCGATGGACCTGCTGCTGACCGGGCGCTGGTTCGACGCAGACGAAGCGCACCGCTGGGGCATCGTGCGCGAAATCGTGCCGGCCCAGGATCTGATGACCAAGGCACGCGAACTGGCCCAGCACATCGCTTCGGGTCCGCCACTGGTCATGGCCGCGATCAAGGAAATCGTCCGCGAGGCGGAGGATATGCGCTTCCAGGACATGCTCAGCCGGATCACCACGCGCCAGTTGCGCACGGTGGACAGGCTGTATGCCTCTGAAGACCAATTGGAGGGCGCGCGCGCCTTCACCGAAAAACGCGACCCGATCTGGAAGGGGCGCTAAGCGCTGCCCCGGAAATCGTTCGCCCCGACCAATCCAGCACGCCGGAGAACCCGATGCGCCTGACCCTGATCAGCCTGACCCTGGCGGCCACCTTGACGGCCTGTGGCGGCAGCGGCCTGGATGTCAGTGGGCGGGGCGATCCGGCCCGCCTGCTCTACGCTGAAGTGGGGACAGAGATCACGCTGCAGAACACCATTAATGGCACCACCTCACAAACCGAGATTACAGCGTTGCGCCCCGCCGGTGCCCAGGGCCGCTTTCGCGCTGCCGACGGGGTCGAGGGCAGCTTTTACCCTGGGTGCTGGGATTGCGGCGCACCCAATGTCGTCGATGACGCGATCTACGCTTCGCTCTGGCCATTGGAGACCGGCAAACAGGTTAGTTTGCTGCGCACGGCGCCCGACGGTCAGAAGGCACGTGTCGTCATCCGCGTGGCTGGCATTCAGGACGTCGAGACACCTGTCGGCACGCTCGAGACCTATCTGCTGGATGGACGCATCGAACACCTGACCGGTCCCCGCTACTCGGCACAGGTCCGTGCGTGGTGGGCGCCTGGCCCGGGCTGGGTGGTCAAGGCTGAAGGGGGCGACAGCAAGGGCGCGACCCTTTCCAGCCAGATGATTGGCTACAAGCGTCCGTGACCGCCCAGCACCTGTCTGCGTGAGGCCCGCGGGCTAGGTGCTATTCAAACTGAGAACGCGGCTAAGCTGAAGGAGCCGATATGCGGTGGATCATCCTATTGCTGGCGTTGTGTCTGGGCGCAGGACCTGCTGGAGCTTGTGACAAAGACGGCGGCTCATCCTGCGATGTAGCTGCAGGCAATTACCTGATCGCCGTCCCACCCGGCGTGGACCGCCCCGGCGCCATGGTGTGGCTGCATGGCATGGGCGGTTCTGCCGAAGGCGTGATGAAGAACGGCGCTTGGATCCGAGTTCTGGCAGACCGCGGCATGGCCCTGATCGCACCGGACGGCATGGTCTTGGCTGAGCGCCATAACGGGCGCAAAAACTGGACTGTGGCCGACGGCGAAGCCTATCCCCGCGACGATGTCGCTTTCATCGACCAAGTCATCGACGACGCCGTTGCCCGCCATGGGATCGATCGGGATCGCATCCTCCTGGCCGGATTTTCGCGCGGCGGATCGATGGTTTGGGACATCGCCTGCCAACGCCCCAATACGGCCCGCGCCTATGCGCCGATTGCCGGCGCTTTCTGGGAGCCGATGACCGATACCTGCGCCGGCCCTGTCCAGTTGTTCCACACACATGGCTGGGTTGACCGGGTTGTGCCGCTAGAGGGACGCTCGTTCCGAGGTGGCGCCAAGATCCAGGGCGATGTTTTCCAAAGCCTCTATGTGCTGAGAGATGTGTTCGGCTGCGCGAACCGGCAACCAGCCAGCGGGCCAATCCAAGGGGACCGCTGGTGGCGACACTGGTCCGACTGCCGGACCGGGCGCATCGACCTGATGTTGCATCCAGGCGGACATTCCATTCCCCGCGGCTGGCTGACGACTGCGCTGGACTGGTTCCAAGCCCGGCTGGACGGTGACTGCCAGGCATTGGCGGGCACGCCGCAGCCAACCAATGGCAATGGGGCGGCGACATGCTAGGCTGATCACAAAGTCCGGGAGAGATGCAGAAAGACAGAGATGTAGAAAGACACGGAGACGTTTCATGCCCGAAGCCCTGATCGTCGTAGATGTCCAGAATGACTTCTGTCCCGGAGGCGCGCTGGCGGTGACGGACGGCGATGCCGTCGTGCCACTGATAAACCAATTACAAGACCGGTTTCAGACGGTGATACTGACCCAAGACTGGCACCCGGCCGGGCATTCGTCCTTCGCCTCCCAGCATAGCGGGGCTGAACCCTTCTCGCTGATCGACATGCCCTATGGACCCCAAGTACTTTGGCCTGATCACTGCATCCAGGGCACTGCAGGGGCGGCATTTCACGCAGATCTGGCCACCGACAGGGCCGAGCTGGTGGTGCGCAAGGGCTTTCGGACCGCGATCGACAGCTATTCGGCTTTCTTCGAGAATGACCACGCCACTGTCACTGGCTTGGCCGGCTATCTACGGGACCGAGGCATCACGCAGCTGGCAATGGCGGGGCTGGCCACAGATTTTTGCGTGAAATTCTCGGCCGTCGACGCGGTGGAACTTGGGTTTGACGTCCGCGTGATCGAAGACGCCTGCCGGGCAATTGACCTGGACGGCTCGCTGGCCGCCGCAATGGCGGAGATGCAGGACAAGGGCGTGCAGATAGTTCAGGCCGACCAGATCTGACAATTCTTGTCCAGCCGGTTGCCGCGTGGCCGCGCGCGGGTGGGTGGGTTGCGCAAAAACCCAACGCCGCGACGACCTCGCCGGGGAGCGCGCGGCCACAGTTAGTCGGGCCTGGACAGCACCATCAATGTCAGATCGTCAGATTGCACCGCGCCATCGGTGAAACGCCGCACTGCCTCAAGCACGCGGGCCACGGCACCGGCACTATCCGTTCTGGCGGGCACGCCTTCCAACGCCGACAACAATCCGTCCAACCCGAACAAAGCCCCTGCCGCGTTCATCGCTTCGGTGACACCGTCGGTGAACATGCAAAGCCGCTGACCCGGCGCCAGGCTGATCTCGCCCACGGCAAAGCCCAATCCGTCAACCAGGCCAACTGGCGGGCTTGCCGGACGCGCTATCTGGCAGGGCCGTTGCCCCGCGCCGAACAACACAGGCGCATCGTGGCCGGCGGACGCATAGACGACCTGACCGTTCGCCAGATCCAGGACACCGCACAAGCCGGTGACGAACATTTTAGCGGCGTTTTCGCGGACAATTTCGGCGTTCGCGACCTGCAGGATCCGCCCCAGTTCCGGCCCTTCGCGCAGTGCCGCAGATTTCCAGAGCGTCTTGGACAGCACCATGAATTGCGAGGCATCTGCCCCCTTGCCGGAAACATCAGCGACCAAGAAGAAAAGATGCCGGTCGTCGATCATTGTATGATCGAAGAAATCGCCCCCCACCGTACGCGCGGGTAAGATATAGGCCGACAGATCCAGCGCCCCATCCCGCAGTACCTGCGTCGGTGGCAGCAATGCAGTTTGGATGCGTGCCGCCGCATCGAGCTCGCCTTGAAGTACCGCGCGGTCGGCACGCTCGGATTGCAGCTGGATCTCGGAGGTCAGGCGCGCGCGGTCACGCTCGATCAGCGTGGCCCCGATCACGCCCACCGCCACGGTGCCCACGCCCAAGGCCGGCGTCATCAGATCGATCAGCAGGCCCCCGCGAAACGCCAGCAGCGACAGTAGCAACATTAGCGCGATCCCCAGCGGCAGCGCCGCCAACGACATACCTGGCGGCGCCCTTGGCACCACGACGATGATGCCGACGGCCAGTAGCCCCGTGATCGCAACCTCGACGATGAACAGAAACCAGGGCCGGCGCAGAAAGTCTTGGGCGATGATCTGCTCGATCATCTGCACATGCGCCTCGATGCCCCAGATGATATCACCCAGCGGTGAGCGCCGCTCGTCGATCCGCCCCAGATCGATCACCGCCAACAGCACGATCTTGCCGCGCACCAGATCGGGATCGACATCCGGGGCAAACAGGCTTTGCGCCGAGATGTAGCGTTGGGCCACTTCCTCTTCGGTTCCCAGCGCGCCGAAGTGCAGCCAGAACGTCCCGTCCCGCTCCGTCGGAAAACTGAAGGCCGCGGCCTCGGGATTGCCCGGCGACAACATGAGATTCAGGCCGGTGGGCGTTTCTTCAACCAGGGCCGGCTGATTACCCACTGTCAGGCGTAACGCCTCTGCCCCCAGCATCAACAATTGCTTGCCACAGATCGGCTGCACCGCCTTGACCCGGCGCACGACAAAGTCCTGCGCCGCAGAAAAATCGATCGCTGCCACCGTCAGGGGCTGCAGCCCCGGTCCAGGTTCGCTAAACAAAGGATAGGGTGGGTCGGCCGCGTTGAAGCCCTCGGCCAATCCTTGAAAGCGGTCTGCCCCGACAATTTGCGGCGCTGCGAAGTCGCAACCTTGCCCCGCCACGCCATCTGTCAAATCGGGCACACCCGTGACCGGCAGTACCGTGGGAATGCCCGGTGAGTCCGGCGCGTCGGGATCTCCGCGAAACGCGTCCCGCAGGACCATGTCCCAATCGCCAAGCGATTCCAGCGCCCGCGCTGCACGGGCCAACCGGTTCGCGCCATCGTCAAGGACTTCGGCCAATTCGAAGTTACCCTGTGTCAGGGCCTCGACAGCGCTTTCCTGCAGGCCATCTGCCCGGGCATTCAGCTCCTGCGCCTGGTAGATCGGCGATTGCGGGTCGCGCTCTGCCAGGATGATGTCCGAGGCGACCGCACTGGCCCCCAGATCGCCGATCCGGCGGACCAACGAGGCCAACTTGTCCCGCGGCCAGGGCCAGGGACCGTTGGCGGCGCGGGTCGCTTCGTCGATCGCAACGATCACTGCAGGTGCATCTGCCGGATCGCCCCGGTCACGCTCCGACCAGGAATGCAGCCTGTCCCACCAGTCATGGCGCCAGGGCACATCTTCGCTGTCGCCTGGCACCACATGGGCCAATAGCGCCACCGCCAAAAGCACAAGTCCCGTGATCCGTGAGGGCGGCACCGAGCGCCGGAGCGTTCTGCCCGCCCAGGCTCTCATTCCAGGGTCAGCTGCAATCCGTCATAGGCGCCCGATACCCTAAGCGCCCCGTGGCTGCCGCGCATGATTTCCTCAATGCGTCGAGCCTCCTGCACAATCTGGTCCAGACGGATATCGTCGTTCAGGGGTTCGTGGTGGAAGAACACCAGGTGCTTGACGTCGCCCATTAACGCCAATTCAACGCCCACAACGTTTGAGGAATGACCCCAGTCTTCTTTGACGCTGGTCGCCTCGGCCAGACTGTACTGCGCGTCAAAGATCAGGATGTCCGATTGCCGGACCCAATCCACATAAGGGTAGTCCTGTGTGATCATCTCGGGCTTGTGTTCCGCATCCGAGGCATAGACCACCGAATGACCGCCCCGTTCCACGCGGAAACCGTAAGCACGGCCCGCGTGATTCAGTTCGTGCGGGGTGACCTCAAAGCCGTTGATCTCATGCATCTGGCCCGGCTGGATGATGTGAAAGTGGATCTCGGACCCCAGCACATCGAAGGGGACGGGGAAAGACGGCGCGCCATGTTGGCGGCGGAACGCCTCCTCGACGTTGTCGTGGCACGAATAGATATGGATGACGTTGCCAGGGATGTAGGCGGGCATGAAGAACGGAAAGCCCATGATGTGGTCCCAATGGAAGTGGGACATCAGCACATGGAAGGGCTCTGGTGATACCGGACCTTGGGTTTGCATCACCCGGCTGGCGTATTCGCGCGCGCCCGATCCAAAGTCGATCAATAGGGATGGCCCATCGTTCTCGTGAACCTGTACGCAAGCGGTGTTGCCGCCATAAATGGTCGGCAACGCGCCACGGCAGCCCTGTTCAATGAAGGCATTCACAGCCTGGGGCGTGCCCACATCTGATGGCTTGGCCGCGTTCAGGATCGCCCGCAGACGCTTCTGGTACTCGGCCGCAACCATTGGGCGGGGGATCGAGCCCCGTGTACCCCAGAACGTGACCTGCAGTTCCATCGCCTCAGCCCTTGTAGGCCCCTGCCGCCGCATCCGAGATCATCCCCACGGCCTCATTGGGGCCTTCGGCGACAGTCAGAAGCGACTCAAACATCGAGATCCGAAAGACCTCTTGCACCACACCCTTGAGGCCACAGACGACCATGCGTCCGCCGCCGTCTTTGACTTTGCCCTCGGCCAACAAAAGACCGCGCAGCCCGGCCGAGGTTATAAAGTCCAGCGCGGTTAGGTTCACAACCATGCCGCCGCCCGACGTTACGTCCCCTGCAAGGGCGCCCAGCTTGTCGATGAAATCGTCAGAATTGGTATGATCAATGCTGCCGCTAAGCGATACGAGGCGGCAATCGGCGAAGTCCTCACTCGACATCGCCAGACGGGGACTAGAGGTGTCTTCTGGCGCCATGGTTCCCTGGTTCCATTCTATTTTCTCAAGCCTATCAGAGCGATTCAGCGAAGGACAGTCGCAATCGCGTCGGTAGATTCACCAAGACTGTACCGCAATAGGTCGCCTGCCTGGGTGGAAAGACAACGCATTTGGGCACATGATACCGCTGTGCAGTCGGGGGACGTGATGCGCGGCAAAGCGGCGGAGAGACGGCGAATTTGGTTGCGCGAGATCAGACGTCTGACCCGTCCCGGCTGGTTGTTGGCGCCTGCCGCCGTGCTGCAATGTGTCTTGGTACTGGGCGCGGTTTGGCTGCTTCTGCCAGGATAGAGACGGTCAAGACGGCTTGACGCCCGCGCCGATGTGGCTGACCACGGGCCAATGATCGAGCTATGGATCCCGTTCACGATCGCAGCAGCGTTCTTCCAAAACCTGCGATCGGCCTTGCAAAAGGCGATCAAGGGGCGTCTGTCCACCATGGGCGCGGCCTACGCCCGCTTCTTTTACGCCTGGCCGCTGGCGCTGCTGTATCTTTGGGCGATCCAGAGCTGGGGTGGTGCTCCGGCGCCCACCCTACATGCCGAGTTCTTCCTATGGTGCTTCGCTGGTGGACTGGTCCAGATCCTGTTCACAGTGGTGCTGCTGTGGATGTTCTCATTCCGCTCGTTTGCCGTAGGCACCACGTTCTCGAAGTTGGAAGTGGTGCTGATTGCCTTCATGGGCGCAGTGTTGCTGGGCGACACGGTTGGGCCCATCGCCATTGTCGCCATCGCCATCGGCGCCGTCGGCACGGTGATCCTGGCCATGACCGAGTCCAAGCTGAGCCCGGGCGCATTGCTGCGCGGCATGGCGGAGAAGGCCACCTGGATCGGCCTTTTGTGCGCGGCGCTATTGGGTGCATCGGTCGTCTTCTTCCGGGGGGCCGCGCTCAGCCTGGAGGGGACGCCGGCGGCCAGCGCCGCGGCCTATGCGCTTGCGGTCGCGTTGGTCATGCAGACGATTGGCATGGGTGTCTGGTTCATGATCTATGACCGTCCGCAACTGCTCAGCGTTGTCCGTGAATGGCGGGCGGCAGCGCCCGCTGGGATCGTCGGCATGCTCGGCTCGGTCTGCTGGTTCACTGCCTTCACGCTGGAGAACGCAGCCTATGTGCGCGCAGTCGGCCAGATCGAACTTGTGTTCACCTTCGTCGCTTCGGTCTTCTTCTTCCGTGAGAAGGTCCGGGGGTCGGAAGTCGTCGGCATCCTGCTAATCGTCGCCGCGATCCTGTTGATTGTCCTTGGCGAGGCGCCGCCCGAGCGATCAGGTTAATCTGGGATTGGTGCTGCGGAAACTCTAACCGCGCGGGTCCACCCGCAACACACTCAACGACCCGCGCGCCGTTAGCCTAGCCTGTGCACTGTGCAAACTCATCCCGCCCGCGAGACGACATTGCACATGCAGCGCACGGCGCCGCGACGCTCGGCCAGCGCCATGCAGTCCGGCACCTTCACGACGCTAAAGCCCAGATCCTGCCAGATCACCGCATTTGCTGCATCGATCGCCGCCAATTCCGGCCAGGTTTCGCTTTGGAAGCACGGCAGCCAGACCGTCGAGCGATCCGCCCTGATTTCCACAAGCACATTGTTCACCGGCAAATGAAACCAGGTACGCAGCTTTGCTGTCGGCTGATCCGACCAAACCAATGGCTGAGGGTTGCGGACAACATCGCATCCATTCCGACGCAGCACCTCGGCTATCTCGTCGAACGCCTCGGCACCAGCGTGATCCAAAAGCGCGATGCCCAGTGCCGCCGCACCCAGGCGCGGACAGCCTACCAACCAACGCGGGCGGCCGTTCGCGCCAAGGCCAGCTGGCGCAAGGAACAGGTCCAGATGGAACAGCGGCTGTTGGCTGCCGGCTTCCACGCCGCTGCGCCTGATTTCCTGCCATCCTTTCGGCAGTAGCTTCGTGGGCACCTGAGCCTCAGGCGGACACGGTTCTTGCGTTCCTATAACGATCATGCGCCGTGTCGGATCCAGGTCCTCAGGCGGCCCCAAATCTGCGCCCGCCAAGATCAAATCACCCTGCACCAGGACGTTGCCGCCGTCGTAGGGGGCATCGATGGCATGCAATGGATAGCCTGCGAGCGCCGCCAGATGGGCACCTGCCCGGGCGTCATCATGTCGGGCAAACCGCTTTGACCAGAAGAGGACAGGCCGATCGGCGTTCGTCGCCCCGCCGACTGCGTCCTGAGCCCAATGAGAATGATCGAGATCCTGCCGGCATCGATGCACCCGAATATTGGGATAGGTGCGCACCCAGTCGTTGACGGCCGCATCGTGGGCAGGTCCGGCCAAAACATCGATGTTTGCATGCGCCGGTAGCGCCCTAATCACCGATTGCAGGGCGGGCGCAAACTCGTCGACCGCGAAGTCCGGGATGGTCAGAAGGATGTGCTGTATCCGGCCAAACGCGTCGTCAATCAGCCGGGGCAATCGGACGTCTCCGCCTCAACCCTTCTTGCGCACACCCAGCGCGCGGATGCCCTTAGGATCTACGCCGTTTTCACGAATCCCGCGCTTGCGAACGCCCATGATCCTCTGACCGGCCTTCCTCACCGAGTTATCAGCGCCTTCCAGTCCGAGAGACGAGGGCTTCAGATCGGTCAAATGCAGACCACCCGCCGCAGAGTCCAGGCTATCGTCCTGTATCTCGGTTGGCTGATCTTCGGTCGGTTTCCCTTCCTTACTGGTCATGTCGAGCCTGCTTTCCTTTAGCTACCAAGCACTATTTTAGCGTGGCGGCGTTCCGATGACTGTATCAGATGATACCAGCTTAAAGGGAGTATGGGTATGCAGGGGCGAGACCGCATGCAGCGGCCGCAACAACTATGGAATTCGCCGAAGAAGCAGCGCGCTTAGGAAAGACGCCGCTGCGTCCAAGTTGTCTCGCCATCACGCGTTACCGCGTGGCGTGTTGACGAACCATGTGGCCGCCATCCACATCCAGAACCAGCCCGGTCGTGTACGCATTTGACATCAGGAAAAGCGCAGCCTCGGCCGCCTCTGCAACTTCCCCGACACGCCCTGTCGGTAGGGTGTCGCCCGTGGCTGTATACATCGCCTCGCGCCTTTTCGGGTCCATGCCCGAGTATGCATCTGAGCGCACCATTCCAGGGGACAAGCAGTTCACGCGGAGGTCGGGGCCCAACTCCAGAGCCAGAGCGCGGGTCAAAGCCTCTACCGCGCCATTGACCGCCCCCAGGCCCGAGCAGTTCAGGCCGGGGCGGCGCGACAGCACGCCCGAGAAGAACGTGATCGACCCACTTTTGCGTAGCTTTCCGCGTGCGGCCTTTGCCACCGCATAAGGCCCAAAGAACTTTGCATCGAACATCCGCCGCAAATCCGCTTCGGCCAAGTCAACGAACCGGCCATGCGCGGCGCTGGATGCAGAGATAACCAGGTGGTCGAGGTCGGGAATTGCGTCGACCCATGCGGTCACCGAACTCGGATCTGTCATGTCCACGGCCAAGGCGTGCCCATGGCCAATCTCGGACACCGCAGCGTCCAACTTGGCTTGGTTTCTGCTGGAGACGACCAGCTCTGCGCCTGCAGCAGCCGCCATCTTAGCGACCGCCTTGCCGATACCGGAGCCTCCGCCGACTACGGCGACACTCTGTCCATCAAATCGCATCGTGACTGTCCCTCAACGGATCAGTTTGGTTTCTGGGCGGATGAAGTTCAAGATCGTGTGCGGGTCAGCACCCGCGAAGAGAAACTTGATGACCATCGCTGCTGCAGCCTCAAGCTGATAGGCATGGCTGTTGTCACCCAAAAGCAGCGGTTCCGCGCCAACATCAGCAATCAATTGCGAGATCGGGCCGGCGGCATCAGCATCCGCTGTATAGAGCGTCACCATCTGCCGCCCATCAAAGGTCGTGTCCGGGTCGGCCCAGACCGCCACCTGAGCCATGTTAAAGGCCTTGCCGACATGGGCCCCCGGCAATGCGTCCGCGATGGCTTCAGTCAGCGACCGCCCATCATCCCGAGTGGTCAGGAACGTCTCGACACTGATCGGGTTATTGATATCGATCACGATCTTACCCGCGAACGCATCTGCGCCGCCGGCGGCGTCGATTGCTGTGAACACGTCTTCTGACCGCGTTGCCAGGACGACGACGTCGGCGAATGCAACAGCCTCTGCAGCGCTGCCTGCCTGCACACCAAGGGCATCTGCCGCTGTCTGTGTCCTGTCCATGTCACGGCCTGACAGAATGACGTGATGCTTGTCTGCCCACTTACCTGCCAGGGCACGAGCCATCCCACCGGCACCTACGAAACCAACGTTCATCTGAACCTCCTGCATCTTTTGCTGCAAGAAACCTAGTGGCGCGCCATACATCATTGAAATCGATCCTAGTAATAGAATACATAATCAATGTGGATATCAAACAGTCCGAGATCGGCTTACTCATCGCTCTGGACGCCTTGCTAGAGGCAGAGAGCGTTACCCTTGCCGCCCATTCGCTTGGCATCAGCCAACCGGCCATGTCGGCACAGCTTGCCCGCTTGCGGACACTATTCAATGACCCCCTGCTTACCCCTTCGGGACGCAAACTGATTCCGACGGTCCGCGCGCTGGCGGTCAAAGAGCCGCTGCGTGCGCTGCTGGCAGATCTGGACCTGTTGGTTCGTGAGAACGTTACTTTCGATCCGGCCACCACTGACCGGACCTTCCGTCTGATCGGAACGGACTATGTGCATTCTATTCTGACGGCGACGCTACAGGAGGCATTCGCCCGCGAGGCGCCAGGTGCACGTTTGGCGTATCTACCCTTCGATCCCCCGTCGATTTGGTCGCTGCTGGAACGCGATCAGGCGGACGTTGCCCTGGTGACCGGCATGAACCTGCCAGATGCAAAGCGGCGGCCCGGACTGACCGAAAGCTTCAAAATCGTCCAAAGAAAGGGCCACCCGCGCGGTGCCGGAAACAT
The DNA here is from genome assembly GCA_039026375.1 of Pseudomonadota bacterium. Lineage (GTDB taxonomy): Bacteria > Pseudomonadota > Alphaproteobacteria > Rhodobacterales > Rhodobacteraceae > Thermohalobaculum. The sequence continues at coordinate 23,019 of JBCCML010000015.1, forward strand.
GACACTGGACAGTTTCTGCGACGCGGAGCACATCCTGGTATCCCCCGAAGGGGGCGGCTTCTACGGGGCGGCGGACAAGATCCTGGCAGAGATGGGCCGGACGCGACGCGTCACGTGTTCGCTGCCAAGTTTTCTGCTTGCACCGGCGCTTGTGGAGAACTCCGATCTCATGATTTTGCTGCCGGCGCGGCTAGCGGCGGCGTATGACGGGCTGCTTGATCAGTTTGACCCGCCATTTCCATCGCCAGAATTCTCCGTTGATGTGCTTTGGCATCCGCGCCGACAAAACGACCCGGCTCATATGTGGTTCAGAACAATTGTCGCGCGACTGCTCTCTGCCCTCTAGTCGTACGCGAATACGATGGATGTAACTCCACCTGTCGTGGGGCGTTCCCGATCGCATTGCTTTGCGTGCCTTTTGCGCTCGAATGCGTCAGTGTAATGCAACGTGATGGGTTTTTGACGGTCATCGCACATGCCTAGTGACCAGACTCTGGTTTCTGTTCTTTTTGCCCTGATCCTTGTGCTGCTGGTTTGGGGGCGCATCCGTTATGATTTGGTCGCCTTCGGCGCTCTGATCGCGGGCGCTGTCCTGGGTCTGATACCAACAAATGAGCTCTTTTCGGGTTTCGGGCACTCCGCCGTTGCGATTATAGCCTTGGTTCTCATCGTAAGCCGCGGCTTGTCATCGTCAGGGGCCATCGAACTTGTCGCCTCAAAGCTGATCGATCCAGAGCGCCCGCTTCCCCTGCACGTCGCGATCGTTTCCGCGGTGGGGGCGGGGCTGTCTGCAGTGATCAACAATGTGGCTGCCCTTGCCCTGTTGATGCCGCTGGACGTGGAAGCGGCAAAGAAAGCGAAACGCAGTCCAGGCCGAAGTCTGATGCCGTTGTCTTTCGCGACAATTCTTGGTGGGATGATCACACTGATCGGCACGCCGCCGAACATCGTCATCTCCGAGTATCGCCAGGATGCGCTTGGGCAGCCGTTCTCGATGTTCGATTTCGCCCCCGTTGGGCTCGCGGTGTCGATCGCGGGCATCATTTTCATCTCGGCCTTTGGCTGGCGCTTGTTGCCGCGGCGGACATCAATCGCCGAGCAAAGCCGGGACGCCGCGCAGGGGCGCTACGTGGCCGAGTTGCGCGTGGGCGAGCAAACGTTCGACCAGGAAATCTCGGTTCGGGATCTTTACCCGCGCGCCGACGATGCGGATGTGCACATCTTGGGTCTGGTCCGTGGCGGCAAGCGACGCCCTGGACTAGCGAGCCAGGAAACCCTTCGCCCAAGAGACTTCCTGGTCGTCGAGGGTGAGCCCGCGTCGATCGAGACCTTCATGGGCAAGTCGGGCCTGGAATTCGCGGGCATGGAAAAGCACGCGGGCGGGGTGACCGCAAAGGGTCTGACCCTGGCTGAGGCGATCGTCCCGGAAGGCGCACGGATCGAGCAGCGCAGCGCGCGGAGCGTCAGACTGCTGCAAAGGCATGCGGTCACCTTGCTGGGCGTCGCCCGAGAGGGTCGTCGGTTCCGAGACCGGGTACGGCTGCTGACCATTCGCGCTGGGGATGTCCTTCTTTTGCTGGGCACACCGGAACGGGTGGCCACCGCCATCGACTGGCTCGGGGCCCTGCCCATCGAAGGACGAAAGACTGAAGTGATCCAGCGGCGCAAAGCAGGTCTGTCGATTGGCCTGTTCGTCGTGGCCGTCGGCCTCGCCGTCGCCGGTGTCTTGCCGCTGGTCGTTGCACTGGCTGGCAGTGTGATCGGATTTGTGGCGCTTGGTTTGGTCAGTGGACGGGATGTCTACGACTCGATCGAGTGGAAGGTGATCGTCCTTCTGGCCAGCCTCATCCCCCTGGCAGAGGCGTTCGAGCGCACGGGCGGGGCTGCCTTCCTGGCCAGCCAAATCGAAGTGATGACCAGCGGATACCCGGCATGGGTCGGGCTGGCTGTTCTGATGGTGGTCACGATGACAATGTCCGATTTTCTGAACAACGTTGCCACCACCCTGATTGCAGCGCCAATTGCGGTGTCGATAGCGAATGCAACCGGGACCAATCCCGATGCGTATCTGATGGGCGTCGCCGTCGCCGCATCTTGCGCGTTCCTGACGCCAATCGGGCACAAGAATAACACGATCATCATGGGTCCCGGTGGCTATCAATTCGGCGATTACTGGAGGATCGGCCTACCGCTGGAGCTTTTGGTTCTCGTGGTCTCCATCCCTGCGATTCTTGTGGTCTGGCCACTGTAGCCGTTCGCCAGCTTGGTCCATGCTCTGTTGTCCATTCCCCCAGGAAGGCTGCCCAAGCAGCTGTAGAACCGCCACGCCGACACTTGTGCGGCTGCAAGCGTTCCACCATCGGTCACGCGGGCGCGGCTTTCAGTAGATCCGACAGGGAAAGCCTGGAACCCGACACCGGCCCCAAAAATGCAGACTGCGCGGTATACGACGTAAATCAGCCGAAATCGCAATCTGCACCCAAAGGCGCACACTGCAGTCACGACGATGGTGGTCCAAGATCAGCGTCTTCGAACACATGGATTCCTTGGGAGGGAACAATGAGCAAGTCACTTCTTGCTGCGGCGTCAGTCTTCGCATTGATGTCTGCCACAACGGCATCGATGGCCGAAGAGCCGCTGAAGATCGGCTTCTTGGCGACGCTGGAAGGCACGTACACGGTGCTCGGCGAAGACGGTCTTCGCGGCTTCAAGGTAGCTTTGGAAGAGTTGAACAACGAGGCAGGCGGACGGCCGATCGAGGTGATCATCGCCGCGACCGATGCCAGCCCGGACAGCGCTGTGCGTGCTGCCCGTAAAGTTGTCGAGCAAGACGGTGTCGACATCCTGATCGGCCCGCTCTCCGGTTCTGAAGGGATCGCGCTGCGTGACTATTCAAAGACGCAGCCACAGGTCACGTTCATCAACGGCATCTCCGGCGCACAGGAGACGACCTATGTGACGCCGTCCGAGAACTTCTTCCGCTTCAACATGGATGGGGCGCAGTGGTCCGCCGGTCTGGGAGAATACGTCTACAATGAAAAGGGCTACCGGTCGGTCGCCACAATCGGCGAAGACTATTCGTTCATCTACACTCAGGTCTTCGGCTTCGCGCTGGAGTTCTGCCAAGCCGGCGGTGAGATCACCGAGCGCTTCTGGGTGCCCCTCGGCACGAAGGACTTCGCGTCGATCATCGCAGCATTGCCCGACGATGTGGACGCCATCTACCTTGGGCTTGGCGGCGGTGATGCGGTCAACTTCCTGAACCAGTATAAGCAGGCTGGCGGTGAGGCGAACCTGATCGGCGGAACGATCATGGTCGACGGGACAGTGTTGAACTCCAAGGGTTCAGCCAAAGAGGCGCTGATCGGTGTCCCATCATCGGGCCCTCAGGCGGACGACTGGGACAATCCGAAATGGCTTGAGTTCGTGAAGGCCTATCAGGACCTCTTCCCGCCAGAACAGCGTTTCCCGACTCCCGCGCTGATGGCGACGGGCTACTACAATGCCACCATGGCGATGGCGACCTGCATGGAAGAAGTCGGCGGTGATCTGTCCGACGGCCACGCAGCGTTCCGTCAATGCCTCGGTGGCCTGGAGATGGATGCACCTAACGGAAAGATTACGTTGGATGAAAACCGTCAGGCCATCGGCACGAACTTCGTGACCGAAGTGGTAGAGCTTGATGACGGAACTCTGTCCAACAAGTTGGTACGTGTGGTCGAAGGCATCAATCAGACCATGGGTATCGATAAGGATGCGTTCGCTCAGATCGGGCTGCCCAGCCGCGACAATCCCGAGTGCAAGGTCTACTGATCCTGTGAACTTGGCCGGGGGGCTGCCCCCGGCCTTCCCGCCGGTGTTCGGTAGGGTGATATGACCCTTATCAACTTCCTGACCCGCGTCCATTTTGCCGACGATGTGCTAGAAGAAGCGCTGCACTCGGAAATGGAACGACATGGCAAGCGCCGACCGCTCGTGGTGGCGGAAGAAGCCCATCTCGTTGGTCCCATCGCCGAGCGGTTCTTTTCCAGCTTCCCCATTCGGACCCAGGCGCAAATCTATCCCACGGTCGCCCGCAGAGCGAGCGAGGCGGCAGCCCGGGACATCGCTGCGCGCTACCGGGATCACGATTGCGATCTTCTGATCGCATTTGGTTCCAACCGAGCTATGGATCTCGCAAAAGTCGCGCGCGTCGCAATCGCATACGACGAGCCAATTGCCGCCCTGTCGCGCGAAGAAGGAGGCGCACAGCGGATATCTGCGGCGCTGCCAGACCTCTACTCGGTCCCAGGGGTCTTGGGCTTTGCGTCGGCGATCACCGACTATACCCGGGTCAAGTTGGATGCAGGCGGGCAGGTCATGCTTTCCTCTCCGCATCTGATCCCGACAGTGACCATTTGTGATCCCTCGCTGACACTAGGAGCAAACCCGGAGGAGACGGCTATCGCCGCGGCCGGTGTCCTTGCGCGCGGCATCGATGGCTATGTTGCACTGGCCTATAATCCGCCGGCCGACGCGCTGGCGCTGGATGCACTTTCTCGCCTGGTCGCGAATGTTCCGCAGATCCTTACGGACGACAACCTGCGCCGCCGGCGCGAAATGATGGCAGCGGGTCTGAACAGCTCGATGGCGCTGCAGAAGGGGCTGTGCGCCGTTCACGCTATTTCAAATGCCGTGGCAGCTGTCACACACGCCTCGATCGACCCAAGTGCTTTGGGTGGGTTGTTCATCCCAGAGCTCGCACGCGCCTATGCGACGCGTGGGGAAACGAAGGTCTCCTCTCTTTCACGCAGCTTGCGCCTCCCCAAAGGCCAGCCGCTCTGGGTGGGCTTACGCAAGATGATGGAAGACCTGCCGTTGCCCGGATCGTTGCACGAGTTAGGCGTCGAACGCGGGGACTTACCATCTGCGGCTGCCCTCGCCGTGCGGGACCGTGCAATCGGGAACGCGCCGGTAACGCTGAGCGAACGCGACATTCTGGAGATTCTGGCCACCGTACATGGTGGACCGCACAAAGCGCTCGCCGGCACGGCATAAAGGGCGGAACAAAACGAGACACCATCACTCAAAGTCTCATTGCCCCCCGCTGTGGTTGCCAATCGACACGAATCACCGGCAAGCTGTCCCGCAAGAGCTGCGCCAGAAACTGAATGACGGCTCACACACGGGAGGAAAAGGGAATGGCCAGGGCAATCGCTGTCCACCACGGCTCATTCGGCCGCGCAACGCTGTACGAGTTGGACAAGCCACTCATCACCCACGCACACCGCGAAGGGCATTTGATCTTTTACCTGGGGGGCGCACGGGGAAAGATCCGGGTCTGCGATACGGAACTGATCCTGGATCAGACCCAAGGGATCGCGATCAGTCCGTGGGAGCCCCACAGTTTCGAGCCTCTGCCGGACGAAGGGCTTTGCTATGTGCTTACCCTCTACATCAAACCAATGTGGTTCTTGGAGAACTCGCGATCAGCTGAATTTGCGCTCAGCTTCGGCAGCCCTGCCGTACGGATGACACCAGCGGTCGAGATGTGGGTCGGACGTGTCACCTCGTTGTTGTTGGATGACAGCGCCTCAGACAGGTTCGATGGCTTTCTCTTTGAGACGACGCGACTGTGCTTCGATCAATCTTGGCAAGGACTGCGTGGCCAGGCGCGCTTTCAGGATTTCAACCGCCGGTTCAACGACTTCCGTGTGCGCCGGTCGCTCCGCCTCATGCAGGAGGCCTACACTGAAGAAGCCGCCATGGAAGAATTGGCGCGCGAAGTCGGCCTTTCTCGCCCGCACTTCTTCAAACTGTTCAAAATGCAGATGGGCATTACGCCCAACCTCTACATGAACACGCTAAGGGCGGAACATGCGATCGATGATCTGATGACGACGTCAAAATCTGTCACGGACATCGGTTTGGATCTGGGCTTTGCCAGTCAGGCGAGTTTTACGCGGTTCTTCACATCAAACGTTGGCATACCCCCAACCGATTATCGTCGGGTGGCCCACTTCGTATAGGTGCCCTCAAGTCTGCGGTGAGCAATATGGCCGTCCACAACGACGTCAGCCATCCGAGGCGTACACGCTGAGATCCGTGCGCCTTCGCGCCAAAAGACTTGATCAAAGAGCACGGTCACTTGCGAGCGCTGTCGAGCATTTCAAAGGGTCATCGAGTCGAAATCTCACGGTCCCCGTCCCGGCATTTTGCCGATGCAAGGCCACCCAATCAGACTGAGCGGTATGCGATCTCGTGTCTGCAAGCCGTAGGCTGCTTGCCCAACTTGCGCGAAGAGGCGGTTTGCGGTGGCAATTGAAGCTGGATGTGACGGCGAGGGCGCAGCATGAAGGCGTTCGCTCAGCGCCATCCGTTCTGGACGGTGATCATCGTTGCGGTCATCGCTGTCCTGCTGTGGATGATCTTCGCGATTTGGCCGAAATGGCTGGTCGAACTGATCGGACGCAAGAAGATCTTCCTGAACGCGCTTTTCAACGGAATTACGTTGGGTGGCCTCTACTTTTTGGTCGCCTCGGGCTTCACCCTGATCTTCGGGTTGATGCGCAACGTGAACCTGGCGCACGGGTCATTGTACCTTTTGGGCGGCTATATCGGCTACGAGGTGGCAGACCTTACCGGCTACTGGCTGATCGCTTTTCCAGTGGCCTTCCTGGTGGTCGCCGCATTCGGGGTGTTGCTGCAGTGGCTGGTGTTCCGACGAATGGAGGGCGAGGATTTGCGCCAGACCCTTGTCACCATCGGCATATCCATTGTGATGGCCGACATCATGCTTTGGATCTGGGGCGGTGACTTCTACCAGGTGCTGACGCCCAGTTGGCTGTCCGGCCCGGTCGAGACGTTTCTGGTAACCGGCGTGAAGCGTTCGTCTGGCGATCTGATTTATCTGAAGTATCCCATGGTCCGGCTGGTGATCTTCTGTGCTGCAGTGGTCATTGGCATCGGTATGTGGCTGCTACTGAACCGCACAAAGATCGGAATGCTGATCAGAGCAGGTGTCGACGACCGCGACATGCTCAGTGCGACGGGCGCCCGAATTCAGCTCGTCTTCATAGGTGTCTTCGCGTTCGGCGCAGGCCTCGCAGGGCTCGCCGGCATGGTCGGCGGCACGTTCCAGGCGCTGGCGCCCGGCGAGGATGTCCGCTTCCTGCTCTACTCGCTGATCGTCGTCATCGTGGGCGGTATGGGGTCGATCCCAGGCGCCGCATTGGGGGCACTGATCATCGGTCTCGCGGACCAGTTCGGCTCGGTCTACATGCCGACCTACGCAGTAGTGCTGACATTCCTGATCATGGTGGTCGTCCTCGCCTTCCGGCCGCAGGGCCTGATGGGTAGGGCTTAGGCCGTGGCGCTGGTCGAACCTCAGAAAAACGACCTGATGATGGTCGAGCGTATTCCGGCCCAGTACTACGTGCTGGGGCTGTTACTGCTGGTGATGCCGGCTTTCGCGAACGACTTTGTGCTGCGCTCGATCTTCGGCTGGACGTTCTACCTTGGGATCATCGCGCTCAGCTTGATGTTCTTGGCCGGCTACGGCGGCATGGTCAGTCTGGTGCAGATGACCATCGCAGGCGTCGGCGGCTACATGGTTGCGATCTTCGGCACCTCGGCGATCGAAACAATCAGCCTTGGCTGGCCCTGGTACGTTGCAATCCCCATCGCTTTGATCATCGCGGTCCTGTTTGGGACCATCGCAGGCTGGTTGGCCGTGCGAACCGAGGGGATCTATACGATCATGATCACCCTGGCGATCGCAGCTGCGTTCTTCTACTTCACCCGCCAGAACTATGTCGTTTTCAACGGGTTCTCCGGGTTCAATGGGGTGCTGCCGCCAAAGCTGTTCGGGGTCGACTGGCAGGCTGCGGTCCCATTCTACTATCTGACTCTGTTCTGGGCCGTGGTGTGTTTTCTGGCGGTGCTCTACCTCAGCCGCGCGCCTTTCGGACTGGCGCTACAGGGCATCCGAGACAACCCCAGGCGCATGGCAGCGCTCGGCTTCAACGTCACTGCACACCGCGTCGCGGCTTACGCCTTCGCAGCCTTGTTGGCTGGGATCGGTGGCATTCTGCTGACATGGCAGTCCGCTCAGATCTCACCAGGAACCGCCGGGATTGGACCTGTCATTGATGTGCTGGTTGTCGCTGTCATCGGCGGCCTGCGACATCCGATCGGCCCCTTCATCGGCGCCTTCATCTACGTCATTCTGAAGACCTTCGCGATCGACGCACTGATCGCAGTTGGTCTGGCTGCCGATCGCTTCCAACTGCTGATCGGCATCGGCTTTCTCGTGATCGTCTACTGGTCGCCAGACGGTATCCTGGGCCTGTGGGACAAGATCAGAACTGCGCGCACAAAAGACCCGTTGCTGGACCGTGGCGGAGAGGCGCCATGAACGCACCCATCACAACATCCGTGCCAGCATCCGTGGCAGATCGGCTGCACGCCACAGGCACCGCAAACGCGTTGGAATTGCGCGGCGTTTCCAAACGCTTCGGCGCCCTGGCTGCCATGGCCGACATCAACCTGACCGTCCGCCCGGGCGAGCGCCGGGCCGTGCTGGGGTCGAACGGCGCAGGCAAGACGACCCTCTTCAACTGCGTCACCGGGGATTTCCCTGTCAGCGAAGGCTCCATCCGTTTCTTCGGCGAGGACATCACCGAGTTCCCCCCGCAGGAGCGCATCCGCCGGGGCCTCCGCCGCACCTACCAGATCAGCCTGCTCTTCACGGGGCTTAGCGTGATCGACAACGTCTACCTCTCCTGCACCGGTGTCTCGCGATCCCGGTTCTCGTTCCTGCGCCCGCGCCGGAATGACGCGCTGATGTCCTCGGCCGAGAACCTGGTCGAGGTCGTCCACCTGCAAGATGTCGCGCAGACCACGGTCGCAGAGCTCTCCTACGGCCAGCAACGCCAACTGGAGATCGCGATGGCGCTGGCCGGCGCGCCCCGGTTCATCCTGTTCGACGAGCCCGCCGCGGGGCTGTCCCCTGCCGAGCGCACGGAATTGATCGAAATCCTGATGGGTCTGCCGTCCCACATGGGCTTCATCATCATCGAGCACGACATGGACGTGGCACTGCGCGTCGCCGAGTACGTCACGATGATGCACAACGGGCGCATCTTCAAGGAGGGCAAGCCCGCAGAAATCGAGGAGGACGAGGAGGTCCAGGCCCTGTACCTCGGCGACGGGAGCCACAGCCATGGCTAGCCCCGCGAACCTCCAGATCCGCGACCTGAACGTCTACTATGGGCAGAGCCACGCCCTGCAGGGGGTAAACCTGTCGCTGGACCACGGGGTGCTCTCGGTCGTGGGCCGAAACGGGATGGGCAAAACCACGCTCTGCAAGGCGATCATGGGTCTGGAGCCTGCGGCGTCAGGCACCATCACAATGGACGGACAGGTGTTGAACGGGAAAGGCCCGGCCGAGATCGCGCAGATGGGCGTTGGCTACGTTCCACAAGGGCGGCGCCTTTGGCGGTCGCTCACCGTGCACGAGCACCTGCAACTGGTCGAGAAGCGCGGCGGCGCCTGGACGATCGAACGGGTCTACGCGACTTTCCCACGCTTGGCCGAACGACGGAGCAACGGAGGGGCCCAGCTTTCGGGTGGCGAACAGCAGATGCTGGCAATCTCGCGGGCCCTGTTGCTGAACCCACGCCTCCTGGTGATGGATGAGCCGACGGAGGGGCTTGCCCCTGTCATCGTCGCCCAGGTCGAGGAGATGCTGATCCGGCTGGGAGAGGAAGGCGACGTCGATGTCCTGGTGATCGAGCAGAACATCGGGGTTGCCTGCGCCGTGGCCGAAGACGTCGCCATCATGGTGAACGGCCGCATCAATCGGGTCATGGCCTCGGAGCTTCTGGCAGGGGACCGCGACCTGCAACAGGCGCTGCTGGGCGTCGGGCGGCATGCCCATGACGAGACGCCGGAGCCCAGCACGCAGGCCAGCGCCGCGCCGTCGGACGCGCCGGAGGCACCGCCCAAGGTCTACCTCTCCAATCCCTCCACCCCGACACGCTGGTCGCGCGCGGTCCCCGTCCACGTGATCGAAGCCTCGGCCCGCACCGTGACCCCCCTGCCCACCGCCGCCAATGCGCCCATCGCACCGCTGTCAGCGCAACGCAGCCGGGGGCGTCGAGTGATCGTCGCAGGCACCATGGACACCAAGGGGGCGGAGCTCGGCTACATCCGAGACATCCTGAAGGCTGAGGGACTGGGCGTCGAGATGGTGGACCTCTCAACCACACCGCGCCCGTCCGGCGCCGAGGTCCCCCCCCATGCGGTTGCTGCCTTCCACCCGCGCGGGATCTCGGGCGTGATGACCGGCGACCGGGGGAGCGCCGTGGCCGCCATGACCCTGGCGTTCGAGCGTTGGATGGCCGCCCAGGAAGGCATCGCAGGGGTCATCTCGGCAGGCGGCTCCGGTGGCACGGCCCTGGTCAGCCCCGCCATGCGCTCGCTGCCCGTGGGCGTGCCGAAGGTCATGATCTCGACTGTCGCCTCGGGCAATACCGAGCAATACGTGGGTCCCTCGGACATGCTGATGCTGCACTCCGTGGCGGACGTGCAGGGCTTGAACTCGATCACCCGCGAAGTGCTGGGCAACGGCGCGCGGGCGTTGGCCGGGATGGTCAAGTCGCGCCCCAACACCGCTACCCCTGACAAGCCGGCTATCGGTATCTCCATGTTCGGGGTCACGACGCCCTGCGTCCAGCAGGTCTCCGCCGCGTTGGAGAGCGCCTACGACTGCCTGGTCTTCCATGCCACCGGGACCGGCGGGCGGGCGATGGAGAAGCTGCTGGACTCAGGCATGCTGACCGGCGTGTTGGACCTGACGACCACCGAGGTCTGCGACATGCTGATGGGCGGGGTCTTCGCCGCGGACGAGGACCGCTTCGGCGCCGCCATCCGCTCGGGCAGGCCCTATATCGGGTCCTGCGGCGCGCTCGACATGGTCAACTTCAACGCTCCCGACACGGTGCCCGAGCGCTATCGCGGGCGGCTGTTCTACGAGCACAATCCACAGATCACCCTCATGCGAACGACGCCTGAGGAGAACGACCGGATGGGCCGCTGGATCGGTGAGCGGCTGAACCGCATGTCCGGCCCTGTGCGTTTCTTCCTGCCCGAAGGCGGGGTCTCGGCGCTCGATGCCCCGGGCCAGCCGTTCTGGAACCCCGAGGCGACCAAAGCCCTGTTCACCGCGCTTGAGCAGACGGTCACCCCGTCCGCCTCGCGCCAGCTAATCCGCACGCCCCACAACATCAACGATCCCGAGTTTGCCGCCCTGGTCGTCCAGACCTTCCGCAGCCTCCACGGCTCGGGCACGCGCCATTCTTCAAATCGCATGGCAGGAGGGGCGTGATGATCAGGACTGTCTCGCTGCACCTGACAACCCTTTCGCCCGGCGCAGCCGGGCAGCGGCCGACCTCCCCCAGGAGGCCGCTTTGGCGACGCCGCGAGCAGAACAAGATCTGGCAGGCCTTTAGCGCAGCGACCCGAACGCATTTCGCGCTCGCGGCCTCCAGGTCGGCCGCTGTCCGACACCACAACCACCTGCACTGGATGTTCTGATGTTCAAACGCTCTGACCTGAAAGCCAAGTTCAAGGCCATGCGCGACTGCGGCGAGCCGATCATCGGCGGTGGCGCGGGCACCGGGCTCTCGGCCAAGTGCGAGGAAGCGGGCGGGATCGACCTGATCGTCATCTACAACTCTGGGCGCTACCGCATGGCCGGGCGCGGCTCTCTGGCCGGAATGATGCCGTACGGCGACGCCAACGGCGTGGTGATGGAAATGGCCGGCGAGGTCCTTCCCGTCGTCAAGAACACCCCGGTGCTGGCTGGCGTCTGTGCCTCCGATCCCTTCCGGCTGATGGACAAGTTCCTCGACGAGATCAGAGCCACCGGCTTCTCCGGCATCCAGAACTTCCCCACGGTCGGGCTCATTGACGGCACCTTCCGGGCGAACCTGGAAGAGACGGGGATGGGCTACCAGCACGAGATCGACCTTGTCGCCATGGCCGCGAGCAAGGACATGTTCACGACACCCTATGTGTTCGACGAAACCTCCGCCGCCGCCATGGCCAAGGCAGGGGCGGACATCATCGTGGTGCACCTGGGCCTTACCACCGGGGGATCGATCGGGGCCGAAACCGGCGTTTCCCTAGAAGACGCCCCAGCGCTGACAGACCAATGGGCAGCCGCAGCACTCGCCGAGAACCCGGACGCCATCGTTCTGGTCCACGGCGGGCCGGTAGCCATGCCCGAGGACGCGACCTTTGTCCTCCAGAACACCAAGAACTGCCACGGCTTCTATGGCGCCTCCTCGATGGAGCGCCTGCCCACGGAAGTCGCACTGACCGAACAGACCCGCAAGTTCAAACTGATCGGGCGCTGAGGGAGAGGGATATGACCGGAGAACTCATCGGACAACTGATCCTCTGGCTGATCGCAGCCGTCATCGTCATCTTCATCACCTACTGGGTGATGCACTGGCTCTATAGGCGGTCCACAAAGGAAGTCGCGTTCGTGCGCACCGGGTTCCTGGGCGAGAAGGTCGTGATCAACGGGGGCGCCTTCGTCTGGCCGATCATCCACGACATCACGCCGGTCTCGATGAACTCGATGCAGCTGGCCGTCACTCGTGAACGGGACGAGGCGCTGATCACCCGGGACCGGATGCGGATCGACGTCGATGCCGAGTTCTACGTCCGTGTGAAGCAGGAGCGGGGGTCGGTGTCACTGGCTGCCTCCACCCTGGGGCGGCGGACCTTGGAACCTGAACGCATCCACTCGCTGCTGTCCGGTAAGTTCATCTCGGCGCTGCGCACGGTCGCCTCTCAGATGACCCTGGAGGAGGTGCATGAGAACCGCACCGACTACACCGCGCGCGTGCTAGAGATGGCGCAGGAGGGGCTCGACAAGAACGGGCTGGAGCTTGAGTCCGTCGCCATTACCGACATCGACCAAACCGATATTCAGTTCTTCAACCCCTCGAACCGGTTCGACGCCGAGGGTCTGACGAACGTCATCGAAGCGGTCGAGACGCGCCGCAAGCTGCGCAACGACATCGAACAGGACGCAATGATCCAGATCCGCTCGCGCAACCTGCAGGCCGAGAAAGAGGCGCTGGATATCGAGCGGGAGAGCGAAGAGGCCCGGCTGGAGCAGGAACGCGAGATCGAGTTTCGCCGCGCCCAGCAGCGCACCGCCCTGGCCCGCGAGCGTTCGGAACGGGAGAAGGAGGCTGAACAGGCCACGCTCCTCTCTCGCGAAGCGATCGAGACCGCGCGGATCGAAAATGACCGCCAGATCGCCGAAGCCCGGATTGCCTCGGAACGCGAGGTCCGCTCCCGCGAGATTGAACGCACCCGCGTGATCGACCAGGCCGAGATCTCGACCCGCGAGGAGGTCGAGAAGGCCCGCATCGCACAGGAAAAGGCCATCACAGAGGAACGTATCCGCACCCAGGCCGAAACAGATGCGGCCGAGATCGCCGCGCGGGAGGCCACGGAACGCGCCCGGATCGCGCAGGAACAGGCCGTCGAACAGGCCCGCATCGCCCGCGACCGGACCACCCAGTCGGACGAGATCGACCGCCAGAAGGCCGTGGACGCGGCCGGGATCACCGCCCGTGAGGAAGTCGAGAAGGCACGCATTGCGCAGGAACGGTCGGTGACCGAGGCACGGATCGCCTACGAGCAGGGCACCCGCGAACGCGAGGTGGCTAAGGACCTATCCGTCCAGGAGGCCGAGATCGCCGCCCGGGAGGCGGCCGAAAAGCTCCGCATCCTGCAGGAGAAGGCCGTCAACCAGGCGCGCATCACCTCGACCCGCGAGGTCCGCACGCTGGAAATCGACCAGAACGAAGCACTGGACAAGGCCGAGATTGCGGCGCGCGAGGCGGTCGAGAAAGCGCGCATCGCCCAGGACAAGGTCCTGGCCTTCGACAGGCTCGAGATGCAGGAAGGCATCGAGGCCCGCGAACAGGCCAAGGCCGAAGCGGTCGAAGCCGCGCGGATCGCCAAGGAGAAGAAGCTCGCCGCCGACCGCATTGCCTACGAACAGGACATGCGCGAGCGGGAGATCGCCCGGAACAAGGCCGTCGATGCCGCGAACATTGCCGCGCAGGAGATGATCAACGCCGCCCGGATCGAGGAGGAGGCCAAGACCCGCGCCGCCGAGATCGCCAAGGAGGAGGCCATCGAAGCCCGGCAGATCGAACGCCGCAAGGCGCTGGAGCAGCTGGAGGTCGAACGCACCAAGGCGCTGCGCGAGGTCGAGATCGCTTCTCAGGAAGTCGTGGAGCGCGCCCGGGTCGCCTCGGAACAAGGCCTCGACGAGGTGCGGATCGAACACCAGACCGAGCGCCGCAAGCTCGAGATCGAGCGGGAGAAGAAGGTCGAGCAGGCTGCCATGGACAAGGCCATCGCGGTCGCCGCCAAGTCGCTGGAGGAATCGGCTGCCGCCATCAAGGCCGACGAGGAACGCGCCCGGGCGGCCGAGGCCGCCGCCCGAGTGACCACGGCCGGGGCCATGGAGGAGGCGAACCGCCAGAGATCCGTCGACGTGGTGATCGCCGAGAAGGAGGCCGAGGAGACGCGTCTGGCCGCCGAAGCCGCGCGGATCCGGGCCGCCGTGGAAGCCGAGGCGCAGAAGCTGATCAACGAGGCCGAGAACATCCTGACGGACGAGGCCCGCGCCAGCCTCTTCAAGCGCAACATGCTGCAACGGCTGGAAGGCATCATCGCCGCCCAGGTCAAACCGCTGGAGAAGATCCAGGAGATCAAGATCATGCAGCTGGGTGGCTCCGGCACCACCGGGCTCGGTTGGGCCGATGGCGAAGGAGGCGGCGGCGGGGCCGGCGTCGGCCCGGCGGGGTCGCCTACCGACGAGGTCATCAACTCGGCGCTGCGCTATCGGGTACAGGCCCCCATGATCGACAGCCTGATGACCGACATTGGCATCGACGGATCCAACATCGCCAAGTCGGGCGTCTTCCAGGACGCCAACAACATGGCCCGCGCCGCGAACGAGGCTCAGAAGCTGGCCAACGCCAAGAAGGCAGATGACGAGAAGGGCAAGGCGTAAATGGCTCGGGTCTACACATCGTCCGTGATAGGCGCGCCCGCCGCGCGTGTCTGGGAGCGGGTCCGCGATTTCAACGGCCTGCCGCGCTGGCACCCGCTGATCCGAGACAGCAAGATCGAGGACGCCCTGCCCAGCGACAAGGTCGGCTGCATCCGGAATTTCAACCTGCAGAACGGCGACAACATCCGCGAACAGCTGCTGGGGCTCAGCGACTATGACATGTTCTGCACCTACTCGATCCTCGAGAGCCCGATGCCGCTGACCGACTATGTCGCGACGCTGCGGCTCACGCCGGTGACCGAGGGGGATCGGACCTTCATCGAGTGGTCGGCGGAGTTCTCCTGCGCGCCTGAGGCCGAGGACGATCTGGTGGGCGGGATCGGCACGGATGTGTTCCAAGCGGGGTTCGATGCGCTGAAGCGGCACTTCGGAGGTGGGGCGTGAGCGGGGCCGCGCGCTCCCCTGCAACGTCGCGCTGGTTTCCAGATCGCGCAGGCCCACCCACCCGCACGCGGCCCCACTGCAAACGCCTTGGCGGGGAGGCCGGGTGATGCCGCGCGTGATCCGATCCATTGTCATGGACGCCCCTGTCGAGGCGGTCTGGGACGTGATCCGCGACTTCAACGGGCACGATCAGTGGCACCCGGCGGTTGCGGAGAGCCATGTGGAACGGGGCCAGCCCTCGGACCGGGTTGGCTGCGTGCGCAACTTCCGGCTGGAAGATGGCTCGAACCTGCGCGAACAGCTGCTGACGCTGAGCGATCTGGAGATGAGCTTCTCCTATTGCCTATTGGACACGCCGGTGCCGCTCTTCAACTACGTCGCCCATGCGCGCCTGTTCCCCGTGACGGACACCGATCGAACGTTCTGGGAGTGGGAGAGCCGGTTTGACACCCCTGCCGGGCGCGAGGACGAGCTCGCCGCCCTGGTGGGCGACGGCATCTACGTGGCCGGCTTCCATGCCATCGCGACGCACCTGGGGGTGGGTCATGCTTGAGGTCGTGACCGTCGACACGCTCGCCGAGGCGCAATCCGCCATGTCCGAGCGGGCGCGCTTCCTGGGGGGCGGCACGTTGGTCATGGCCCGGGTGAACTATGGCGACCAGCGGTTCGACCGGGTCGTGCGCTGCCGCGAGGACCTGCGCGAGATCCGGGCCGACGGGAGCCGGATCGTCGTGGGCTCCGGCGCCACAATGTCGGACATCATCGCCTCTCGGGACCTAGCATTCCTGGCGCCTGCGGCCCGGGCCGTCGGTGGCCCCGCCATCCGCAACATGGCGACCGTGGGCGGGAACCTCGTCGCCCCGCATCCCTATGGCGACCTGACCGTGGCCCTGCTGGCGCTGGACGCCAGCGTGATCCTGGCCCAGGGCACCGAGCAGCCACTACCCAACTATCTCGCCCAGCGGGCGGGCCTGGTGGCAGCCGTGGCGATCCCGCGGCCCTCGGGCGATGTGTTCCGTTTCCGCAAGGTCTCCCGCGTCAAACCAAAGGGCGTGTCCGTGATGACCCTGGCAGCCTGCCTCAACCGCTCGGCCGGGCGGCTCTCCAGCGTGCGGGTCGCCTATGGCGCCATGGCGCCGACCCCGATCCGCGTCCCCGCTGTTGAGCGCGCGTTGGAGGGCGCCACACTGGACCCCACCGGCATCGCCCGGGCGCTGGCCGTGGCGGCGGAGGGGTTGTCACCCCCGACCGACCCACTCGCCTCGTCCTGGTACCGCCGCGAGGTCGCGGCCGTGCACTTGAAGCGCCTGCTGCTAGGGGAGGCGCCGCGATGAAGACACCTGTCACCTTCCGCCTGAACGGCTCGGAGGCAGCTGCCTTCGCGGACGCCGGCCAAAACCTTCTGGACTTCCTGCGCCGGGCCGTCGGGGACCTGACACCCAAGTACGGCTGCGGCCAGGGAGGCTGCGGCGCCTGCACCGTGCTGGTGAATGGGGAGCCAAAGCTTGCCTGCCTGATCCTCGCCGAGACGGTGGAGGGCAAGGAGGTCTCGACCGCCGCGGGCCTCGCAGATGGCCCGGACCTGCACCCGCTGCAGACCGCCTTCATGGAGGGCTTCGCGGCCCAGTGCGGCTACTGCACCACCGGCATGCTCATGGCCGCCAGCGCATTGCTGGACAAGAACCCCTCGCCAAGCCGCGAGGAGATCGTGGAAGCCATCTCCGGCAACCTCTGCCGCTGCACAGGCTACGAGCCAATCATCGAGGCGATCCAAACCGCCGCCCGCGCACCTCGCCAAGTGAGGTCTTTCTGATGACAGTCGAGTTTCGCAAGGACCTGTTCGCCGACGAACGCGACGACAACCTCGCCGAGATCGGCAAGCCCCACATTCGCCAGGACGCCCTTGGCCATGTGACAGGACGCTCGCCCTTCTATGACGATCACCTGTTCGAGGGGCTCCTGCACATCCGCTGCGTGCGCTCCCCGCACCACCATGCGCGCATCCGGTCAGTCGATACCACCGCCGCCGAGCGCGCCCCGGGGGTCGTGCGGATCATCCGGCCCCAGGATGTGCCGGTGAACATGAACACGCTCCTCTCGCTCCTGAACTTCGGGCGGGATGACGAGCCTCTGCTGGCCCCCGACAAGACAGCCTACAAAGGCCAGCCGATCCTGGCGATCATCGCGACCTCCGTCCGGGCGGCCCAGGATGCCGTCGCCCAGGTCCGCGTGGATTGGGAGGAACTGCCCCACGTGCTGGACGTCGAGGAGGCACTCAGCCGTGACGCCCCCGTGGTCAACGAGACATACCCAAACAACACTTTCGACTACCACGACCGCTACGACCACCAGAAGCTGCGCTTCGGGGATGTCGAGACCGCCTTCCGAACAGCCGACCACACCGTCGAGGCCGAATACCAGATGTCGCCGATCGAGCAGGCCCCAATCGAGACCTGCGGCGCCATCGCGGCCCCTGAGACCAACGACCGCTTCGTCTGCTACACCTCGACCCAGGGGCTCTTCTTCTCAGTCGCCGTCAGTGCGAAGCAAACAGCCCTCCCCTCCTCGCGCCTCCATTTCATCGGCGGCACCGTCGGGGGTGGCTTCGGGGGCAAGGTCGACAGCCACCACGAGCCGATGGCGATCCTGGGTGCCATGCTGACCGGGCGTCCCGTAAAGTACATGTGGGACCGGATGGAGGAGATGAAGGTCGGCGCCCCCCGCTCGGGCGAGCGCTGGCGCATCAAGGATGGCGTGATGAACGACGGGCGGATCGTCGCGCGCCAGTTCACCGGGTTCTTCGATGCCGGCGCCTTCACGCGGCTGACCTCCTACGGCGTGCAGAAGTGCACGGGCCACCTGCCGGGCCCCTACACGATCCCCAACGTCGCCTCGAACGCCTATTGCGTGTTCACGAACCGAACGCCCTCCACCGCGATGCGTGGCTTCGGGATCACGGGCGTCGACTTCGCGATTGAATGCCACATGGACCGGGTGGCGGAAGCGGTGGGCATGGACCCGATCGAGCTGCGCATCCTCAACGCCTACCGCGACGGGGACATGAAGGCGCACCGCCGCCTCGCCAAGAACTGCGCGCTGATCGAGAGTTGCCAGGTCACGGCCGGCAAATCCGGCTGGGCGCTAAGTCCAGAGGCGCAACAGGCGTCCTCGATGCGCGATGGCGGGGTCGGCTGGCGGGCGGAGATCCCGGAGACGATGATCGATGACGGCGGGCTGATCGGGGACCGTCGGCGCACGGGCGCCGCGCCGGAGCCGTTTGAGGCGGCTACTACCCGGGGCAGCGTCCCTGCAGGCACCTTCACCGACCACCCCGCCACGGGCAACGCGCCCCAGCGCGCAGACATGGAGGCCGAGGCCGAACGGCTGGGCTTCAAGGTCGCGACAGGCGCTCCCACACCAACGCCCGCGCAGAGATCCATCGGCCACGCGTCCCCTGCTTCATCTGACCAAGAATACCTCGGGGGCGTGGGGGCAGCGCCCCCACCGGCTGCGACCGGCGCCACAGGCGGCCCCAGCCTGCCGCGCGCGGCGCAAGCGGCCGCGGGGCCTGCGACAGGGGGAGCTCAGCGGGAAGCATCTAACGGGTTCTCCGCCGACCGTGATCGATTCGAGGGCGCGGGGCCGCGCGCGGGTGGGCGGGCTTCGCCGGAACCTGACGCAGCACCGCCCTCGCAGGGGAGCGCGCGGCCCCCCGACGCGCCAACGCCATCCAAACCCAGGCGCCCCGGCGTCTCACGGTTCATCTCCGGGCCCAGGGGGCGGCGATGACCCTGCACAGCGGCCGCGGCTTTGCCTGCATCAACTACCCCATCGGCATGAATCTGGGCGGAGACCCCAGCCAAGCGCTCGTCCACTCCACCCCCGACGGCAAGTTCAAGGTCGCCCTCTCGGCCATTGACCTCGGCCAGGGAATGAAATCCGTCACCCGTCAAATCGCGGCGGAGGCGCTTGGCGTCCCTATCGAAGACGTCTACGTCGACACGGCAGACAGCGACACCGGCCCTCACGACATGGGCTCTTTTGCCTCCCGCGGCACCCACCGGATGGGCAACGCCGTCATCCGGGCCGCCACGGAAGCCCGCCAACAGATGCTGGAGGCGGCGGCCGACGAGCTGGAAGTCGATGCCCGTGACCTCGTGACGGACGGGCGGGGCAACATCCACGTCCGCGGCGCCCCCTCCCGGACCATCACGGTGGAGGAAACCTCGCAAGCCGCTCAGTTCCGCCAGGGCCGGACGCTGGCGGGCCGGGGGATCTTCCTCGTCCCGATGTCGGGCGTCGACGCGGACACGGGCGAGATGACGCCGGTCTCGTGCTTCGCCCATGCCGCCCTGGTGGTGAACCTCACCGTGGATGACGAGACCGGGGAGGTCGAGGTCACCCAGATCAATTCGGCCTACGAAGTCGGCCGCGCCTTGAACCCCAAACTTGTCGAACAACAACTGATTGGCGGCGCGTGGATGGGCGTCTCCCACGCGCTCTACGAGACGACGGAGCCCTACTATCCCGACCGCGCTCACGGGGCGGAGGACTTCAACCACTACCTCCAGCCCGGGCCCGGCGACCTCGCGCCGCACCACATCTCGATCCTCGAGCGGCCTGCCCCGGATGCCCCCTATGGCGGCAAAGGCCCCGGTGAGATGTGTGCGAACCCGGTCCTGCCCGCCATCGCCAACGCGGTCTACAATGCCGTGGGTGTGCGCTGCGACAGCCTGCCGATCACACCGGAGAAAGTCCTGCGGGGCATCCGGTCCAACGGCGGGGCGCGCCCGCAAGGCAGGCGCTGATGCGCCGCGCCCTCCCCTGCTGCACCGCGCAGAACGTGACCACTGCACTCCCCCACCCACCCGGGCGCGGCGCTGAACGGCCATTGCGCTCGATGGTGGGGGGGCGCCGCGCGCGGGTGGGTGGGCAAGCGCTCCCGCTTCAGCATCCGCAATGTCTCATGGGAGCGCGCGGCGCCCCTATCGGAGGCGCGGGATGGCAGTAAGACCCAGCATCTCGGGGATCTCCTCGCCCAACGGGCTGCGCGAGGCGCTGCAAAGCGCGCAGTATCTGGCGGACGAGGGCCTTTCGACGGCCGCCTACCTATCCCTGGCCCTGGGCAAGCCGCTGCTCCTCGAAGGCGCACCCGGGGTCGGCAAGACCGAGGCGGCCAAGGCGATGGGATCGGTCCTCGGCCGACAGGTGATCCGCCTGCAGTGCTATGAAGGCATCGACGCGGCCGCCGCGCTCTACGAATGGAACTATCCCCGCCAGATGCTCGCCATCCGGCAGGCGGGCGAGGAGTACGTCAACGTCTACGGTGATCAGTACCTGCTGGCGCGTCCCTTGCTGGAGGCCCTGCGTGCACCCGAAGACACGCTGCTCCTGATCGACGAGATCGACCGCTCGGACCACGAGTTCGAAGCCTTCCTGCTCGAATTCCTCTCGGACTTCACGATCTCAATCCCCGAGACCGGGACCGTGCGGGCGCGCACCCATCCGGTCGTGGTCCTGACGTCGAACCGCACCCGTGACCTGCACGAGGCCTTGCGGCGGCGCTGCGTCTACCACTGGATCGATTATCCCTCGCCAGAGCTGGAGGCGGAGATCGTCATGACCCGCGCCTCCTCGGTTGCCCGGGCCACGGCGGACGCGGTCGTCGCCTCGGTCGGGCTGTTGCGCCAGGAGCTGCTCGCCAAGCCTCCTGGTGTGGCGGAGACGGTGGAATGGGCGGAGGCTGCGACGCTGCTGGCCGCGCAAGGCGCCCCCTGGCCGGAGGCCTTCCGCCGCGCCATTGGCGTCGCGCTGAAGGACCAGGATGACTTGGCGTTCATGGCCCCGCGTTTGGCTGACGTTCTGCCGGGGGAGGCCGCATGACGCTCCCCGCAGGGATCCAGCCACTTGCCGCCTTTGCGCCCCTGCTGCGAGCTAACGGGTTTGCGGTGGCACCCGACCAGGTGATGGGCTTCATCGAAGCGGTCGGGCTGCTCGGCCCCTCCAACATCACGGATATCCGGCGAGCGGCGGTTGCGATGCTCGCCATCCCGCAGGACCGCCGGGCCGAGTTCGACGCGCTCTTCGACGCGCACTTCCTAGGTGCCGCTCTGCCCCAAGCCGTCCCCGCGGATGAGGAGGAGGTCGAGGCCCATGAGGGCACGGGCGAGACCGAAGAGATCCCCGCCGATCCCTCGGACGAGGATCCTGGCGAGGAAACCACCGCCACAGAGCGCCTTGGTCAAAGGGCTCTGGAAGATCGACCGGAGGAGGCGCTGGCGCTGCTCCGCCGTCAGGCCACCCACCTCCCCAGGCGCCGCTCCTACCGGCTGCGCGCAGCCAAACGGGGTCGCACCCCGGACCTGCGCCGCACGCTGCGCGACGCGGTTCGGCGGGATGGCGAGATCATGACCCTGCCCGTGCGTCGCCGCCGGACACGACAACGCCGGATCGTGCTGCTGATCGATGTCTCCGGCTCGATGCAGGAGCGGACGGAGGGCGCGCTGCGGCTTGCCCACACGCTGGTCCGTCACGCGGAACGGGCGGAGGTCTTCACGCTGGGCACCCGGCTCACCCGCGTCACCCCGGCCCTCCGACTGCAGAACCCGAAACGGGCGCTGGACCGTGCCTCGGCCCTGATCGCCGACATTGACGGGGGCACCCGGATCGGCGAGGCGATGGAGGCCTTCCTCGCCATCCCGCGCTATGCAGGCTTCGCGCGGGGGGCGGCGGTGGTCATCCTGTCGGACGGCCTGGAGCGCGGCACCCCGGATGGCTTGATCGCCGCCACAAGACGGCTCCGCCGCATCGCCTGGCGGCTGGACTGGCTGACCCCGATTCCCGGCGCCGAACCACGGGGCCTGACCGAGATCGCACCGCTCCTCGACACCCTTGGCGATGGCGCCACGACCGAGGCTACGGTCCGTCACCTGCTCAACATGGCGAAAGTCGCATGATCGACGCGCACCACCATATCTGGCGGCAAGCCGATCTGCCCTGGCTCCTCGGTCCCGAGCAGCCCCGGATCTTCGGGCCATATGCGCCGATCAAGCGGGACTATCTGATCGGTGAGTATCTGGACGATCTGGCGGGCACGGGCGTGCAGAAATCCGTCTATGTGCAGGCCAATTGGGCACCCAACTGGGCCGCGGACGAGGCCGCCTGGGTCCAAAGGACCGCGAGCGAGACAGGCTGGCCCCACGCCATCGTCGCCTATGCAGACATGACCGTCGCGGATGTCCGACCCGCTCTGGACAAGCTGGCCACCTACCCCCTGGTCAGAGGCATCCGCCAGCAGTTCCACCACCATGAGAACCCGCTCTATTGCTTTGCGGCCCGCTCAGACCTCGCCGAGGATCCGGTGGTTCAACGCAACATCTCGCACCTCGCTGACTACGGTTGGGCCTTCGACCTGCAGGTCTTCGCCCCCCAGATGGCCGGGGCCACCCAGCTCGCCGCTACCTGCCCCGATGTGACCTTCGTCCTGCAACATGCCGGGATGCTGGAAGACCTCTCCGGCGAGGGCCGCACCACATGGCGCACCGGCATGCAAGCGCTCGCCGCCCAACCGAATGTCACCACCAAGCTCTCTGGCCTCGGCACCTTCATCCACGCCAACGACCCGGCCCACATCGCCGATATCGTCCGGGAGACCGTTAAGCTGTTCGGACCAGACCGCTGCCTCTTCGGCTCCAACTTCCCGATCGAGAAGCTTTGGACCAGCTACGACGACCTGTTCGCTGCCTACAAACAGGCGACCACCAAACTGCCTACC
The DNA here is from genome assembly GCA_039026375.1 of Pseudomonadota bacterium. Lineage (GTDB taxonomy): Bacteria > Pseudomonadota > Alphaproteobacteria > Rhodobacterales > Rhodobacteraceae > Thermohalobaculum. Next base: position 46,331 of record JBCCML010000015.1, read on the forward strand.
AAGGCGCGGGCGGCCATTTTCAACGACACTGCCGCGCGAGTCTACCGGTTGGAGGGCACATGATGTGCCGCTCATTCCACCCGGCGCAGCCGGGCAGCGACCGTCGCCAATGTCGCTCGGACCATTGGCGCGACTTTCGCGACCCCCCCGGAGGTCGCTTTGTCAACACGGCACGCAACTCACGCGGTGTGAACGCTTTCGAAGGCGAACAAAAGAGCTGGCATTGCGATGCGACCTCCGCGTCAGTCGCTGCCTACTCAGTACAAAAACCAGAAGATCTCGGATAGGAATTCGACGGAGGGACACATGGCACTCACCATTCACACATTGGACTTCGGCGATATCGAACTGGAGACCAGCTTCCTGGTCCTTGGCCACGAGTGCGGCCGGGTGCGCCGGGTCAACACGTTCGGCTTTCTAATCCTGGGCGGGGCCTACCCGATCCTGGTGGACACCGGTTTCCGTGACAACGCGATCATGGAGACGCTGGGGATGCGCGGCCATTGCTATCACGACAACATGGTCGAACAGCAGCTGGCCCGCCACGGCGTCAAGATGGGGGATGTGCGCTACATCCTGCACACTCACCTGCACATCGACCATGCGGGCAATGACGATGACTTCCCGATGAACACCACCGTGGTGCTTAACCGGCGTGAGATGGAGTTCTCGGTCTCGGGCATCATGTACCCGCAATACCCCAAGCCCGACATCAAGCACTTGGTCGATCGGATCTATGAACCCGAAGCGATCCGTTTCCTGGACCTGGAGATCACGGGCGCCGAGGAGATCATCCCCGGCGTTTGGTGCGAGCCGGCCTATGCCCACACCGAAGGCTCGATGAACGTGATCGTCGAGACGGCCGAGGGGCTGGCCTGCATCTGCGGCGACGTGATCTACGACTTCAACGATCAAATCGTGAATCACGTCCGGGTGAACAACTACATGGAGCCTCAGGTGACCGGGAACCACGCAGGCTCCAAGCGGAACGAGAAGGCCCAGATCAAGAAGCTGTTGAACAACTTCACCTTCCTGCTGCCGGTGCACGACAAGGGCGCGAAGGTCGCCAATGGCCAGGTGGTCGGACGGCTGGGCATGACCTGCCCCGGCCCCGTGGTTGAGACGCTGCCCGCGCGCGCCTGGTTCCCGGCATGAGCAGCTGGCTCCAAAAAGCAGGCCGGGCTTGTGCCCGGCGACACCCTCGGACCGGCCCGAAGTCGACTTTCTGTACATACAGGTGCGGTACAGGTGCTGCACAGATGCTGTACGCTTGCTGTACAGGTGCTGTACGCCTGGATTCCCAGCGCCAAGGGGAGGGCTAAGCCATGGCGCATGTCGCGACAGATCCCCGATTCCACGACATTCTGGACGTCAATGCGCCGGTCCGTCAGATCGGTACAGGCTATGTCTTCACCGAAGGGCCCGTCTGGCACCCGCTACAGCAACACCTTGTTTTCTCTGACATTCCCGCCTCGATTCGGCGACGCTGGACCCCGGATGGGCGGGTCGAGGAGATCCTGAACCCCTCGAACAAGTGCAACGGGATGACCTACGACGCAGACCTCAATCTGCTGGTCTGCGAACATGCGACCTCGTCTGTGGTGCGGTTTCGCCCGGACGGCACCCGGGAGGTTCTGGCGAGCCACTTTGAGGGCAAGGAACTGAACTCTCCCAACGACATCTGCGTGAAGTCTGATGGGTCGATCTACTTCACCGATCCCACCTATGGGCGGATGGAAGGCTTCGGTGTCCCCCGCGAATTAGAGCAAGGATTTCAAGGAGTTTACCGCTTGCCACCGGGGCACCAACCGGGCGACGAACCACAATTGGTCAGCGACCGCTACACCTTCACCCAGCCCAACGGTCTGTGCTTCAGTCCCTGCGAGCGCTGGATGTGGGTGAACGACACGATCCAAGCAAATATCCGCATGTTTGACGTCGCCACGGACGGCTCACTGACCAACGGACGCGTCTTTGCCAGCGGCATTCAAGAAGACGCGCGGGCCAGTGTGCCTGACGGAATGAAGGCCGACAAGGACGGCAACGTCTATGTCACCGCACCGGGCGGTTTGTGGGTCTATTCGTTCCACGGGATCAAGCTGGGCGAGATCCTGTTTCCGGAAATGGCGGCCAACCTGCATTGGGGCGACGCGGATTTCTCGACCATTTACGTTACAGCAACCACTTCTGTTTACGCTGTGGACACCAAGACGAAAGGGCGCGAAGAGCCCTTTATGCGCGCTAGGCCCGGAACGGGAACCGGTCCGCAATTGTCTGCACCCCTGGATCCGCCGCGCACTGCGCTGCTGATCCAGGACATGCAGAACGACGTGATCATGGAAGGCGGCGCGTTTGCCGATTCCGGGTCGCCCGCGCACGCCCGCCAGCAGAACGTCCTGGCGAACTCTCAACGCTTGCTGGAGGCCTGTCGCCGCAAGGGCGTGATGGTCTGCCATATCTGGTTCGTGTGTGAGCCGGGGCATCCGGCAATCTCGACAAAAGCACCGTTGTTTCAGGGGCTTAAAGCAGCCAACGCCCTGGTCCGCGGCACTTGGGGGGTTCGCCCGGCGCCAGGTCTGGAGCCGCAGGGCAATGATCTGGTGGTCGAAAAGATGTCCATGAGCGCCTGGGAAACCTCGCGCCTGGAGAGCTATCTGCGCCACGCCGGAATCGACACGATTATCAACACAGGCGCGTGGACGAACATGTCGATCGAGCACACGGCCCGGACGGGGGCGGACAAAGGCTTTCGAGTGGTCGTCCCACAGAACGCATGTTCCACAATGAACGCGGACTGGCACCGCGCGTCTTTGGAGTACGCAATGGCCAACGTGGCCGAGATCAGCTCGGTCGATGCCGTGATCGCTGGGTTACAGTGATCACGGCAAATGAGGCACTTGCAACAGCCGCGTAACGCAATGATTTCAGTACCTTATCGACGCCCCAATGGCCGGGCAGCCGGGCTGCACGGCGCATCCAGCATCACCCTTACGGCACGCATGTTATTGCCCTCGCTCACCTCAGGGATCAGGCCCGCGCTGTCCAGGCGCAGGCGCACCACGCTTTGTCCGGTCGGCAGGCGGATCATCCCGCTGACCTGCCGCTTACGCTCGGGCCGCAGCGGCGGCGTCACCCGCGAGGCCAGCGTCACCGCCCCCCGCGACAGGCGGTTGGTGTGGCTGCCCGCCGACCCCTCGCCGCGGTTGACCACATCGTAGCGGAAGAGGATCAGGCAGCCGGTTGGGCCGATCGCGACCACGTCGCGGGCCGTCAGGGTCGCCGTCCCACCCCAAGGCACCAGCGTCTGACCCAGGCGCAGCCCGCCTGAGACGGTCAAATCCGGCAGCGGTTGACCCGGCGCGGGCCGCAATCCGGCATAGGCACCCTGGGCACAGGTGGCCTGATAGATCGCCGTATCCCCATGAGTTTGCTCATTTATTACGACCTGCACGCCGACGGTTGGCCGGGCGATGACACCCTTGGGATCGCCAAGGGCCACGCGCCCGGGCGCAGGGTCAGCCACGGCCAGCGGGGTGCGCTGGGGGCGGCGATCCGCGGTCACCATAATGTCGTGGCGCAGGTAGATGGTGCTGCCCCCCGGCACCTCAGCGACGCGCCAATTGCCCACGGGGCTGCCGTTCTCCAGGAAGCGGTAGCTGAGGCGCACCAGGCCTTCCTCAGCCGCTCCGGCGACCACCGCCGCCCGCGCGGTGATCTGCCGGGGACAGGCGCCGTGAGACTTTTGCGGCATCACCGACAGACCCACGGGCGCGGGCGTCGAAACTTCGGCAGATGCGCCGGAAAACGCGCCAAACGGCGCAAAAACGAACATGGCAAGCAAAATGGCAGATCGGCGTCTCATGGCGCAGTCCTTCCAAACTAGGGTAAGCGTAAGCGGGCGGTATGCGGCTGCGGCGACCTCGCGCCGCCGCAGCCATGCCCTGGTTGGGGTTGCGGCGACGGGGCCGCCGGCAGTCGAAGCCAGCCCAACACATCGATTTCAAGGGTGATCTCTTTTTAGCCTTTACGGGGAGCCGGCGGCGTACCAGCGGCACCGGGACGTCCGGTCTCGGGCCGGCCTGTCTCGGGCCGCTCGGTCTGGGGCCTGCCGCTCTCCGGCCGTCCGGCAGCCGGATCGGCGCTCATGGTGCCTGCACCGGGCTGACCCCCGACTTTCACGCCGCCACTGGCACCGCCAGCCGAACCAGAGGGGCGCTGGACGGCCACGTTGTTCGGCCCGTCATGCAGGATCGGGATCGGCCGGCAGACAATCACAGGCCGCATCAGGCCATGGCCGGACTCTTCGATGATATGGGGCGTGTTACCGCCCGGTCCCGAGGCATCCACCGTCGGCTCGAGATAGAAGTCCGTCGACAACATCCACTGTTTGGCATACGCTTCAGCCGGGGCCATGCCGCCGTCCAAACGCTCTTGGAGATGCTCATTACAGGCCGCCAAGATCCGGTTTTCCAGGAACTCCATCGGAATGGTGAGTTCGACCAACACGTCGACTTCCTTGGGGCGATCGCCCTTGGGATAGGACTTGGAGATGCCGTAGGTCGTCAGAAAGAACGGGTTCATCCACGTTCCATCGATCTGGGCCAGGGGATCCAGGCGCCAGCTGCGGACACGGCCCACATTCTCGGCGTCGTAGTTAAAGTGAACGGTGTAGGTAACGTCGCTGGCCGTCACCGTTGTGTAGCCGGTGTGGTCGCCCGTGACCTCGATCTTCTCTGGCGAGATGTCCGAGGCGAGCCCGTAAACCATTTTGTCCCAATTGAATATTTTTGCGTGGGCCGGGCTTTGGCACATCAGCATGGCGGCTGCGGTGGTGATCAGTAGGCGTTTCATTTGATTTCCTTTCGGTTGAGGTTGGTTTGGTCTTCAGAAGGCAAACGGCGCCGCCAGGCTGATCGTCAGCCCAGCATAGGTGCCGGAGAACGGCGCCGTCGGCGCCAGCGTCCCGCTGGAATGCCCAGCGAAGAACGTCGCAGTCGCGGTGTCGCTGAGCTGCCAGCCCAGCGAGATCCGCGCATCCGAACCGTCAAAGTCTGGTTGGTCGGCGGCGGCGGCATCGAAGGATGCAGCCAAATCCACGGTGTCAGAGAGCACCCAGGTCAGGCTCGCGCCAATGCTGGCGGCCACGCTGTCCGGGGCGGTGCTGTCGCGCATCGCTGTGACTTGCGCGTAGGCCGCGATGTCCAGGGCATCGTGCGCCTGCCAGGCGCCCGAGACCTCGCCCTGGTAGGTCAGCACGTCCTGGTCGAAGACGCCGTCACCGCGGGTTTGCGCGATCACATGCAGTGTGGACAGGGACCAGGCACCGGTTTGGTAGGTCAGGCCGGTGTAGAGCTGACCGGTCAAACCGCTGCTGTCAGGCTCTTCCGCGTTGGGGCTGTCCTTCAGGAAGGCAAAACTGGCGCCCGTGCCCACGGCAAGCGTCCACTCCGGGCTCAGGGCATAGGAGAGGTTCAGGCCGATTTCGGCGACCTGATTGATGCCCGCAGCGGGGTCCCGCGCCACGTTGTCTTCGTCCAGCACGACGAAGCCGGCCAGGCTGAAGTCGCGGGTCGCGTAGTCCACCGTCACGCTGAGCTGGCGGGTGTCCGCCGCCAAGTCGGGCGCGCCAAAGGCGTAGTAATCGCGGGCAACCTGTTGGTAACGCCCGGCAATCGACAGGGCCTGGGCGCCCTCTTCCTGGGCGAGGACATGTTCATAGGACGCCCAGGCGGCCACCGCGTGCCCAGTCTCGCCACCCACACCGGGAATGGTGTTGCGCGAGAACGCGCCTTCCCCGCCAAACTCGATATTCCCGCTGTCCGATAGCCAGCGAAAGCCACCGCCCCCGGCGAACCCGCGGCGGTCTGGGTCGCCATCCGTCCGGCGACCCTCTCCGACGGTGGCACTGCCCTGCAGGGTCAGCCCGCGGGCCGCATCGATGCTGAAAGACGCGCCGGAGAAGCCGCCGTCATAGCGAACGTCGTCGTCCTCGATCACGCGGTTCACGAAGGCAAAGCTCTCGGCCGCGACCCCATGCCCGGCGGCATCGACACCGAGCGAGACGCCAAGCCGTTCGTCTGCCGGCAGTACCAACGCGCCGCCGCCCAGCACCTGATCGCCGGCGCGGATCACCTGGCTGGCGATATCGCCCGACCGCTCGGCCACCACGGAAAGATGCGCTTCGGTGACGCGATCAAGCTCGGCCGGGGCAGAGAGTTGCGTCTGATTGCTGGCCGCCAAGTCGATGGCCCATGCGCCGTACCGGCCCGATGCCGCGACCTCGCCCGATATTCCGGCTACGGTGAAGTTGGTGCCGTCGGTAAAGGTGGCGCCGAAGGCAGGCCCGGCAGATCCCGACCCGGACAACCCGTCTTTGGGCGCGTAGGGTACGGTCCAGACTGCAACCTCGTCGAAACCATCGGCAGTCTCAAGGAACAGGCGAACCTCGTTGTCGGGGCTGAAGGCCCCGGCAGCGTCGCTGATCACCAGCCGGCCACCTTCGAGAACCGCATGGGCGGTATAGTCGCGCCCGTTGACCGCCACGCTCAGCCTGCTTGCATCGCGCAGATCGACCGTGTCCGGCAGGGTCACGGCGATTTCGGCCCCCATTGCGGCGCCATGCAGAGACAGGCCGCAGGTAGCAGTCATGGCGAGCAGTAGGCGTTTCATTGGCGGATCTCCCGTTCGTTGGTTGGGAGTATCGCCAGCTCATGTATCGCCCATCGGTCGCGGACCGGGCCCTATGGTATCAATTGTCAGCGCGCGTATCGGCGCGACCAAGGATTGTATCAGTTCCGTAGGGTCGATCGCCGGTGCACGGCCCCATGCATACGCCAAACGCCCAGGACACGGCCCCGGGCGCAATGGTTAGAAACGGGTGATCTGGATCAGTCCCGCGGGGATCTTTCAGCCCAAGATAGCTCTTTCAGCCAAAGACATAGCCGATGCCGCGGACGGTCCGAATGACCTCGGGCTTCGTCGGGTTTGCCTCGATCTTGCGGCGGATGCGGCTGATCCGAAGGTCGATCGAGCGGTCGAACGGCTCCCAAGATTTGTCGTGGGCCTGTTCCAAAAGCTGATCGCGGTTGAGAACACGGCCCTTGTTCTCGGCAAAGACGCGCAAAAGGTTGAATTCCATTGCTGTCAGGTGGACTTCGCAGCCATCCGCGTCCAACAGACGGGCACCGCCAAGATCCAAAGTGCAAATCCCAAACGGCACCATACCGGCAGACGCAGGCGTGTCAGTCGCTGGTTGTGCGCGGTGCCTTAGGGCCACTTTGATCCGAGCTTCCAACTCTCTTAAGTCTACGGGCTTACCCAGATAGTCGTCGGCGCCCATCTCCAACCCAACCACACGGTCCACAACATCTGCCGCAGCCGTCAACATTATCACGGGCACGTCCGAGCGGCTGCGCAGATCGCGCAATGCGCTCAGGCCATCTTCACCGGGCATGTTAATGTCCAGCAGGATCAGATCGGGCGACGCCTCGGACATCCGCTGTCGCATGACCTTGGCACAATCTGCTTCTGAAACCGAGTAGCCGCGGCCGCTGAGGTACTCACCCACCATTTCGCGCAGAACTGGCTCATCATCGCAGATCAGAACACTTGCATCTTGGGACATGTCAGGTACTCCGCTTCTTCATCAGTCCAGCGACAAGGGTGAGGATCTCACGCGGTGTGACGGGCTTTTCCAGATGCGGCTGTCCGCAGCGGTCAAGGAACTCGGCAACCTGCCGGGACATGCTATCGCCAGTGACAAAACCCGTGCGCCGAGCCAATGCGGGATCGATCTGGTAAAGGGAATTGTGAAATTGCCGCCCATCCATCCCGGGCATCTTCATATCGCTGATGATCGCGTCGTAACGCTGGGTGCGTAGCACCTCCAGCGCATCTTCCGGGCTGGTGAGGGTCTGCACCTGGTGCCCCGCTTCTTCCAAGACTTCCCGCAGCAACTCCGCCACGCGCACCTCGTCGTCGACAACCAGGACCCGTCCAGGACCCGGCGCGCACTCTGGGGCAAGCTCATCCGCCTTCGTTTCCAGATCCGCGCATAGCGCCAGACGAATGTAGAACCGCGCGCCCTTGCCGGGGGACGACCGCACCGTCATCCGCCCGCCATGGGACGCCACAACCCGATGCGAGAATGCAAGGCCGATACCAGTTCCCGTACCCACCTCTTTCGTCGTGAAGAACGGCTCGAAGATCCGGGGCATAACTTCGGGTTCGATGCCCGGCCCATTGTCCGAGATCCGGGCCACGGCTTTCCCAGCGGCACGGTCCAGGAACGATCGCAGATGTAGACGCCGTGGGGCGGGCCGGCCGTCCAGCGCCTGCTCGGCGTTCACTAATAGATTGGTGAACACCTGGATGATCTGGTCTTCATCCGCTTCGACGTCCGGCAGATCGGGGTCCAGATCAATGCTGACCTCGATACCCACTCCACGCAGACGGTGGCCCACGATGTCGACGGCGGCCATCATCAGTTCGTTCAGCGAACAGCGGCGCAGCTCGACCGGGCGCTGGCGTGCCATCGCCAGAAAGGCCTTCACGATCCGGGCGCAGCGCTCGGCGGCCTGGGCCACATTGTCGACCTGGCGTTTCAGTTTCGGATCCAGCTCTGCGTTCTGCAGCATCATCGCGTAGCCGACCACGACAGACAGGGGGTTGTTCAACTCGTGCGCAACCCCAGCCAGCAGCTCGCCCATGGCCGATAGCTTCTCGTTCTGGTGGGCCGCTTCGCGCTGTCGCGCCAACTCGGCCTCGGCTTGGCGCTGTCCCGTGACATCGTTGAACGCGACCACGCGCCCGTCATCCTTGGTGGGATAGGCGGATAGGCGGAATGTCCGCCCGTCTGCGGCCGGGATCTCGATCCCGCGCCGCATCTCGCGGACCATGCGCACCGCCAGCGCCACATAGCTTTCGCCGTCCATGCCGTCCGGCAGCGCATAGAAGCCCGATTCTACCAAACGCCTGACCACAGTGGTAATCGGCTCGCCGACGCGCGGCGCATTCTTGCCGTTGTTGAACTCGCCCTTCAGCCGGTCATTTGCAAAGACAAAGTTCAGGTCCGCATCCCAAAGCAGCAATCCGGTATCCAACGCCTGCACGGTATCGGTCAGTTTGGCCAAGGCCTGCTCTTCAGCGCGCCGCTCGTCCGTCACATCCCGCGCAGTCAGCAGGTAGCCGCCCAACGCGGTCTTGTGCGACGACAGCTGCAGTATGCTGCGGTCGGTGCGCTCGAATTCAGCGTTTTTGCCATAGCTCAGGGCAAAATCGCGCATCGACTGAATGTGCGCTTCCTCCGAGACGATGGAGGGTTCGGCGTAGAGGTCGCGCTGGTGCATGTCGCCCACCAAGTCTGACATCGATGTCCCCGCACTCGGAATGAATTCGGGCCCGCCCAACGCTAAATGCGCGTACCGCTGATTGCAGAAGACGAAGTTCAGGTCGGCATCGAACAACGCAAAGCCCTCGTCCAACGCTTCCATGGCATCGTTCACCAGGGCGCGGGCGCGCTGTTCGGTCTTCTTGCTGTCAGTGATGTCCAGCCAGGTGATGGTGCAACCGCCCTCGGCCGTCGGGCTGCGGGAGGTCAAGAACACGCGCCCGTCGGCGTGCAGCAACTCGGTGCGACGGGATTGCTGGGTCTCCCCTCGCGCGTGGTCCCGGTCATAGACTTCCAGCAGATCGTCCGCGTTCAGAATGTCGCCGCCCGCCTGCATGGCCGCGATGACGTCGCGCCGCGGCCGCCCAGGCGTCATCAGATCTGCGGCAGCTTGGTTCGCGGTCTTGAAGCGATCGTTGGTCAGGATCAGCCGATCTTCATGGTCATAGAGGGCAAACCCCTCGCCAATCGAATCCAGCGCGTCACGCAGGCGAACATTCGCACGCTCGGTCTCTGCGCGTTGTTGCTCCAGTTGAATCTCGGATTGAACTGCCTCGGTGATGTCACGGAAGGTGATCATGAAAACGCCAAGACCGGAGTCGTGGCTGGCGGCATTGAGGACCTTGCCCGACGTCAGTTCGATGCGCACGTCCTTGGCGAAATGACTCAGCCGCGTGATGAAGTCGTCGATGAACGCCTCATCGGTCATCCCCTTGGGTGCCCTATAGATCCCACGACGCACCTGCCGGCGCATGATGTCGTAGGCGCTGTCGCCGGTAACCGGGGCGCTTTCGCGGTAAAAGGTCGAGAGGAAGAGGTCGTTGCCGAACACAAACCTGAGGTCGCGATCATAGAAGCAGACGGGAACGTCCAGCCCCTGAATGGCATCGGCGACCATGGAACGGGCGTGTTCCTGGTTACTGCCGGCCTCGGAGATTTTACTTTCCCGGTTCATGACCCTGCCGCTGTGTGACCTCGTCAGACGGCGGATATCGTGCCCGCGTATGGTTTTGATGTCACGCACGCACGCAAATGTATCGAATGTATCAATCGCCGGGGGTGGTCACTTTAGCTGACCTACTCAGAGGCCGGACCGTGGAAGTCTAAGGCTTGTGTGTGCATTGGTATGTTCAAGCTGCGCGCAGTCCGCGCGCAGCTACCTTCGGGCAAGGGCCTAGAAGTGCACCGACAGCGAATCCAACGGCGTCTGCTTCGGCGGGGCAAACTTGGTCAGATCGATGCCCTCGACAGCGGTCTTGTACTCTTCGACCGTGGGCGTCCGACCCAGGATGGCCGACAGGACAACTACGGGCGTCGAGGCCAAGAGCGACTCGCCTAGCTTCTCGTCGCTGTCCTCGACAACGCGGCCTTTGAACAGACGGGTTGACGTCGCCAGCACCGTGTCGCCTTTGGCAGCCTTCTCCTGGTTGCCCATGCACAGATTACAGCCAGGCCGTTCCAGGTAGAGGATGTTCTCGTACTCGGTCCGCGCCTTCTCCTTCGGCGCATCGTCGTTGAATTCGAAGCCCGAGTACTTCTGCAGGACGGCCCAATCGCCCTCCTCCTTTAGCTCATCTATGATGTTGTAGGTGGGCGCAGCCAGAACCAGCGGCGCTTTGAACGTCACCTCGCCATAGGCTTTCTCCAGATTGCGCAACATCTGGGCGACAATCTTCACGTCGCCCTTGTGCACCATGCAGGACCCGACAAAGCCTAGGTCCACCTTCTTTCGCGCGCCATAGTACGAGATCGGTCGGATTGTATCGTGCGTGTAGCGCTTGGAGATGTCCGAGTTCGTGACATCCGGATCGGCGATCATCGGCTCGTTGATCATGTCCAGATCCACGACAACTTCCGCGAAGTATTTGGCGTTCGCGTCCGGCGCCAGCGCCGGTTTCTCGCCAGACCGGATTTGGGCGATGCGCGCGTCGGCCTTCGCGATCAGACCGCCGAGAACCTGAGCATCGTTCTCCATGCCCTTGTCGATCATGATCTGAATGCGGCTTTTGGCGATCTCCAGCGATTGGATCAGCGTCTCGTCCTGGCTGATGCAGATCGAGGCCTTGGCCTTCATCTCCGCCGTCCAGTCGGTGAAGGTGAATGCTTGGTCTGCCAGCAGCGTGCCGATGTGCACCTCGATGATCCGACCCTGGAAAACGTTGTCGCCGAACTGCTCCAACATCTGGGCTTGGGTCGCATGGACCACATCGCGAAAGTCCATGTGGTCCGCCATCTGGCCCGTGAAGGTGACTTTCACCGACTCTGGAATCGGCATCGTCGCCTCACCCGTGGCCAGCGCCAGCGCCACGGTGCCGGAGTCCGCCCCGAAGGCGACACCCTTGGACATGCGCGTGTGGCTGTCGCCGCCGATGATAATCGCCCAGTCGTCCACAGTGATGTCATTCAGCACCTTGTGGATGACGTCGGTCATCGAGTGGTAGACGCCTTTCGGGTCACGCCCGGTGATCAGGCCAAACTTGTGCATAAAGGCCATCAGCTTGGGCGTGTTGGCCTGCGCCTTCAGATCCCAGACCGAGGCCGTGTGACAGCCTGATTGGTAGGCACCGTCGACCTTCGGCGAGATCACGGTCGCCGCCATCGCCTCCAGCTCCTGCGCGGTCATCGGGCCGGTCGTGTCCTGCGAGCCGACGATATTGACCTTTACCCGCACGTCCGAGCCTGCGTGCAGCGTCTTGCCCGGCGTCACGCCGATCGCATTGGCGTTGAAAATCTTCTCGACCGTTGTCAGGCCCTGCCCCTCGTGGCTGATCTCCTTCGACGGGGCGAAGGCCGATTTCAGCTCGATCCCCAGCGCCTCACAGGCAAATGTCTGCAGCTTTTTGCCAAAGACGATGGCATAGGAGCCGCCGGCCTTCATGAACTCGACCTTCTGCGGCGTGAACGAGTCGGCGACATCCGCCAACTCCTCATCCGCTCCGTCGAACAGCTGCTTCGTTTTGGTGTTGATCTTCAGAACCGTGCCGGTGTCCACAGCATACTTCTGTTCCAGGATCGGGTTGCCGTCATTGTTCAGGATCGGATTGCCGGCATCGTCCAGCTTCTTGACCCAGTTCTTCAGGTCGACACCAATGCCACCGGTAACCCCGACCGTCGTCAGAAAGATCGGAGAGATCCCGTTCGTCCCCGCAACTACGGGCGCAATGTTCACGAAGGGCACGTAGGGCGAGGCCTGCTGACCGGCCCACAAAGCCACGTTGTTCACGCCCGACATCCGCGACGAGCCCACGCCCATCGTGCCCTTTTCAGCGATCAGCATCACGCGCTTTTGCGGGTGCTGCAGTTTCAGATCCTGGATTTCCTTTTGCGCCCGCTCCGAGATGAAGCACTTGCCGTGCAGTTCGCGATCCGCGCGCGAGTGCGCTTGATTGCCAGGCGACAGCAGGTCCGTCGAGATATCGCCTTCGGCGGCCACGTAGGTGACCACCTCGATCTCTTCTTCGATATCCGGCAGCTTGGTGAAGAACTCGGCGTCCGAATAGCTCTCTAGGATTTCCTTGGCGATTGGGTTGCCGGCTTTGAAGGCCGCTTCGATCCGGTCGGTATCCGCCTCGTACAGGAAAACCTGGGTTTTCAGCACCTCGGCGGCATCCCTGGCGGTCGCCCCATCATCTCCCAGGGCCAGATCCAAAAGCACCTCAACCGACGGGCCGCCCTTCATGTGGGACAGCAGCTCGAAGGCGAACTCGGTCGAGATCTCGTCCACGACAGCCTCACCCAGGATGATCGCTTTCAGGAAATCTGCCTTCTCGCGCGCCGCACTCGTCGTGCCGGGCAGCGTGTTGTAGATCAGGTAGTGGAGCGAATCCTTGCGATGCGGGTGCGCGGGGTCCTTGATCTGGTCGATGATCTCGCGCGCCAGATCTCCCGCATCGATGGGTTTCGGGCTCAGACCCTGTTCTTTGCGGGTCGCGATCTCTTCAAGATAAGCTGTGTACAGGCTCATGGCTGCCTCGGCGGATATGGGTTCAAGGCGGTTCTAGGGGCATTTCCCCGTTCCCGACCTCTCAGGGCGCTGTGATTGCATGCAGATGTATACGATGGCGTGCCGAATTTCAAGATCCGGTGCGTTTGCGGCTTCTGTTCCATCAAACACCCCCTTGTTGACGGCATCTCGATCACCTAATCGCGTATTGATCTACGCGAAAGGTCTAGGAATTCGGTCACCAACCATAGTGGACAATTGGTTGCAGCGGCCAACCCCATTTCTGGGATTTCGTCGAAGTCCATCTACCTCTGGCCTCATGAAAACACTAGCTGGCCTCCTCCTGACCCTCCTTTTCCCAACCGCCGCCGCGCCGTGGGAGTTTACGCCATTCCCGATGTGCACCCTGTCTCACACCAACAATCAGGCGCAGGTTGTGATCACGCACGACCCCTCTGTTCCAGAGTACCGGCTGGACCTGACCGTGTCAGGCACCGGCTGGAAAGCCAGCCCTACCTTCGGGATCATATTTAGCGGAGGACGTTCGCTGACCATCGGCACCGAACGCCACCGCATCAATGGCAGCGCCTTGTCGGTATCCGACGTCGGCTTCGGCAATGTCTTGGACGGTCTGGAATACAATGCGACGGCGACGGCTTTCACGGCAAGCCAAGAGGTTCAGTTGTCGCTCGCCGGTGCGGCGCCAGAGGTCCGCAAATTCCGAGCCTGTGCAGCACAACCGCCGATCGTGTCTTAGGCGGAGCACCGGCGGGACCCGCCCTAAACAGTGATGCCGTTCGATAACCCCCAAGACATCGTGCTGCTTTCCGGTCGTTTGACCGAAGCAAAGTCGAATCGCCAGGCGCATCTGTCCGGCCCTGCGTCGGGTATCGCGTGAATACGCCTGCTCATGTCCTGGTCGGTCTGGCGATCTGCGCCAGACGCAACAGGCCAGGAAGCGGGCCCAGCGCAACCATTGGCAGCTTGCTCCCGGATCTGTCGCTCTACGTAATGGCTGGGGTGTCACTGTTCCTACTGCAGATCCCGGCCGAACGTGTCTTTGGCGAGCTATACTTCTCCACCGCGTGGCAGACCGTGTTTGCCATCGACAACAGCGTTATCCTCTGGGGTATCGTCTGCGTGTTGGCATGGGCTTTGGCGCGGCCATTTTGGGTCGCGTTCGCGTCGGCCGGCTTGCTGCACATCGCCACGGACTTTCCGCTGCACCATGACGATTGGCGCCCGCACTTCTGGCCAATCAGCGGCTGGGTCTTCGAAAGTCCGCTCAGCTATTGGGATTCGGACCACCATGCGGCCGTTGTAGCGCCTGTGACCTTGGTCGCCGTTCTGATCTCCGCGGTCGTGATCTGCCGCCGTTGGCCAAGATGGTGGGTCTGGCTGGGGGTGATTGCCGGGTGCCTGCTGGAGATTTGGGTCGTGCGCCAGTGGTTGCTGTTCTTCTGAAGCGTTGGCACTGCTGACCACGCGATCGCGTCAAATGCGTAATGATATCACATTGCGATAAAGCACAGCGTGCTGCTATGGGAGTGCCCACGCTCGATAGCTGGTTGAGCCCCCTCAGGGGTCGGACGCGAGGCGAGCCCCCGCCCGGTCACGTATTAGGCAGCACAAGAGACACGCAATGCCTGACAAAGCTCCTCTGTCAGATCACCTTACAAAAGACAGACGCGTATCGATTGCCGACACATGGGCGCCATCGGCCGCCGCTTTGCAGCTGGGCGCAACGGCATGACGCGCTCGAACCGTGGCAGCACCAGTCTGAAAAGGCGCAAACGGGTTGGCAATTCGATGCAGGACTATGACCAGTTGCCGGCAGAGTTACGCGCCTGGTTGTCCCGCGCCATTCTGCCCTGGCGACCGCGCTCGGTCCGAAAGGCATTCGAGCGTGCCCTGGCCAGCACGCATGACCGGCAGCTCGCCCTGCAGCGCCTGGACCAGATCGAAGAGCAAATGATCGCCAAAGACGCCCGCACGGTTTGGGGCGACGATCATCCGGCCACCACGCTTTAGCGGTATGCTTTAGCGACCTTCTTGGCCCTTAAGCACTGGGCGCGCCCGGTTCGCGGTTGCAAAAGATCGCCCCTCGGTCATTCTGAAGCCTACCTGATCCGACAGGAGGCCCGAGAAGTGATCGACGTCCATCCGACTGACAGTGTCATCGGCGCCGAGGTGCGCGGGGTCTCGCTGACCGACGTGCCGACGGCCGAGAGCAAAGAGGCCATCGAAACCGCGCTTGAAAAGTACGGCGTGCTGATCTTTCGCGGACAGCAGATTGCGCCGGCCCAACAGGTCGCTTTCTCGGCCGCGTTCGCAGAATTGGCGCCGACAGCACGGGTCGAGGCGCGCCTACCGGAACATCCCGAGATCTTCGTTGTTGGCAATACCGGGCCAAAGGTCGTCTCCTTCGCGCCGGCGGACGGATCGAACGACCTGGAGTGGCATGCGGACCACATGCATCTGGAGCATCCGGCGCGGGCATCCATGCTGTACTGCCGACAGACCCCTCCGGTGGGCGGTGAGACCCTGTTCGCCTGCATGTATGCCGCTTATGACGCGCTCAACCCCGCGGAGCAGGCCGAGGCCGATGGTCTGACCGCCTGTCACTCGGTCAGCGGCTTGCAGAACTTCCTCCGGACAAAGGGCGAGAAGGGCACAGCCGACAGCACCTACGAAGTACCGGACTCCCTGGTGGTGCGCTGGCCCCTGGTGCGCCGACATCCGCTGACCGGGCGCAAGGCGCTCTACTTCGGATCGCGCGTGACGATCGGCATAGAGGGGTGGGAGGACGCCCGGGCACACGACTACATCTCGAAGCTGAATGATCGGGCGACGGTACCAGCCCACCGATACGCCCATGCTTGGCAGCCGGGCGACGCGGTGTTGTGGGACAACCGGCGCACGCTGCATGCGGGCACGCCGTTTGACACGGCAAAGTACCGGCGAGAGATGCACCGCACGACCCTGCTGGAAGACAGCGCAATCGTCTAACGCGGGACATCGAAGCCGCTTATCTGCCCGGGCCAGAACCCAGAAGACGCCAGTCAGGCCGGCCCGGCGGAGACTTCTGCCCAGATTTCTTCGACCCAGCGCTTGATCGTCAGCGCCTCCTCCCAGCGGTTCGACAGCTCTTTGCCGTCGGGGCCGGTCATGGCGTATTCCGGCGGGCCAAGTTCGCACAGGAAGACGCAAGCGCCGTCCGCGTTGCGGCTCTGCCAGGACGCGAACCCTTCGCGCCACCAGCCCTTGAACAGCTCGACCCACTTCTGGTGCTGCGGAAAGTCTAGCTGCAGTTGGATCTGCTGGCGCGAGGCGACCCGCCCCTGGAAGCTGTCTGACCGCGCCAGCACGCGGCTGATCAGTCCCATGTCCCGCTCGGACAGCGGGTACCAGAACTCGCGATCCACGACATAGTGCGAGAGATCGGCGCAGATCCGCATCTCTGGAACGGCATCCATCAGGCAGAGCGTCGCGTAAAGATCGTTCGTGATGCAGTTGCGGTGCGTCTCGAACTGGATGGGCATGCCTTCCTGTTCGGACATCTCGATCCATTCACGGATCACGGGGATCATGCCGTCGACGCTGAGCGGCATCACCTGCCCGATCACGTCCACAAATGGCGCCCCAATATCCTTGGCACGCTTCAAGACATCGCGCAGCTCGGGCACGGATTTGGGGAAGGCGACGATCAGGGGCGTCAGGCCCGCCCGCACCATCATTGGCGCCACTTCGTCGACAACCGCAATGTCGGCAGCACCCAGATCCAGCGCCATGCCGTGATAGCCCGCCGCGGTAACCTTCTCGACGATCTCTTGATGATCCAGCCGCTCGGCGCTTTGGTCATGCGGCTGCATGGCCCACAGCGATGTGTAGACGTGAAGCTCTCGGCTCACTCGGCGGGCACCTGCACCTGGCGGCCACGGTGAGGCACGATCCAGACCTCGTTCATCGGGTACTGGCTCTCGTCCTTTTGGCTGAGCTTGCGGATCACCTCGATCTGGAACTCGATCCAGCCCATGCGCCAGACCTCGCCCGCCTCCGCCTCGATCCGGTCGTTCAGATCGCGCAGCTTCCAGAAGGGCACCGACGGAAAGGTGTGGTGCGCGGTATGGTAGGGCATCTGCCAGCAGAGCCAGCGCATCAGCGCGTTGGTGCGGGTCGAGCGCGTGTTATCCAGAATGTTGTTCTCGTGAGACAGGCCCAAATGCTCGATCGTGTTCTGAAGCTGGTGGACGGGCTTGGTCAGCATCATGGGCAGGATCCAGAACGTCAGCCACCACCAGTGGCCCAAGGCCAGCGAGCCCGCGATGATTGCCGCGTATAGGGCCACGTGGATGCGGCTTTCCCGGATTACCTTGGCCTCTTCATCGGGGCGGATGTAGGGCTCCAGGATGATCCCGCGCGCACGCCGGATGATGCCAACGACCCGGTTGCGCCAATAGGTGACACCCAGGAACCAAAGGAGGTATGTGCGAAGCGTGTAGGGTTCGCGGACCAGTTCGCCGTCACGCTCCCAATCCTGGGTCCATCGGTGATGGGCGAAGTGCATCACCTGATCAAAGTCCCGCGGGAACAGCATGAAAAAGCCGATCACGCGGCCCCAGAATTCGTTCACCCGGCGGGTGGCGAAGACGGTGGAATGTGAGAGCTCGTGCTGAGCGGCGTAGAGGAAGTTCAGCAGGACGCCCAAGACCGCTCCCGTGGCCAGGACCCACCACGTGCCCATTGCAAGCGAGTGCGCATAGACCGCGACCGCAATCGCGCCCAGGTGACTGCCCAGTTGCAGCCAGCCCTGCAGGTCAGACTTCTGGTTCAGCTCCCTCAGCTCGCTGGGCTTCAGCAATTGGCGACGCGAAAAGCTGGCTTCCATGCAGTGGCTCCCGGTGTCCTGATGCGCTGGCGGTGAGGCTAGTGCGACGGTGGGGAGTTGTCCACGCCACAGCATGAAAGCAGTAGAGTTCAACCGCCCTACCGCGAGGCAAATGCCGGTTTGGAGTTATCAGGCGCGAAGCGAACCAGGTGTCAGGTCAGCTGCCTTCCAGCAATCCGCGGAACGCCGCGACATTGTCCTTGCCGTAGCTGACCAGCTCGATCCGGCGGCCGGTCGATGGGTCCAGCAAGGACAGGCGGTTGTTCACGCCCAGTTGTAGGTGGACCGGGCCATCTGCCGACACGCCGGCCGTTACCCGTTGCCGACGGACCACGCGGTCAATGACAGAGATAAAAACCCCCTTGCCGGTTGGCAGATCGGCCACGACGGTGCCATCCATCTCGGTCACCAGGGCGGCACCAGCCAGGGTGGTCTGGATCTGGATCACGCGCTCCAGCTTGATGTCGGACACCGGTGTCGGCGCGGCTAGCGGACGGTCCGTCAGACGGGCCGCAGCGACCAGCAGGACGATAGTGCACAGCATGAAAAAGACGGCGCGCATGGCGATGCGGTCGTTCTTTTCGCGTTGCAGGCGGGCAGCATGGGACATGGGTGTTACTCCGCTGCGATCGGCGCCGTGCCGGCACCGGCAAATTCCGGTTGATCTGAAACAGCATGGCCGACGCGGTCAGCCGCAGCCCCGGACAACAGCCCAGCCACTCGTTCTGCATCCGGAATGCACCGCAAGGCCGGCTGCGTCGGGTTGAACCGCCAGGGACGCACATGCGGCCAGCACGCAAAGTACGGCAGCCGCTGCTTGCGCGACATCTCCAGCGCGATCGTGCCGATCCCACCGCCGCGCAGATCCAGCGCGGCGTTATCAATGTCGCGGTACGGCAGGTTCACAGTGAGCCCAAGCGCGGCACCGATCTTCAAAACCACCCGCGACGAAGTGACGGTGTAGACGGTGGCCCGGGCTTGGATATGGGCGAATAGCAGAAGTATGGCGCAGGCGATCAATCCGGACACCAGGAACGGCACCCCAGCCGAGATCGCGGCCCAAAAGGGAACCAGATCCATCAGGGATCCTGCGCGCCATACGGCAATCAGGAGGAAATAGGCGGCGACCCATTTCAGCATCATGGCGTGGCAGGCCAGGGCCCAGGTGTTGGGGCGTCCCTGCCAGAGAACCTCCTCCCCCTCCGGAAGGCGGCCTGGCAGGCCGGAAAAGTCGATTTTTTGCGCTGCATCCCTTGGCATGGCGTTGGGTCCCTCAGGTTGCGCTATGGTGCGTTGGTTGGTCGAGACGGGCCCCAGCAATCAGGGGCCCGCGGGTTTTTCGCTCCTATGCAATGCGCCGTGGTTCGGGCGCCTCGTAGGGTTGCTCGTAGTAGTACGAGAAGGAATCCGGTGTCGGGTCGTCCGCTTCTTTGGATTCCGGTGGCAGTAGGGTGCCAATTAGGTAGGTGACGTAGATCAGAGCCGCCGGCACCAGGATCACCGCCGCCGCAACACCGGCACCCACGCACATCTGCTTGCCGACGTCCTTGAAGACAGTGCTTTTGTCGATTTTGCCACTGCCATAGGGGCTGTCGTCGTTCGCATTCATTTTCGCGTGCCTCCTCAGTCTAGCGGCGCGTAGCCGTGCTCTTGCGCCCAGACGTACCAGTTATCGACGACCGTGCCCGAAAGCAGGATCCCGATGCCACCGGTGATCGTTGTCAGGATCGCAAACCACCAGGCCCAGCGGTGGATACCCTCCATCGTGGCGTTGAACCCCATGGTCCAGCGCCAGAACAGAGCGGCCCGCTCGCTGGCCGATCCACGGTCGGCGATCTGCTCAAGCTCGCGGTCGCCGCCAAGCCGGGTAACAGCCAGGATGGTGGCGCCGTGCATGGCAAAGAGCAGGGTCGAGCCGTAAAGGAACACGATCGAAAGCGCGTGGAACGGATTGTAGAAGAGGTTTCCGTGCACGACCGAGAAGGTCAGCGTCCAGTCAAGGTGCGTGAAGATCCCATAGGGCACAGCCTCGGACCAACTGCCCACCAGAACCGGCCGAATAAGGCCCAGCACAAGGAACAACCAGATCGCGGCACCGAACGCCCAGAAGACGTGCTTGCCCATCTTCAGCTGGCTGGCCAAGACGTAGGAGCGTGCCCACCACGTCATGACCGAGATCAGCAGGAAGAAACTGGCGATGAGCCACATGCCGCCTTCGTTCATCGGGGCAAAGCCAAGCCCGTAATCGACGTCCGGCGGATCAAGGGAGAGGTAGAACAGATCCCGCATGAAGATGGCGGGGTTGAAGTCTGCCTGGCCCCAGAAGTGAAAGCCGACCATCACGAACCAGATTGTCCCGGTGATCAACGAGATCACCCCGAAGAAGCCCAGATAGAAGGGCCCGATCTGGGCGTTCCCGAACAGCCCGATCAGCTGAGAGAACAGCGTGCCTTTGGAGCGTTCGTCCAGGTCTACGTCGTCAACCATGCCCATTTCTGGTGGGCCCTGGACCTGGATCTGAGTGAAGATGTTTTGATACTCAGCCATTGACGCCTCCTTCGATGTCGACCCAGAAGGGCAAGTCGACGTACCAGAACCACCAATCGGCCCAGGCGTCGAACCACACGGTTCCAGAAATCACGATACAGACCGCCGACCAGAAACCGGCGTTCAGCGCCAGCAACAGGCCAAGACGGTGGATGCCGAGCGGTCCGATCGAGTAGCCGATGAAGTCACGGAAGAACGTGTCCTCGTGATCCGGGGACCGCATCTCCTCGCCCTTTTCGGGGTTGGCGGCGGACAGGATCAACGAGCCGTGCAGCGCAAGCGCAAGCGTAGTCGTGAAGAACAGGCTGACGGCCAGCATGTGGGCAGGGTTGTAGTGGAAGTTGCCGTAGGCGTAGCCAACGTTGTTGACCCAATCCAGGTGCGACCAGATCCCGTAGGGGAAGCCATGTGCCCAGGCGCCCATCAGCACCGGACGGATCACCACCAGGGTCGTGTAGGCGAAGATCGCGACACTGAAGGCAAAGGGCACGTGATAGCCCATCCCCAGTTTTCGACAGATCTCTACCTCGCGCAGCATCCAACTTATGAAGGCGCCGTGGGCACATATCGTTATCAGCTGCCAGAGACCGCCTTCCTTCAATGGCGCAACGCCAAGTCCGACCTCCAACTCGGGCGCTTCAATGGAGATCAGCCATGGGTTCCACGTGTCGCCAAGCGACGCACCGTAGAAGATCAGGACTGTCCCTAGTGCCGCGAAAAAGATGGTCGTGACACCGAAGAACCCGACGTAAAACGGTCCGACCCAGAAGTCGAACAGATCCCCGCCGATCAGTGTCCCCCCTCGAACGCGGTACTTTCGTTCGAATGAGAGCAATGCCATTTTTGCGCCTCCCTCGTAGGCCAGTAATTGAGATCCCTTCCGGACCCAGCTAGGCCCGCTAGGGCGCCGCCAACACGGTCGAGCCGCGTGGTTTCAGCGTCGACCCGAGACCCAGTCCCCTACACGCCAGCAAAGCCAAGACCCGGCTTGAGACGTGATGTCCGATCCGGGTGGAGCGTGCCGTCGCTATCTGGCGCAGAGCCTCAAGTTCATGCCCCAATACGAGGCTCTTTGTGTCAGGATGTCAATACATCAATTCTGTAAATCAAGACTGACACTTGTGATCGTAGTGGTGTCGTCGGCTTCGGATTCGCCAAAGTTGGGCATAAAACCGCCGATGAGCGGCGCTTTCCGGACAAGTTCCGGGGATCAGTCGCCAAATGGACGCCGTCACGAATTTCTGTGTCAGGCATCGCCAAAATTCAGGGGATCAACGCGAAAACCAGTTTCTGTCCAGCTTCCAAGGTGTTTTGCGATTCTGCCGCAGCGCGGCAGCGCCTGCCCGCCTTGACCTGCTGGCGCGGCGGCGCACGTTGCGGCCAGCCGACTTGAAAATCTCGCAAATTGTGGGTAATCGGGCGGGCCTGCGAAAAGCCGAGTTTGCGGCTGCCGCAGTTGTTGGAGAATGGGCGCACCCGTGCCACGGGGCACGGCCGCTGGCCCGCCGGCACGAAGTTCACGCGAGGTTGATAGTTGAGCGACGCGATGAGAGAGACTGGCCTCTATGATGCCGACCGCGAGCACAGCGCTTGCGGCGTTGGGTTCCTTACGCGCAAGGACGGCGTGCAAACAGCCGATCTGCTGCGAAAAGGACACCAGGCATTGTGCGCCGTTCCTCACCGCGGTGGCATGTCGTCCGAAGGTGTGGGCGATGGCGCCGGCATCTCGGTCGATCTGTCCCTGTCGTTCTTTCAAAAGGTGACGGGTCTGTCGCTGGAGCCAGGCGGCTTCGGCGTTGGCAACTTCTTCCTGCCCCAGGACGAAAGCCAGCATGATCGCGCAACGGATCTGATTTCGGACCGTCTGGCGTCCGCGGGCCTCAACGTCGTCACCGTCCGTGATGTGCCCGTCGATCTGGATCAGATCGGCCCCCGGGCCGTCAAATGGCAGTTGCCGATCCGGCAGTGGATCTTCACCGCGCCCGACGGGCTTCGGGACGCGGCGCTTGATTCCCGCATCCATGGCGCGCTGCTGGAGATTGAGGAGCCCGCCTACACCGACCCCGCGTTGGCCGGTCTTTACCCACTGTCGTTGTCGGCCCGCGTGCAGGTCTTCAAAGGCCGGCTGAACTCATGGGAGATCATCCCCTATTTCCGCGATCTCAGCGACCCGGACCACGCGGTCCACACCATGTATTTCCATACGCGGTTCTCGACCAACACGGACCCGCACCCGACCATGGCGCAGCCGTTCCGTCTGATGGCGCACAACGGCGAGCTGAACACCGATAAGAAAAACCGCCTCAGCGAGGCCGCGATCGCGCTGGCCCGCAACAAGGCGATTGTGCGCCCAAGCGGCCAGTCGGACAGCTGCCGTCTGGACCAGACGCTGAATGCGCGCGTCTACGAAGAAGGTCTGGATCTGGTCGAGGCGGTCGTCGCCATGATGCCGCCCGCCTGGGAGAATGAGAGCCGCTTGGACGAGAATGTCCGCGCGATGCTGGAGTATTTCTCGCTCTTCGAGGAGAAGAACGACGGCCCCGCCGCGCTGATCTTCGGCGATGGCAACATCATCGGCGCGCGTCTCGACCGCTTGGGCCTGCGCCCGCTGCGCACGGTCGAGACCGAAGAATACCTGGCCGTGATGTCCGAGGCCGGTCAGATCTCGTTCCCGCCGGAGACGGTGATCAGCCGCGGCCGGGTCGAAGCGGGTGGCATGATCTATTGGAACCACGCTGAAAAGCGCCAGTACCGCACCGACGACGCGCTGCAGATGCTGGCCAAGCGCAAGCCCTACCGCGAGCTGGTGGCCTTCGCGCAGGTCAAGATCGAGGATCTGCCGTCCGCCGACGAGGATCCAGCCCTGGCGGCAACCCGCTATCTGGGCGACCTCAGCACCCCGGCACGCTACGTCGCCTACACCCACAACCAGGAAAGCTTCAAATTCCTGATGGACCCGATGCTGCAATCGGGGGCCGAGAAGGTCTCGGCCATGGGGTACGGCAACGCGATCAACGCGCTCTCGGACAACGAGGGCGGCGTCGCCAAGTATTTCAGCCAGCGCTTTGCGCAGGTCACCAACCCGCCGCTGGATTCGATCCGCGAAGCCGACGGCATGACGCTGCGCGTGGCGCTGGGGGAAAAGCCCCACAATGGCCAGTCGCGCAGCCGCCAGATCGTGGTGAACTCGCCGATCCTGCGCATGTCGGACATGCTGAAGATCAAAAAGCAGGATGTTACGCCCTGGGGCCGTTTCGACACGCTTTACCAGCCGGTCTATGGCGACCGCAAAGCGAACGAGCGCGCCTTGGTCGAGGCAATCGATGCCGTCGCCGACGAGGTCGTGACCTTCGCGCGCGACAAAGGCGGGATCGCGATCCTGACCGATCGCCACATCGCCAAAACCAGCGCCGCCATGCCGATGACGCTGGCCGTCTCGGCCGTGAACCAGCGCCTGATCGAGGAAGGCCTGCGCCTGAAGGTCAGCCTGATCGTCGAAAGCGGCCAGATCAGCTCGTCCCACCACATCG
This sequence comes from Pseudomonadota bacterium, assembly GCA_039026375.1. Classification (GTDB taxonomy): domain Bacteria; phylum Pseudomonadota; class Alphaproteobacteria; order Rhodobacterales; family Rhodobacteraceae; genus Thermohalobaculum. The sequence goes on from JBCCML010000015.1 coordinate 70,627, forward strand.
CCTGTGCCCTGGGCTTCGGCGGCTCGGCCGTCTACCCGCTGGCCGTGCGCCTGCGCGCCGAGGAATTGTTCGGCGAAGACGCCTACAAGGCCTACTACAAGTTCCAGAAGGCCGCCGAAAAGGCGCTGATGAAGACCATGGGCAAGGTGGGCCTCTGCACGGTCGAAAGCTATTCGGGCGGTGAGTTCTTCGAGCCGAACTTCCTGGACACCAACGACCCGGTCTTCGCCCGCTACCTGCCCAACATGAAGACGCCCGTCGGCGGCGTGCAGTTCCCGACCATCGCGCAATCGGTCGCCGACTGGCACGAGCGCGCCCTGTCGGTGGAAGGCGATGCGGACATCCCGATCCTGGGCCTGTTCAAAGAACGCTCGGAAGGGGCCGGCCACTCCTATGGTGTCACCGCCGTGCGCGGCTTCGTTGATCTGACCGAAGAGCCGATCAGCTTTGCCGAAGCGGAGGGCGAGGTGGATCCGTTCCGCCTGCTGACGCTGCGCCAGATGAACGACGCCTTCGGCATCGACGAAAAGGGCTACGTCAACACCAGCTTTGACAAGCTGTCGCCGCAAGCGATCGACAATTTCCAGATCACGCCGGGCTATCGGGCGTTCTCCAGCATGATGGCGGAGGAGCGGCACAACCGCCCGGCCGCCCTGCGCGACGTGCTGGCCTTCCCCGCGGACATCCGCTTCAAGGACACCGCCGAGGATCTGAAGCGCGAGATGAAGCTGTTCAACCGCGCCGGCAACCGGGACTTCGTGATCCGCGGGCTGGAGGTCGAGGATCTGGGCGACGGCGCCTACCTGATGCGCCTGACGGGCCGCAAGAAAAGCGGCATGGGCCCACTGGACCTGCTGGCGCAGACCCTGGTCGAGCGGTTTGGCGACGATATCGTCGGCCACTACGTGACCCGCGGCGCGCTGAAGGTGACCGCAAAGGGCATGGCGCTGGATTACATCTCGCGCCTGCGCCCGGCCCCCGAGATGGTGGAACTGGCCGATGTCGAGCCTGCCTCGAACATCACCAGCCGCCTGGCCTCCGGCGCCATGTCACACGGCGCCCTGGTCGCCACCGCGCACGAGGCGGTGGCCCACGGCACGAACATGGTCGGGGGCATGTCCAACTCGGGCGAGGGTGGCGAGCATCTCAGCCGGTACGGCACCATCCGCGCCAGCCGGATCAAGCAGTTTGCGTCCGGCCGTTTCGGGGTCTGGGCCGGCTATCTGGCCGACCCGAACCTGGAAGAGCTGGAGATCAAGATCGGCCAGGGCGCCAAGCCCGGCGAAGGCGGCCAGCTGCCCGCGCCCAAGGTCACGGTCGAGATCGCCGCAGCACGGGGTGGCACGCCGGGCGTTGAGCTGGTCAGCCCACCGCCGCACCACGACACCTACTCGATCGAGGATCTGGCGCAGCTGATCCACGACTGTAAGGCGGCGCGCAAGCGCGTGATCGTCAAGCTGGTCTCCTCGGAAGGGATCGGCACCATCGCCGTGGGCGTCGCCAAGGCGGGCGCCGACGTGATCAACGTGGCCGGCAACACCGGCGGCACGGGCGCCGCGTCCGTGACGTCGCTCAAGTATACGGGCCGCGCGGCCGAGATCGGCATCGCCGAAGTCCACCAGGCGCTGTGCGCAAACGGCATCCGGCAGAAGGTCGTGCTGCGCTGTTCGGGCGCCATGCAGACGGGCTCGGACGTGGTCAAGGCCTCGCTGCTTGGCGGGGACAGCTTCGAGTTCGGCACCACCGCGCTCATGATGCTGAAGTGCGTCATGGCGAAGAACTGCAACATCAAGTGCCCGGCCGGTCTGACCACCAATGCCGAAGTCTTCGATGGTGACCCGCGTGCCCTGGCGCAGTACCTGCTGAACATCGCCCACGAGGTGCGCGAGATCCTGGCCAGCCTGGGTCTGCGCAGCCTGGATGACGCGCGCGGCCGGGCCGATCTGTTGCACCTGCTGGACCACCCGTCCTCGGTCGGGCAGCTGACGCTGCGCGGTATGCTGACCCAGGTGCCAGAGAACAGGGTGGATAACCCCGTTTATCTGGAGCGGGACTATGCCGTGGACGATGCCCTGTGGGAGCAGGTGAAGACCCAGGTCTTCCAAGGCGGCGAGACGGCCATCGAGCTGCGCCCGAACGAACCGTTGAACAACCGCAACAAATCGGTCGGCGGCCAGCTGTCCATCGATATCGAACGCCAGCTGAACCACACGGACGACCCGCTGCCCACGGCCGCCTTCCAGGACGACCGGGGCCGGCGCTATCTGGACTACCGCACCGTGCGTGTGGTCACCCAAGGCTCGGCCGGCCAAAGCTTTGCCGCCTTCCTGACCGACGGCCTGGTCATGGAGCATACCGGCACCTGCAATGACGGCGTCGGCAAGGGCGCTTGCGGCGGCGAGATCATTGTGCGTGCACCGCTCGGCGGCGGGTCGGGCGACGGCGAGAACGTGCTGATCGGCAACTTTGCGCTGTTCGGCGCGACCGGCGGGCGGACCTTCATCGAAGGCCAGGCGGGCGACCGCTTCGCCGTCCGGAACTCGGGCGCCACAGCGGTGGTCGAAGGCGTCGGCGATTTCTGCGCCGAATACATGACCAACGGCGCGGTTCTGAACTTGGGCGGCTTCTCCAAAGGCTTCGGCAACGGCATGTCGGGTGGCTTCGCCTATCAGTACGACCCCGAAGGCAACCTGCCGGCGATGATCAGCAAGGACAGCGTCTTCATGGGCATGCTGCGCGATGGCGGGCCCGAGGCGGACATCCACCGCGCCGCAATCCACCAGCTGCTCAGCTGGCATGTCGAAGCGACGGGATCGGCCAAGGCCACGGATCTGCTAGCGCGTTGGGACGAGGTGCAGGGTGACTTTGCCTGGATCATGCCCCAGGCACTGCTGCAGTATCAGGACGCCGACGCGATCTTTGCCGCCAAGTCGCGCAAGGACCTGGTGGAGGAGCTCTCGACCGCGCTGGCCGCCCACCAGGTGGCCTCACTCAAGGAATCGTGGAAGGCCGGCCAGCCCGTGCATCAGGGCTACGCGCCCGGCTATGGCGACACCGATACCGACGACATGTACCGCCTGCTGAACAGCTACATGGTGCTGGAGATGGCGCAATCGATCGCGGCCAAGCGGCACAAGGTCGAGCCGCTGATGCGCGAGAAAGCCGCCCGCAACCTGATCCTGACCGAGGATTTCGCGCTGATGTCGGCCCTGGCCAAGCACGCGCGTGCGGCGGTCGGCGGCTATGACGACAAGGAACTGGCGGCCCTGGTCGCCAATAAGCGCCTGACAGACTTCAAGCAGGCGCTGTCCAAGCGCAACATCCTGAACATGGACAGCCCCGGCACCTATGCCTGGATGATCCATCAGGACGCCAAGAACCGCGACGAACTGGGCCATGTGCCCAGCTTTGACGAGTTGTTTGCCCGCAACGCCCTGCCCGATGTGGTGGCGCGCACGGCCGCGGAGTAACTGCGATGAACGTACCTCTCTTTCCGAAGGACGCCCCGTTCTCCGAGGATCAGCGGTCCTGGATCTCGGGCTTCATGGCCGGTGTGTCGACCCGCTTGTTGGGCGGCGATGACGCGGCGTCGACGGGTCAGGTCGCCGCCAAGCCGCTGGACATCCTGTTCGGCACCCAGACCGGCAATGCCGAGGCGGTGGCCGAGGAGGCCGCGGCCCTGGCACGCACGCGCGGCTTTGCGCCGAAGGTGGCCGATCTGGACGCGATCGAGATGGACCAGCTGGCCGAGATGGAGAACCTGATCGTCGTGGTCTCGACCTATGGCGAAGGCGAGATGCCCGATAATGCGCAGATCTTCTGGGATGCCCTGGCCGCCCCCACCGCCCCGCGGCTGGAGAACCTGCAGTACGGCGTGCTGGCGCTGGGCGACACCAGCTACGAACATTTCTGCCAGGCCGGTAAGCTGATCGACACGCGGCTGGAACAGCTGGGCGCCAAGCGGCTGGCGGCCCGGGTCGACTGCGATATCGACTACGAGGAGATCGCGACCAACTGGCTGGCCGGTGCGGTCCCGGATGCGGGCCCCGGCACAGCACCCGTCGAAGACGCCCCGGTCACCCCCGCGAAATCGGGTTGGAACCGCAAGAACCCCTACATCTCGACCCTGGTCGATAACCACAACATGTCGGGCGCCAAGTCGGGCAAGGAAATCCGCCACATCGCCTTTGACCTGGGTGACAGCGGCATGACCTACGAGGCGGGTGACGCCCTGGGCGTCATGCCGGTCAACGCGCCCGAACTGGTCCAGACCTGGCTGGCGCGTCTGGGCGCGGATTATGACACAGCTATCGCGGGCAAAGATGCGTGCCTGGGCGATCTGTTGACCACGGGGCTGGAGTTCATGACGCCCTCGCGTGAGCTGATACGCGCCGTCGAAGGTCTGGCCCACGACCCCGAATTGTCCCACGTCGTCGGCAACGGCGATAAGGAAGCGCTGGAGGCGTTCCTCTGGGGAAAGGACGCGCTGGATCTGTTGAACATCAAGCCCGATCTGGCGTTGGACCCGGCCGAAGTCGTCAGCTGGCTGAAGCCACTGCAGCACCGGGCGTACTCGATCTCGTCCAGCCCCAAGGCGCACCCGGGCGAGGTGCACCTGACCGTGGCCGCCGTGCGTTGGATGTACGAAGGCCGCCAGCACAAGGGTGTGTGCTCGACCTTCCTGGCCGATCACGCGCCGGAAGGGGCCAGCGCCGGCATCTTCATGTCGCCCAACAAGGCGTTCCGCGTGCCCCAGGACGACGACCTGCCGATGATCATGGTGGGTCCCGGCACGGGCGTGGCGCCCTTCCGCGCCTTCCTGGAGGAACGGCGCGAACGCGGTGCCAACGGCATGAACTGGCTGTTCTTCGGCGACCAGCACCGCGAATGTGACTTCATCTATGAAGACGAGATTGCAGAGATGAGCACCTCCGGCCTGCTAACGCGCCTGGATCTGGCGTTCTCGCGCGATCAGGCGGCCAAGATCTACGTCCAGAACCGCATGATCGAGAACGGGCGCGACCTGTTCGGGCTGCTGGAAGAGGGCGGGCACTTCTACGTCTGCGGGGACGCGACCCGCATGGCCCGCGACGTCGACGCGGCCCTGCACGAGATCGTCGCCACCCATGGCGGCCTGTCCGAAGAGGCCGCCGGCGAGTACGTCAACAAGCTGAAGAAAGACAAGCGCTACGTCCGCGACGTCTACTGATCGGACCAGCGATTAGTCGCGGAACCCGCTTTGACAGCCGGGCGCCCGTGCGGCGCTCGACAACCGTTCGGCGCCTCACCCGAACGAAATCACGTTCGACAGCACCAGCTCGATCAGCACGATCAGGGCCGTCAACGCGCCAAGATAAACGGCGAACTTGGTGTGATCCTCGCCGTCGATCACGACCTTGCGCAGCAGCGATCCGAAGATGTCAAAGATCGAGACGGTGACCAGGATAATCAACAGGATCGCCGCCCCTGACGCATAGTCAAAGCCGCGCAGCGCTTCGCTCAGCGACATCCCGATGCCGCCTGCACCGACGATCCCCAGAACCGTGGCCGAGCGGACGTTCGCCTCGAAGCGATACAAAGAGAACGAGATCCAGAGCGGCAGCACCTGGGGCACAACGCCGTAGACGATCTCCTGCAGGCGCGAGGCCCCCGTGGCGCGGATGCCTTCCACCGGCCGGGGGTCGATCGCCTCGACCGCCTCCGAGAATAGCTTCGCCAAGGTGCCCGTGGTGTGGATCGCCAGGGCCAGCACCCCGGCCAGCGGGCCCAGGCCGACCGCTGCCACAAAGATCAGCGCAAAGACCAACTCGTTGATCGCGCGCGCCGCGTCCATCAGACGGCGCACGGGGAACAGGATCCAGCCCGGCACCAGATTGGCCGATGACAACAGGCCGAACGGCACCGCCAGGATCACCGACAGGAACGAGCCCCAGACGGCCATCTGCACCGTCTCCAGCATCAGGTCCAGGTAGCTGCGCCAATAGCGAAAGTTGGGCTCCAGAAAATCCTCTAGCAACATCGCCATGTTGCCGCCGCCGCTGAGGACCTGGCCCATACGGTGCATATCCGCGGGCGCGAAGCTCCAGACCAACAGGACGATGAACCCGCCCCATAGCAGGACGTCAAAGATCTTTTCCTGGCGGGTGCGGCCAGGGATCTCGATCTCGGGCAGGTCGGCCCGCATTTCGGTGATTGCGGTCATGGAAGATCCCCTGGGTAAAAATAGTCAGGGGGCCGCGCCGGGCAGCCCCCTGGTCGATCAGCTCAGCCGCAAATTACACGAGCAGAACACGTCAGCAGATCACTTGCACAGATCACTTGCGCGGACGCGCGGCGGCGGCGGCGCGCACTTCGGCGATCAGGGCGTCAAGCTCGGCGATCTTGTCCGCCTTTTCGTCTGCCGTGAACGTCTCGTCGCCCTGGACCGACATGCGCTGACGGATCAGGTCCATCTCGTAGAAGGGCCATAGCTGAGCGTTCGAGGACGGCATGAACGGCCCCATGTCGATCATCGCCAGGTTGGCGCGGGCCTCGGCCACCTCCTCATCGCTGCCCAAGCGGCCATAGGTCATGAAGAAGTAGAGGATTTTGGACTTGATCGCGTCGTCCAGCTCCGGGCGCCAGGCCATCGGGTCCGAGGCGATCAGCGGTGAGCGCCAGATCTCCTTCAGCTCGGCAAAAAGCTCGGGCTTGGCGGTCTTCAGGCGCGAGTACATGCCGGTCGAGGAGGCAACGGCCGCATCGACCTGCTGCGTCGCGACCGAGATCAGGTTGGTCTCGTGATTGGCGTTGCGCACGGTCTTGAAGCAGTCGCGCGGGGCCACGCCTTCCTTGGCGAAGATGAAGGTGGAGGGGACCAGGAAGCCCGAGGTCGAGTTCGGGTCACCGATGCCAAAGTTCAGCGACTTGTCGCAGCTCATCACGTCCGAATAGGTCAGGGGCGAGTCCTTGTGGACGACCATCACCGACCAATAGCCCTGATCGCCGCCCGCTTCGGTGGTCTGTGCGAAGATCTCGGCGCCAGCACGGTCCACGGCGACCATGGCCGATTTGTTGCCGTACCAGACAACGTCGACCTTGTCGAAGCGCATGCCTTCGATCACGCCGGCATAGTCCGACGCGAAGAACGGTTCGACCGGCAGTCCAATCGCCTCCTGCAGATCCTCGAGGAACGCGCCCCATTTCTCGCGCTGGGCGCTGGAGCTTTCGGTGGACAGAATGCCGAAGTACAGCGTGTCGGGGTTTTCACGCTCGGCCATCACCGGGGTGGCCAGGCCAACGGCGATCGCCGCAGCCGCAAGGGACTTGATCAGGTTCATCTCACTCTCCTGTCGTCGGGTGGAAGTCGGGGGAAATCTGGTGGCAGTCGGGTTGGGACACAGTCAGGCAGTCAGGCAGTCAGGCGGTCAGGCGTTCACGGCAAGCGGCCGCCTCTCGAAGTCTTCGGCATCGGGCAGCACCAGTTCGTCGCTGGCCTCGCCATAAATCTCCCGCAGGAACGCGGTGGTCAGCTGGCGCGAGGGGCCGTCAAAGACGATCTCTCCGTCGCGCATCGCGATGGTGCGCCGACAATAGCGGCGGGCGTACTCGACCTGGTGGAGCGAGACGACCACGGCCGCTCCCTCGGTGCGGTTGATCTCGGCCAGGATCTCCATCACGCGCTTGGCCGACGCGGGATCCAACGAGGCGATCGGCTCGTCGGCCAGGATGACCTCGGCCTCCTGGACCAGACAGCGGGCGATGGCCGCGCGTTGCTGCTGACCGCCGGACAGGGTGGCCGCGCGTTGGCGCGCTGTGGTGTCGATGCCCACGCGGGCGAGCGCCCGCATCGCCTGGCGCTGCTCATCCTGGGAAAAGATCATCAGCGTCCCGCGCAGCCGGGGCACCCGGCCCAGACGCCCAGCCAGCACGTTGCGCAACACCGACAGGCGCGGCACCAGGTTGAACTGTTGAAAAATCACGCCCAGGCGGCGGCGGACCGATCCAACGCTGCCCGCCACGCGGCCGCTGCTTTGGACCCTCTCGCCCAACACCGTGATCTCGCCGCCCGCCGCGCCGCGATTGGCGTTCACCAGGCCGGCGATGTGGCGGATCAGGGTGGATTTGCCCGAGCCGGACGCGCCGATCAGCGCCACCATCTCGCCCGGTCCTACTGAAAACGAGACGTCGATCAGGGCGCGCCGCCCATTCCCAAAGGTTTTCGAGACGTTCCGTACGGTGATCGCTTGGGTGATCACTTGCATGTTGGTTCCCCTTCCACGTCAGGGAACCGCGATGCGGCGACAGCCGTGTGACAGCGCGATGATGTTTGTGTTGCAGAGGGGGCGCCACGCCGAGCGCGCCGCCCCTGTTAGTTAGCAGAAGGGTCAGCAGACCATGATGGGATCGGTCAGCTTGCGATAGCGCGGATGGGCCGACAGCTCGCCGTGCAGCGGGTCACCCCGAAGATAGCTGAGATACCGCCAGCCCGTGTCGAACAGCTCCTCGATCGTGTCGATGGCCCCGTCCACATCACCCGCATGCGCCAGGGCCGCGGCATCATAAAAGTAGACCATCGGATCACGTTGGCTGCAGGCCAGACGCGCCGCCGCCTCATAGCGGCCCAGCATCGCCTCCGCCGCGCGCCGCGTGCTGTAGACGCGGGGCTCGCGACCCGCCAGATCCAACTGCTCGGACGTGCGCCGGACACACATCTCGGCATTCATCCGCGCCCGGGCCGTGTCGCCCAAAGCCAGCGCCGAGCGCGCCGCGATGTAAAGCGGACGGTAATCCTCGGGCCTGAGCGCGGCGCTACGTTCGGCCAGCAGCAACGCCTTGTTGTGCTCGCCCGCGCAGAAATGCGCCTGGCAGGCCACGTAGTAGGTGTCCGGGTCCGATGGATCCAAGGTGATCGCCCGGCCAAAGGCCGCCTTGCTCAGCTGGGCATAGCCCAGCGCCCCCGCCGTATAGCCCAGCGCCCGCTGGGTCTGGGGCACCCCTGGCCGCAGCGACGCCGCCCGGTTTGCCGCGCAGTGCGCCTTTTCCAGGCGCCCGTCATCCGCCTCGTTGTGCACGGCCAGGGCCGCAAGCAGCACGGCGTACTCCGCCAGGACCGCGGCTGTGTTCGGCGCCATGTCGGCGGCATCTTCAATCAGCCCCAGGATGTCAGCGCCCGCGCGGAACCCGGACGACCGCGCCAGGCGCTGCGCCTCCAGCACCTGCAGGTGCGCCTCCAGCGCCCGGTCGTCGCCGTCATCGGGCGTGGCGGGCATGATCTCGGGCGCGGCGGCTGGCCACCTGACCGGCTGGCGCAGGCGATAGCCCGATTTCTGCACCGTCTCGATCATCTGCGGCGCGGAGCGCTTGTCACCGAAGACGCGGCGCAGCTCGGTCACCGCCTGGGTCAGGCTTTCCTCGCCCACATGAACATCCGGCCAGACCCGATCCATCAGATCGTTTCGGCAGACCACATGGCCATCCGCCTCGGCCAGCGTGGTCAGCACCCGGATAGCCCGCGGTGAAAGCCGCCGGCTGATCGCGCCGTCCGTGACGGTGCGCGCGGCGGCATCAACCTGCCAGCGCCCAACTGAATACTCTGCGTTGTCTAGGCCCGGCTGCGCGAAATCCGACGCCGCCTGGCCAAAATGTGCACCCCCGTCGTGCATTGCCCTACCTTCCAAACTAACTGGGTGTCACCTATACGGGCGGCCCCAGCGGAAGGAGTGACATTCGTCACACTTCACAGAGGCGTGTGCGAATCTCACGCGGTCGTGACGGGATTTTTGCGGTTTTTGACAGGGTCTGCGTCAGGCTGCCGCGGATTGGTGCGCGGTCAGGCCGTCGATGATCTCCTCGGCCGAGCGCAGGGCGCCCGCCTGCAGATACTCCATGGCGTTCAGCGAGGCCTGGTGCGCTTCGGGCGAGGTGCCGCCCACGCAGTCTTCGACGCAGCGCATGTAATAGTCGTGCTGGTGACCGTCGACGAAGGTGTACTGCACGCAGACATCTGTCATACCGCCGACCAGGATCAGCGTCTCGGCCTTCAGGCCCTTCAGCAGGATCTCCAGTTCGGTGCCGAAAAAGCAGGAATAGCGGCGCTTGTGGATGAAGTAGTCGGTCGGGCGCTTGTCCATCTCCTCGGCGGCGACGGGGGTGCCGGGCTCACCCTCCAGGCAATGGATGTCCTCGCTGCCGTCCAGCTCGCGGCCATAATCAATCATGTCGCGGCGGTGAATCTCCTGGAAGAAGATGACGGGCGTGCCCGTGGCATGGGCGGCGTCGACCACGCTGCGCGCCCGCTCCATGTTCTCGCGGTAGCCGGGCATGACCGGGATGCCAGCCTTGACGTCCATGAAGGCGGATTTCTGGATATCGACGACGATCAGCACGGTGTTGCCGACCAGCATGGGTTGTTTGGGCATGATTGATCTCCGGTTCTACGGGGTACGGCGGGAGGGACGGCAGCGACCGACCTGGGTGGGCGCATCGCCCGCAGGCAAAGCAAGCAGCGAATATGATCCGACGCGCCCAGGCTGACGTGAGCACGCCACTGATAAAGCGCCCTCCCGGGGGGAGGTCGGGCGCTGCCTGGCTGCGTCGTTTGGTTCAGTGCCCGGCCCGGAATCACGGCGCGCAGCGCCCCGGGCCAGCGCCCGTCGCCAATGTCGCTCGGACCATTGGCGCAACACTGGCGACCCCCCAGGGCGGGCGCTTTGTCGGCATCGGCGCAAGGCTGGAGTGCGGGAGGGGCCTTGCCATAAAGCGCGGACCTTCAGGTTGGTCGCGCCCACCCACGGACGGGCTTGTCCCTCTGACGCCGGGCAAACCATCTCAACTCCGGCTCTGATCGGCGCCCATCAGCCGGGGCAGATCGCCAAACCGTGCGATCAGGCCAAAGACCAGCACCGACGCGCAGATGAACGTGATCGCGCCCACCGCCATGGTCGGCGTGAACCCGTTCCGAAGCGAGTTGAAGATCTGCAGCGTCACCGTCGAGTAGGACGAGGCCGAAACGAAGAACATCACGATGAACTCGTTGAAGCTGAGGATCAGCGTGAAGAAGAAGCCCGACACCGTATAGGGCACCGTCTGGGGCACGATGATCGACCAGAACGCCGTGCGCTCCGTCGCGCCCATTGTCGCCGCCGCATCCAAGTGCGACCGGTCGATCGATTGCAGCCCGATCGAGATTGTCGCCACCGGCAGCGCCGCCAATAGCGCCGCATGGCTCACAATGCCGGCCCACATCTGGCCCAGCACCCCGGTGAAGGCCCAGAGAAACCCCAGCCCCACGCCAAAGACGATGGGCGGCAGGGCGAAGGGCAGGCTGGCCAGCCCCGCCAGCGTCTTCGACAGCGGGCTGCCCGTGCGCCACAGCATGTAGGCCGCGGGCCAGGCGATCAGGACGGCCAAGCTCGCGCTGCAAATGGCGATGATGATCGAGTTCTGCAGGGCCGTGGTCCACACATCTTCGGTCACGAAGAACTCGGTGAAGCGGGCCAGCGTCGGGTCCTGCGGCGGGAACAGCATCGACCGCCCGCTGTTCAGCGCCGCGGCCGATACCACGACGATGGGCAGCGCGACCATTAGGGCGCAGGCCGCCATATAGGACCAACCCAGTGCGCGGCTCATGCGGCCCTCCGCTCGGCCAGGCGGCTCAGCCACATCGCCGCCACCAGGAAGGCGCCGGCCACCACCAGCAGCACGATGGCCTGGGCGGCCCCGAAGGGCGCGTTCAGCGTGGCGCCGCGCACGGCCTCATAGACCGAGACGGCGACCGTGTGCTTGGCGGGGTGGGCAAAGACCGTGATCGCCACGTAGGCGCCCATCAGGAAGACAAACAGCAGCAGCACCGCGCCCAGCAGCGGCAGCCGGACCGAGGGCAGCACCACCGTGCGCACCACCGTCAGCGGCCGGGCGCCCATGGTGCGCGCCGCCTCCAGCGTCGAGTTATCCAGCCGCGCCAAAGCGGGGTAGAGCAGGATCACCGCATAGGGCCACACCAGATAGGCCAGCGTGATGATGGTCGCGAACTCGGACGGTTTGAAGCGCACGTTCCGCGGGTTGGCCAGGCCCCAGTCGCGCAGCTGCTGGAACCAGCCCACCTCCTTCAGCCAGTCGGTCAACCCGGTCTCCTTGAAGACCATCGGCAGACCCGAGCGGTTCGACAGCAGGATGTCCCAGCCCATGACCACGAAGACCTCGGACAGCGAAACAGACGACAGCAGAAAAACCAGCCAGATCGTCTGAGCGCGGCGCGACTGGCGTGTCATCAGGTAGACAAACGGGAACGCCGTCGCCACGGCCAGCAGCGAGGCGATCACTGCGTAATAGAACGAATACCAAAGCCGCTGGAGGTAGAGGAACGAGACGTCCTCGGGGTTCGCGCCCACGAAGAACCGCTGATAGTTCGACAGGCTCAGCGACCAGCGCCAGTCCGCGCCCTCGATCTTTTCGCCCAGGCTGATCACCATCACCAGGATGAAGGGCACCAGGCACAGGATGACGATCACCAGGGCAAAGCCGATCGTCCCCCAGTTCCAGCGCTTTGCGGGCGCCGCCTCGGCCGCCACCCCTGGGGTGATATCGGCCGTGCTGACGCTCATGCCGCGGCCCTGTCGCTGTCGCGCGGAAAGACGTGCAGCGCACCTGGCGGCAGATGCACCTGCAGGCTCTCGCCCACGTGGAAGTCACGGGCGTTCTCGCCGATGGCATACTCCACGATCAGCGCGCCGGCGGGTGTCTCCAGATAGATGTCGCGGGTCGGCCCCACATCCCGGACAAAGGTGATCTTGGCCTCCAGCCGGTTGCCGTCGGGCATGTCGCCGTCAAGCCAGGCCTTTTCGGGCCGGATCGCGACCGAGACCGGCGCACCGTCCAGAAAGCTGGCGGGGGCGTCCAGGCTCAGCGTCGTGCCCGGCACCTGGACCTGGCCAGACTGCACCTGGCCATCCAGGAAGTTCGCCCGCCCGATGAACGAGGCGACGAAGGCATTGGCTGGGCGGTTATAGATCTCTTGCGGGGGGCCGATCTGCTCGGCCCGGCCCTGGCTCATCACCACGATCTGGTCGGCCATGGTCATCGCCTCGCGCTGGTCGTGGGTCACGACAATCGTGGTGATCCCCAGGCGCTGTTGCAGCAGGCGCAGTTCCACCTGCATGTCCTCGCGCAGCTTGGCGTCCAGCGCCGACATCGGCTCGTCCAGCAGGAAGACGTCCGGTTCCTGCGCCAGGGCGCGCGCGATGGCGACCCGCTGGCGCTGCCCGCCCGACAGTTCGCCGATGCGCCGCGTCGCGAACGGCGACAGCTGCACCATGTCCAACAGCCGCGCGGCGGTCTCCTCCCGCTCGGCCCGGCCAACACCCGAGATCTTCAGCGAATAGGCCACGTTCTCGGCCACCGACAGGTGCGGGAACAGCGCGAACGACTGAAAGACCATGCCGAACTTGCGCAAGTGGGCCGGGCGCGTCGTGATGTCGTCGTCGCCCAGCATCAACCGCCCGGAGGACGGCATCTCCAGCCCCGCAATCATCCGCAGCAAGGTGGTCTTGCCGCAGCCCGACGGCCCCAGCAGGGCCGTCAGCTCACCATGGCGAAAGGTCAGGTCCGTTGGCTCGACCGCCGTGAAGCGGCCGAAGCTTTTCGACACCCGCTGCAGGGTCAGGTTCGCCATGGCCGGGCTCAGGCGCTGGCGAGCATCTTGTCCCAGGTCTCCTTGATGAAGGTTTCCTCGTCCAGATAGGCCTCGTAGGCGGGCTGGATCGCGGGCGTCCCCGAGACCGAGGCAAACTCGTCATCGCTCAGATCGGTCAGCGACTGATCGACCAGCGGCGCCGTGCCGATCATGCGGCTCATCAGGGCCTGGGTCGACGGATCGGACGAGAAGGTGATGAACTCCAGCGCCTCTTCGGTCTTCTCGGACAGGGTCGACATGCACCACGAGCCATAGCCCTGCGGGTTGCCCTCTTTCGGGAAGATCGACTTGATGGGGAAGCCGTCGGCCGCCATCAGCTGGGCCACGTCGTGGTAGTACATGCCGCCCACCACGTCGCCGTTCTTCATGCCCTGTTCCATCTGGCTTTCGCCGGACCACCACAGCGCCACGTTGGGACGCAGCTCGCCCGCCTTCTCGATGATGGCGACGATGCCGTCGCGGGTGGCAAAGGTCGCTTCGCCCTCGAAGAAAGTGGCCGCGACGATGTCCAAGAGGTTCGAGTTGAAGTTCTTCGAAAAGCCAAGGCTGGCTTCGAACTTCGAGCTGTCCCAGAAGTCGGCCCAGCTGCCGGGGGTCTCGACCTCGCCCGGGTTTATCACCATCGAGCTAAACCACGACATGGCGCCCACGCCCAGCACGCCGTCATTGGCTTCAAACAGGAAGTAGGGATCCAGGTTGCCGGCGGTCGAGACCTTCGAGGTTTCGATCGGGGCCAGCAGTTCGCCGATGCGCGACGCCTTGATCATCGTGTCCCGCCCGTAAAGCGACAGATCGGCCGGCACGGTGCCCGCGGCAGCGGCCTGCTGCATGGTCACCAGCCAGTCGGTCGAGTTCGGCTGGGTGATGCTCTCGATCTCGATGCCGGTTGCCTCGGCGAACGCGGGGTAGACGTGCTTTTTGAAGCTGTCCTCGAAATAGCCGCCATAGGAGCCGACCTTCAGGCTGCGCTTGGCCGCGATCGCGGGGGCGCCCAGCGACACGGCCGCGGCAGCACCAGCGGTCGTGGCCAACAGCGTACGGCGCGTCAGTCCGGTGGGTTTCGTCATTGTCTTTCTCCTCTGTCAGACCGCTGCCCGCGCGGGCGCGGCGGCACGTTTGGGTGCGTTTGGGCCCGTTTGGCATAGAGGATTGCTTTCCAGGCGGATCTGTCTAATTTTTTATCGATTGTCAGGGGGCATCGGCGCCTAACTGACGATTATCATAGCAGTATGGGACGACTGCACACGATCCGTGCGCACTTTCTGTGCACCCATAAGGAGACGACCGATGAACGATGCGTCCGCCGCGACTCAGCGCGCCATGAAATTGGAAGACGCGGCCCTGCCCGTCATCGACCTGAGCGGGTTGTTCAACGGTAATCCCGAACCGGTTGCCGCGGCGCTGGGACAGGCGGCGCGGACCTCCGGGTTCTTCTACATCACCAACCACGGCATCCCGCAAAGCCAGATCGACGCCGTCTTCGCCGCCTCCAAGCAATTCCACGAAATGCCGCGCACCTACAAGATGCGCTACTGGTGCGGGTTCTCGACCAACCATCGCGGCTACGTCCCGTTCGAGGAGAACGGCTCGGACTTCCCCAAGACCATCAACTTCAACGATGCCTGGGACATGAGCTTCGAGGCGCCCGCCGATCACCCGGACAACGTGGCGGGCTATCGCATGACAGGGCCAAACATCTGGCCCGATCTGCCGGGCTGGCAGGACACGGTCAGCGGCTATTACGACGCGATCTTCGGGCTGGGCCAGCGCCTGTTGGAGGCGTTCGCCATGGCGCTGGATGTCGATGTGGCCGAGCTGCGCCAGTTCATCACCAACCCCACCTCGCAGCTGCGCATGCTGCGCTATATCGAGAATGACCTGCCCGCCACCAAGGAGATGGTGGGCATCGGCGCGCATTCGGACTTCGAGTGCTTCACCATCCTCTTGCAGGGCGGCCCGGGCCTGCAGGTGATGAACGCCGAGGACATCTGGGTCGAGGCGCCACCCATCCCCGGCACCTTCATCGTCAACATCGGCGATGTGTTCGAGGCCTGGTCCGGCGGCCAGTTCAAATCCACGCAGCACCGCGTGGTGAACATCGGCAAGGAACGCTACTCGTTCCCGCTGTTCTTCGGGCTGGACTATGACGCGGTGATCGAACCGCTGGCGAAGTTCCGCACGCCCGAAACCCTAGAGAAATATCCGCCGATGAAGGCCGGCGATCACCTGATGCGCATGACCATCGGGGGCTTTCGCTACCTGCAAGACGCGGTCAACTGTGGGGTCTTCACGCCGGACTACGAAGTGCCGGACGAAAACCCCTTCAAGCGCGAAGCAAAACCCCTGCCCGCCTGAGGATAGGCGCGATGCAGCGCTGTCACCCTGCCTTTGCCGCTACCCAGGCGCCGCACCACGCGGCGATGGGGGCCTACCGGCTGGAGATCCTGGCCCCCGCCGTGGTCGAGGAGGACTACCAGGTCGTCATGGACAGCGCCCCGCGGCTGCGCGGGTTCATGGGCGGGGACTGGCCGGCTGGTCTGAGCTTGGCCGACAACCGCGATGATCTGGCCTGGCACGTGAAGGAGTTCCAGGCGAACCGATCCTTCGCCTGGGTCGTGCGGCAAGAAGACGGGCGCTACCAGGGGTGTCTCTACATTTTTCCCCGGTTCATGGAGGACGCGGCTGACGTGATCATCTGGGCACGCGCGGACAACAACCCAGAGACGCACGAGGCGGCGATGGCCGATGCCGCCCGCAAATGGCTAGTGCCGCCGTTGTGGCCCGCGGTGGCCTATCACCTGCACCTGCCGGGCGCCTGAGGCCGGCAAAGACGGCACCCCGTGACTTTCCCCCGGTCAGACCGCATGAGGCAATCTTGAGAAAGGTTCGGCCAGAGCCACAGCCAGTTTAACGGTGCGGGCCATCCTGCCGGATGCCCGCAAGTCTTATCAGGCCCCACCCACCCGCCCATGGGCGGGTGGGTGGGGCTTTATAGATGTCGGGCCGCCAACGGCGGGCCGTCCGCATACGTCGCTGACCGACAATCCGATCTGAAATCCGAGTGTCTAAGCAGCAGCCACACGCAGGCAGCCTTACTCGACCGCGCTCTCAAGCTCGGCTGTGGAGATACCCAACTTCTCCAGCCCCTCCTCCAAGTGGTCACCCAGCTGGGGCGTGCCCAGCAGATAGGGCGCCGTCCGCGCGCCCTGCTGGCCACTTGCCTCGGCCAGATAGTCGGCAAAGCTCTCGGACCCGTCATCGCTGCGCCCCAGCCACATCAACGCCACCAATTCGGCCTGCTGGGTCTGGGTCAGGTCAGAAATCCAGTTCGTCAGCTCTTCTACAGTTGGGTCATCGCGCGTGTCCTCCAGAACGCCCAGCGCATTGCTGCCATCGTCATCGGCCGAGACGCTGTCGCTCTCTTCCTTCACGTCGAATTCCCGGGCCTTCAGAATGATCCAGGCCACCGTCTGCAACGGTATCGTCAGCATTCATCCCTCCCATCTTGCCATCAGTTCGCAGACATTCCGCCGGTCTTCGGCACCATGCCCCGCCGCAGCCGCTCCAACGCCGCATAGGCCTGGGGCATGTCCACCGCCAGGGCGTCAGGGCGCATGGCGCGGACCTCTTCCCCCGCCTCGTCCAGAACATGACCGCCCACGATGATCTTTTTTGCCGGCGTCTCGATCCGGAGCGAGACGATCAGCTTCGCCAAAGCGGGCAGCGCATGCGCGCCCGCCGCAGACAACCCTATGATACCCGCGGCCGAAGCGACAACATCTCCGATCAGTTCGTCATGCGACCGGCCCACAAGCAGCCTGACCGACCAGCCGCGTCGTTCCAGCAGATCCGCCGCTGCCTTGACGCCCAGGTTGTGCGTCTCACCCGGCACGGCCGCAAACAACGCCAGGCGTTGCGGTCCAGTTCCGCCTGCGGACACGGTGGTCTGGGCATTCAGGGCCCGCATGATGGCATAGATCCGGCCGGTGCCCGCCGTCACGTCAAAGAACGACACCCGGTCCGTGTCCCACCATTGGCCCAGAAGCCGCGCGGCCCCGGCCAGATAGGACAGGTACACCGTCTCGACCGACACGCCATCCGCACGGGCCTGCGCGATGAACGTCAGACCCGCGTTTTGGTCATCGGAAATCAGGTCGAGGCACAGCGCCTCCAGCTCGGCTGCCGTTGCCGGATGATCCGTTGACGGGATTTCCTTTGCACGCTCTGCCACGCGCTGGATGACTTCTTTTGCAACGACCTCCAGCGAGGACCGGTCGAGTTTCGACCGCATCTCCCATACTTCAGATTGCAGGCGTGTGTAGACGGCGGGGAATACGGTAGCGGCGTCGTTGGTGGTCATGTTCGCAGTCTCCCAGCAGGCCAGGAACGACTCAGATCCATCACAAAACACGTGTATGTGATCGTAGGGGGGACTCAGGAAAACAGTAAAGGCGCCGTGACAGCCCTGCGACAGCAAGCCCCGAAAGCACGCCGGCCACCGACTAACACCACCCAGGTCCGTTCGACAGAGGAACGCAACGTGACAGGCCTCACGCAACCGGCGCCCGCGGGACCGGCCCAATGCCCCCGCAGCACCCGCCTTCTCTGTCTAAAAATTAGACGTCAGGCCGGCTGACTGCCTGAGAACCCGCCAGCCCAGAACCCTCTGCATCTCAATCGATCACCGCGCCTTGACTCTGCCGCCCGGTTCCCGTGCGCTGCGCAGATCTGGCCGCAAGATCCGGTCACAAAGGGACACGACAGCGGCAGTCGGGGGACGCTTGGACCTACGGTTCTTCGAGATCTATCGCAGCGCCGACTACCTGTGGCTGTTGTTCCATGGCGCCACGCTCAGCGCCGTGCTGACCATTGCCTCGGGCTTGTTGGGCTTTTTGCTGGCGCTGGGTCTCTCAACCGCCCGGCACGCCCGCGTGCCGGTGCTGGGTCATCTGGCAGCGGCCTATACCGAGATCGTGCGCAACACGCCGCTGATCGTGCAGCTTTTCTTTGTGGCCTTCGGGCTGCCGCTGCTCTTGGGCTATCAGTGGCCCTTCTGGGCGCACGCGCTGCTGGCCCTGACACTCAACTTCTCAGGCTATTTCTCCGAGATCCTGCGCGCAGGCTATGTTGGCGTGGACAAGGGCTGCATCGAGGCGGCGCGCGCCCTGGGCGTTCGCCCGCCGGTGATCTTCGCCAAGATCGTGCTGCCGCAAGCCATGGCAAACATGTTCCCCTCGCTCAGCGCACAGTTCATCTTTCTGTTCCTGACCACGGGCGTCGTCTCCGAGATCGGGGTCGAGGATCTGACCCATGCCGGCGTCTTCATCGACAGCCGTAGCTTCCGCTCGTTCGAGGTCTTCATCACGCTGACGGTCATCTATATCGGCCTGTCGCTGATGTTTAAGGCAGGCCTGTCGCTGCTGCAGGCGCGCCTCTTCCGCTGGCAGAGCGTGTCATGAGGGACGCGCTGATCGAGCTGCTGGGCAAGCCGGAGGGGATCGTCCTTTATCAATTACTCGATGCCACACAGTTCACGATCTATCTGTCGCTGATCGCCTTTGGCGGCGGCGGGCTGGTGGGGGCACTGATCGCTTTCCTGCGCCTGTTGCCCAACCGCTGGGCGGGGGCGGGCGCGCTATCGTGGATCTGGTTCTTCCAGTCGACGCCACTCCTCATGCTGCTGTTCTTGTCAGGGCTGGGGGTGCCGCGCCTTTTCGGGGTCGACGTGAACCCCTGGACCGCGGCGGTGATCTCACTGACCATATACGCCAGCGCCTACCTCGCCGATGTCTGGCGCGGCGCGGTCGAAAGCATCCCCGCCGGTCAATGGGAAGGCGCCCGCGCCGTCGGCCTCAGCTTTGGCCAGACCCTGCGCCTGGTCATCGTGCCCCAGGCGGGCCGCGTCGCGCTGGCGCCCACGGTCGGGTTTCTGGTCCAGATCATCAAGGGCACATCGCTCGCCTACATCATCGGGTTCTCGGACCTGATGGCGATCGGCAAGCGCTGGGCCAACGCGCCGGTCGAGGGGACCGAGCCTTTCATCATCTTCCCCCTCATGGCGCTCATCTATTTCTGCCTGTGCTTTCCCCTGTCGCTGCTGGCCCGCCGGCTAGAGCGCAGACTTGGCGCAGTGACGCAGAAAGGGGCCGCGACCGCGGCCGCATAACCCCAGAGGAGAAGATCATGAAACCCATGAAGATGCTGATGGCCGCGGCGCTGATCGCCCTGCCGCTGCCTGCGCTGGCCGATCTGGCCGACATCCTGGAAGCCGGCACGGTCAAGATCGCGGTGCCCGAGAACTTCCCGCCGTTTGGCTCGTTGGGTCCCGAGGGCGAGCATGTGGGCTATGACGTCGACGTCGCCAAGCTGATCGCCGAAGATCTGGGCGTCGAACTGGAACTGGTGCCCGTGGTGTCGAAACAGCGGATCCCGTTCCTGGAGACCGGGCGCGTCGATCTGGTGGTCTCGACCATGGGCGCAAACCCCGAGCGTGCCAAATCCGTCTGGTTCTCGGCCGCCTACGCGCCGTTCTATTCGGGCGCCTTCGCCTCCGAGGACAAGGACATCAAAACGGTCGATGACCTGGTCGGCTCGAAGGTCGGGCTGACCGGCGGCACGCTGGAAGATCTGGAGCTGACCAAGATCGCCCCGGACGGGGTCGAGATCATCCGCTTCGGCGATAACGCAGCAACGCTGGCGGCCTTTGTCTCGGGCCAGGTGGACGTGCTGGTATCGGGCAACATGGTCGCGCTGCAGGCCGCCAGCTCGAACCCGGACATGGGCATCGAGACGAAGTTCGTCCTGAAGGAATCGCCCTCGTTCATCGGCATCCAGAAGGGCAATTTCGACCTGCTGCAATGGGTGAATGTCTTCATCCTGCACAAGCGGCTGGGCGGTGAGCTGGACGCCATCAGCGAACAGTGGCTGGGCGAGCCTCTGCCCCCGCTGCCGACGTTCTGATCGGCGCGTCACGTACCGGGGATCGGCGGACACCGCCGATCCTCAAATCCGACTTAACGCCCGCAAGTCACGCCTGAAGTCACCCCTCTACGCATCCGCGGTTTGCAATACCGCCTCCACATTGCGCCGGTGGATCGGCGCATAGGCCGGGTGATAGCGGACCTCCATCGCTTTCAGATGCTGATCCATCAGCGCGTCCAGCTCCAGCGCCGCCAACGCCGGATCGGCCAAACAGCTCAGCAACAGCCGCACATAGCGCGCCGTGTCGCCGATCAGCCCGATCCCAAAGCCACCGGCCGCGATCACCTCCGGGTCGCCGTGGTTGGGCAGCACGAAATGCGGTTTCAGTGCGCACATCCGGTCCAATTCGGCCAAGTGCGCGCCCAGCCGGTCGGGCTCGGCCACATAGGTCACGGTGTCCTCCAGCGTATCACCGGCCAGCAGCGTCCGGCTGTCGGGCAGCCACAGCACCAGCCCATCGCGGCTGTGGATGTCGTAGGATTTGAGCTCGACCTTAAGGCCCCCCACCGTCAGCGTGTGGTCGCGGTCGAAGACATGGCTGGGCATCACCACCGGGGAAATCGGCGGATCGGCCTGCTCGGCCGCTTCGCGGTTGGCCGCCATCTCGGCGGCCGTGGCCGCATTGGCCCAGATCTCGCAATCCTCGAAGACCGCGTTGCCGGCGATGTGGTCCAGGTGATGGTGGCTCAGGACGACGCGGATGCGGCTGACGCCTTCGCGTTCCAACGCGGCCCGGATGGCCCGCGCATGGTCCAGCGACATGTGCGTGTCATAGACCAGCGCGTCGCCCCGATCGACCAGCGCATAGGAACAGGTGCCCAGCGTGTAGCCGCCATCGTCCAGCCAATTCTCGTATGGCCCGTGCAGGCGTCGCCCTGCGATCCGCCCGTCATAGAATGCCCGGATCTGCGGGGCCGGACGCAGCACCCGCATCGTTTCGGCCATACCTTCTGTCATGGCCTCCCTCCCCCAATGTACCGGCGGGTCAGGCCTTGTCGGCCGCCCCGTTATTATCTCCGGCTTTCTCCCTTAGGAAGTCGCGCAGATCGACCACGCGCTTCGCGTCTAACGAGACATAGACAAATCCCATATTGGTCCGCTCGGTCACCATCTCGCCCGGAAACGGCAGATAGCTGAGTTCGCGAGACCCGAAGGACGGCGAGGCCGTGCCCACCTGCCATTCCGTGGTCAACTGCACATCGACCAGCTTCAGCGACGGCCCCCCGTCGCCCGCAATCTCCAGCGGCACCCCGGCCAGGCGCAGATAGCTGGTCTTGTCCTTGGCTTGCTGGAAGCCGTCGATGAACTGGACGCTCAGGACCTGCAGCTCCGCCGCGTCATCGGCGGTATGCATGTGGCTGTGCAGGTGATCGTGCGGATGGTTGTGGCCTGCGTTCTGGTGCGCGTGATGGCTGTGCGAATGGTCGTGCGAATGGTCGTGCGAGTGGCCGTGATCATGGGGCATCAGAAACCTCCGCCTGGGGCGCGTCCATCGGGGCGTGTCGCCGGTCTGCCAAACCGTCTCGCCGATTGCACGAGACGGGCCCGAAATTCCGTTCCAACGGAACGATTATCCGGTTTGATGATGTGGCCGGTGACAATGTCATATCCACGGTCATGTCGGCACGTCTCGCCCGTCTGCGGAACGGTCTGTGGACCCGTCTGTGGAACTTTCAGGCCCCCTGAAATCACCAAAGACATCACGATTTTCCCTTGGCCGGGGTGGACCAGCGCTTGCCGTGGGTCGCCTCGTCATACTCGCCCATGGGCAGGCTGACGGGTTTGTCGATCAGGCCCTTGTGCTTGCCGAGTGTGCCGTTCGAAACCATGGCCCCCAGCACGTCCACGATCACCCTTGTGCCCATCAGTGCCGTGATGTCCGAGGTGTCGTAGGGCGGGCTGACCTCGACCAGCTCCATACCACATATGCCCTCTGCGGCCACTTTGGACGCCAATGCTAGGGCTTCGCGGGGCAGGAAACCGCCGGGCTCGGGCCAGCCGGTGCCGGGCACGAAGCCGCAATCGATGCTGTCGATGTCGAAGCTCATGTAGACCATGTCGGCGCCGTCCCAGGCCATCTCCAGCGCCATCTCGGCGGTCTTGTCGATCCCCATCTTCTCCATGTCGCCCATCGTGATGATGTTGGTGTCACGCTCGCGGGCGACCTTGACGGCCTCGCGCGGGACCTGCCAGCCGCCGATGCCCACCTGCACCAGGTTCTTGGCGGGGACGTTCGGCATGTTGGTGGCATGGAACCACGGGGTCGTGTGCATCCGCTCGTCCAGGTCTTTTTCCTGGATGTCGGCATGGCGGTCGAAGTGGACGATGCCGATGGTTTTGGAGGTGCATTCGGCGATTCCGCGCACACAAGGATAGCCGATCGAGTGGTCGCCGCCGATGATGATGGGTGTCGAACC
>JBCCML010000016.1:0-88406 GCA_039026375.1 Pseudomonadota bacterium
CCGAATGTCTAAAATACCTACGCCGATATCGCCGCGCGGTTCTATCTGTTCGCGGCAGCGGCTTTGTTGGGCGGCATAGTGGGACCGGGTCGGGCGCGGCAGGCCCCGCCCACCCTCCCACGCCTGCCGCGCCCGACAGCACCGGCAAGTCGACTTTTGTGCCGCACGATTGGCATACGAAAGTCATACGCCGATCATACGCAAATCATACGCGGGTTTTCCCAGCGCCATCAGGGTTCGATGACAGTCGCCCCGGTGGTCTTGCGGGCCTCCAGATCCTTGTGCGCCTGGGCGATGTCGGCCAGCGGATAGCGCTGGTTGATCTCGATCGACACCTTGCCCGAGGAGACCATCTGAAAGAGGTCATCCGCCCGCTCCTGGCAGGCCTCGCGGGTGGCGATATGAGTGAAGAGTGTGGGCCGCGTCAGGTACAAAGATCCTTTGCCTGCAAGGACTTGCGGGTCGACCGGGTCCGGTTTGCCGCTGGCATTGCCGAAGGTCGCCATGATGCCCATGGGCTTCAGGCAGTCCAGCGAGCCGTCCCAGGTGGCTTTGCCCACCGAATCCATCACCACATCGACGCCCTTGCCATTGGTCAAGTCCTTGACCTTACTGACAAAATCTTCGGTCTCGTAGTTGATGCAGTGATCCGCACCATGGTCCAGCGCCAGCTTGCATTTGGCGTCCGTGCCCGCCGTGCCGATCAGGCGCACCCCCATGGCCCGCGCCCATTGGCAGGCGATCAGGCCGACCCCGCCGGCAGCGGCGTGGAAGAGCACCGTCTCGCCGCCTGTCAGCCGCCCTGTGGAGCGGAAAAGATACTGCGTTGTCAGACCCTTAAGCATCATCGCGGCCGCGGTGGCGAAGCCGATATCGTCGGGCAATTTGCAGACCGCCATGGCGTTCATCACCCGCGCCTCGCAGTAGGCACCCGGAGGGGCCGAGGCATAGGCCGCCCGGTCGCCGGGGGCCAGGTGCGTGACGCCCTCGCCAACCGCCTCGACGATCCCCGCGCCCTCCATCCCCAGGGCATGGGGCAGGGCCAGCGGATAGACCCCAGAGCGTTGATATACATCGATAAAATTCAAACCGCAGGCTTCGTGCCGGATGCGGATCTGGCCAGGTCCCGGATCGCCCACGGGCAGGTCGACGACCTGCATGGCATCGGCATCTCCGAACGCTTCGATCTGGACGGTCTTGGCCATCTTACTCTCCCTGAGGTTTGGCGGCGATCACGATGGTCGCCGCACCTTTGTTAACGATCTGGTCGTGTTGATTAACAACTTCCACGGCGAAGGTCACGCGGCCCCTGTCGGGGTTGGACGGATGCGGGGAAGCCGCTGATATCGTTGCGAAAACCCGGATGGTATCGCCGATGTGGACGGGACGCAGGAACTCCCAGTTCAGGCCCCGCAGCGCGATGGCCGAGCCGTCAATCAGATCAAACTGCGACAGCATACCAAAGGCAATCCCGGGGAACATCGGCCCGTGCGCGATGCGCCCGCCGTGCAGCGGTTCGGCAAAGCTTTGGTCGGTGTGGACCGGGTTCCAGTCGCCGGTAAACTGCGCGAACTGGTGAATGTCCGCCTCGGTGATCGTGCGGCCGCGGGTGTGGAACTGCTGGCCGACCAGGAAGTCATTGAAGTAAAATGGCAATTCCGGTTTCCTGGGTCGCGTCGGGCATCGGCTCCAAGAGCAAGCTATCGCGTGACGGATGGCGTTCCAATGGAAAGACCGGGGCAGGGGCGTTAGCTTGGCGCAAAATCACATGGGAGGCGCGGGTGAGCGAAGAGCATATCCGGTTGGCGCGCGACGGCGCCGTCATGACCGTGACATTCGACAATCCGGCCCGCAGAAATGCGTTGGGAACCAACGCCTTAGACCAGCTGGAGGCCCTGGCCGAGGAGATCGCCGCGGGCGACGTGCGGGCTGTGATCCTAACGGGTGCGGGCGACAGGGCGTTCACGGCCGGGTTCAATCTGGCGGAGTTGGGGGAGTCGACGCCCGACAGCCTGTTGAACTCGCGGTTCGGCGATGTGTTCGAGGTTTGGGCCCGCCTGCCGGTGCCCGTGATCGGGGCGCTGAACGGTCCCTGTATGGGCGGCGGGGTCCATGTCGCGTCGGCCTGCGATGTGCTGCTGGCAGTGCCATCGGTGCGGTTTATGATACCCGCCTCGCGCTTTGGGTTCGTCTATCAGGCGGGGCCAGTTGCTCGGATTATGGCGGCCTTCGGTCAGGCGCGCGCGGCTCAGCTTTTATATTTAAATCAGGAACTTACGGTTCAGGACATCTTACCCCGGGGTCTGGTGGCAGAGGTGTGCGCGCCGGGCGATCTGATGACCCGCGCGCGGGCCTGGGCAGACCGTGTGGTTGGGCTGGCACCCTTGGCCGTGGCCGGTGTGAAGGAGATCGTTCGCGAGGCGCCCACTGCAGAGCGTGCTGACGAGATTGCCCGCCGGGCGGCCTATTCCGAGGATGTCCAGGAGGGGTTGGCGGCGATCCGGGAGAAGCGCACGCCGATCTTTCACGGGCGCTAGGCGGCGGGGGCCGGCGCGGCCATATCCACCGTCTCCATGGCGAAGGTGCGGACATTGCGCAGCAGGGTGTCGCGCAGGAAATCTGTCTTTTCTGTCAATAAGGTAACGGGTCCGCCGAAGCCGATTGCCAGGGTGCCGTGATCCCTGGGCAGGGGGAGTTGCGTGGCCAGCGAAGCGCCGCCTTGGATGGCCAGGTTCGACGAGAAGAACCAGCCCTGCTGGCGGGCGCGCGCGACCCGTTCCATCACCTCGGAAGGGGTGGAGCGGTCCTCGGCCTCGTCACTGAACTCAGCGTTATAGCGACGGACGAGGCGGCCGATCTCGGCATCCTGCTTGCGGCTGAGCAGCATGATACCAAGGCCCGACCGGTGGATCGGGCGTTTCAGGCCCGGGTGCAGCGCGAAACGTAAAGTGTGAGGTGAGACAACGAGCGAAAGATATTGAAGATAAAGACCATTTTCGGCGCCGATCAACACGGTTTCGCCGGTCTCATCGTGCAATCGCTGGGCCAGCGTGTGCAGCCGGGCGACCACATCGGTCGAGCCCAGCACCCAGTTGCCGACAAAGGCCAGGCGGATCGAGGGGCGATAGCGGCGGGTCTGCGCCTCGTACTCGACAAAACCCTTGGCAACCAAGCTCTTGATCAGCGTCGACATCGATGATTGGGGGATCTGCAACAGATCAACCAGCTCCGAGATCGTCAGCGCGCGCTGCTGCGCCTCGAACGCTTCAAAAATATCCAGCACCCGGACGGCCGATTTGACCATCTTATCCACAGGCTTCCCCCACGTCACATTTTGATCACATCCTTGATGCTAGGAACGTAGCGGGCGGAAAAGCAACAATAAAGTTTTTTGATACCCGTGATCACGAAAGCGAAACGCTCGCGCAGAGAGAGACAAACCGACCAAGGCGACACCGACGCCTCGATCGCATTTCAATAAAGTTTTAACGAATTGGGCTTATCCCCTTCGGTCGATACATCGGCGTCTGCCGGGTCGCGAGCGTTTTGGGTGGCGCGCGATCCCTGGCAAAGGGGCGCCGATGACGGACCAACCTCCCCACACTTGCAGGCTCGACCGGACGTCTCGCTTCACAGACGAAAGGGACGACCATGAAGTTGAGCGACTGGATCGACCGCCAGCCGGTCAGGGTTGGCTTCGGACGCGGCGGATCGGGCGCGATCGTGGATGGCTCGGGCACTTCGGGCGGCAGCCAAGGTCTGCCACCGCCACCCAACCCGATTTCGCTGCCAGACTTCGGCTCGCTATCCGAAGTCGAGGCCGCGATCATCGACCAGGAAATCCCCTTCATCCGAACGGCGGGCTATTATCAGCCAGGCGATCAGGGCGGCGGTCTCTATGTCCGCCGACAGGTCGAACCTGTGCACAATTTGAAGATTCAATCGGCAGACGGATCGTTCTGGGAATTGGTGGTCGAGAAGGGGCGCGTCACCGAGAAGCAAGCCGGCGGTATCGGCGACGGCATCGCCGATGACACCCGCGCGATCCAGGACGCCATCGATTTCGTAATTTACCACGATGGTACAATTTCGGGCGCTATCTCGGCCGAGGTCGTCATTGTCGGCCCGTTCTGCCGTCTGACCGACACCATCCATTTGGGCTATGGCGAGAACTTCCACGGCGTTGTGGTCAAAGGCACGGCCCGCAAGCGCAACGCATCCACCAACCACGTGGGTACGGGCCTGATCTCTGATTTCACCGACCGCCCGATCATTTCGATCCAAGGGGGCTTTGGCACCCGACTGAGCGATTTGTGGATCGATGGCGCCCTGCCGCAGAACACGATCGATTTCGAAAGCATCGAGGCGACGGAAGAAGCGACCTGGGACGCGCTGGGCGGTGAGGGTCGCTACAATCCCTACGCAGCGATTACGGTCGACGCCTATTCGGGACCGCGACCCGCGCAGTCATATCCGGATGTGACCTATCCGCCTTTTCTGACCCAACAGACCCAGTACAACCGCATTCAGTCGTCCGACATTCGCATCGATAACGTTGGCGTCCGCTATGTGAATACCGCAATCGTGATCCAACCCAGCGATTTTGACGGCAATGGCGATTTCGTCAAAATCCAGGACTGCGAAATCACGCGCTGCAAGTATGGTATATCAATTGGCAATGCCCAATCGCGAAACATCGAGATCAGCAACCTGAATTCGGCCTTCATCCACACGCTGTTCACGAACTGTGTGCACGGGCGACAAAGCGGGCAATTCGGCGGACCGATCACCAACGCCTCGGCGGGCGGGTTCCTCGCCTCGGTGTTCAAGTTTTCCTCCACGACATTCCTGGGCACCCTGAGCTTCATCAACCTCTACGTGGAAAGCCTGCACAAGATCGGGGAATTCACGGGAAACACGTTGCTGGAGCACACCCTGGAGTTCTCCAACTCGCAATTCAGGTTCCGTCATAGTGCCGATCGCGGTGTGCCACCGGCGGTGTTGGACGGTGCAAACAGCAGCGAGATCGTTTTTCGCGGCTGCCGGTTCGTTGGCGCACCCTCAATTTACAGCTTCTCGGGCCAGAACCACCGATTTGAAGACTGCATTGCGCAGGTGGACGAACGTGACTTGGGCACGGTGCCCGCCTATCAGACATTCGCGCACAACGCGACAGCAGGGGGCATCATCACGAACGCGATCTTGCTGCAACCGCAGGGCATTGGCTATCGGCCCTACAATTTGGAGACCGGTGGCGCGGTGCTGAGCCGCCTGCCGAAGGAGGCCCTCTACAATGACACCTCCCGCTTGATCTGTGTGCCGCATTCCGTGTTCGAATTTGTGCCGCAGTCGGAGATTTACGGGACCCCTGTGCGCAAGCGCATCCCGCTGTTCGAGCGCCGTCTCGAGACCCACTTCAGCTCTGTAAGCTTGGTCGGCCGCACGCTAACGCTGGAATTCGACGCTCTGTCCGACACGCAGGCCATGTATTTCGGCGTCCTTCCAGGGGACATTGTCCGGCATGTCGATACGGCGACGATCTTCTTTATCCGTTCGCGATCTGGGACAACCGTCATTGCCGAAGCGCAAAACAACTACATCAGTGACGGCAGTGGCGGTTACGAGCTGCTGGACCCGGTGCCCACGACAGCGGGGCAAATCCAGTTCTTCAACAGCCGGATCTACACGCCCACTGCCTCGGTGATAATGGACTTCACGCAAGGATCAAATGTGGCCACCAATGTCGGGCGGCCGGACGGCTTTGCCGGTTTCTTGGAAAACGACATCAAGCCGGGCGACCACTTTTATGTCAGCGGCGATGAGGATTCGATCATGGCGCTTGCCAGTTCACGGGTGGTCTCCATCGATCAAACGGCACGGACCATTACCTTTGCCGGCAACGCCCAGGCCACCGTTTCGCGAAAGCGGGCGGGGCAATGGCTGCGCACCGCGCCGCCGAACGCGTAAGGACCGCTGGGCCCGCGCGGCGGCGTGCGGGCCTAGTCTTTTGGCTGATGTTCGGTCTGGTCGGCCGCCTGATGCGCCCCAGGATGCGGCGCACCGGTTCCCGAATAGGCCGGGCCGTATTCGCGGCCCAGCCAGGTCATTTCGCGATACTTGAACTCCGCCGACCGGTAGATCTCGGTCCTCAGCCGGGCCCAGATCCAACCGGCACGCCCACTGCGCCAAGCTCCCGTCCAAAACAGATGGTAGAGGTGCAGGATCACGAACCGTCCCGGCAGCTTGAACAGCAACTGCTTTAACCAGGCGCGGCGTTCGAAGTGGGTGCCGAACAGGCTGGGTTTCTCAACGCCGGTCTCGCCACGAAATCTGGCGGTTGCTTCTTGGGTCATGTAGCGGTTCTGCTTTTCGAACCAGTGATGCAGGTTCGGACTGTCGAGGTGCTCCATCGGGGTCGAAACCCGATGGATCGTGCCGTCGATCACTGGGCGTTCGTTAACCATAACTTCTGTGAACTTGGCGGCCCCTGTTCGCCAAAGCCGCACCACTTCATTTTCGCTGCGTAACGGCTTGCCCATCAGAAACAGCTTGCGCCGGAACGCGTATGCATCAGCGCGATCAGCGGCCAGGCAATCGGCGATCTCGTCCTTCAGGCCATCGGACAGACGCTCATCGGGGTCCAGCTTCATCGTCCAGGGAGTCGTGATAGGCAACGCGGAGATGGCGAAATTCCACTGATCGCCAAAATCGTGGAACCGCCGCTGGACGACGTAGACGTCGTGGGACAGG
Organism: Pseudomonadota bacterium; assembly: GCA_039026375.1. Lineage (GTDB taxonomy): Bacteria > Pseudomonadota > Alphaproteobacteria > Rhodobacterales > Rhodobacteraceae > Thermohalobaculum. Next base: position 6,751 of record JBCCML010000016.1, read on the forward strand.
GCGATGCCTACGGTGTTATCCACCGAGTAGCTGTCGACCACGTAAATCCGCTCCGCCCAGCCCTTCAAGTTTTGAAGAACCCCCTCCATGTGGTGGGCTTCATTGAGCGTGATCATCACGACTGAGACGGGCAGCGTCATCAGAAGTGCACGCAATCGGGGGCGGGGCCGGTCTTGCCGCCCAACACCCATTCATAACATGCGATCATTGTGCGACCGATCGCGTCCCATCCATAATCACGCGCCATCCAGGCTCGACCGCGTTTGCCCATGGCATCCAGCTCGGCCCGCGGTTTCGACATCGCCGCTAGCAAGGCTGCCCGCATCTGCGTGTGCCCACGTTCGATCCACCAGCCGCAATCGTTCTCCAAGACACCTGACCAGGGGGTGCCGGTGGTACAGATCACCGGCGTGCCCGCGGCCATCGCCTCGGCAATCACTTGTCCGAAATTCTCATCCGGTGACGAATGGATGTGAACGTCCGCGTCGATATAGGCCTGCAGTTTTTCGTCGCCGTAAAGAGGCCCGGCAAAGATGACGTCCGTCATATCGTGATCGCGGCAGAAGTCTTTCAATTCAGTGACATGGCTTGCTGGCCCCGGGCCCACCAGTTTCAGCTGCCACCCTTGGCGCATTTCCGCGGGCAGGTCCCGCCAAACCTCCAGCAGCATGCCTAACCCCTTGGTGGGGTGAAGACGGGCCAGATACAGAACTGTGCGCGTTCCATCGGCTGGCGTGAGGTGCGATACCGGCGGAATAGTCACCCCGTTCGGTATCACGGCCACCGGATTTTTCAGCCCGAAGGCCCGAATGTCTTCGACTTCCAGTTCCGCAGTGGCATGCAGCAGCTGCGCCTCGGTCATCGTGTGTTTCTGGCCGAAGTGCCAGAACAAGCGTTTCCGAAGTTTCCCGCGGGACAGCGGCACAGGCGCCAACGTGCCGTGCGGCGCGCAGACCAAAGGCACGCCCGTTCTCCGGGTGATTGCGCCTGGATAGGTGTTTGGCATCGTGAAAATGCTGTGGTTGTGGATCACATCCACGCTCTCAGCGGCGCGGTACAGGGCTGCCCGCAGGCCAGGCGAATGCGCGAATGTCGATGTCCAGGCGAGCCCCGGATAGTGTTCATGGCGAAACTTGTGCGGTGTCGGCACCGGAGCACTGTCTGCGGTCATCAAGGTCACATCGCAACCAAGATTGGCCAGGCTTTCACACGTGTTCAGCGCCACATACGCCGTCCCAGCGGCCTCATCAGAGGTATGCGGGACGACGTGCACTAGTTTCATGATCACTCGCCCTCGCGGAAACGGTCTTGTCAGCGGCATCTCAGCCGCACGCGTCCGGTAGGTACTCTCGCGTAATTTCCGTCCGCCTAACGCTGCCCCCCACCCAAGTCAATCCCACCAACCTGCGTGCTGAGCGCCCGCAGAAGTCGCACGCGAGAGTAGGCAGAATGTGGCGATCTGGTCTCGCGCTTCGCGGTAGTGGCCCAGAAATCCGGTTGGCAAGCTTCGCTGAAGGCGGCTCCGATCGCTGGCGAGTGCAGCTTTAGGGTTGTCGAGCCACGACCTTTTCGGCAGGGGTACGTGCGATGTCCTACCTCCAAGACACTGCGTACAACGCTTCTGCGGCGATTGTCATCTCGATCGGTCGATTGGTGGGGATGGCATTGATCGCGCGAGCGCTGGGCGTGGAAGCCTTTGGCGTCCTGGCCATCGCAGGCTTTTGCGTCGAAATTGTCTCTCGCATGTCGTTGTTCGGCCTGGGTGGGGTAACCTCGCGTTTCCTCACGCTGTTGAAGGACGAGGAGCGACCGAGATGGCAGCGCATACAACGAATTTGGATTACGCTTAGCCTTGTGACCGCGGTGATCGCCACGGGTATCACTGGCGCGTTTTATCTGGAGTTCGACATCTCAACGCTTGTGATCCTGCTTTTCTGGAGCTTGATCATCGTCGGACGCAGCGTCGCCGAAGCAGCAACGCACGGGCGGTTTCGATTTGATCTGAAGCTGTGGGCGGGGTGCCTGGAAGCAAGCGTGATGGTGTTGGGAGGGCTGTTTTTCGTTCAGGCCGAAGATGTCAATTCTGCGTTGGCAGTCATTGTCACCAGCACGCTTGGCTATTTTCTGGTGCTGCTTTTGGGCGTGAAACGCGAAGGGCGCAGTGCATTGCCCAGTGCCCAGCGGCCCGGATTGCCGCCGCTGCGCGAGATCCTGCTTTACGCAGCCAACCTTTGGGTGATTGCCATCTGCTCCATCCTTGTCTGGTCACGGGGTGAATTGACCATCGGCAAGGAGCTTCTCTCGGCCGAAGCGCTGGGGCACTACGGCGCGGCCCTGACCCTTCTCAGCATGGTTTGGTATATGCTTGCGATGTTCGAGAGTGCTAACACACCACACCTGTCGAAACGGGCAAATGATGCAGCATCGCACGATCAGTTTGTTCGGACGATGACGCGCCTGACGGTGACGATTTCCACCACGGTTGCGATTTTCTTGGCCGCCTTGGGGGGCCAAATTATCGTGCTGGTTTATGGCGAACCGTTCAGGCCGGCGGGGGATGTTTTGACGGTTCTGGCACCCGCTTATGCGGCAGGTGGCATGCTGCTGCCGGTCCTTGCGATCCAACTGCTGTCGAACGGGCGTTTCAATCGCATCATGCTGGCCATGGCGGCCGTTGGCCTGCTGGCGCTGGCTTGGACGTTGACACCGGCTTTCGGGATCACGGGCATCGCGCTGGCGCGCACTGCCGTGTTTGTTTGTATCGCCATGGCCGTCGCGGTCTGGCTGATTGCCTTCCGGGACAGGGGTCTTGGTCTTGCGGTACTTGGCGAGCTCTGCCTAGCGCTCGGGCTGACCAGTTGCGTGTCGGTGTTTACCGTGTTCCTGGAGCCGTCTGTCAGCGTTCGTGCCGCTTTGTGCATTGGGCTTTGTTATCTGCTTTGGGTTCGAGCAACCGGCGCTTACCAACCGATCGCAATGACACGATCGGGATTGAACCAGTTGAGGGGCCTGTGATGACAACTGCGCTGTTATCCTGTTATCGTCAGGACGCTGCCTTCGGTCTGAACGGCCGGCATTGAGATGGCACGAATAGGCCTTGTCGTCCCAGCATTGGATTACGAGGGCGGTGTTCAATCCGTGGCCCAGTTCCTGGTCAAGACGATCCGCGAACGATCTGACCATGACCTGAAGATCATCTCTCTGGCGACCAGCTCGCGCGACACCGAAAGCCGCCGGTTGTTGGCCCCCGGCACGTGGGCGACACCTGTAAGGACCCGACAGGGCGTCTTCGAAGAAATGGCTTTCACACATGTGGGCGCGCGCTTCACCGAGTTTGAGTTTCAGCGCTACAAGCCTCGGGCGGCGCTGACCAGGGAGTTGCGGGCTCTGGACCTCATCCAAGTGGTCTGCGGCACCCCCAGTTGGGCCATTCCTGTGGTGGGTCTGGGTATTCCCGTTTCAATGCAGGTTGCGACCCTGATCGAGGTTGAGCGGCGCGCGCTGCTGAATGGCGCAAGCGGCCTGAAAGGGGCGTTGACCCGCTACATGACCCGGCGAAACGCCGCGATTGAGACGATGGCACTCCGGTCGGTCGACGCAGTGCAGGTCGAGAACGCGTGGATGCAAGAGCATGTCGAACGGGTCGCAGGAGACACCGGTACGCATGTTGTCTTTGCCGCCCCTGGGGTCGACGAGAACCTCTTTCACCCACCCGACAGGCCCCCCGTACAGCCGGGGTACATCTTGTCGGTTGGACGGATGCGCGATCCCCGCAAGAACCACATGATGTTGCTCGCCGCGTTCGCAAACCTATGCCAACGCATGGACAGACCACCCAGATTGGCGCTGGCGGGCAGCGATGGACCAACAGACGCCTTCCGGACGCGCGCTGTGGAGCTGGGGCTCTGGAGCCAAATCGATGTTCACATCTTCCCGTCGGTCCAGGATCTGGCAGAGCTTTACCGCGGCGCGATAGCGTACGCCTTAGCCTCGGACGAGGAAGGTTTTGGGATTTCCGTCGTTGAAGCGATGGCCTCGGGGGTGCCCGCCGTATCGACCCGGTCTGGCGGCCCTGACGGGATCATCGCTGATGGTGTTGACGGTTATCTGGTGGATCGCGATGACGCGCCGGCAATGGCAAATAGACTCGAGAGGATCGCGACCGACCTACGCCAACGTGAAGCATTGTCATTGGCGGCCCGGCGAAAGGTCGAGGCGATATACGGCGAGAAACCCACTGGAGACGCATTTTTGTCCGTTTTTGACAGATTATTGAGCTCATCTCGAACGGGGCATTAACCTCGCCGAACTATCCAGCAAGCTGGTATTTGCGGGGGAAACCATCTACACTGTCAGTGGGTGGTGAACAGTGGGTCTTTCACATATCCCGCCCAAGGTGTGTTGAGTGTTCAGGAAGGGTCTTCGGTGAACGAGCTCAGAGCCAACGATTACGTAGCGGTTGAGAAGCCCGGCGGCCCGGCACAATCCGACACGGTCGCCGCGTCCACGAACTTGCTCACCATTGTTTGGCGCCGCAAATGGCTGATTGCGGCGATAATGACATTCTTTGTTGTGCTGGCAATTCTTTGGTTGCGCTCAGCGACTCCAATGTATTCGGCCAGCACGACCATTAAACTTGAGGTCTACCAGGCCGATATCATCGATATTGAGTCAGTTGTTGGCGGGGTAACGGGCGACAGTCGGGAAATCCGAAGCCAATTGCAGGTCATTCGATCGCGTAATCTCATGGCGCGGGTGGTCGACGCGTTGGATCTGACAAAGGACCGCGAATTCAACCCGCTGTTGCCGAAGGAGCCGTCTGCTGACGGCGAGGAAAGCGGCGGTTTCTCGATTGGCGGCGTTTTTAGATGGATCTTCGGATCTTCTAACGCAGAGCGCGTAACCGTACCGCCCGAGGAGATCCGCGAGCGTGCAATAGACAGGTTGATCGCAAAGGTAAGTGTGATCCCGGTGCATTTTTCGTTCGTGTTCACCGTCGCGGTGAAGACCACCGATCCAAGAAAGTCTGCGCTGATCGCAAATACAATTGCCGAGCAATATAAACTGAACCAGATCGAGACGAAGTACGAGGGCACCGAACAGGCAACGCAGTGGCTGTCGAACCGGGTTGCCGAGTTGAAGGTGACCCTTGAAGAAGCCGAAGCAGCGGTCACTGCCCACACGGCCGAGCACGAGTTCCTGACGGACGAGGCAATCGACGGCGTCACGCAAAGCTTGGTGGCGCTTCGAACAACCCGCTCAGACATTGTCGGCAGCCGTGACCGCAACGGCCCTCAATTGGCTGAACTCAACCGTCTTATCGGAGAAGGCGATCTGATCGGTGCGGCCACCCTTTCTGGTTCGATCCGACTTGAGAACCTTGCCAAGTCGATCATGACCCTGGGTGGGCCAGAGGCTGATGGCGCGCAACGCGCGTTAGAGCGCTTCACAACCGAAATGCAGGCGGTGACAAACCGTCTTGAACGCGAACTGGCACAATCGGGCGCCAACCTTCAAAGCGTGGATCGCCAGATCGCCGAGTTGGAGGAGATCCAGGAACTGCAAGGCGCTGAACTCGTGAAGCTGCGTCAATTGGAGCGTGAAGCGCAGGCGGTCAGCCTGATCTACGAGACATTCCTAAGCCGTCTGCAAGAGACCACTGTCCAGCAGGGTGTGCATCAGGCAGACGCCATCATCATTTCCCAGGCTCGGGTTCCGCGCGCTAAATCTTCGCCGCGACTACGCACGGCCCTCGGGGCTGCGATCCTACTGGGACTGCTCGTTGCAGCAATGGTCGTGGCAATCGTCGAGATGCTTGATCAGACATTCTCGACCCCAGAAGAAGTCGAGGGCTACACTGGCCTTCCGCTGCTGGGCATCGTGCCCAAAGCGCCGCTTTCAGCCCGGGGCAACGTGCTGAAGTACATGCTCGACAAGCCCTCGTCAGCGTTTGTCGAGGGCATTCGAAATCTCAGGACCTCCATCCAATTGTCTGGCGTGGATGGAGACGTCAAAGTGGTTGCGATGTCGTCCGCAGGGCCAGGCGAGGGTAAGACACTGCTTTCCGCAGCCCTTGCGATGTCCAGCGCCACCCAACAGCATTGTCGGGTCCTTCTGATGGATTGCGACCTGCGCCGGCGACGTTTGACGCTGGACATGGGCGGTCGAGGGGAAGACGGTTTAATCTCGTATTTCGCGGGCAAGTCTTCGTTGGATGACATTATCCTGACCCATGAAACCGCGGATTTTGATGTGATCTATGCGGATAAATCCCCCAAGATCACGGCGGACATCTTTGCTTCGCAGAAGTTTGCGACATTGATGGATCAATTGCGTGAACGCTACGACATGATCATCCTGGATACGCCACCCGTGCTGGCGTTGACGGATATCCGCGTGATCGCCACACATGTGGATCTCGTGATGTTCTCGGTCTCGTGGAAAAGAACGAAACGGCGGCTGGTCCGTACTGCGCTCAGCCTGCTGACCATGAACAAATCCCGTCGCGTCGCGATGGTCCTGAATCGCACCAACATCGCCAAGTCGATCGGCTATTACGGACACTACTACTACAAGTGATTTTGCCCCTGGGTGCTTGCGTCCTGCGACTGATCTATGGTGAGTTGCCCCAGCAAATGGGGAGGTCATCATGTCAAAGTCAGCACTGGTTACGGGCGCGGGCACCGGGGTTGGGCGAGCAGCTGCGAAGGCGTTGCTGGGGGCTGGCTGGCAGGTGGCACTGGTTGGCCGCCGCGAAGCACCATTGGCTGAAACGGCCGACATGGCCGGCGGTCACAGCCTGATCGTGCCCTGCGACGTATCGGACTGGGAAGCCGTGCAGACGGCCTTCGCAAAGACGGTGGCAGCTTTCGGGCGCCTCGACATGCTGTTCAACAATGCCGGCGCCGGGACGCCACCCCTGACCATAGATGAGATGTCGGTCGACGACTGGCGCATGGTTGTCGATGTCAATCTGAACGGCGCCTTCTACTGCGCCAAAGCGGCCTTTGCCCAGATGCGCGCGCAGTCACCGCAGGGCGGCCGCATTATCAACAACGGGTCGATTTCGGCCCATGTGCCGCGGCCGGGATCTGCTCCATACACCGCCACGAAACACGCGATCACGGGACTGACTCGCACATTGTCGCTGGACGGGCGCCCTTACGACATTGCTTGCGGTCAGATCGACATCGGTAACGCGGAAACGCCGATGACCGAGAAGATGGCCGAGGGCGTCCAACAGGCCGATCTGTCCATCGCGGTGGAGCCACGCATGGATGTTGACCACGTCGGGCAGGCCGTCCTGAATATGTCCGAACTGCCGTTGGAGAGTAACGTCCAGTTCATGACGATCATGGCGACGAAGATGCCCTTTATCGGGCGTGGTTAGGCGGGCTGGCTGCACATGTGGCTTCGCCCCGCAGGGCCCAGTGTGAGGGGCTGAGCTGGTTGTCAGTCGGTTTCGTGTTCAGTCGGCAATTATCCGATTCAGGACAGGCATAAGATGCTCCCGAAAGGCGTCGGGATCCTCCGACATCGGGAAGTGCCCTAGCCCCTTCATGACGGTCAACTCCGCACCGGGGATCAGGGCCGCCGTCTCCTGGCTTGCCTCTGGCGTGCAGGAATAGTCGTACTCCCCGGTCAGCATGAAGACGGGGCAGGCACTGGTATCGATCTCGCTGAGCCGATCGCTGACGTCGCCGTCCATCGAATAGAAATGCAGATCGCCCTTAAAGACCCCAGGGCCGCCTTGCATGTAATGCCATAGCGTCTCCCATCGGTGCTCCAGCGGGGCGCCCGGCCCAACCAACCCATAGCAATAGGCAGCGCACATCTCACCGCCATGGATGTTTGGTTTATGCAGCGGATCGATCGGGAAGTAGCGCTGCGCAAAGGCCGAGGATTGCAGGCCGATGACGGCACGAAACAAATCCGGGTGCCGTTTGGCCAGTTCCAACACCACACGACCACCGATCGAACAGCCCATCACCACGGGCCGATCCAGCCGCAAAGCGAGGGACACGGTCACCACCAGATCCACATAGCCCTCGGTGGTTAGCTGATACTCTTCGTCCTGGAAGCCGACCGGCGGGGACGACTTGCCATGCCAGGGCATGTCGAACGCGATGACCCGAAAGCGGTCGGTTACTTCGGGATCATTTAGAAGGGCGCGATACTGCCGCGCATCCGAGCCCGCCGTGTGCAAGCAAAGTAGCGGGATGCCGCTGCCCGCTTCTTCCCAGTACAGGCGGTACGTCCGTCCGCCGATCTCAAGGTGCCCATAGCGCCCGGTGATTGCTTCGATCTCCATCACACGCGCCCCCGCAACGTCTCCAGCACCAGCTTCAAATAGAGGAAGTTGGCCAGCAGTAGGTCGATGTTCCCCTCAAATCGCATCTTGCCTTCGCGGATCAGCGCGCTGATGTCGTGGTGGCGCGGCGGTGGCATGGGTTGCCAGAACTTGGTCCAGGCATCCTCGGTTCCACGGATCGCGAAGTCACAGCTGACGACTGCCAGATCCTCGGGTTCGATCTTGTCGATGCGGCCGCCCCGAATGGTGATTAGCCAGTTGCGCTCGCCAATTCCAAGGCCCATCACCGCATCCGTCCAGCGGCCGCGGCGAACCAGCGCCGGATTGTCGTTGACCAGCGTCTGAAGCGCGTTGATCACAGGCTCCCTCCCTTGTTTTGTCTGCCGCCACCTTCCAAGATGGCGCCATGACCCGCAAGACCGTCGGAATATTATGCACCGCAGAGGAAAGCCGCGGCGGCGCCCCCAGCCAGCGTGCGGCCGACAGCTATCCACAGGCCGTGGCGGCGATGACCGGCGCGGTGCCGCTGTTAATCCCAGCCTTGCCGGAGACGCAGGATATTGGCCATCTGCTGCAGGTGTTGGACGGCGTGGTGCTGACCGGCGCCAGGCCCAACGTACACCCGTCCGAGTACGGCCATGCGGAAACGGAGGGGCATGGCCCCTTCGACCCGATGCGCGATCAGGTGGCACTGGAACTGGTTGAGGCCTGCGTCGCGCAGTCGGTGCCCCTTTTCGGGGTCTGCCGCGGCATGCAAGAGATGGCGGTCGCTTTTGGAGTGACGCTGCATCCTGAAATTCGCGACCTGCCAGGGCGGATGAACCACCGCATGGACCGCGAGGCCCCGCGTGAGGAGCGGTTTAGTCCCCGGCACGGAGTCGACTTACTGCCGGACGGCGTCTTCGCTGGGATCTATGGGTGCCAACAGATCCAGGTGAACACGCTGCATGGCCAGGGCCTGTTGGAGGCCGGCGAGCGGGTCGTGGTCGAGGGCAGGGCGCCCGACGACACCGCCGAGGCGATTGTGATCGACGGAGCGCCCGGCTTCGCCATCGGGGTGCAGTGGCATGCCGAGACCCCGCGCGACAGCGAGGCGAACGGGCCATTATGGCGCGCGTTCGCGCAGGCCATGGAGGCCAGGTAACCGCCGGGTAAGACTTGGCGCGCTATTCCCGTTACCGAACTGGGGGTCACATGCGCGACATTTTCAGACTGCTGATGATGGTTCGTAACCCGCGTGGGGCGGCAATCGGCATGCTGCGCCGCGCCCTCATGCGCACGATACGCCGCCGCAGATAGCAGCGATCAGCCGCCCAGCATCGCGCCATAGGTCAGGGCCCGCATCTCCTTGCGCACCGGATAGGCCGAGGAGGGCACAAGCTGCGTCAGGAACATCGCGGTCAATTCGCTCTTTGGGTCTACCCAGAACATGGTCGAGGCCATGCCGCCCCAGCCATAATCGCCTTCCGACGCCACGGTCTTTGCAACGCCCGGGTCCAGCGTCACGCTGACGCCCAGGCCAAAGCCGATCCCGTCAAAGGCAACCTCGGCAAACACCGCCTGACCCATGCTGGCCAGATCGCCCCGCAGCGCGTTGCGGGTCATCACCTCAACCGTCTTGGGCGCCAGCAGGCGCACGTCGCCCAAGGCGCCGCCACCGCGCAACATCTCGGCAAAGCGCAGATAGTCTGCCCCGGTCGACAGCAGGCCGCCGCCGCCCGACAGGATCTTGACGCCGCCGGCCAGGAAGGGGCTTTTGGCTGCCGGATCCAGCAGGCGCAACGGATCCTTTGGTGTCAGCACATAGCAATTTGCGAACCGATCCGCCTTTTCGGCGGGCACCTCGAAGAAGGTGTCGTGCATGTCCAGCGGGTCCAGTATGCGCTCGGCAAAGAACGTGTCCAACGGTTTGCCCGAGACGACTTCGACCACCCGACCCAGCACATCGGTCGACACCCCATAGTTCCAGCGCGCGCCGGGCTGGAAGCCCAGGGGCAGCTGTGCGAGTTCACTGACCATCGCCGCGAGGTCGGTGTCATCGTCAGACACCGTCAGCGTGTCTGGACCGCTGGGCCGGCGCGGGCCGAAACTGACGCGGGCCTCGTTCATCGCGGTCGGCAACACACCCTCGTTGAAGCCATAGGTCAGACCCGAGGTGTGCGTCAGCAGGTGGTGGACGGTCAGGGGCGTCGTCAGTGGCTCCACCTGGTCAATGCGCTCGGCGCCATTGATCAGCACCTGGACATCGGCGAACTCCGGCAGGATCTCGGCCAGCGGTGTGTCCAGGTGGACCTCCGCCTCCTCGAACAGCATCAGAAAGGCGACCGAGGTCATGGGCTTGGTCATGGAATAGATGCGCAGGATCGTGTCAGGCGACCAGGCGATGCCGCTCTCGACATCGCGCATGCCGACGCTTTCGTTCAGCACCAGCTCGCCGCGCCGCGCAATCAGCACCTGGGCGCCGGGGTACTTGCCCTGATCGACCCAGCGCTGCATCCAGGTCCGAAAGCGCGCCAACCGCTCGCTATCGAAGCCGAGCCGCGCGGGATTGGTTGTCACGTCGAACATCGCTCTCTCCTCGGGGTGCGCCTGCAGCGCCTACTTTAGCGGCTCAATGACCAGTTTGCCCACGGCCTTGCGATCGGCAATGTGCCGGATCGCGGCACCGCCTTCGGCCAGCGCGTAATGGCCCGACACGCGCGGTTTGATCCGACCGTCGATCACCCAATCCATCAACGTCTTCATGTCCTGGGCATAGGCCTCGGGCTCCTTGCGCGTATAGGCACCCCAGAGCACGCCGACCAGACTGGCCTGCTTCAACAACGCCAGGTTCAGCGGGATCTTGGGGATGTCACCCGCCGCAAAGCCGATCACCAGATGACGCCCGCGCCAGCCGATCGAACGGAAGGCAAGCTCGCTGAGCTCACCACCAACCGGGTCGTAGATGACATCCGGCCCCGTGGGGCACAGCTCCTTCAGCTTGGCGCGGAAATCGCCCTCGCTGTAGTTCAGCAACAGATCTGCGCCATGTGCGCGGCAGACTGCCAGCTTTTCCTCGGATGACGCCGCTGCAATCACGGTCGCCCCTCCGGCTTTGGCCAATTCGACCGTGGCCAGGCCCACGCCGCCGGCGGCGCCCAGGACCAACACCGTCTCGCCCGCCTGCATCGCCCCTCTGTCGAACAGCGCGTGGTAGGACGTGCCGTAGACGATGTTCAACGAGGCAGCGACATCGTGGTCGATCGCGTCAGGGACGTGGAAGCATTTGGTCGTCTCTGCCAGCACTTCCTCGGCAAAGGCGCCGTGCACGGCCGAGGCCATCACTTTGTCACCGACCTTGAATGCTGTCACGCCCGGGCCAACCGCGGAGATGATGCCGGCAAACTCCCCGCCAGGGGCAAAGGGGCGTTCGGGTTTGAACTGGTACTTGTCCTGGATGATCAGGAAGTCAGGGAAGTTCACGCCCGCTGCATAGACGGTGATGCGGACCTCGCCTTCGCTTGGCTCGGGCACGTCCAACTCGCCCAGGACCAGATCCTCGGGCGGACCGAATTCCTTGCAGAGAAGTGCGCGCATCGTTCTGTCCCCTCGCTGACCGGTGTTCGGCGCGACATTACCGATCAGGCCCGCCGAGTAAACAGGCCGCGCCGGGGCGTGAGCCGTGGCGTCAGAGGTTAGGCAGGTTTTCGCGCCAACCAGGTCAGCACGGTGGCGGGCATGTAGCCGCGGCTGAGATAGGCGGTCTTGCCCAACTGTTTCAGCATGTTCTGGTTTGCGGGCTGTGGCAGCAGCACCTGGAATAGCTGCGGCTCTAGTTTCAGCGCCTCGACATCCACGGCGGGCACCCCGCCGCGGTGCAGGCGGTAGCAGACGTCCGAGGAGCCGCCAGAATAGAACATATCCTCCGTCTGGAAGTCGGGGAACAGGACCTGCAGGCCTGAGAACGAGATCCGCCAAAAGTCGTCCGGAAAGTCGTGAAAGCCCTGGACCCAGGGCACCTGGATGAAGGCCAGACCGCCCGGGCGCAACAACGCGGCGACGTTGCGCGCCGCCACGAACGGGTCGCGCACATGTTCCAGCAGGTGCGCGCAGATAACCGCGCCAAAGGTCTGATCCTCCCCCAAGGCGGCATTGACGCGTTCCAGGGGCCAGGTGATGTCCATGACCAAGTCGACATTGTCGCCTTCTTCCAAGTCGGCGCCCACGACCTTTTGCCCAGAGAGCGCGCCGCGCCAGGTAAACCGGCCCTCGACCTTCTGGTCGATCACCTGGCTGCGCGCGCCGATGTGCAGCACAGGCCCCTCCAGCAGTTTGGCGATGCGGGCACGCTCCGCTGCGTAGGCAAGCTGCGTCACTTCCAGCTGAACGGCGCCTTTCGTCATGCAGGGTCCTTTCGCTGCGGGGGCTTTATGCCATGCCGATCTGCCAGGTGGCACCATGGTCATGCAAGTCGACATCCAGCGTCATGCGCGCGCGATGGCCGTGCACGATGCCACGGGCGATCTCCACCCAGGCCGCCAGGATGTCGTCGCGGGCGGGCCCGATGATCCCGCGCACAAGGCGCATGTCGGTCGTTTCTATCTGGGTGCCGTCCAAGGTGACCCGGTCGCCGGCTGCTGCGAACAACTGGGCCAGGACTGCTGCCGCGCCCTCTGGCCCACCGTCTTCCCCGCCGGCTGCGTCCACCACCTGCCGCCAACACTGCAGGCCGGTCAGACGCGCAGCGGGCAGGGCGATCTGGCGCATACGCTCTTGGCCCAGAACCTCGCCCAGGGTGGGCAACCCGTTGCGCAGGTACTCGGCGGCATAGTTCCGCTCGGCCTTGGCCAGGCGCGCGGCATCCCAATCAGCGGCAGGGGGGTGAGGCTGATCGGCAGGATCGAAGCGCGGCGGCACCTCATTGGGGGCGAATCTGAGCCGCGTGTCTTCCGTTAGATCATGCGCCTCCTCGACGAAGTACCCGCAGAGACCATAACCCGAGACATCCTCTGACACACAGACATAGCCCAGCCGCGGATTGCCCAGGCTGACCCCGTTTTGCGCGTACCAGCCGGTCAGGAAACCGCGCCCAGCCTCCGCTGGCAAGGCGGCCAGAGCCGGGCCATCATGGATCCAGCGCGGATAGCGAAACCGCACCCAGGCCTTTCGTGCGCTTTCCTCATGGTATTCAACCGCCACACCGCCCATCGCGTTCGAGAGCGCGTGATAGCGCGCACAGGCCACCGCATGCGGCAGCCCGCGCAGCCCCAGTTTCTCGAAGCTGGAGAGGAACTTCGCCTCATGCTGGCGCCTAAACAGCAGGTGCATCCAGCGGCCCAGAGCGTCCCGGTCCGCTTCAATCGCCACCCGCAACTGCAGGCTGACAAAGAACTGGTGTGCCAGTTCTGCGACCGATTTCATGATGGCGATCGCCCCGGCTCCACCTGTTTGCGTATCTGTTGGCTTAACTATCGCAACCTCCTAGTGGGAACTCTCGGTTCGCTCATTGCAGAGCGTTAGAGGCTAAAACACCTCAGCCTCATCCTCGATGCTAGGAGGGCGCCGCCAACCCAGCAGGGCAATCAGCCATAGCCAGGTTGCCACGAACGCGCACGCAATAAGGCCCGCAATAGAATCCACACGTCCGTCGAACCACCAAACGACAGATCCTGCGGCGGACACCGCGATCAAGACCGACATCAGGATCTGCAGAAAGTCAGGTGGCCATTCATCCTCGAGCGATCGCTCTGAGATCTCTGCGAACAGAATGCCGGCCAGGAACGATACGACGGCGGGGAAGGCGAAGATCGGCTGGAAAGCCAAAGGGATTGCCAGTGCCATTGGCGATAGCCACATGTCTGTGCGCGCGGCGTACCATCTGGCGAGCTGCACGGACAGTCCAGCCCGCAGCAGTAACCAACGGCGCAGAATGTAGGTGATCGCCAGAGTTCCGAGCACCACCATCGGCAGGAACAGAATGATCGCGGCAGCCCTTATCCTAGACGTTAGATCAGAACCGGCGAGGGCGGCATCAACTTCGTGTAGCGCGACGATCGAAAATGGCACGAGCACCCCAACGCGAAGAATCGAAATGCCCCACGCGATCGACTGAACACGCATCGATTGCGCCCTTACTCCAGCCCCGCGCCGTCGTGGAACTTCACATAGCCCCTGTTCCAGGTGGGGCTGACGACCATCTGGTTCAGGCAAACATGCTCGGGCTGGGCGGCCACGAACCAGATCGCCTGGCCCATATCCTCAGGTTGGACCATCTTGGCGCGGATCTCGGCGGGGATCGGCACCGGCCGCTTGTCCATGATCTCAGTTGAAACCTCGCCCGGGCAGATCGCGGTGGCGCGAATGCCGTTGACGCACTCTTCCATGTTCAGGTTCTCGGTCAGCGCGTTCACGGCATGTTTGGCAGCGGTGTAGGCGGGACCGGTCAGAAAGCTGGGCCGCACGCCCGCCCAGGACGAGATGTTGATGATCTGGCCTTCCTTGCGTACCCGCATGGCGGGCAGAACCGCCTGGGTGCAGTAGAAGACACCGTCGACATTGATCCGATGTATCGCCTCCCAGTCGGTGGTCGAGACCTCGCTCCAATGCCGATTCGGCACGTTGATCCCGGCGTTGTTCACCAGGATGTCCACGGTCCCGTGGCTTTCGGCGATCTCGGCCCCAGCGGCCGCCACGGCGTCGCGGTCCATGACGTCCAACACCTGGATATGGCCGCCGGTCTCCGCCGCCACCGCCTGTAACCGCTCGGCCCGGCGCCCGGACAGGACCAACCGGCAGCCCGCCTCAGCTAAGCGCTTTGCCGCGGCCGCCCCAATGCCTGTGCCGGCCCCGGTTATCCAGACCAATTTCCCTGTCAGATCGCGCATGTATCTCTCCTCTTTGCCTACTGCATAGGCCGGGGCAGGCGGCGCGAAAAGCCCCAGGCGACGACAAGTGGTCAGGCGTGCTATACCCACCGCGGGGCCGGTGCCGGCACCCGGTGTCGGAGGTGCGGATGATCCGTCGGATCGTGGCTGTTCTATCGCTTTGTTTGCTGGCGGCGACGCCGGCGGCCGAAGCTATAGCTCAGACCACGGAGGCCAGCGCGCGCACGATAGGGTGGGAAATGCTCGTCCCCGAAGAAGGTGCCGTCCCGCCCGTCGATCCCTTCGAGGGCCTTTCCATGTGGGTGCGGTTCGATCTGGAATATGCCGTCGAGACGTTTGCCGCCGTCGATGCCGGTCTGCTGCCCCAGGGTAGCGACCAACATGCTATGGCACAGCAAATCGTCGACAGTCTGGCTGCGGATGGGCTGGACCCGCACCGCTTGATCCGGGACATGGCCGCGCTGGACGCCGCCCGCGCCGCGGCGCAGCAGGCGATTAATCCGACGATGGACGGCCAGATCGTGCAATTGCCGGGCTACGCCTTGCCGTTGTCGGCCGACCCGGACCCCGTCGGCGCGTTCCTGCTGCTGCCCTTCGTCGGCGCCTGCATCCACTATCCGCAGCCCCCCGCAAACCAGGTTATCCGGGCAGAGCTGGCAATGCCCCACCGGTTCACGGGCCGCTACCAAAGCGTCTGGATCACTGGACGCTTGCGTGCGCAGACCACGACCTCGCAACTCAGCTACGTCGATGGCAGGGCAGAGGTTTCCGCCGCCTGGACGATCGAGGTGCTGTCGATCAAGTCCTACGCGCAGGGCCCCCGCGTGCGCACCACGGGCGGCAGTTTCTCCAGGATCGCGGCGGGGCCAGATCTTCAGATAAGCCGCCGGGGCCTGCCACACCCGCCGATTTCCCTGCCGATCCCGACGGAATAGCGCGCCCAACCTACGGGTTCAGCGCCATCCCCTCCATCCCTTGCGATGGTGTTCCCTCCCCCTCGTGGGGAGGGGTAGGGTGGGGGAAAGCAATCAGCCCTTGGCGACACGCTTGCGGGGAAAGCTCTTCATAAAGCCGCCGGCTGTTCCTGCATGGAACTGATAGCGGGCCTTGTAACGGCGGAACTGATCTTCGTACCAGTTGCGCTGGACCTTCCAGTCCCGGATTTCGTCCTCTTCGCCAAACAGCTTTTCCGGCCTTTGTGCCCCGACGACCGAGGTGAAGTAATCCGCCACCGGAAACTTTCCCAAAGCCGCTTCGGCTTGCGCGGACAGCTCGTCTAGAGAGCGCGAGGTCGGGAACAGCCGCTCGATCGTCTCGAACCGGCGGGTCTCCTGATCTAGCCAGCGCTCGTAGAAGGCCAGGAATGGCCCAGCCGAGCCGCGGCCGTCATCGGGCAGCTCGACCACCGATCCATCGCCGTCCAGGCACAACGCCACCGCCTGGCCGGTCACCACCGCCTCGATCAGCGGCGCGGCGCCGTTCAGACCCGCGCGCAGGCGCACACTCGACAGGCAACGCATGCCGTTAAGCGGCCCGGGGCCGCCGTCGCCACAGACCGTGTAAAAAGCGCGTAGGTCGGTGGGCAGGCTGACGCCATTTTCCCGCTCCCAGGCGTCCAAGTCCGCCTCTGACAGTTTCGGGCCAAACTCATAGCGATGACGCCGCGCGCCCGGCGCCTGGTATCGCTGATCCAGGGCTGCCAAACGGGCCACACGCTCGCGGATTGACCAGATTCCGGACATGAAAGCACCCTCCTGCTTGCTGGAACGGGCCGCAGGGCGCGGCCACATTCAGCGCGCAGTAGGGTCTAGATTCAGTAAAGTGTCAACTTTTGTTGTCACTTTTCGCTGTCATAGTCCTTGAAGCTTTTGCTCTCGGCCACCAGGCGTTCGATCAGGGCGGCAGGCTGCCAGACCTTGTTGCCATACCCCGCGGCATGGAAGGCTTTGATCTTCTCCAGCACCTTGGGCAAGCCGATCAGGTCGGCGTGGAACATGGGCCCGCCGCGATAGACCGGGAACCCGTAGCCATAGACATAGGTGACATCGATGTCCGAGGCGCGCAGCGCGATGCCCTCTTCCAGAATGCGCGCGCCCTCGTTGACCAGGGCCAACATGGTACGCTCGACGATCTCCTCGGCGCCGATCTCGCGGCGCTGATTGTGCAGACGCAGGCCCTCTTCTTCGACGATTTGGCGGGTGACATCGTCGGGCTGCGGCGTGCGCGAGCCGTCCTCGTAGCGATAGTACCCGGCCTTGGTCTTCTGGCCAAAGCGACCCAGCTCGCACAGCCGGTCTGCGATCGGGTTCACCTGGCCCTTTTCCTGGCGGATGCGCCAGCTGACATCCAGCCCCGCCAGGTCCGACATCGCGAACGGCCCCATGGCCAAGCCGAAGTCATAGAGCGCGCGGTCCACGTCCCACGGCATCGCCCCCTCATAGAGCATCGCAAAGGCCTGGTCGAAATAGGCATGCAGCATCCGGTTGCCGATAAAGCCGTGGCAGACCCGGGCCATCACGGGCACTTTGGCAATGCGCTTGGCCAGGCCCATGCAGGTGGCGATGACGTCCTTGGCCGTCTTCTCACCCCTGACTTCTTCCAATAATTTCATTACGTTAGCGGGCGAGAAGAAGTGCAGACCTATGACGTCTTCGGGACGCGCAGTAGCCGCGGCGATCTCGTCCACATCCAGCGTCGAGGTATTGGTGGCCAGGATCGCGCCCGCCTTGCAGGTGGCGTCCAGCTTGGCAAAGATCTCTTTCTTCAGGGCCATGTTCTCGAAGACAGCCTCGATCACGATGTCCACATCCGCCACCGCGCCGAAGTCCAGCGAGCCCGTGATCAGGCCCATGCGGCGATCAACTTCCTCCATTGAGAAGCGTCCCCGCTTGGCCGAGCGCTCGTAGTTGCTTTGGATGACGCCCAGGCCTCGCACCAGGGCCTCCTCGTTTTGTTCGACGATGGTCACCGGGATACCGGCATTGGCGAAGTTCATAGCGATGCCGCCGCCCATGGTGCCCGCGCCCAGGACGGCCGCCGTGTTGATTTCGCGCACCGGCGTGTCGCGCGGCACATCGGGGATCTTGGCCGCCTGACGCTCGGCAAAGAAGAAATGGCGTTGCGCGGCGGACTGATCGCTCTCCATCAGTTCGGCAAACAGGGTCCGTTCTGCGGCCATGCCCTCGTCAAAGGGCAGGGTGGCTGCCGCCTCGATCGCCCCGATGCAGTTTTGCGGCGCCATGAAGCCGCGCTTCTTCTTGGCCCATTCGCTGCGGGCGCGGGCGAAAACCTCCGGGTCGACCTCGGCCAGTTTCTCGTCGCGGTCGCGGACCTTGACCAGCTGGTTGCCCTGACTGGCGATCTCGCGGGCCATGGCGATAGTCTCCTGGGTCAGATCGCCGTCGGTCACGCGGTCGACCACCCCCAATTCCAGCGCCTCCGCGGCGCCAATCGGATCGCCCTGGCAGATCATCTGGATCGCCTTTTCGACACCGACCAACCGGGGCAGGCGCTGTGTGCCGCCCGCGCCCGGCAAAATACCCAGCTTCACCTCGGGCAGGCCGACCTTGGCCGAGGGCACGGCGACGCGCGCATCACAGGCCAGGGCCGTCTCCAGTCCGCCCCCCAGGGCCGTGCCGAAGATCCCGGCCACCATGGGCTTGGGGCAGGCCTCCATCTGTTCGTGGACCTCGCGCAGGTGCGGGTCCTTGGACGGCTTGCCGAACTCTGTGATGTCGGCGCCCGCGATGAAGGTGCGACCCTCGCAGACCAACGCGATCGACGTGACGCCGTCATCCGCGATTGCCTGGCTGACGCCCTCGACAATCCCCGAGCGCACCGCATGACTGAGCGCGTTGACCGGGGGGCTGTTCACGGTGATGACGGCCACGTCGCCGTCCGTTCTGTAGCTGACCACGTCGCTCATGGTGTCCTCCCTGGACTTTGCCGGAACCTTGTCTGAATTTTGGCCGACAATCCCGTGAA
Organism: Pseudomonadota bacterium; assembly: GCA_039026375.1. Classification (GTDB taxonomy): domain Bacteria; phylum Pseudomonadota; class Alphaproteobacteria; order Rhodobacterales; family Rhodobacteraceae; genus Thermohalobaculum. The sequence goes on from JBCCML010000016.1 coordinate 25,909, forward strand.
CACAGCCACCTTGCAAGCGGCGCGCAATCAAGCATGGGATTGGATGGGGGCGTTAGGCCGCTGGAAGGGCTATTCCTTTTTGCGGCGCACCAGATACTTCTGCTCGCCGTCGCAGACCAGCACGCCATCCTGATTGTGGACCGTGATGGCAACCGTCATCACCCCTGTGGAGTTCTGGCGTTTGAGATCGCTGATCACCACAGAGGGGTAGAGCGTGTCCCCACAATAAACGCCCTTCAGAAACCGCGAATACTGCTCGATAAAGCCGATCAGGCTGGGCCCCATGACCTGGGGCAGCACGCCTGCGCCAATGCAGCACTGGATCAGCACCTGATAGCCGTGGGCCAGCAGGTCGCGGTGCCCCTGGGCCGCGCAATAGTGCCGGTCATAGTGGATCGGGTGATTGTCACCGCTGGCCAGTTGGAACGCGCTGAACAGCGCCTCGGTCATGGTGCGCGAGGGCAGGTAGAACCGCTCGCCCACCTCGAAGTCGTCGAAGTAACGCGGCTCGCTAAAGCGGTAGGCCAGCGGGTCGATGGTGGTGTCGGCACTGCTGTCGCTCACGGCGTCCCCCATTTGCGGGCGTAGTGGCCCGTCTCTATTTCGTCCGAGATTGTGGGGCCTGATGGCACCCAGCCTAGCTCGTCGCGCGCCCGGACTGCCCGGACCCGGCTGTTCGAGCCCATGGTCGCCCGCGCCGGCATCTCGCCCCAGACGGCGGCCGCTTCCTCTAGGGTCATCTCCAGCGGCGGGTGATCCACCCCTAGCATCTTGTTGATCGCCACGCAGATCTCGTGCATCGAAATCTCGGCGGCTTCTGCCCAATAGAACGCACCAGCCGGGGCACTTTCCAGCGCCTTCAGAAACAGGTCGACCACGTCGTCGATATGCACGGTCGACCAGATATTCGCGCCCGGGCCCAGATGCTTGGCGACGCCATGCGACAGGGCCAGCTCGATCAGCCAGGGCACCTGCATGGATTCGCGGCCGCCATAGTGCCCGGCCCCGTAGATCATGCTGGGCGCGATCACCACGGGATGGGTTTTGAAGACTTTCGAGCTCAGGATCTCCAGGTTCAGCGCCACCCGGCCCGCGCGCAGCGTGGTGGGGGTAAAGGGCGTCTCCTCGTCGAAGACATCGTCGACCACCTGACCCATCGCCTCCGTGCCGACAATGCTGGAACCAGACGTGTGGATCAGCTTCTTGCCGGTGCCGTCCAGCGCCGCCAATAGCGCCTGCGCCGACCGGGCATGATCAGCATTGGCAGCGTTGATTACGGCGTCTACCGCCGAGACTGCTGATCCAAGGATGCCGCCTTCATCCAGCCGGCCGACCATGGGGGTGATACCGGCATCCTCGAGCGCCTGGGCGCCCTGTTCGGTGCGGGTCAGGCCGGTGACCTGCGCCCCCTGTTTGGCGAGCGCGACCGCAACGGATCCGCCGATATAGCCGGTGGCCCCGGTTACGAAGACGCGCATCTAGTGCCCCCCCCGCTTCGCGGTGGAGGGGCGCGCCGAAGCGGTCAGCCCCGTTGGGTGCCGCCGCGCCCGGCCTGCGTATTGACGCCGACGATCACGTCGACCAGCGCCTTCTTCGTGGTCCCAGCAGCGGCGCTGACGCCATCCAGTTCGGCATCGGTCAGGTCGGCATGCGCTGGTGCTTGATCGGCGGTTTTCGGTTCGGTTGTCTTCGTCACTGGTCTTCTCCTTCACATCAATTGCCGCCGCTGTCGCATATGCGCAGCGGGAAAGTCTGTGACAGGTGATACGCATTGCCATTGAGCGTCACGCCCCCGAGAATTCTTCCATGATGGCCGCCGCATGTTGCCCGATTGCAGGGGCGGGGCCTTCCATGGGCGCGCGGCCGGGGCTGCGCGGGGCAGGGGACTGGATACCGTCCGAGACCTCGACCAACGGGGCGCCCTGGGTCGCCACCACCTGGGGGGCGGCCAGCCAGTCGCCGAAGGTGTGGATGGGGCTGGCCAGCACGCCCGCTTCCTCGAAGATCCCGGTCCACTCAGCTGTGGTCTTCTGGCGGGTGGCCTCCGATATCTCGGCCATCAGGGGGGCGAGGTTTTCCAGCCGGGTCGCGAAGGTCGCGTACTTTGGGTCATCCGCCAGGTCGGCGCGTCCGATGGCCTGGGCGATGGCGGGAAAGTGCGCTTCGCGGACCAGCGTGATCGCGATCCAGCCATCCGCCGTCGGGTAGCTGCCGGCGGGCGCATTCGGGCTGGCCGGTGTTTCGCCGTAATGGGCGAACTCCATGACCTTGGGCGCCATAATGGCTGCCGCCGCCTGCATCAGGCTGACATCGATGTGGCGCCCGCCACGCTGGCCGGTCTGTTGCGCCATCAACGCCATGGTCACCTGCTGATAGGCGTAGAGCCCCGTGATCGCGTCCACGATGGTGGTGTGGATCTTGTGCGGGATGCCGTCCACGCCGTGGTTCACCGACATCATGCCGCTGAAGGCCTGCGCAATGGTGTCCGTCATCGGATCGCGCCCGCGCGGCCCCTCCTGCCCAAAGCCTGAAACGGAGAGATAGATCACCTCCGGGTTCACCGCCCGGATCGCCTCATAGCTCAGACCCAGCCGCTCCGTCGCGCCGGGCCGCGCACTTTCAGCAACCACGTCCGCCTTTGCCGCGATCCGCTTGACCAGCGCCACCGCTTCCGGGGTCTTCAGGTCCAGCTCGATGCTCTCCTTGCCCAGGTTGTAGTAGAGATAGTTGACCGACTGTCCCTGCGGCCCGCCGCCGATCTGGCGCACCCAGTCGCCGCCCGGCGGTTCCACCTTGATCACCCGCGCCCCGTGTTCGGCCATCAGCCGCCCGCAATAGGGCCCGGCGATCCCCTGCGTCATGTCCAGCATCAGCCGACCGGCCAATGGCGTGTCCGCGTGCATCATCACTCCCTTGGTTGGGTCTTTGTCCTCACCCTCTGTTATCGTCGCAGCTTCTCTCATTGATCCCGGCCTTGCAATGTCCCCGGCAGCCTTATCAATCCTGGACCGTGCCGGCATGATCGTGCTGCTGGGCCTGGCCGCGTCCGAGCTGGCGCACCTGGTGCTGGGGCTCAGCTGGGCGGCGGGCACGACCCGCGTGATGGCCCTGGGCCTGCTGGTGGTCTCTCTGCCCCGCTTCAAGGCGCTGGAATGGGCGCTGCTGACGCTGGCGCTCTGCCTCGCCGCCGCACTCTGGTGGCGGGGCGACGTCGCCGGCATCACCGGGGCCCTGACCAAAAGCGCCTATTTCGCGGCGTTCATCCTGCTGTTGATGCTGCTGAGGGAGGCCGCCGCCACCTCTGCCTCGGTCCTGTCCGTGGGGGCCTGGATCTCGCAGCAGCCGCCCGGCCGGCGCTTTGTCGTCACCTGGCTGGGCGGGCACACCGCGGGCATCCTGATGAACTTCGGGGCCGTCTCGCTGCTCGCACCCCTGATCCAGCGCGGCGTCCGCGCGGGCCCCATGGAGACCGCCGAGGATCAGCGCCGCGCCCTGATCCGCGAACGCCGCCAACTGTCCTCGCTGATCCGCGGCTTTGCCTGGGTGATCGTCTGGTCGCCCACCATGCTGACCCAGGTCATCATCCTGGCGGGCGTGCCAGGCGTCGACCCGTTCCAGACCATCCTCTGGGGCCTCGGCCTCTCAGCCATCATGTTCCTGGTCGGCTGGGGCGAGGATCGCCTGCGCTGGGGCAAACCCCGCATGGCCCCAGGCGAGGGCGCGCCGTTCCCCGGCCGTGCCCTGGCCGAGCTCTCGCTCGTCTATGTCTTTCTGGTCGGCGGCGCGGTGGCGCTGGTCCTGGGGCTCGGCCTCGCGCTGCCAGAGGCGCTGATGACCGTGGCGCCCGTCATCCTGATCGGCTGGGTGGTCTGCCAGGTGCGCGCCGGCACGCTGCCCTCTATCCCGAAGCGTTTGGCCGAGATTGCCAGCGTCTCGATCCCCGCCATGGGGATGAGCGCCTACATCTTCGGCACGGCGGGCTTCATCGGCATAACCGCCGGGCAGTTGGCGCCAGTCGACACCATCGCCCAGTGGACCGAGACAGCCCAGATCCCCGGTTGGGTCTGGGTCGCGGCCCTGCCGGCCCTGATCACGCTGGGCGGACAGGTGGCACTTAGCCCTATGATGATGGTGACGTTCCTGGCGGCGGTGCTGTCGGGCCTGCCCGAATTGCCGGCCGACCCGCAATACATCGCCCTGGCGCTGGCCGCGGGCTGGGCGCTCAGCATGACGTCTGCGCCGAATGCCACCGGGGCGCTGCTGATCGCGGGCGCCACCGGCATCCCATCCACCACGCTCACATGGCGCTGGAACGGCGTCTATTCGCTCAGCGTGCTCTGCCTGCTGGCGGTGCTTGCCTGGGCGATCGTGGGCTCCGGTTAGCGGCTGCGGTAGGGTGGGCACTCAACCCACCCATTCAGCCCACCCATTTGGCCCACCCGCGATGTCCGATCTCAGTGATCGTTGGTGACGCCGATGCCCGTGGGCATTTGGTTATGGTTGATCGTCACGGCGACGTCGTCCTGTTGCGGCATGTGGTTGTGGTCGATGGTTACGCCGATTTGGCCACCCGTCGGCATATGGTTATGATCGATTTGAACCGAGACCATGCCACCGGTGGTCATATGATCGTGAGTAATGGTCACGCCGCCTTCGGCCTGGTCCAGGTCAGTGTCGGCGATCGTCTCGGGTGTCTTTTGGTCGGTCATTGTCTGGCTCCCCTTCATAAGCTTGCGATGAGGAAAGAGTGCACCGATTCCCGGGCGCGCGGCTGTAACAGCCGCTACATGTGCTGAAAAAATCTCGCGATCTCGCCGGTGATTTCGTTTGGTAGTTCCTCGGGCATGTAGTGCCCGCAATCCAGCGCCTTGCCGCTGACCTGTTCTGCCCGCAGGCGCCACAGGGCCAGCGCGTCGCAGCATTTCTCGACCGTGCCCTGCTTTGCCCACAGGGCGCGCAGTGGCATGGTCAGCTTGCCCGTCTCGGCATTGTCGTGGTCGATGTCGATGGTGGCCGCGGCCCGGTAATCCTCGCAGGACCCGCGCAGCGTCTCCGGATTGCGGAACGCCTCCAGATATTCGTCCAGCGCCTCGCCAAAGGCCGCCGGGTCGCCCTGGCGCGAGTTTTTGTCCATCCAGAACCGGTCGGGGTCGGCGGCCATCATCCGCTCGGGCATCGGGTGGGGCAGGATCATGAAGAACCAGTGCCAGTAGGCGCGCGCCATGGCGTCCGTGGTGGCGGCGTACATCTCGCGCGTGGGCGCGATGTCCAGCACCATCATCTTGGTCACGCGGTCGGCCCAGTCATAGGCCAGACGATGGGCAACGCGCCCGCCGCGGTCATGGCCCACCAGGCCAAAGCGCATGTGGCCCAGGTGTTCCATGACCTCGACCATGTCGCGGGCCATCTCGCGTTTCGAGTAGTTGATGTGGTTCTCGCCCGCCGGCGGCTTTGACGAAAAGCCATAGCCTCGCAAGTCGGGGCAAATCAGGCTGAAGCGGTCTTGCAGGGCCGCCGCCTGGTGGCGCCAAATGGCCGAGGTCTGGGGGTTCCCATGCAACAACAGCAGCGGTGGGCCCGTGCCGCCGTGGCGGACCCGGATCCGCGCGCCTGAGGTGTCGATGAAGGTGTCGGTAAAGCCCTCGAACATCGGCCGATCCTCTGGTCAGAACGCGTTAACCCGTCGACTTGGTGTACATACAGGTGCTGTACAGGTGCTGCACACTTGCTGCACACCTGCGGTACGGGTGCTGCACGCTTGCGGTACGGGTGGATCCCAGCGCCATTTTGGGCCCGGATGTCAGGTTTTGGTCCCGTCCAGGGCGCATCCGGCGGCGATCATCGCGTCGATTTCCTCCGCCGAATAACCTAATTCGGCAAGGATCGCGCGGGTCTCCTCACCGAATTTCGGCGGCTTCTTTTTGGCCGGTTGGGCCGGGGTGCGCGACATTTTTATTGGATTACCTGTCGTGCGGAAACCATTGATATCAATGGTCATTTCGCGAACCATGGTATGCTCTGCCTCCATCACGGCAGGGATCTCCAGCACCGGTCCGGCAGGCACGCCATTCTTCATCAGGGTGCTGGCCAGCTCCTCACCGTCCCACTGCGCCATCAGGGGTTCGAACCGGGTCCGCAGCGCTTCCTGATTGGTGATACGTCCGGCATTGCTGCTAAAGGTTGGATCTTCGGCCAATTCCGGCACGCCCAGCACAGTACAAAGCCGCTTGAATTGCCCCTCATTCCCGCCAGCGATAAATATATCGCAAGTCTTGGTGGGATAGGCGTCGTAGGGGCTCAAGTTAGTGTGTCTATTGCCGGTGATCTGAGGTGTCTTTCCCGACAGGAAATAGTTGGCATAATGCGGGAATAACAGGGAGACGCCGGTATCATACAGCGACGCTTCTATGAATTGGCCCTTTCCTGACTTCTCGCGTTCATACAGTGCCATGTTGATCCCGATCGCCGTCGCCATCCCCGTCGCGATGTCGACAATCGGAATTCCCAAACGCGTCGGCCCACCCCCCGGCACCCCATTCACGCTCATCAGACCGGCCTGCGCCTGAATCACAGCGTCATAGCCGGGCAACCCGCCCAGGGGTCCATCAGCGCCGAAACCAGAGACTTTGGCGTGGATCAGGCGCGGAAATTTCTTCGATAAAACATGATCATAGCCCAGCCCCCACTTCTCCATCGAGCCTGGTTTGAAGTTCTCGATCAGGACGTCCGCCGTCGCCAGCAGCTTCAGAAATGCCTCCTGCCCGCTGGCCGAGCGCAGGTCCAATGCCATCCCCCGCTTGTTGCGATTGATGCCCAGAAAGTAGCTGGCGGCGCCGACCTCCTCGTCGAACGGAGGACCCCAGTGGCGCACGTCGTCGCCCTGTGGCGGCTCGACCTTGATGACCTCGGCCCCGTGATCGCCCAGCCACTGCGTGCAGAACGGTCCGCCCAGAATGCGTGTCAGATCGATGACGCGAACGCCGTCAAGCGCTCCCATGGCCTCTCTCCCAGGTTAAGTTAGGCTGCCAAGCCCCAGACACGGCCGGCAAATTCAGGATAGAACTGTAGGATCTGCGGGGCGATTTCTTGGCGAATACGCGCCAGGCGCGCGGCATCCGGCGCCGGTGTTTCCGCCACATCGTCCGCGTCGAACGCAAAACCGGTCGCCTCCCGGATGCTGTCCACGGTCTCGCCCGGATGGACCGAGCGGAGCGAAAACCGCGCGCGCTGCCGATCAAAATCCATGAGGCAGCGGTTGGTGACCAACGCGTGCGGCCCACCGGGGCGGTGCACGCCCGGCGCGCTGGTGCCGGGGGCCGAGATGAAATCGACCTTCTCGACCAATGTGCGGGGCGAATGTTCCTCGCGGAACAGGACCACCTTTGGCACAACGTAATACATCAAAGCGGACCCAAACGAGCCCGGAAACCGCTTTTTCATCGAGGGATAGTCGCCGATCCCGACCAGGTTGATGTTGGCTTGGCCGTCAATCTGCACCCCACCCAGAAAGAACGAGTCGATCATGCCCCGCGCAGCGACGTCAAACAGCTCGCGCGCGCCGTCCGTGAACGGGTTGTGCCGGCGCGAATGGATGATGGAGACCTGCATACGCCCTTGTTTGCGCTCGGCTTTTTCAGCCTTCGCCAGCAGCGCCGCAGCGCCCGGAATGGGAGAGGCCGCGCCCACCGCAACATGGCGGTCTTCGGCCAGCATGTTGGCCAGGACCGAGATCAACAGCTCCTCGCGGGTCGCCTCGCCCATCAGGCGGCGGTCCTGACACTGAGGCCCTGGCCCGCCAGATAGTCGGCGAACCCGTCCGGCGACCGAGCCGCCGCCGCATAGCGGCGCAGTTCATCGGCATCGGGCGGATAGACATCGGTCAACCCGAGGGGCCAGGCGCCATTCGGTGCCTCGGCAATCGCGCTAACGTAGAAAGCGGGCAGCGCGCCCGCAGCGGTTGCTTCTTTCTCGAAAAGATCGCCGTCGACGATTTTCTCAACAGTTACAAAGGTTTGACGCGAGGCATGCGTCAGCGTTGCCAACTCGCGCTGACGGCCGATGAAGACGTTGCCCTTGGCGTCCGCGTAGGGCGCGTGGAAGACGGCGACGTCCAGCGGGCGGGCGGGCAAAAGGACGATCGGGTCCTCTTCATTGCTGAACGGGTTCGGAATGGTGCGCCAATCCGGTCTGTGCGCCTCGATGTCGGAACCGATCAGCCCGCGCAATGGCATGAAGGGCACGCCCTTCTCAACCGCCTGCAACTGCGTGTGCAGGGCGGGGCAGGTCGAGTCCTGCATCTGGATGCTGCCCGTCTGTACGGCCCGCGAAAACGACGGCGCCAGCCCATACTCCCCCAACGTCACCGCGGCCGCTTCCACACCTGCCACGCAGCCGGCGCCGATCAGCATGTCGCCCTGCATGGTCGTCAGCGGCAGGCAGTACAGTTGCAGATCGCGCGCGCCGCGCTGGATCAGGGCCCGCGTCACTGCCATGGGCACGCCTGAGTAATCTGCGGGCACGCCCATAAGGCAGCCGTCCGTCACCGCCTCGGCAATCTCTTCGACAGAGATGTGATCGACATCGGTCATGGCCGCTCCTGTCATTTGGGCGGTTGTCATCCGCCGGTTCTGGCGGTTCACTACCATCGAAGGGGCGCGGGCCACAAGAACAGGCGGGCAGCGGCGGCGGAGCATCCCATGCGCGATGGTGCCTTAATATCTCAAGGAATCCGCCGCGCGCACCGGAAAACCGGCAAGGTTTAGACAAATTGAACGTTTTGGAGAGGGAACCTTAATGGAGAGCATCTATTTCTCGGACGAGCACGAGGCTTTCCGCGATCAGGTTCGGCGTTTTGTGGTGGAAGAAGTCCGCCCCAACATCGACGCCTGGGAGGAAGCCGGCGAAATTCCGCGGCATGTCTTCCGCAGAATGGGGGAATTGGGGTTCCTTGGCGTGCGCTACGACGCCCGGCACGGCGGAGCGGAGATGGATGTCTTCGGCTCCGTCGTACTGGCGGAAGAGTTGGGCCGGTCCGGGATCTCGGGCTTTGCTGCCTCCACTCTGGTTCATGCAGAAATGGCCAGCCCTCACCTTCACCGATATGGCAGTGCGGCGCAAAAGGACCGTTGGATGCCCGGCATCATCCGGGGCGAGACGGTCACGGCCATCGGGGTGACCGAACCGGGCGCCGGATCGGATGTGGCCGGATTGCAGACGCGGGCCGAGCGGCGCGGGAATGGCTGGCTGCTGAACGGCGCCAAGATGTACATCACCAACGGCGTTCTGGCAGATCTGTACTTCATTGCGGCGCGGACGGCCCCGGAAGCCAAGCCGTCGCAGGGGTTGTCGATCTTCATGGTCGAGAAGGGGACGCCCGGTTTTCGGGCGGCACAGAAGCTGGACAAGATGGGGTGGCGCTGTTCCGACACGGCCGAACTGGTGCTGGAGGATGTCGAACTGACGGGCGATGCCCTGTTGGGGGAAGAAGGCCGCGGCTTCTACCAGATCATGGACAACTTCCAGAACGAGCGGCTGGTCATGGGGGCGTTCGCAACCGGCGAGGCAGAGCGCGCGTTGGAGATCACGCTGGACCACGTCAAGACGCGCCAGGCTTTTGGCGCGCCGCTCTGGGACAAACAGGCCGTGCGGCTGAAGCTGGCCGATTGTGCGACCCGAATTCAGGCCAACAAGGCGCTGGTCCACCACACGGCATGGCTGGATGCCCAGGGACGCGACTGCGTGCGGGAGGTCTCGATGATCAAGATCAACGCGGCCGAGATGCTGCAGCATGTGGTCTGGGAGTGCCTGCAACTGCATGGCGGCTCAGGCTACATGCGCGGCATGGAGATCGAGCGTCTCTACCGCGATGCGCGCATCCAGGCCATCGGCGGCGGCGCAACCGAGGTGATGCTGGAGGAGGTGGCCAAGCGGCTTTGACGCGTCAGAACCGCTCGGCCCGCAGCACTTCGCAATCGGTCACGGACACGACGCCGATGTGGCGCTCCAGCACGGCGAAGGCCGCGTCCAACAGGCCATCGACCCGGTCCGCGCGGACGATGCAGACCACGGCCACCATGCCGCCGGCGCGGCCTATTTGTCCCTCGCGGCTCCAGCCACCAGACCGGCCTGATCCGCCCAAGACCGGCAACACGGTGTAACCGGTGATGTCGGCCTCTTCCAGGGCGGCCCGAAGACGGCGTTCCATCGGGCTTTCGATGATGATCTCGACGCGTTTTGCGGGATGGGTCTGCATGGCTTCAGGCTCCGCCAGTGGCGATCGCCACGTAAAGCGGGATGCCGATGATCAGGTTGAACGGGAAGGTAACGCATAGCGACAGCGTCAGATAGACGGAGGGATTGGCCTCTGGCAGGGCCACGCGCATGGCTGCCGGCACCGCAATGTAGGAGGCCGAGGCCGACAGCGTCATCAACAACGCGACACCGCCCGCCGACAGGCCCAGTGCCAGGCCGGTTCCGTAGCCGATGGCGGCACTGATCAGCGGCATCAGCACGGCAAAGGCGAGGGCGCCGACAGCCACCGCGGTGCGGTTTTCCCGCAGGCCGCGGCCCGCCACCAGCCCCATATCCAGCAGAAACAGGCAGAGCACGCCCTTGAACGGGTCGGTGATCAGGGGCGAGATTTCGGCCATGCCTTCCGCGCCCGTTGCCATGCCGATCAGGAAGGACCCGACCAACAGCACCAGCGAGCCGTTCAGCAGCACCTCGCGCAACAGGCCAGGCTGGGAAGCCGCGGCAACGCCCCCGCCCGCGGCCAGCGCCTCGGCCGGCGCACGGCGGGCCGCCAGCCACAGGGCGGCCAGGATCGCGGGCGCCTCCATCGCGGCGGCGACGGCGACCATATACCCTTCAGAATCAATGCCTTGAGAGGTCAGCACCGAGGATGCGGCCACAAAGGTCACGATCGAGATCGAGCCATAGTGGCCCGCCACCGCCGCCGCATCCACGGTGGATAATCGGGTCATCACCCGCAGCATGGCAAACGCCAGGAAGGGCAGTGCAAAGGACAGCACCGTTCCCGCCACCAGGGACAGAATCAGCGTCGTGTCCACGCCGTGGGCCGCCACCGCCGCCCCGCCCTTGAACCCGATTGCGAACAACAGGTAGAGCGACAGCCCCTTCGCCACCGCCTCCGGCATGGTCAGGTCTGACCGCGCCAATGCCGCCGCCAACCCCAGCGCGAAACTCAGGATGATCGGCGACAGCAGGTTCTCCTGCGCCAGCGCAAAGATGTTGTCCACGGGACCTCCTATGGGACCTCTGGCCTCGGATCCGGGCGCCTTCTAGTCGGGTTGGCGGGCGTAGGAAAGCGGTTCCACCGGCCCCTCAATCGTCCGGGTGCGGATACTCGCAGAAGACGCCGCCCACAAACTCAATGCCCGGCGCGTGCGGGTCGCCCGGTTGGGTCTTTGCCTCGACCTTGGCGCGGTAATCTTCGGCGCTGTCCTCGGGCATGTAGCCGATGTGGCGGACTTTCTCGTTGGAGAAAAACCGCTCGCGGTTGTTCGAGATGCCGTAGATCGGGCTGCAGCCGATGCGCTCGGCGACCAGGCAGCGTTCGACCAGTTGCACCAGATCGCGAAAGCTCATCCAGGTGGACAGGTGGCGCCGGTCCGCGGGCTCGGGGAAGCACGAGTTGATGCGCAGAAGCGCGCTCTCGATCCCGAACTTCATGAAATAGAGGTATGCCAGATCCTCGACGAAACACTTGGAGACGCCGTAAAGGCTGTCGGGCTTGTGGGGCGTGTCGGTGTCTGCGCCATCTTCGCGCCGCGCATAGCCCACCGCGTGGATGGACGAGGCATAGACGACGCGCTTGATCCCATGGCGCCGGGCGGCTTCGTAGACGTTGTAACCTCCCTTGATCGAGCTCTCCAGGATCTCGGCCCAGGGGCGCTCGACCGGCGCGGCGCCAAAGTGGACCACTGCGTCGCAGCCCTCGACCACCGTCATCATGGCGTCGAAATCGCCCAATTCGGCCTGGATCACCTCCTCGCCCGGGCCGGCCGGGGCCATCTGATCCCGGTCCGTCAGGCGCAGCGTGTCGGCCAACGGCGCCAGCCCGGCCCTCAACTCGCGGCCCAGATTTCCGGCCGCCCCGGTGATCAACAATTTCTTGAAACGTGCCATGGTCATCCCCCTTTCGGTGCTTCAATCCCCGTTAACGCCGCCACGCGCCCGCGTCGAGCATATCGGCCGTCCCGGCCTATCCTTGCTGCCCCTATCGCCCCAGCAACCGCCGGACCCAGGGCCAAAGGGCAAAGAGGAACAGGCCCGCAGCGATCGCCAAAGCCCACTGAGCGACCGAGGAATAGGCGTCCGCCGTCCCGTCGAACCCGCCGTAAAGCGTTGCGATCGTTGGATCATCCAGCGCGTAGGTCACCTCGTAGATCTGCCCCGGTTCGATCACCTCGTAGAAGTTCGAGCTGCTCTGTTCGACCACGACGATCTTCTGACCATCGAACAGGGCAAATTCATAGCGCACGTAATAGCGCTGGTTCGACGAGGTGCTGCGCGCCCCCGCAGGACCGCGGCCGTCGCTGGATTCGGTGTATTTGTTCAGGATCTCGGCCGCGGCGCGGTCCTCACCCAGGGCCAATTGCTCGGCCTTGTCAGCGTAGTTCAGGCCGTTGACCAAGGCCACAATCCCGAAGGTCAGGGCGATAAGGCCGAACGCTCCCGCAAAGATCCGGGCAATCTGCATCTGCCCCCCGTTATATTCGTCTGCAGCGCCTTAGCCGCTGCCTTTAACGTCTGATCCCGAAGGCGTCTCCGCCTCGGCCCGTTCGCGGCGGGCTTGGCGTTCGCGCCAGGCCAGGTAGAAGCCTGCGGCAAAGACGATCCCACCGCCCAACCAGGTGAATTTGTCCGGTATCTCGCCGAAGATCCAGGCGCCCAGGAACGCCACCCAGATCAGGCGCAGAAACTCGAACGGCATCACCACCGTGGGCTCCGTCTCCTTCAGGCTTTGGCTGATGCACATCTGTGCCACCGTGCCCGTGACGCCGATGGCCACCATCCAGACCCATCCCTCGGTGCTGGGCCACGACCAGAACCACAGCGCCGGGCCCAGCGTGTAGACCGCCAGGAAGATGTTCATGTAGGCGACGATCGTCAGGCTGGACTCGGTTCGGCTCATCACCTTGATGATCGTCAGCACCACCGCCCAGCAAAACGATGCGATCAGAACCAGGACCGGACCCTGGTCCAAGGGGATGAATCCTGGGCGCAAAATGACCAAAACTCCTAAAAATCCCATTAAAATTGCGATCCAGCGGCGCAGGCGGAACCGCTCGCCCAGGATGAGCACGGATAAGACCGCCGCGAAGATCGGGGCCGAGAAGCCCAGCGCGGTTGCGTAGGCCACTTCGGTGATCGAAAGGGCGTAGAAAAACATCATCATCGCGCCCGCGTTGATGACGCCGCGCGCGGCGTGCAACCCCAGGCGTTTGGTGTGCAAAAAGCCCAGGCCCGAGGACATCAGCACCGGCAAAAAAACGAGGAATCCAAATACGTTGCGGAAGAAAGCTATCTGCAGGGGGTGCAGTTCGGCCGCGGCCAGTTTGATCATTGAATGCATGACCGAAAAGGCCAGCGTCGACAGGCACATCAAGACGATGCCGCGCACCTCCGGCGGGGCCTTGGCCCAGGCCTCCTGGTAACCGGCTGTGTACTTCTGGGGCAGGAAGTCCATGCCCTTGCTTGATCGCAAGTGCGCCCCGGCGCAATCTTCGGGCAAAGCGGCAGGGCAATGATCCGCCGGTTGATGGAGGGGAGATCGCGGTGGACGCTGGATTTGAGGCACTGATCAAGCAGATGACCCAGGCCGCGTGCCGGGGGGACGGACAGGGCGTGGCGGCGTGTTTTACGGGCGACGGCGTCTATCACGACGTTTTCTACGGCAGCTTCCAAGGCGCTGATATCATTGACCTAATCGAAGCTTACTTCCATCGCGACGGCACAGATTTCCGGTGGGATCTGCATGACCCGGTGGCCTTGGAAGGCGTCGGCTATGCCCGCTATGTCTTTTCGTATGCCTCCAAGCTGGAGGGCCATGAGGGCAGGCGGGCCTGCTTTGAAGGGGTCGCGATCTGCCGCCTGCAGGACGGACTGATCACCGATTACCGCGAGGTCGCGAACGCCGCCACGGGCCTGTCGCTGATCGGCTTTCCGGACGCAAGGGTGGCCAAGTTCATCGCCCGCGAGGCGCGCGATCTGCTGGCCCGGGACGAGGCGGCTGCGCACCGAAATTAACCCCTTGGCGCTGGGATTGGGCGCGTATGACAAACGTATGCCAAGCGTATGATTTGCGTATGCCAAATGGTCTGACCAAGGTCGACTGGGCATCCGTTAACGCGGCGGGCGCCCGTTCAGGAACAGGTAACGCCTGCGAACAGGCAACGCCGCCTAGGGCGTGACGATGATCTTGCCGCGCGGGCGCCCGGTCTCCTGGTGGCGGTGGGCCTCCGCTGCTTCGGCCAGCGGGAAGGTCCGGTCGATCCGGTGCCACAGCTTGCCCTGTTCCAAGCACTGTTGGACGAAGGCGGCGGCGCGCAGCTTAGCCTCCTCGGGCACCTCGAAGATCGCAACGCCGCGGAGCGCGATGTTGCGGTACATGAACTTGGGCCAGTCCAGCGTGGGCGCCGGGTTGGTCGCGCTGCCAAAGCTGGCGATGGTCCCGTTCTGCGCCACGATCCGCCACGCGAAATCCAGATGCGCGCCCAGGTCCACGTCGATCATCGACTTGGCGCCCTTGCCGTCGGTCAGTTCCAGCGCGCGTTTGCGGAAATCGTCCCGGTCCGTGTTCAGCACATGGTCGGCGCCCGCCTTGGCGGCGTCTTCTTCGCGCTGGGAGTCGCCGCGCACCACGCCGATCACCGTGGCGCCCATGGCCTTGGCCAATTGCACCGCGTAGTTGCAGACCGCACCCGCGGCCCCGGTGACGATGGCGGTTTCGCCGCGCAGATCTCCCGCCAGCATCAGCGCGTGGCAGGCGGTCATGGCAGGCACGCCAAGGGCTGCGCCTTCGTCGAACGAGACGCTTTGGGGCAGGGGCATCGCGCGCGAGGCGGGCACGCGCACCATCTCGGCCATGGTGCCGTCCCATTTCTGGTGCGCGCCTTCCCAGACCCAGACCCGTTCGCCCGTGCGGTCGGGAACCCCGTCGCCCGCGGCCACAATCTCCCCCGCCGCGTCATACCCCGGGATGACCTGGGGCAGGGTCAGCGGCCCCCGCTGCCCGGACCGGCGTTTCCAATCGGTGGGGTTCACGCCGTGGGCGTGGACACGCACAATGACTTCGCCCGGCCCCGGGGTGGGGTCATCGACGTCGATGACCTTCAGAACCTCGGGCCCGCCGGTTTCGGTGTAGACGGCTGCTTTCATGATCTCACTCCGCCGCCATGGCGCCGCCATTGGCGAGCAGGGCGTCAATCTCGGCATCGGTATGGCCGACCTCGGCCAGCACTTCGCGCGTGTGTTCGCCGTGCAGGGGCGCGTGGCCTTCGGGCTGGGTTTCCATGTCAAAGGCGATCGGGTGGCGCATGATTTTCAGCGGCCCCT
The DNA here is from genome assembly GCA_039026375.1 of Pseudomonadota bacterium. Lineage (GTDB taxonomy): Bacteria > Pseudomonadota > Alphaproteobacteria > Rhodobacterales > Rhodobacteraceae > Thermohalobaculum. The sequence goes on from JBCCML010000016.1 coordinate 41,488, forward strand.
CCACCGGGTGGTCATGGCTTTCCCAGGCGCCGGTGGCCGTCAGGTGCGGATCCTCGAACAGGCTGTCCAGCGTGTTGACGATCCCGCAGGGGATGTCGGCCTCTTTGAACAGCGCCAGCCATTCGTCGGTGGTTTTCGACGGCATCGCCTCGTCGACCATCTGGTAGAGATCGCGCACCCGGGCCGAGCGCGTGGTGACCGACTGGAACCAATCCTCCGCCATCACCTCCTCGCGGCCGATCAGCTTCAGCATCTTCTCCCAATGCTTGTCGATGTACGGCAGCACCGCGACGAAGCCGTCCTTGGTGGGGTAGGGGCGGCGATAGGGGTTCAACAGCCGCGCATAGCCCGGCGGGCCGATGGGCGGCTGGTGGGTCTGGCCCTGCAGATGTTCGACCATCAGGAAGTAGCTGGCCGTCTCCATCATCGGGACCTCCAGCGGCACCACCTTGCCGGTGCGTTCGCGGTGGAGGAGGGCGGCCAGTATCCCCTCGACCACGAACATGCCCGTGGTCTTGTCGATGATGATCTGCGGGACAAAGCGCGGCTCGCCCTGCTGGTTGGCGTTGACCGCGGCAAAGCCCGACAGCGCCTGCACCACGTCGTCATAGGCGGCGTCGTGTTCATAGGGTCCGCCGCGGCCAAAGCCGATGGCGGCGCAATGGATGACGTTCGGGTGGCGTTTGGCCATCGAGACGGGGTCCAGCCCCAGTTTCTCGCAGGCCTTGCGGCGCATATTGGTGACGAAAACATCGGCGGTTGCCAGGATCTTGTCCAAGGCGGCGCGGCCGGCTTCTGTCTTCAAGTCCAGCGTGATCGAGCGTTTGTTGCGGTTTGCGTTCAGAAAGCCCGCGCCCATTTTCGGCTGGGTCATGGGGGCGATATGGCGCACGGCCTCGCCCGAGGGCGGCTCGATCTTGATCACGTCAGCGCCCAGCACGCCCAGTTGCGCCGTGGCGAAGGGGCCCATGATCACCGAGGTCAGGTCGACCACGCGGATGCCTTCCAGAAGGGGGGTCATAGCGGCGCTCTCCAGGCTGGGCTGCGCCCGACCCCGAGTGGGCGGACGCGATCATAGGGGCGCGCACAGGCGGTTGGGCCCGCGCGGTCTTTGATTGGTGCGGATGCGCTTCTTGCCCGTCGCGAAGCGGCGGGCGCGCCCGACCCTCCCCCCGGGAGGGCGCGTGGCCAAACCTGACGGTGTTCGACAGCCAAGCAGACTGTCAGCTCCGCGAGCTTCTTGACCTCATGCGTCGCCCTCCCAGGCTCGGGCGCGCAGCCGCCTACCAAACAGGAGACAATGCCGCTCACACGTATTCCTCGCGCAACTGGGTCTTGATGATCTTGCCGTTGGCGTTCCGGGGCAGGGGGCTGTCGCGGAAGTGGATCACCTCGGGCACCTTGTAATCGCTGAGGCGTGCCTTGGCGAAGGTGCGGATGTCTTCACCCAAACCGTCCCCCCCGGGCGCTCCTTTGGGCACCACCACCGCGTGCACCCGCTCGCCCAGCACAGGACAGGGGCAGCCGATGATCGCGCTTTCCAGCACGGTGGGGTGGAAGGACAGCTGGCTTTCGACCTCGATCGAATAGATCTTGAAGCCGCCGCGGTTCAACATGTCCTTGATGCGGTCGTGGACGCGGACGAAGCCATCCTCGGTCATCGAGCCGACATCGCCCGACTTCCAGTAACTGCCCACGAAGTTGGCGGCGTTTGCCTCGGCGTTGTCCCAGTAGCCGGGGATGACGTTGGGGCCTTTCATCCAGATCTCGCCCTGCTCGCCGGGCGGTAATTCCACGCCATCCGCGCCAAAGACGCCGACCTCGGTGCAATGCAGCGCCAGGCCCACGCAGTCGGCATGACTGGCCGCAAAGCGGACCGGGTTCATGGTGGTGGGGCTGGTCGCCTCCGTCGCGCCATAGCCATTCATCAGACCCACATGCGGGGCGCGGCGGGCCATCTCGGCGATGGTCGCCTCGGGCATCGGCGCGCCGCCATAGCCGCCGGTCTTCCAGGCGCCCAGATCGAAGCTGTCGAAGTCGGGCTCCAGCAGAAAAAGATTGTACATGGCCGGGACGATCAGGGTGTGGGTCACACGTTCGGCTTCCATCAGCTCCAGGCAGGTCCGGGCCTTGAAGGCACGCAGAAAGACGATGGCCGCCCCCCGGCAAAGCGCTGTCGTGATGTTGGCGATCAATCCCGTCACGTGGCTGGCCGGCACCGCCAGCAGCGAGCGTTCGCCCGCCTGAAGGTCCATGGTCAGCGCGAAATGCAGCGAGGAGTGGATGATCCCCAGATGGGTCAGCATCGCGCCTTTCGGCCGCCCGGTGGTGCCGGAGGTATAGAGGATCGTCGCGCAATCCTCTTCCTGGGCGTCGGCCACGGGGGGCGCAGGGGCGTCCAGCGTGTCGTAATCGTCGGCCCCCGGTACCGGCCCGTAGGCGGCCCACAGGTGCCGCACCGTCGGGATATCGGCCGGGTCGGGGATATTGGCGGCCAGGTCTGCCTCGAAGATGATGGCGCTGGCCCCGCACTGACCGCAGGCAAAGGCGATCTCGGGCGCCGGTTGGCGCGGGTTCATCGGCACGCAAATCGCGCCCAGCCGCTGGCAGGCAAGCCAAACCTCGACATAGGCAAAACGGTTACCCATCAGCAGCGCGACCCGGTCACCCCGGGCAATCCCGGCTGCGGCCAGGCCACCGGCAACACGACCCGCGCGCTCGGCCAGTTCGGCATAGGTGACGCGGCCATCTTCGCCAATCAGGGCCAGCGCGTCCGGTTCCCGCGCCACGGTATCGGCGAACATCTGCCAGCACGTTGCTGGTCGCTCGGCAAAGCACCAGACCACGCGGCCGTCGAAATGCACCTCGCGGCGCAGGGGCAGGGGCTGTTCGTCCCGCCAGTGCATCACTTGTCTTTGAAGCGGACGCCGCCCACGGACCAGTTCGCCTTGGCATGTTCCTCGACGATCACATGGGTCGCTTCGGGGGGCGTGCCCAGCACCTCGGACAGCGTCTGGCACAGGCGCTCCTGCAGCTCCTGGACCTTTGCTTCGGGTCGACCTTCAAGAATGTCGACGCGGATCATCGGCATGGTGGCTCTCCCTTGACCAACGGGCGCTCTTGCGGCGACCCTTTGGCGCAGAGGTATCCCAAGACGCGCCGCGGGCAAACGATAGCCGCCGCCAAGGATGTGATGATGAGCACAAAATGAGCACTTGGTCCGAGCAAAAGCACCGCACGCCCGTTCTGGATCTGTCGATGACACATGTTGAGATGGGGTCTGGCGCCGGTAACGGCGCGCCGGTCGTCCTACTGCACGGCAATCCAACGTCTAGCTTTCTGTGGCGGAATGTGATGGCCGCGATGCCGGAGGCAGGCCGTTTGCTCGCGCCCGATCTGATCGGCATGGGCGACAGCGACAAGCTGCCCGATCCTGGCGCGGCGCGCTACACGCTGGCCGAACATGCGCGCTATCTGGATGCGTGGTTCGACGTGGTGGTGCCCGAGGGGCCAGTCACGCTGGTGCTGCACGATTGGGGTGGCCCCCTGGGGTTTCGCTGGGCGCGGCTGAACGCCGAACGTGTGCACGCGATCGCCTACATGGAAACGGTTCTGCGACCGATGGACTGGTCCGAGTGGCCCGAACCCAGCACGGCGATCTTTCAGGCGCTACGGTCCGAGGCCGGCGAGGACATGATCCTGCAGAAGAACATCTTTGTGGAGCGCATTCTGACAGGCTCGATCCTGCGCGACCTCAGCGCCGACGAGATGGCCGAGTATCGCCGTCCGTTCGCAGCGCCCGGCGAAGACCGGCGGCCGACGCTGACCTGGCCGCGCCAGATCCCGCTGGATGGCGAGCCTGCGGAATCGCTGGCGATCATCCAGGCGAATTGGGATTGGCTCCGTACCTGGGACGGCCCCAAGCTTTTGGTGGATGCCGATCCTGGCGCGATCATGAAAGGCACGATCCTGGACGATGCGCGTGCGCTGTCGAACCAGACGGAGGTACAGGTTCCCGGCATTCATTTTATCCAGGAAGATTCTGGCGCGCAGATCGGGGCAGCGATTGCGGATTGGTTGCGCAAGATCAGCTGAACGTCAAACAAGATCCATAAGACGTTTATTCACAGTGGTTTAACGGATTTTTCTCATGCGCACATGACGGCATTTATATAACATAATATATATTATATGACTTTCTGTTATCGGCAGTGGCGCCAGCAATCTTACCACCCGTGACGAACGTCACAGTCTGTCCAACTGCCCCACCCGCAGACTCCCCGCATCAAAGTTGGGGAGACCACCATGGACATTATCGATCTGTCGCATCTGGATCCTGGATTTGCGGGCTTGCCCGAGGGCACGCTGACCCAAGTCGGCTATCTCGGCGCGGGACTGTACCTGCTGGCCTACACCCTATTGAAAACGGGTGTGCTCAACGGCAGCAGCTATTCGTATACGTTCCTCAACCTCTTTGCGGCAGCTTTCGTGGCGATCAGCCTGATCGAAGCGTTCAATGCGGCCTCGCTGATCATCCAAGCGGCCTGGATAACTATTTCGCTGGTGGGTTTGTCCCGGCGACTGCTTTCCCGGTCACTGCGCGTGGCGGAGTGAGCGCTCAGGCGTCCTCGAGCCCCTGCATCAGGTCTTGTCCGTCCGCGGGCAGCCAGCTTTTCGCCTCTCCGACGTATTCCTGACCGGAATTGCCCATGACGGTGCAGCGCCACATCTCCCGCGCATACTGGGCTGAATCGTACCAGGTCGCCGCATGCAGCAGGCTGCGGTTGTCGGCGATGACCAGATCGCCGGGCTGCCATGCGTGGACATAGACAAAGCGCGGGTCGCTGATGTGGGTCAGCAAGTCCTTGACCAACTGGTCCCCTGCGCCGCCGGGGCCAGTCTCCATCCCCATGATCGGGCCGTCGACATAATCCAGTTGGCGGCGCTCCGCGAGGTAGAGGGCGTGGCGACCCGTGACCGGGTGCTGGCGGACCAGCGGTTGGCGCACGGGCATTTGATGCGGCAACAGCGGGTTGGGCGGCGTGCCCGCTGCCACGTCATCAGGCGTGCGCCCTACCCAGCCCATGGCGTGGAGCGCGTGCAACTTAGAAAGCCGATCCCTTTGAACTGACCCCAGTGCGTCATACGCCCCGCTGGCATTGGCAAACAGCGTCTGCCCCTGGTCAGCCGGCGGTGTCGTCCGCCCAAACAGCAACGTCACATCCGGCGGCGGGCGGCGATAGCTTTGATCGGTATGCCAGTTCGTCTGTGCCGGAAACTGCACATCCAGCGTTCCGTCTGGCTGCAAGGGCGGCCGTGGCGGCGGCTGGTGCCCGACCTCCGGTTTGTTCGACAGGACCATGATCTCCGCCACGTCCGGGTGAAAGAACCGCGGCGCGGTTAGGGTCTGGCGGATATCCTCGACCTCGGTCCCGAAGGCACGGGCCAACGCCACCATGTCCCCGGGGCGTCCCGCCAGAGCACTGAGCCCCCGGATCAGCAGCAGACCCGAAGCCCGGTCCATCATGGCGGGCAGGTCCTTTGCGGCTGCAAGCACCTTGTCTAGGGCGTCATCCGGGGGCGCATCAGACAGATCCAGGCAGGCGCCGAACGTATCGGCACGCAGCGGGGTAGGCTTCAGTGGATTGTCTGGCATGGGGCGCCCTCCTGCGCGATACGCTACGCGCCCTGGCGCCCGACGCCCATACAAATCCCGCGCGCGCAAAAAAACGGCCGCCGGTGCAACGCACGCGACGGCCGAGTGGCAATCCAGAGAGGGACAGGCACGCGGGGCAGGACGACCCCAAATCAGCGCGGCGAGCAGGTGCCGACGAGATGTGTGCTCACCCTGGACCGCAGGCGAACGTTGTGGGCCGCTGGGCCCCTGGGCACGTGTCAGCAGCGCACGCGCCCCATTGAACTCATAGAAACGCCGGCAGCGTGAAGCCGCCGAAAATTAGGGCGACCATGGCGATGACGCCTACCGCGTCAGACAGCGCCTCGCGCGGGCAGGCAGCAATGATGCGGTGGGCTTTTTCGATCGTGCGCATGGTTCTCTCTCCCGTCGATGTTCCCTGTATGTTTCTTAAAATTTGATCGACAGTCAAGATCAAAAATAGAACATTCGTGAACAAAGGGAGATTTTGGGCGGTCACCCTGCCCTGAGCAACCGCACCGATTCGTCGCGCGCCATCAGATAAAGCAATGCTTTCAGGGCGTTGCCGCGGTCGCTGGTCAGGTCCGGGTCTGTGCTGAGGACCATGCGGGCGTCATCGCGGGCCAAAGCCATCAGCTCGGTGTCACGGGCGATGTCGGCGATGCGGAACTTTGGCAGGCCCGATTGCTGGGTGCCCAGCACGTCGCCGGCGCCGCGTAGACGCAGATCTTCCTCGGCGATGCGGAAGCCATCTTCCGTCTCGCGCATGATCTCCAGGCGGGAGCGTGCGGCCTCACCCAACGGGGGCGCATAGAGCAGCAAGCAGTAGGAGCGCGCCCTGCCCCGGCCGACCCGCCCGCGTAACTGGTGCAGTTGGGCCAAGCCGAAACGCTCGGCCTGTTCGATGACCATGATGGTCGCCTCGGGCACGTCGACGCCGACCTCGATGACCGTGGTGGCGACCAGGACCTGGGCGCGCCCGGCCTGGAAGTCCGCCATGGCGGCATCCTTTTGATCGGGTGGCATCTGGCCGTGGACCAGGCGCACCCGCTCGGCGCCCAGGCTTTGCACCAGATCGGCATAGCGGGCTTCCGCTGCCACCATCTCGGTGGCATCCGATTCTGAGACCAGGGGACAGACCCAGTAGGCCCGCTGTCCCTCGGCCAAGACCGCCCGCAACCGCGCGACGACATCGCCCGTGCGGGCCATCGAGACCAGCGCGGTTTCCACCGGCTGCCGCCCCGGCGGCTTTTCGTCCAGGACCGAGATGTCCAGATCGCCAAACCCTGCCAGGGCCAGCGTGCGGGGGATCGGTGTCGCGGTCATGACCAGCACGTCTGCCCCTGCCGGCGCCTTCGCGGCCAGCTCCATGCGTTGGCGCACGCCGAACCTGTGCTGCTCGTCGACGATGATCAGGCGCAGATCCTGGAATTCGACGCCCTTTTGGAACAGCGCGTGGGTGCCGATGATCAGTTGCGCGCGGCCCTGCGCCATCGCCTCCAGCTTTTCGCGGCGTTGGGCGCCCGTGTCCCGGCCGGTCAGCAGTGTCAGATGCACGCCAGCGGCCTGGGCCAGATCGGCCAAACCCGCCGCGTGCTGGCGGGCCAGGATCTCGGTCGGCGCCATCATCGCGGCTTGGCCGCCAGCTTCCACCGCCTGCAGCATGGCCGACAGCGCGACCAAGGTCTTGCCGGCGCCCACATCGCCCTGAAGCAGGCGCATCATCCGGGTCTCGGCACTCATGTCACCGGAGATTTCAGCCATTGCCCGGGTCTGCGCCCCGGTCGGTGGGTGACCGAAAGCGGCCATCGCCTTGTCGCGCAGGTGGCCGTCGCCCGCGTTGACCTGGCCCTTGCCGCGGCGCATCCGCGCCCGCACCAATTGCAGCGCGAGTTGATGCGAAAGGAGTTCGTCATAGGCCAGCCTCGCACGCGCCGGCGCACCGGGTGCCAGAGCGTCGAGGCCTTGGGGCGCGTGGGCTTCGCGAACCGCGGCTGCCCATCCGGGCCAGTTGCGGTCGCCAGTGGCGGCATTCGCCTGCCATTCTGGCAAATCCGGCAACTCTGCCAGCAGGCCCTGGACGGCACGGGCATAGACGCGCTGGCTGAGGCCTTGGGTCAGGGGGTAGACCGGCTCCCACGGCGGTAATGTATCAGCCTGTTCCTCGGTCAGAACATGGTCAGGGTGCGGCATCTGCAGGCGCCCCTCCCAGGTTTCAATCCGTCCGCTGATCACGCGGCGAGCACCCGGCGGCAGCGATTGTTCAAGCCAGTCGCGCTTTGCCCGGAAGTAGATCAGCTCGAACGTCGTGCCCGCACCGACGACCTGGATTCGGTAGGGCTGGCTGGATGTACGCCCGGGGACATGGCGGCCAATCTCGCCCAGAACGGTGACCATCTCGCCCGAGACGACGCCGTCCAGGCTGTCGCGCAGGCGCCGATCCTCGACGTTGACCGGTAAGGTCAGCGCCAGATGGGCCGGCAGGGTGATATCCAGCCGTTCGAACAGCTTCTCGATCTTCGGGCCGACGCCGGGCAGACCGGTCAGCGGCGCAAACAGCGGGAAGAGAATCTCGGGGCGGCCCTGGGACATGCCCCGTTCTAGGCCGCGCGCCCTGCCCTGTCAGCCCGCCGGATCGGGGGATGGGCTGCTTGTGGTGCGATCACCGCCAGTACTTCTTCAGGGCTGATAGGCGGGCCCAGCCACTGGCCGCCTGGGGCCAGAGGGCGTCTGCCCCGGCCTCCAACCGGCCCAGCACGCGGCCCGCTGCCATCGCAGCCCCCGCGTTCCGCTGCCAGGGGGCGTCTGCTGCGGTCAACACCGCCTCGGCCATGGCAGCATCGTTGAGCGCACCGAAGGCCTCCTGCAGATCCTTGATCTGGCGCAGATACGCCTTGACCGTGTTGGGGTCATAGAGCGTCCGGAACGCTTCAACCATGTAGCGGAACTTCTTGAGTTCCTTGCGCATTTCGTGCCGCTCGTCGATGGTCAGATCATCGATCCGCTGGCCATAGGCGGCCACTTTCTTGAAACGCTTATTGAGGACACGGGCGGCGAAGGGGCCAACCGGTTGGGCAAGGCGCACGGTCTGGGTGTGATCGTCCGCATCCAGCCAGCCGCGCCCGGCCAACCAGGCGGCCAACATGAGGCCCCATCGGGTCACCAGACCGCTGGCAAGATGGGCTCGGACGTCCGCACGCACGATCTCCTGTTGCGCGTCGAGCGCATCCAGAAGCGCCGCGGTCCCTGTGTCCCCCGTGTGTGGTGCGATCAGCTCCCCGCTGAGAACGTCCAGATCGCGGAGGGCGCCGACGCGCCCCCCCAGTTCCCGGGCGTCATCCGCCCACGGGGTAATCGCGCCCTCGCCCAGGATCGGGCGGAAGGCGGACAGCGCGCTTCGCAAGCGCCGTAACGACACGCGCACCTGATGGGGACCGTCGGGTCCGTCGTTCTCCAGCAGCAGCGCGACGTTCGGTAGATAGTGGGCGAGCGCTTCCGACAGAATCGCCGTTGCCGCCGCTTCTGCCGTATCGCCTGGCGAGATTTGGACGTTCCGGGCCTTACGCACGGCGCGGGGCAATGCGGCGGTGCCGTTCAACAGCGCCAGCGCCCGTTCGGATTTTGACACCTCCGAAAACCGCACCGGCCCCCGGTCGATCAGCTCGGCGGCGAGTTCGTAAAGGCTGGCAGGACGGCCCGATTTCAGCTCCAGCTCCGCTTCGACCAGGGGGGCCACCCTGCCACCGCCGACCACTTCGCCGACGTCGATGGCCAGTTCCGCCATCCCACCGCCGGGCAGGCTCAGATCCCGTTTCGTCCTTTTGAACCGCGTCTCGACAATCGGGTTGATCCCCTGGTGGACGGCGCCCAGCACCTGCTCGCGCAGGTCATCGTCTGTGATCCGTTCGGGCCGCAGGTTGGGGCCCGGAACCGGTGCCTCGTCTTCCAGCGGTTCGGACAGCCCGTTTTGCATGGGGCCGGCGGCCTGTTTGACCGTTTGGATCCAGCGGCGTCCGGCTTTACGCAGACGCAGCGCAATCCCCGCGGCGCGAAGGGCATGATCGGCCGTGTCGTAGTAGACGGAGTGCAGCGTTTCGGTTCGCGCCCTGCCCTGTGAACGAGCCCGCAGCGCCGCGGAACTGCGCAGGCGCTTTTCCTGCGCGGGGTCCAGCTCCAGTTTCAGCTCGATCTCTCTCATGCGAGAGTCTTACGCTGCCGCAGCAACGCCCGGCAAGATAGGCGTCAGAAAGCTCTGAGGCGCGTTACCCGTCCACCAGGGCCAGCCATCCGTCCTCGTCCAGCGTATCGATGCCGAGCTCTGCGGCCTTCTTCAGTTTCGAGCCCGCGCCCGGCCCTGCGACGACCAAGTCCGTCTTCGCCGATACAGACCCAGAGACCTTGGCGCCCAAAGCCTCGGCCCGGGCCTTGGCCTCGGCACGGCTCATCTTCTCCAGCGTGCCGGTGAAGACGATCGTTTTGCCGGCGACCGGGCTTTCCTGTGCCGGGGCTTCGGCGTCCTGCGGGGTGACATGGGTCAGCAGGCGGTCCAAGGCCGCCTCGTTCTGCGGGTCTGCAAAGAAGGCAATGGCGGCATCGGCCAGAATGGCCCCGACGCCGTCGATGGCCAGGATCGCCTCGCGATCGCCCGTCGTCATAGCTTGGTGGAATGCGTCCCATCGCAGGTATGTCCGGGCAAAGAGCCGCCCCGTCGTCTCGCCCACATGCCTGACGCCCAAGGCGAAGATGAAGCGTGCCAGATCCGGGCTGCGCCGCTCATCGATGGCGGCAAAAAGGTTCTGGATCGACTTCTCATTGGTCGCGCGCCCCTTGGCGTCCCGTCGGTAGAGGTCGATCTCGCCGGCCTCCTGCCGCGTCTGGAGGGTGAAGATATCGGCGGGTTCCTTGATCAGGTCGTCCGCATGGAACGCTTCGATTTGCTTTGCGCCCAATCCTTCGATGTCCAGCGCCGCGCGGCTGACGAAATGCTTCAATGCCTCGACCGCTTGGGCGGGACAGGTCAGCCCATTGGTGCAGCGGCGAACGGCTTCGCCCTCCTCACGGACGGCCGGCGCACCGCAAATCGGACATGTTTCCGGCATGACGAATGGCACCGCCCAGTCCGGACGCTTCGACAGGTCGACATCCAACACCTTCGGGATCACGTCGCCCGCCCGGTAGATCGTGACGGTATCGCCTTCGCGCAGATCGCGGCCTTCGCGGATTGGGGCGCCGTCCGAGCCGATGCCCGCGATGTAGTCTTCGTTGTGGAGCGTCGCGTTCGAGACGACGACCCCGCCGACCGTGACTGGCGTGAGGCGTGCCACCGGGCTGAGCGCGCCGGTGCGGCCAACCTGGATTTCGATCTTCTCCAGAACCGTGGTGGCATATTCGGCGGGGAACTTGTGCGCGATGGCCCAGCGCGGCGTGGTCGAGCGGAACCCCAGGCGTGCCTGCCAGTCCAGCCGGTCCACCTTGTAGACAACGCCATCAATGTCGTAGGGCAGTTGCGCGCGTTGGCCTTCGATCATCCGGTAATGCGCCAGTAGGTCCTCGACGCTGTCACAGCGTTTGGTCAGTGGGTTGGTTTTGAGGCCCCAACCTGCAAAGGCCTCCACCACGCCAGATTGCGTCTCCGCCGGCAAGGTCTCGTGATCGCCCCAGGCATAGGCGAAGAAGCTGAGCGGCCGCGTGGCGGTAATCGCAGGGTCTAACTGGCGCAGCGATCCAGCAGCGAAGTTCCGGGGGTTGGCGTAGATTTTCTGGCCAGCCGCTTCCTGCTGGCGGTTCATCTCAGCGAAGGCGTCCTTGGCCATGTAGACCTCGCCGCGCACTTCGAAGACGTCGGGAAAATCGCCTGTCAGCGTGTGCGGGATATCCGTGATTGTGCGGGCATTGGCGGTGACGTTCTCGCCTTCCGTGCCGTCGCCACGGGTGGCGGCCTCGACCAAGACGCCGTTCTCGTAGCGCAGCGCCAGGCTGACGCCGTCGATCTTCGGCTCTGCGGTGATCGCGACGGGATCGTCGGCACTCAGGGACAGAAACCGACGAATCCTGTCCACGAAATCGCGGACCTCTTCGTCGTCAAATGCGTTCGACAGGGACAGCATGGCTACGCGATGGCGCACCTTTGCGAACCCTTCGGCCGGGGCAGCACCAACCTGGCGGGTCGGACTGTCCTTCGCCGCAAGATCGGGAAAAGCCTCCTCCAACTCCAGCAAACGGGCCTTCATCGCGTCGTACTCGGCGTCCGCTATCTCGGGCGCGTCGTGGGTGTGGTAGGCCGTGTTCGCGCGACGCAGTCCCCCCGACAAAAGGCCGATTTCGGCCTTGGCCTGCGCCTTGGTCATCTCGCTGACGGGCAAGTCTTTTACGGGCGTGTCGCTCAACGGTCAGGCTCCAGCAACGGTCTTAGCCAAGTGTGTCGCCCTGCCCGGAGGCGTCAAGCTTAGCGGGCGACGTCATGCCAGATCTTAGACCAGATCATCGTCGCCTGCTTCGGCGCGTGTCTTGCCCGTGACATCCTGTGCCAGCGCCTCGGCCATGAAGGCGTCCAGCTTGCCGTCCAGCACGCCCTGGGTATCTGAGGTCTCCAGCTTGGTGCGCAGATCCTTGACCTGCTGGTAGGGCTGCAGGACGTAGTTGCGGATCTGGTGGCCCCAGCCGATATCGCCTTTGGCGTCGTGGGCGTCCTGGATCGCCTGGGTTCTCTTCTTCATTTCAAGGTCGTAGAGCCGCGCCCTCAAGGCCTTCATGGCGATGTCGCGGTTCTGGTGCTGGGACTTTTCCGAGGAGGTGACCACGATCCCGGTCGGGATATGCGTGATCCGCACGGCCGAGTCGGTGGTGTTCACGTGCTGGCCACCCGCGCCGGACGATCGGTAGGTGTCGATCCGGATCTCGTTCGGCGGGATGTCGATCTCGATTGTGTCGTCGATCACCGGGTAAACCCAGACGGACGAAAAGCTGGTATGGCGGCGCGCCTGGCTGTCGAAGGGGCTGATGCGGACCAGCCGGTGGACGCCGGATTCGGTCTTCAGCCAGCCAAAGGCGGAATCGCCCTTCACCTGGTAGGTGGCTGATTTGATGCCGGCCTCTTCCCCGGGCGACTCCGATTGAAGCTCGATCTTGAAGCCACGCGCCTCGGCCCAGCGCACATACATGCGCGCTAGCATTTGCGCCCAGTCACAGCTTTCGGTGCCGCCCGCGCCGGAGTGGATTTCCAGAAAGGCGTCGTTGGCATCGGTCTCGCCCGACAGCAGTGCCTCGATCTCCGCTGCCGCTGCCTTTTCGCGAACCTCGGACAACGACGCTTCCGCGTCGCTGACGACGTCGGCGTCATCCTCCATCTCGCCAAGCTCGATCAGCTCGACATTGTCGGAAAGACCCATGGCCAGTTCTTTGTATCGGTCGATGGAATCGGAAAGCTTCTGGCGCTCACGCATGACCTTTTGGGCGTGGTCGGGATCGTTCCAAAGCTCGGGATCCTCAGCGCGCGCATTGAACTCTTCCAGGCGGTGCTCGGCCGTGTCCCAGCCGATCCGCTGGCGCAACAGCTCCAGCGACTTCTCTATCTCGGCAACCAGACTTTCGGTTTCTGCTTTCATCTTCGACCTTCCCGCGGCGGGCCGCTTAGATAGCCGCTGCTCCGGGGCAGGACAAGCACGGCAGGTTCGGGGTGATCAGATGGATTGGGAACTGAGACGGGCGCGCGGTATTGGCGTGATCAGTAGACCCCGCCAGTGCCCAGGCCAATGGTGCCACCGCCGATACCAGTGCCGCCGCCACCTTCGCCGCCGGTGTCCCCGATGGGCGTGTCGTCGCCTTCCGGCAGGATGTAGGGCAGATCCGAGCCATAGGCGCCAAACAACTCGCTATCGTCCGCAAGTGCCAGACAGTTTGACCGGCAAGAGGCGATCTCGGCCTCGACCCCCGTCTCGTAGACCTCGACCATCACATGCGGCCCTTCGGCATCGTCGGGCAGACGCTCGCCGGTATCACGGTGGACTTTGATCGTCACCACGCCGCTGCCGGCCGGCGCCCGGAACCGCCCAGGGGAGCGGGTCTTCATCGCTTCGGCCATAAACTCGCGGAACACGGGACCGCAAAGTGTGCCGCCATAGGCACCCCGACCCATCGGTGTCGGCTGGTCGAAGCCGATGAAGCACCCTGCGACCATGTTGGCGGTGAAGCCGATGAACCAGGCGTCTTTTGCGTCGTTGGTCGTGCCGGTCTTGCCGGCCACCGGGAAGCCGAGCCCGCCCACTGTGCGGTTGGCCGTGCCGCGGGAGACCACGCCCTCCATCATCGCGACCAACTGGTAGGCTGTGGTCGGGTCCATGATCTGGCTGCGTTGATCGAACAGGATCGGTTGGCGATCCGGGCCAAACTCATCGGTATCGCAGCCCTGGCAGTAGCGCGGATCGTGGCTGTAGAGCGTCTTGCCGTGGCGGTCCTGGATACGGTCAATCAGGGTAGGCACCACGCGTCGCCCGCCATTCGCGAACATCCCGTAGGCGGCGACCATCTGGTAGAGCGTGGTCTCACCGGCCCCTAGCGCAAAGGAAAGATGCTCGGGCATATCATTGTAGACGCCGAAGCGCTCGGCATAGATGCCCACCCGGTCCATGCCGACGGCCTGTGCAATACGCACGGTCATCAGGTTCTTCGAGAGCTCCAGCCCTCGTTGCAGAGGTAGCGGTCCCGAGAAGTCACCACTGGAATTCTTCGGCCGCCAGACCTGCCGGCCTTCGCCCACGACAATGGGCGCATCCAGCACGATCGTGTCTGGCGAATAGCCTACATCAAGCGCTGCCGCGTAGATGAACGGTTTGAAACTGGATCCTGGCTGACGCTGCGCTTGGGTGGCGCGGTTGAAGGCCGAGTGGTCGTAGGAGAAGCCCCCCTGGAGGGCCAGCACCCGTCCGGAGTGCGGGTCCATGGCCATAAAGGCACCCTGCACCCCCGGGGTTTGGCGGAGCGACCAGCCGTCCTCCTCGCGCATGACAAACACGACGTCCCCGCGCGCGAGCACTTGGTTCATGCCGCGTGGGCGGATCTGGTCCTCTCCCGCTCGGCTGATCCATTGGCGTTCGCGCGCCCAGGTGAGGCGCACTTCCCCGGGGGCCTTGCCCTCGGCGGCTTCGTCGGTGCCGAGCGCGCCGACAATCGCCGACTGGCCAACAACCTCCAGAACGACCGCCACGTTCCATTCCTCGATGTCCGAGGGTACGTCGACCGCGGGAAGCAGCTCCCGCCACAGACCGACCTCGCCATTGGCAATCTCAGGAATGGTGCCGATTGGACCGCGATAGAGGCCCCTGCCCCGGTCATAGCGCTCCAGACCCCGGCGCAAGGCCTTCACGGCGATAGCCTGCAATTCGTCGTCGATCGTCGCACGAACAGCCAACCCTCCGCGGTAGAGTTGCCGCTCGCCCACTTCGCTGATCAGCTGGCGGCGGACCTCCTCGGCAAAGTATGTTGGGCGCGTGCGTTGGATCAGCGCCGGACGGTTCAAGTTCAGCTCTGTCTCAAGCGGTAGAGCAACGACCTGATCATAGGTTGCCTGGTCGATGGCGCCGTTGCGGTACATCTGCCCCAGCACGTAATTCCGGCGCCCCATCGCGCGCTCGTAGTTGTTGACGGGATGCAGCGTTGACGGGGCCTTTGGCAACGCCGCCAGATACGCGGCTTCGTGCGGCAGCAGCTCCTCCAACGTCTTGTCGAAGTAGTTCTCGGCCGCCGCGACGACCCCGTGGCTGCGCGCGCCAAGATAAATGTCGTTCAGGTAAAGCTCCAGGATCGTGTCCTTGGACATCGATGCTTCGACCCGTACGGCCAGGATCGCTTCCTTGATCTTACGCTCAAAGGTGCGGTCGTCGCCGACCAGAAAGTTCTTCATCACCTGTTGGGTAATGGTCGATGCACCGGCCAGACGGCGCGACTGGCCGGACAGCCGGGCCTTGGTGAAGGCGCTGATTTCTCGGATGATGCCCCGGATGTCGACGCCCGGGTGGGAATAAAAGTTCTTATCCTCCGCCGACAGGAAGGCGTCGATGACGACGGGCGGCACCTCGTCGATTGGCACAAATATCCGACGTTCGCGGGCAAATTCGGCGATGATCTGCCCCTCGCCTGAATAGACGCGGCTGAGCATCTTGGGCTGGTAGTTCCGCAGCTCTTCGTAACTTGGCAGTTCCGCGCCATAGATCCGGACAAGCGCAGCAATCCCCCCAACCATGAAGAACACGGCCAGGGCGGCATTGGAAAACAGCGATGCAACCAGTCTGATCAGCATTGCGTTGTGTCTGAGCGTTGTGTCTGAAGACTCCTGCGTGTTAACGGCGTCATACGGCAAGTCCGGTGACGCCACTAGTCTTTCGTCCGACCGCCGTGGCATTTTTGCGTCAACGTGGTGTCAGAAAGCCAGGACTCGCCTCAGCCCGCCAGCGTGCAATCCCATCCGCAACCAGGGATGCCGTCAGTGCACGCCACTCTGGGTCTGCGAACCGCGCACGGTCGGCACCACTGTTCAGAAAACCCAATTCCAGTAAGATCGATGGAATATCAGGCGCTTTCAACACCCGGAAGTTGGCTTCGCGAAGGGGCCGTGACCGCAAAAGTCGGACCTGCCCGGTCAGCGTCGCCAGCATGGCATTGGCGAGTTTGGCAGACTCGACCTTGGTGCCCCGCTGAGCCAATTCGATCAGCACCATTGTCAGATCGTCATCCTGCCCGCCCAAATCGATTCCTGCCAACAGATCGACGCGGTTCTCGCGTTCGGCCAAAGCTGCTGCGGCCGCGTCCGTCGCCTTCTCGGACAGGCGATAAATCGAGATGCCGCTGGCAACGCCCTCCTCTAACTGATCAATGTGGATGGAAATCAGCACATGCGCCTTAGCCCGATGGGCACGTTCAACGCGCTCTGCAAGCGGAACGAACACGTCTGTGTCCCGGATCAGATAGGCCTGATAGCCCGGTCTTTGATCCAGTTCTGCGGCCAGTTCCTTCGCAAAGGTCAGGGTGACAGCCTTTTCCGTAACCCCTTCGAAGGACGCGCCGGGGTCCACTCCACCGTGGCCCGCGTCCAGCGCGATCACAATGTCACCGGCCACCGGGGCGGGCACCTCCGGCGGCGTTCCTTGCCATCGGGCCATTTCTGGCGCACCGGCGCGCGCATCAAATGCCGCCTGTGTCGAGAGCGACAGGTCCAGCACCAAGCGTGCGGGCACGTCTTCTTCTGGGGTAGAAACGTAGGCGCGATCGACAGCGACAGGTTCCGCCAACTCGAGCACCATTCTGGCGCGATCCGCGCGAAACAGTCCAAAACGCCCCTTAGCGACATAGGGAACATCTTCGAAGGACCCTTCCGGCAAATCCCAATTCATGGCGGGAAAGTCCAACACAAGGCGGTTTGGATTGGTCAAAGTGAAGATCGAGAAGGCCGGGGGTTCGGAGAAATGCAGTGTCAGGCGGACGCTTTCGCCCCCGGCACCATGGCTGACGCCTACGACCTCGGGCACAGGTTGGGCCCAGCTTTGGATCGCCCAAACAAGGCTAATCAGTGCCGGAACCAATGCCCGGCAGACGCGTTGACGTGCCCACATGCTCGAACCGCCATTCTAATTTATCGTTGCCGTACGGTATCATATCCGAAATCTCCGCAAAATCGGATTGTCATCACTGAATAGCTCGGGCTATACGCAACCCTGGCTAGAGCAATTATGCGACAGCCGCGCCTGCCCCTCGCCGATATCCGATCGATGCGATGTCGGACCGAAATACCCGGGACATGGTTTGCGGCAGCGTAGGGCGGCATTAGCGGGCTGACTGCCCGCCCACCCGCTCGGCACTGGCCGATGTGGCGACTTTCGCCAGCAGAGTTCACACGTGCCGAAGTCAGGCACCGCGAAGAGAGAAGATGACCAAAGCACTCGATCCGAATTGGACGCTGCCCCTGGACGAACCCGTCCAGCCCGCAGCGCTTGCGGATAGAGGCTGGGCATCAGCAAAAAGAAAGCGGCACAATTTCAGCGGCGATCCGCCCACAGGCGGCGCGTTTGACTTGTGCCGGGATATAACATGGCCAAGAAAATGCTTATCGATGCCACCCACCCGGAGGAGACCCGGGTCGTGGTGGTCGATGGACAGAAAGTCGAAGATTTCGATTTCGAGTCCATCACAAAAAGACAACTCGCCGGGAACATCTATCTAGCCAAGGTTACGCGGGTCGAGCCGTCCCTTCAGGCTGCCTTTGTCGATTATGGCGGGAACCGGCACGGTTTTCTGGCCTTCTCGGAAATCCACCCGGATTATTACCAGATCCCGGTCGCAGATCGCGAAGCGCTGATAGAAGAAGAACGGCGCGAAGAAGAGGCGCGGAAGGCACGCGAAGACAATGGCGGGGGCGAGGATACGTCGTCCAAATCCCGCCGGGGCGGACGAGGTCGTCGCCGGAAATCATCAGATACGGTCGAAGAGGGTAGCAAACCGGCTGCCGCTGGCGCAGAGGTTGCCGGCCTTGAAGTGATTGATCTGGATGATGCGGCCGGTGGTGCATCCGCCGATGCCGAACCACTGGGCCTGGAGGTCGCCGAGACCCCAGATCCGGCTTCGAAATCGGAGGCCGCTTCGGTTGATGCGACGTCACCGGATGATACCGAGGCAGCCGAACAACCCGGTTCCGACGAGGCGGATGTGGAGGCGGTCGAAGCCTCGTCGGCCGAGGAGCCAGTAGAACCGGCACCTGCCGCAGAAGATGTCGAAATCAAAGCGGCCGAGGCGCCGGTCGAGCCCGCGCTTGACGGGTCCGATGCTATTGCAGCCGAAGAAACGCCAGCCGCCGAGCCACCATCCGACCCAAAGTCGATGGCGGAAAGTGCGGGTCTAGAAGACGAAGAGCGTGTGTCTGGCGATGTCGGATCAACCGAGGCCCGCACCAAGACTCAGGACGACGAAAGATCCGGCGCCGGTGGAGAGGACCAACCAGAGACTCCGGCAGAAACGGCTACTGAACAGGCAGAGGCAGCCATTGAAGATCCCGCCCCCGCCACTTCGGACGAAGCGGGAGTACAGGAAGGCTCCGCGACTGCGGAGGCTTCGGACGACCAAATCGAAGAAATTTCAGCCGAAGAGCAGCCTGCGTTAGAGGCTGACGCCCATCCGCTGGAGACTGAATCGAACGCGGGCGAAGCTGAACCGGCCGAAGGAGAGGTTATCGACGGCGAGACAGCGACCCAAGAAGGCTCATCCGACGAGCCTGACGATAGTGACGCCGAAGGTGGCCGTTCCGGCAAGCGCGGTCGCCGTCGCCGCGGTCGCAAACCCAAATCGGAAGAGAAGGCAAAGACCGCTGACAAGGATGGCGAGCCCGCCGAAGAAGACGCTGAAGACGGCGATATCGAATCGATCGGTGCGGAAGACACCCTGGAGGAGGCAGCGCGCGCCCGAACGCGCCTGCGCCGCCGGTACAAAATCCAGGACGTCATCAAAGTTCGCCAGATCCTTCTGGTTCAGGTCGTCAAAGAAGAGCGTGGCAACAAGGGTGCCGCGCTGACAACCTACCTGTCGCTGGCCGGGCGGTACTGCGTCCTGATGCCAAACACGGCCCGCGGCGGCGGCATCAGCCGCAAGATCACCAATGCGCCGGATCGCAAGCGCCTGCGCGAAGTTATCGGCGAAATGGATGTGCCCCAGGGCATGGGCCTGATCGTGCGGACAGCCGGCGCAGAGCGCACGCGCGCCGAGATCAAGCGCGATTACGAGTTCCTGATCCGTCAATGGGAACAGATTCGCGAGCTGACGCTGAAGTCGATCGCGCCGACGCTGATCTACGAGGAAGGCTCGCTGATCAAACGCTCGATCCGCGACATCTACTCCAAGGAAATCGATCAGATCCAGGTCGAAGGCGACCACGGCTATCGCGAAGCAAAAGAGTACATGAAGATGCTCATGCCCAGCCACGCCAAGAACGTGCAGCCCTATACGGATCAGATCCCGCTGTTCAGCCGCTATCAGGTGGAGAGCTACCTGAACGGCATGTTCAACCCGACCTGCCAGCTGAAATCGGGTGGCTATATCGTCATCGGCGTCACGGAAGCACTGGTGGCGATTGACGTGAACTCGGGCCGGGCGACGAAGCAAGGCTCGATCGAGGAAACCGCGCTGCAGACCAACCTGGAAGCTTGCGACGAGGTTGCACGCCAATTGCGGCTTCGGGACCTGGCAGGGCTGATTGTCATTGACTTTATCGACATGGACGAGAACCGGAACAACCGGGCGGTCGAGAAGCGGATGAAGGACCGTCTGAAGAACGACCGTGCGCGGATCCAGGTTGGACGAATTTCAGGCTTTGGCCTGATGGAGATGTCGCGCCAACGTTTGCGCCCTGGCATGCTGGAGGCAACGACCCAGCCCTGCCCCCATTGCATGGGCACAGGCCTGATCCGGTCCGACGAAAGCATGTCGTTGTCCATCCTACGTGAGGTCGAGGAGGAGGCACTCCGCGGACGCTCGAACGAGATCAACGTGCGTGCCCCCGTCGACGTCGCAAATTACCTGATCAACAACAAACGCCCGCACATTGCTCAACTGGAAGCACGCCACAGTATTCAGATGAACGTGCTGGCGACGCCGACACTGACCAGCCCCAACTTCGAGTTGGAACGCACGAAGTCCTCCACCCCTCGACCGCAGCGCCAAACAGACGTGGTCAGCGCAAGCTCGGTAGGGAACGAAGATTTAGACGAGGCCGAAGTTGACGTGCTGACCGATGGGGATGACCAGGGTCTACCTCGGGACGGCAGCACCGACGAACGCGGTGGGCGCAGGCGGCGTGGCAAGCGCGGCGGTCGACGCCGGCGCGGCGAGGGCGAGGGCGAAGAGGGCGAAAGCCAAACCGCAGAGGCCGGCGAAGAAACCTCGGAAGAAGATGAAGACGGCCGGGGACGCAACAGAAATCGACGCGGCCGCGGTCGTCGGCGCGGCGGACGCGGGCGTAAGGGCGGCGATGGTGGCGAGGGCGACAGCACGGCTGAAAACGGAGCTGAAGCCTCCACAGATGACGCCGGCATCGATGCGGGCGAAAAGGTCGAGCTAGAGCCCACCGCAGAGCCGGTCGAGGCCGAGGCTTCGGTGGAAGTCGAGACACCAGCAGCCAGTGCTGCTGCTCTCGAGCCCACGCCGTCGATAGAGGCCGCTGAGGAGGCAGTCGTTGCGGAGGACATCTCTGACTCGGCACCTGCAGATCCCATGCCTGTCGAGGAAGCCACTGTGTCAGAGCCTATGCCCGAACCAGTCGTTACCAAAACTGCGGAGCCTGATCCTGCACCGAAAGTGGACCCAGAGGCTGAACCTGAACCGGACCCAGAGCCGTCCAAACCGAAACGGCGCGGCTGGTGGTCGTTCGGCGGTTAACTGCGTGGGGCGGCCCAGGCCGCCCTGCCCTCGTCAACCCTTTTGCACGAACCGTGATAGACGCCTGATCCCCTCCGCGATCTCAGCCTTTGTGCGCGCAAATGAAAACCGAAGAGTTCCGTGACCGTGTAGGTCGTCGAAATCCAGACCAGTTGTTGTCGCGACACCCGCGTCCTGCAGTAACCGTCGGCAGAACTCTGGACTGTCCTCTCCCAGGTCCGGAAGACTGGCGTAAATGTAGAACGCCCCATCCGGAGGCGCGATATCCGTAAAGCCGAGCCCGGGCAATGCGTCCATCAACTGCTTTCGGTTGCGCGCATAGACGGCACGGTGCCCCTCAAGCTCTTCGGTTCCCTCCAATGCGCCCATCGCGGCAATTTGGCTAGCGTGGCTTGAACAGATGAAGAAGTTCTGCGCGAGGTTTTCAACCCGCCGGATCATACTCTCGGGCACGACCATCCACCCGATACGCCAACCGGTCATCGAGAAGTACTTCGCGAACGAGTTAACGACTATCACGTCATCAGTGACCTCTAGGGCCGATTTGGCCGGACTTTCGTAGCTGAGCCCGTGATAGATCTCGTCCGAAATCAACGAAACATCGGTCGCGGCGCTCCAATGCGCAATGCCCTTTAACTGAACATCGCTCAGCATCGTGCCCGTCGGATTGGCCGGGCTTGCGACCAGAAGCCCCTGGAAATCAGGGCTTTCGGGCAATTGCTCCAAGTCTGGCTGAAACCCGCTATCGATCGAGCTTGATACGCCGACCGGCGCAATGTCCAAGGCCCGCAGGATGTTCTTATACGCGGGGTAACTTGGCGTTGCCATGGCAACTTGGTCGCCCGCATCGAACAACGCCAGAAATGCCAGGATGAACGCGCCCGAAGATCCGGGGGTCACGATCACGCGATCTGGATTCAGGTCGATGCCATGACGGTTACGATAAAGCTGGGCGATCCCACGCCGCAGTTCGGGCAGACCCAGCGCCACCGTATAGCCCATGGGCGCCCCGGTCGCGATTTCGGCCATCAAACGGTCTGTTGCGGTTTTCGGCGCAGGCGTGCCGGGTTGGCCGACCTCCATATGCACCACATCGCGCCCGCTGGCTTCCAGCTGTCGGGCCGCCTCCATGACGTCCATCACCCGAAATGGCTCGACGTTCCCACGACTTGAAAATCTCACAATGATTGCCCTTCTTCTGAGGGACGGTATGGTCGCGATCACACGTATCACGTCCGTCGAAAAGCGAAAGGCACCAGCCCCTTGCACGCACTCAGATATCTGGTCGTGGCTGTCACGTTGCTCGTTGCGGGTCCTGCTGCAGCGTTGGGACTGATCCGAGATAGTGAGATAGAGCGGACGCTGCGCGACATGTCGCGCCCGATCTTCCAGGCGGCTGGGCTGCCCCCCTCTTCAGTCGAAATATACATCGTCAATGACCGTAACTTGAATGCGTTTGTCTTCGGCGGCAGGCGGATCTTTTTGAACACGGGTCTGATCATTCAACTCAAAACCCCACAAGAGCTGCTGGGAGTAATCGCGCACGAAACAGGCCACATTGTGGGCGGCCACGAAGCACGCCGACGGATCAATCTGCAGAATGCCCAAGGGCCCGCGTTGCTGGGCCTTTTGGTGGGCATTGCGGCGGGAATCGCTGGGGGCGGCGAAGCGGCCGCTGCGATCGCAGCAGGCAGCCAGGGTGCGGTCCAGCGCCTGTTGCTGCGCTATAACCGTGCCGAGGAGGCCGCAGCTGACCAGGCGGGTCTATCCTATCTGGAGCGCGCCGGAATTGATCCGACAGGTCTGCAGAAGGTGCTGGAGATCTTTCGCGGGCAAGAGGTGTTGTCGATCGGCAATGTCGACCCGTACATCCTTACCCACCCCTTGGGGACCGAGCGTTTGGCCCTGATCGATCGACGGATCAGCGCCCTTGCTGGTCGCACTTGGCCGGAGAACCCCGAGCGCGACTACTGGCACGCACGAATGCGGGCCAAATTGTCCGGTTTTCTTGAGAACCCTCGGCTTGTCTTGGACCGGCTTGATCGGGAAGCGGAATCGGAACACACGCTTTACACGCAGGCAATCGCGCTGCATCGCCTGCCAGACCCTAAAGGCGCGTTGGGCGCCATAGATCGGCTGATCGCGCTGCGTCCGAATGATCCATTCTACATCGAACTGAAGGGCCAGATCCTGTTGGAATCTCGGCAGGCTGCTGCGGCTGTACCGGTATATCGCGCCGCGATCCAATTGGCCCCGAACGAGCCACTGATGCTGGCCGCGCTCGGGCGGTCGTTGTTGCAACTGAACCAACCCGCTGCCGACATTGAGGCGCTGACCGTGCTGAAAGAG
Source organism: Pseudomonadota bacterium (assembly GCA_039026375.1). GTDB lineage: Bacteria > Pseudomonadota > Alphaproteobacteria > Rhodobacterales > Rhodobacteraceae > Thermohalobaculum. The sequence continues at coordinate 64,904 of JBCCML010000016.1, forward strand.
GCGCGTTCGCGCGATTTGGCAGATGTGGCCGCACTGCGTGACCTTGCCATCGCGTATGACCGGGTGGGCGACCGCGGCATGGCGACACTTGCAACTGCAGAGCGATATGCACTTAACGGAAATTTGAAGGACGCCGTGAGGCTTGCGCGTCGCGCTACGGCTATCCTACCCACAGGCTCGCCGGCATGGCTGCGCGCGCAGGACATCCTGTCGCTGGACATCGGCGAAGACTAACCGGTCCCAATGACCGGCGAAGACTGACACTAGGAGCGACTCATATGCGACTGAGCTTCACCGCCCTTTGCCTGGCTGGCACCATGGCCGCAGCGGTCCCTGCCGCCGCCCAGTTCGATGTCACCCAGATGACCGATGCTGAACGCGCCGCGTTCCGGGCAGAGGTCCGCGACTACCTGTTGCAAAACCCAGAAGTGATCTTTGAAGCGATCCAGATCCTTGAACAGCGTCGGAATGTGGCGGCGCAACAGCAGGACCGCGATCTCATCGCGGACAATGCCGAGCAATTGTTCAATGACGGCTTATCGTTCGTTGGCGGCAACCCTGACGGCGATGTGACAGTGGTTGAATTCATCGACTACCGGTGCGGCTTCTGCAAACGCGCCCACCCTGTGCTGCAGGAGTTGATCGACCGCGACCCCAATGTGCGGCTGGTGGTCAAGGACTTCCCGATCTTGGGGCCGGATTCTGTGCGGGCGGGCCGGATCGCCATGGCAGCTGTCCGCTTGGATCCCGGACGTTTCGAGGACCTGAACGACGAGCTGATGGCCTATCGAGGCAACCTGACCGAGCAGGTCGCCTACCGGATTGCCGGTGAGGTTGGTTACGATATCGGGGATCTGCGCGACATGGCAGAGTCCCCAGCAATCGAAGAGCAACTGCAGGCTAACTATCAGTTGGCGCAACGTTTGGGGCTCCAGGGCACGCCGGCCTTCGTCGTCGGCAACGAGATTATCCGCGGCTTCCTGCCGATCGAGGACATGCTGGCCGCCGTCGAGGATGCGCGCACGGCACAGAACTGATGTCCAACACGCCTTTGGAAGGCCGTACGGCGCTGGTCACCGGGGCTTCGCGCAACATCGGCCGCCAAATCGCCCTTGATCTGGCATCTGCGGGCGCCGCTGTCGTCGTGAATGGTGTTACGGATCAGCAGGCGGCAGATACTGTTGCGGCAGAGATCAAAGACCACGGGGGTCGGGCGATTGCGCATCTAGCCGAAGTGACAGATCGCACTGCGGTCGATGTCATGGTGGCACGTGCCACGGAAGAGCTGGGCCCGGTAACCGTGCTCGTTTGCAACGCGTCCGCCCGCGGCCAGGTCCCGTTTCTGGAGATGACGCACGCGCAGTTCCGCCGTGTCGTGGATATCTCGTTGGACGGTGCCTTTCACCTCTCGCAGGCCTGCCTGCCTGCCATGGTCGATGCGGGCCTTGGCCGCCGAATTCGCCGGTCAGGGGATTACGGTAAACTCCGTCGCGCCGGGTCACATCGATACGGTGCGCCCGGCCTCAGCCGGCACCTCGCCGGGGACACCTGCTGCCATCCCGATGGACCGTAAGGGGCATGTGGCAGAGATCGCCTCGGCCGCGCGCTTTCTGTGTCTACCGGACCAAGCCTATATCACCGGCCAGGTCCTGCATGTGAACGGCGGGATGTTCCTCGGAAGCTGAGCACAAAAGATCGATCCAGCATGCGGCGGGTTTTGCACCGTGTGAAAAGGTCGTGTATGCGGGGCCGGTCTGAGGACCCGCGGGGCATCACGCGCGTACCGGGTCACCTAAGAAAGAACACGGGGCCATGACAGAACAGAGCGACAAGGACGTCGATTTCATCCAGGCACTCGCCGACATGGTTAACGCAGCCAACCTCGCCGAGATCGAGGTCGAGCGGAGCAGCGGCGAGACGGACCTTTTGAAGGTACGGCTGACCCGAAACGCTGTGGCACCTGTCTCCGTCGCCGCCCCTGTCATGGCTCCCGTCGCTGCACCGGCCCATGTTGCCCCGGCTCCAGCACCTGTTGCCCCTGCAGAAGCGGAGAGCGGACCGGATCTATCCAACGCGGTGACCTCGCCCATGGTTGGGACCGTTTACCTTGCGGCCGAGCCTGGCGCTGCCAACTTTGTCTCCGTCGGGGATCAGATCACCGAAGGCCAGACGCTTTTGATCATTGAGGCAATGAAGACGATGAACCAGATCCCCTCGCCCCGTGCGGGTACGGTGAAGGCGGTGCTTGTCGGGAACGCGGAGCCCGTGGAATTCGGCGAACCGCTGGTCATCGTCGAATAGCATCGGTATCGCGCCCATGTTCAACAAGGTACTGATCGCCAATCGCGGCGAGATCGCCCTTCGGGTCATTCGGGCCGCACGGGAACTTGGCATCCAGACGGTTGCCATTCATTCCACAGCGGACAGCGACGCCATGCATGTGCGTCTGGCGGATCAATCCGTTTGTGTGGGACCCCCGGCGGCGACGGCCAGTTATCTCAACCAGCCGGCCATTCTGTCTGCCTGCGAGATCACCGGCGCCGAGGCGGTGCACCCTGGTTATGGCTTCTTGTCCGAGAACGCCGGTTTTGCTCAGATTGTCGAGGAATCGGGCCTGGCCTTCATCGGGCCGACGGCTGAGCACATCCGGTTGATGGGCGACAAGATCGCAGCCAAGGACACGATGAAGCGCCTCGGCGTGCCCTGCGTACCCGGGTCTGACGGTGGCGTGAATTCCATCGAAGAAGCGCGGGAGGTCGCTGAGGAGACCGGCTATCCGGTGCTGATCAAAGCTGCTGCCGGTGGCGGCGGACGCGGCATGAAGGTGGCCCGCTCAGCAGACGAATTGCAGGTAGCATTTTCCTCAGCCCGGACCGAAGCCAAGGCCGCGTTTGGCGACGACGCCGTTTACATGGAGAAGTATCTGGGTCAGCCGCGCCATATCGAGATCCAGGTGTTCGGCGACACCCACGGTCGGGCCGTGCATCTGGGCGAGCGTGACTGTTCGCTGCAGCGCCGCCACCAAAAGGTCTTTGAAGAAGCCCCCTCGCCCGTGATCGACGCCGGACTGCGGGCTGAAATCGGCGAGACATGCGCCAAGGCTGTGGGCGATATGGGCTATCGCGGCGCCGGAACAATCGAGTTTCTCTATGAGAATGGCGAGTTCTTCTTCATCGAGATGAACACACGACTGCAGGTCGAACACCCGGTGACCGAAACCGTCTTTGGGGTGGATCTGGTGCGCGAGCAGTTTCGTGTTGCTGCGGGCCATGCACTCTCGTTCAAACAAGAAGACTTGGTCCCAAAAGGCCACTCAATCGAATGCCGGATCACGGCAGAGCGGCTGCCCTCGTTCACGCCGTCGCCCGGTTTGATCGACACCTACCACGCGCCCGGCGGGCTGGGCGTGCGAATGGACAGCCATCTTTTTGCCGGTTACCGGGTGCCGCCCTATTACGACAGCTTAATCGGGAAACTAATCGTCGCGGGGGACGACCGCACCGAATGCCTGATGCGCCTGCGCCGCGCTTTGGGAGAGACAATCGTCGCGGGGATAGACACGACGCTGCCACTCTTCCATGCTCTCTTGGACGACCCAGACATTGTGGCTGGTAACTACGACATTCACTGGTTGGAACGCTGGCTGGCAGAGAACGCAGGCTAGGCGGTGTGTCCGAAATCCCGAGAGGCGTATGAAAGACCACGACAGCGAGCTTGAACTGACGCCGGAGCTTGTTCTGCGCGCCTATGCGGCGGGCGTTTTCCCAATGGCAGATTCGGCCGAGGCCGAGGAGCTTTACTGGGTCGACCCGCGAAAACGTGGAATCCTGCCCCTGAACGGCTTTCACGTCTCGCGCAGCCTGCGCAAACGCTTGCGCCGCATGGATTACCGCGTGCGCGTCGACACCGCCTATGAACAGGTCCTGGACCTGTGCGCCGCGCGACCTGAGACGTGGATCAACGAGACGATCCGCACGCTGTTCTTGCAGTTGCATCGAATGGGCCATGCACATTCGGTCGAAGTCTGGAAAGACAACCAGATGATCGGCGGGCTCTATGGTCTGAGGCTGGGCGGGGCCTTCTTTGGCGAAAGCATGTTCTCGGCGGAGCGTGACGGATCGAAAATCGCCCTGGCCTGGCTGGTTGCCCGATTGAAGGCGGGTGGCTTCAGCCTGTTAGATACGCAGTTCACCACCCCGCACCTGGAGGGGCTGGGCGCGCGGGCGGTACCGCGCAGTCACTACCTGGACCTGCTGGAACGCGCCTTGGCGCGACGCGGTAACTTTCGGGCGCTTTTGCCGGATACGACGGTCGATGATGTTCTGGAACTGATCAGCAACCCAGCCTGAGGCGGATCAATCGCCGGATGCGGTCGTCACACCAGCATCGCAATTCAGTACCCACACATCGTATCGGGGATGGTCCATCGCCGACAACGCTGGGCTTTCGGCAAACATCCAACCCGTAAACACAGGCGCATCCGGCGCCTTCGTGTCCCAAATGCGCAGATAAGCCATTGTGCCGTGCTGAGCCCCGCTTTCAGGTGCGCGGCAAGCCTCGAGAACGATGCGCAGGCGACCAGCAAGTACCTCGCCGCCGACGGCGACATCAACCGTCTGCGTTTGGCCCGTCATCTTATCCAAATGACGGAGCTGAACGCTGTCGCGCAGATCCGTCTCCGGCGATGCGATCGGCTCCAGTGGCCCGCTCTGATCTGCATCTGCGTCGCCATCCAATCCAATCGGAGCGCGACGGAACCGTCGATCCCGTTCCTGTTGCCACGACGTAGCTTGCGCATTGGGATCGTCTTCATCGCCAGTGGCCCGCCCATCGGGTCCGAATACAACGCGCACCGGGCCATCGTCGCCGGGCCGCAGCACCGACACACTGGGCGATTGCGGTGTGTCAGCTTCTGCGGTTGGCGCTTCCACCTCTGGCGCGATCTGGCCGCCGGGCAAGGACGGCTCGTCATCGGTGTCGGCCTCTGGATCAGGCGCCACCTCCGGCGGCATGCCGCGGTCAGCTGGCACCGGGGACTCGTAGACCTCAATGAACCCCGTCTGGCCCGGCGCCTTTGCAATGGGTGCAAGGGCAATCGCGACCAGCATGGCGATGAGGCGCTTCATCACGCGGGGACTTTTGCTATGAGCCTTGGGCAAACTTGTTCAGCAGGTCCAACCAATTGACGGAGCCTTGCGTATACTCGAACGTCGCTCCAGGCTCGAGCATGAACTCTGACGCGCCAGGATCAATGGCAATGAGGTTCCCGCTCAACAAGCTTTCCGAGATAATTTTGGCAATGGAGTCCTCGGGGATCTGAATGTCTGGACGGATCGATAGCGTCACCGTGGCATAGAAGTTCTCCGGGTTCAGTTCGATTTGAGATACCCGGCCAACCTTCACGCCTGACACTTGTACGTCCGTACCGGTCTGCAAACCTTCTGCTTTGCGGAACTCAGCCGTCAGTTCGTAACCAGCGCCGCCCACCGACACGTCCGCCGTGTTTGCGGCGTAAACCAGGAAACCGCCGGCTACTGCCAGAACCGCCGCTCCGATCACAGTTTCCGCTGCATTTGACGCCATACTGCCACTCCACTGGCTGTTGAGGACAACCCGTGACCCCACGGATAATCCGATAGGTGCGGACACGCTGTCCGACAAGCCCTTTCGCGCACTTCAGATGGCTTCGCCTGCATCGCTCTACAACACAGCGGCAAAGAAAGCCGACAAGGTCGCGACCCTGAGGTCAGTATGCAGCCTGGCTGCTGCGGGGTCCATAGCTGGTGTTCGCGCACTGTTCGTCGTGTTCCCACAGCCCACACGAAGAAAAAATCAACGTGTTCCGCAACGTCAGCACTTGATTCGCGCAAGAAAATGTCGCTCAGCCTGTGTGCATAGAAAATAAGCTGCGTCACGCGGCTATAGGGAGGGACACGACCATGGATACGCGGAGATTTACTGCGCTAGCGACAGCGCTCTCTGCCGCGGCCCTTGTCAGCGCTTCGGCACATGCGGGGTCGTTTGCGATCAAAGAACGCTCCACACGGGCGCAGGGCTTGTCATTTGCCGGGGCAACAGCGGGATCGGGTGGCCTGCAATCAATGGGCTTTAACCCTGCCGCAATTGGCGTGATCGACCCGGGTGCCGGTAATGTCGAAATCTCCGGCGGCGTCTCAGTGATCAACCCAAACACCGAAGGGCAGGCCTCGGTGAACGGGGTTCCGGTCGGCGGACCTTTCGATGCCGGCCGCCTGGCTGGGCTGGCGAACTCTTACATCGGTTTCCGATTAGAGGACGATATCCTCTTGGGCATGGCGATCTACACGCCCTTTGGCCTGACAACGCAATATGACGCCGGCTGGCTGGGCCAGTTCGATGCGCTGACATCGTCGCTTCAGACCATCACCTTCGCGCCGACCATCGCCTACGAGCCGATGCCGGGCCTGACCTTGGCCTTGTCGGGCAACCTGATGTACACCAGTGTGCGGCTGACCACCGCGGCCGGTCAGTTAGACGGCGACACGACGGTCCCCAGCTTTTCTGTCGGCGCCATGTGGCAGGCAACGCCCAGCACCACAGTGGGTTTGGCGTACCTGCATGGTTACAACATTCAGGTCGACGGCTTCTTTACGCCCACGGGTGGCGTGCCACTCCCCGCTCGCGCGGCGGCCCAACTGCCGGGCGTTGTCTCTTTGGGTGTGGTCCAAGGCATCACCAGCGATTTCCGGGTGATGGGCGAGGTCCAGTGGCAGAACTGGTCCACCTTTGACAAACTGGATGTGGCGCTGATCGGCGGACCCGCGCTGCAATCAGACACGCAAGGCTACGAAGACGCCTTCTACATCGCCGCCGGAGCTGAGTACGACATCAACGACCAGTTCACCGTGCGCACCGGGGTCGGTTGGGACCAGACACCGACGAATTCCGGCACGCCGGTCGGCGTGTTCCCGGCCGCCGTCAATCCAATCGCGACCAACCGCACAGCCCGCGTGCCCGACGAGGACCGGCTATGGCTGTCGATCGGCGCCAGCTACGCCATGAACGACCACATGAGCATCGATGTCGGGTACTCCTACCTCTTCGCGCTGGAAGACTCGGTGGTTGGCCTGCGAAACGCCCCGGCCGGATCGGTGGCGATCTACGAGGGCAGCGCCCACATCTTCTCGATCGGTGGATCGATGAAGTTCTAGGGGCACTAGAGGCGGGGCAGATCCCCCGATTCCCAACCTGCGCGGATCTGGGCGGCGGTCTCGGCCAGCCGCCCTTTTGCTATGGCGTGGCGCAAGGTTGCCATCAGCTCCTGATAGTAGTGCAGGTTGTGCCAGGTCAGCAGCATCGAGGCGATGATCTCTCCCGACTTGTGCACATGGTGAAGATAGGCCCGTGAATAGCCGGTGCAGGCCGGGCACAGGCAATCCGGGTCCAGCGGACGCGGATCGTCGGCGTGGCGCGCATTGCGGATGTTGACCGGCCCGCGCCGGGTGAAAGCCTGCCCCGTGCGCCCGGATCGCGAGGGCAACACGCAGTCGAACATGTCTACGCCGCGTTCGACGGCGCCCAAGATGTCCTCGGGCTTCCCGACGCCCATCAGATAGCGGGGCTTGTCCTCCGGCAGTTGGCCGGGCGCATAATCCAGTACGCAGAACATCGCCTCCTGCCCCTCGCCCACGGCGAGCCCGCCAATCGCATAGCCGTCGAAGCTGATCGCCTGCAATGCCTCGGCCGAGCGACCGCGCAACTCCTGATCCAGCCCGCCCTGCTGGATGCCGAATAGCGCATGGCCGGGCCGGTCGCCGAAGGCATCGCGCGAGCGTTGGGCCCAGCGCATGCTGAGCTCCATGCTCTCGGCGATTGTCTCTCGCGGGGCGGGCAGCGCCGGGCATTCGTCAAAGGCCATGACGATGTCCGAGCCCAAATGCCGCTGGATCTCCATCGATGTCTCGGGGCTCAGCATGTGGCGTGAGCCGTCGATGTGGCTGGCAAAACGGACGCCCTCCTCGCTCAGCTTGCGCAACGAAGCGAGGCTCATCACTTGAAACCCACCCGAATCCGTCAGGATGGGCCGCGACCAGTTCATGAACTTATGCAACCCGCCCAGGTGGGCCATCCGCTCGGCGCCGGGTCGCAGCATCAGGTGATAGGTATTGCCCAACAGGATATCGGCGCCGGTCTCTGCCACGCTTTCCGGCAGCATTGCCTTGACAGTGGCCGCCGTGCCCACGGGCATGAACGCAGGCGTCCGGATCTGGCCGCGCGGCGTCTCGATTACACCGGTCCGCGCCCGCCCGTCCCGCGCATGGATACTATAGGAGAATCCGCCCATCGGCGCCTTTTAGGAACCCTGCCCCAGCTTGCAAGGGGCCCGGGGGCGCCGACACGCAAAACACCGCGGCATGGTTCCCCCGGCCCGCCGAACGCGCTATATCTGGGACGGGATCCTAAATACGCGGACATGTTATGAACGATGAGACGCAAACACCGGACGAAGGCGAGCCGCTGATCAAGCCGTCCACGCCGGATCATCCCCTGTTCGATCATATTGTCGAGGCATGCCGCAGCGTGCACGATCCTGAGATCCCCGTGAACATCTACGATCTGGGTCTGATCTATTCGATCCGCGTCGGCGACGACAGCCACGTGGACATCGACATGTCCCTGACGGCCCCTGGATGCCCTGTGGCCGGCGAGATGCCGGGCTGGGTCGCCGATGCCGTTGAGCCCATCCCTGGCGTCAAAACCGTTGACGTCCGCCTGGTCTGGGAGCCGCCCTGGGGTCTGGAGATGCTGTCTGACGAAGCCAAGCTGGAACTCGGCTTCATCTGACGCCCCAGTCGAAAGGGCGCGCCATGAGCAGATACGACGACCTGATGGCCCGCATCGCCCGTGGCGAGCGCGTTTTGATCGATGGCGGCACCGGTACTGAGGTTGACCGCCGCGGCGTCCCCCAGTTGGAAAACGCCTGGAATGGCGGCGGCACGCTCAGCCACCCCGACATCGTCTGTGGTATCCACCACGATTACATCAGCCACGGTGCCGAGATCATCATCTCGAACACGTTCTCGGCCACCCGCCATGCCCTGCAGGATGCCGGGGAAGCGGCGCTTTTCGACGATTACAATCGCCGCGGCGTCGAACTGGCCATCGAGGCCCGCACAGCCAGCGGCAGGGACAACGTGCTGGTGGCGGGCGGGATATCTTATTGGTCGTGGACAGGCCGGCATCCGGACGTGGAGAGCTTGGGCCAGGATGTCACTCGACAGGCGCAGGTGATGGCCGATGCCGGGGCAGACCTGCTGATGCTGGAGATGATGGTCGGCATCGATCGTATGCTTGTGACGCTGCAGGCGGCGCAAGCCTGCGGCCTGCCCGTTTGGGTGGGGCTTTCCTGCCGCCCGAACGACCAGGGGCAGATGGCGCTCTATGACGGCGATCTGCTGTTCGATGCGCTGGCGGCACTGGACGGGCGCGGCGTGCCGCTGATCTCGATCATGCACACGCAGGTCGCCTATGTGGATGCTTGCCTGGACATCGTCGATCAGGCTTGGGCGGGGCCCGTCGGCGTCTATGCCCATACCGGGACCGAAATCGACACGAAATGGACCTTTCACGATACGATCACGCCGCGGGACTATGCCGACAATGCGCGGCGCTGGCTGGATCGCGGGGTGCAGGTGATCGGCGGTTGTTGCGGGATAAGGCCGGAACATATCGCAACCATGGCGCCACTGGTCGAGGCGGAAGCTTAACAGAGCATTTCTGATTTATTAAATGTTTACAACTGGTTAAGTGTTTCACGTGAAACATCTTCGACATCATGGACTGGGCCTGCTTGCAAGGATGGCCGCAGCGGTCGTCTGAGTGCTTGTACCAAAGGCCGCCTGAGCCTATTTTCTCCGCCAGAGGTGACCCATGTTCGCAATTCCTGGCCAAGACCCCGTGACGCTGACCCCCGCTGCCATCAAGCGCATTCTGAAGCTGATGGACGGCACCGAGGTCAAGGGCCTGCGCATCGGCGTCAAAAAGGGCGGCTGCGCCGGTATGGAATACACCATGGAGCATGCCACCGAGATCGGCGACCACGACGCAGTGGTCGAGAAGGAAGGCGCCCGGGTAATGATCGCCCCAATGGCGCAGATGTTCCTGATCGGGACTGAGATTGACTACAAGACGTCGCTGCTGGAATCCGGGTTTGTGTTCAACAACCCGAACGTCAGCGAAGCCTGCGGCTGCGGCGAGTCGATCAAGTTCGAAGGCATGTGATGCACCTTCGGCGCCGGCGCGCGCCGGAGACGCAGCTGGCCCGCGCAGGCGAAAGAACCCAACTGTTAATCGGCGATGCCCCGTTGGCAGAGGTGCGCTTCAAGGCCACCGTGATGGACGGGCCCGTGGCAGGAACCGTAAGCATCGAAACTGTCGACGGCACACGCACCGCCGAACTGACCGATGACAATCGGCTGGACATACACGGCCTGATCTCCCTGTCCGTCGTGCCTCAGCGCAATACCGCGATCACCTTCGTCCCTGCCCATGGACGCCCGTTCGGCGCGGGGGTCGTGCTTGGCGGCGCGCTGATCTTGAGCGCCATTGCCTGGACCGCCTGGGATCTTACGGGCCTCTGATGGCGATGACGGCTGAAGAACGCGAGGCACTACGCGATCTGTTCGCCCAGGTCGGTCCGGTCCAAGTGCGCCGCATGTTCGGGGGCGCGGGGCTCTATCTGGACGATGCCTGCTTTGCCATCGTGGTCGACGGCAGTGTCATGCTGCGGGGCGATGACGATCTGGGCCCAGATCTGGAAGCCGAGGGGTCCGAACGTTGGCACTATCAACCCCCCGGCGGCAAACCGGTTGCCATGCCCTACTGGCGCCTGCCTGACAGTGCCCTGGATGACCCCGACGAAGCAGCCAGTTGGGCGCTTCGCGCCCTGGTGCCCGCGCAACGTGCCGCTGCCGAGAAACGCGCCCGCAAAGCGCGCAAGGCAGCGAGGGCAACTTGATGTTCCGACCAAAGAGCTTCCACATCCCAGCGGGCCAGCGCACCAAGATCCTGTGGCTCTACTCCAGCTCGGTCCCTGGCGAGGTTCGCTTCACCGCCACCCCGACCGATCCAACAGCCTCCTTGAACGGTACGGTGGAACTGCATCGAAAACGCTGGTTCACCTGGCATCGCGATGACTATCCGCTGAGCGCGCGCATGACGTTGCCCAAGGGCATGTCCGACGGCGACTACCGTGTCTACGTCACCCCGGACCAGGACACCGACATCCAGTTCCAAACCCGCCACGCCCGGGCCGAGATCTTCTTCGTTATCCTTGCCTGCGTCATCGGTCTCGGGCTAGTGGCGGGTTCCAGAGCCTTTATGTTCGGCCCGTAACCACCCGCCGCGTCACGCCCACCCGAAAGGATGCCCATGAGCCGCCGCAAACTTGCCGCCGGAAACTGGAAGATGAACGGTCTGGCTGCCAGCCAGGCGGAACTGACCGCCCTGACCGGCGAGATTGGGCGCCCGGCCTGCGACGTGCTGATTTGCCCACCCGCCACCCTGATCGCCGGGTTCGCAGCAGCCGCCCAGGGAAGTGCTGTAGCGATTGGCGGCCAGGGCTGCCATCCGGCAGCCACCGGCGCGCATACCGGTGACATCTCGGCCGAGATGCTGGCCGATGCCGGCGCCAGCTACGTTATTGTCGGTCACTCAGAACGCCGCGCCGATCATGGTGAGGACGATGCCGCCGTGCAGGCCCAAGCCCTAGCGGCCTGGCGCGCAGGACTGATCGCGATAATCTGCGTGGGCGAGACCGAGGCCCAGCGTGATGCTGGCGAGGCCTTAGCTGTCGTTGCCAGCCAGCTGGCCGGGTCCGTGCCTGATGGTGCCACCGGAGCCAACACGGTTATCGCCTACGAGCCCGTCTGGGCCATCGGCACCGGCCGCACGCCGTCGAACGATGACATCGTGGAGATGCACACCGCCATGCGGGCCCATGCCTCAGTCACCGATGAAATGCGTCTGCTCTACGGTGGATCGGTCAAACCCGGCAACGCCGCCGAAATCTTCAGCCTGGAAGATGTCGATGGTGGCCTGGTTGGAGGCGCTAGCCTGAAGGCTACGGACTTCGCACAGATCGTTGCTGCGGCGACCTGACAAACAACAAGGGCGCACCAAACGGGCGCCCTTGTTGAAGCCTGGATACGTCGTGGGTCCTCGACCCTCTGATCAGCCAAGCAACGCCTTGGCCTGGCCCGTCCAGTCATCCCGGAAGCATCTGCCCTTGAAGGCGGTCAGGTTGGCATCAATCCACTCTAGATCGGTCTTCTTGAAGCTCGCCATCTGGTCGAACTGGTAGACACCCAAGCCATTCAGCTCTTTCTCAAGACCAGGCCCGATCCCCTTGATCCGCTTCAGATCATCGACCTTGGTGGGCTTGCTGGGCATCAATGCCGCCGGGCGGCCATCCGCGGGCTTGGCGGCCGCCTTTGGCTTCGCGGCTTTGGCAGGTTTCTTCGCTGGTTTGGCTGCGGTCTTGGCAACCGGCTTTGGTGCCACGTCGGCCTTCGCCTTGGGCGCGGCCTTCGCCTTCGGAGCCGGCTTTTTCGCTACAGTTTTCGGAGCGGTTTTCGCGGCAGCGGTCGTCTCCGCCTTTGGCGCAACCTTTGGCGTGATGTCGATGACCTCCGCCGCTTTGGTCGCCGCCTTCGGAGCGGCCTTGGGCGCCGTGCTAGGCTTTGCCGCTGGGCTGGGCTTGGCCGTTCCCGGCGTTGTCATACCTGGCATGGTCATACCGGGCATCCCAAAGGGCATCGTGCCGGGCTTGCCCATCATCTCGCCAAACCGCCAGGGAACACCGAACAGCGGCGCCGTGGGGAAAAAGCTGATCCAGTATTCGAACATTTCCCGCCCGGGCTTCATCATGTTCTCCATGGCGTTCTTGTCTGTCGGGAACATTGCTGACCTCGTCATTATTGCATTGCAATACCATACGGGTATTAATTGTGCAGCGCAACATTTTCGTTCAACCGCAGAGCGACATTGACGTCGGGCGCTGCCCGGGCAGAGATCACCCCATGCACGTCGAACGCTTTGCCCCCTCACCGACCGGCCCCCTGCATTTGGGGCACGCCTATTCCGCCCTGTGCGCATGGCAGGCGGCGCGTGCGGCCGGGGGACAGTTCCTGGTGCGCCTGGAGGATCTGGACCAAAGCCGGGTGCGCCCGGAATGGGAGGCGGCAATTGCCGAGGACCTGCTCTGGTTGGGTCTGGATTGGGATGGGTCAATGCTGAGGCAATCCACACGCGAAAAGGCATATCATGCTGCACTACAGCACCTGTCGGGCCAAGGCCTGACCTATGGCTGCGTTTGTACCCGCCGGGACATCCAACAGGCCATCAGCGCGCCACAGGACGGCGTTCCCATCGGGCCCGACGGCCCCGTCTATCCAGGCACCTGCCGGGAACGCGGCCTGGTCCCTGGGCGGACCGCTAATCAGGGATCGATCCACGGCATGGCTTTCCAAGGCATGGCCGTGCGGCTGAACATGGCACAGGCCATCAAGACGTTGGGAGGTGCGCCGGCCGTGGCGAAGCTCGGCTTTGAGGAACTGGAGCAAGGGCCCGCCGGGCAGTCTGGCTTGATCAGGTTGAATACCGACATGCTGGTCCACCAGATCGGAGATATCGTGCTGTCCCGCCGGGACGGCGCGGTTGCCTATCACTTAGCGGTAGTGGTCGACGATGCCTTCCAGGGCGTGACCCGTGTCACCCGCGGCCGCGACCTGTTCGACGCGACGCCGATCCATCGGATATTGCAGGCTCTGCTGGACCTGCCCGTGCCGATCTACCGCCATCATGCCTTGGTCCGCGACGACCAGGGCAAGCGGCTGGCCAAACGCGACGACGCCAGGGCAATCGCCCGCTATCGCGCGGACGGTTTGTCTCCGGCCGAAGTCATGGATTTGGCCGAAGCCGGCATTGCCACCTAGCGGTCAGGCTCGCCAATCCGAGCGGTGAAATCGGGGTCGACCACCCGGGCCCGCCCCTCGAAGACACCGCGCAGGAAACCGGGGGCCAAGATCGACAGTGGGTTTACGGCCAGATCCGGGTCACGCATTCGGCCCGTCAAAGTAAACGTCATGGCCAAAATCCCCTCGCCTTCGCCACCCGACAAAACCTGGCCAAGGATCGGAATCTCATTCAGGGCGCCGGTCAGCGCATAGGCCGGGGACAGGACGCCGACCAGGTCCATGTTCTCCGACTCTTCGTCCAAGGTGCCGTTGACTTTCAGCGCCAGGGCGGGGCTGGCTGCAATAGCATCCTCGACAGTGATCACACCGTCTTCGTAGGCGAACGGGATCCAAATCTTGCGAAATCGGATGCCACCCCCTGTCACTTCACTTTCGGCGTCCGACAGGCCACCGTCGCGCAGGACATCCCGGAACGTAGATTCACTGCGCACGATGACGTCTTCGATGCGCACGCGACCTGCGATATCCACTTCGCCCGCGGCACCAATCACGGCGTCCAGGGTCATGCGCCCGCCCTTCGCGCCACGGTAGATATCAGCGGCCCCAAGAACGGCGCCCGCGTCATTCGTGGCAAGGCGCAATTCGGTGCGCCCGCCCGGCTCGCCGTCAATCGCAATGTTGACCGGTGTGCGCCCGTCCATCAGCGCGTCGAAAACCCCGGTGCGCGCGCCATCGGCCTGTTGCGTGAAGCGACCGCTGGTCGCGCCGAACACGATCTTGTTGCTGACGGCCACGCGGTCGAGGGTCAGCGCCAGCCGGAAGGGTTGGCTTTCTCCCTCGGTTTCGGCCGACAGAATGTTGGAAAGATCGACACTGCCGCTGGTCAGTCGGATGTCCGGCACGCCGTCTTGACCAATCTCGATCGAGCCCGCGACATCCGCGATCCCTGGCACAATCAACCGGTCCAGTTGCGCCCCGCGCAGCGCACCCTCGGCCGTCAGGTCAATCGCGCCCTGCGCTTTCAGCGCGCCCGCGCTCAGATCGAAACCCGTGATCTCCAGCCCTTCGCCCAGCCGTCCTTCCACGGCCAGGCTGCCCGGCGTGCCCGCAGGCTTGGCCCAGTTCAAATCGTCCACGGTCAGGCGCGCCGGGGTCAGGTCCGTGCTGAGCGCGAAACTGGGCACCTGCCTGCCGGTCTGGCTAAGCCGCAGGTCAAAGCTGACAGGTCGATCCAGCGGTAACGGCCCTGCGCCGAGCAGCGCCAACACCGCATCCGTGGTTTGGCCGGCCAGCGCGATCGTCCGGGTGCTGGGCGTCGCGCCATAGTTCTCACGCCAATCCAAGGTCAGGGTGGCCCCCGCGGCGTCAACGGGGCCGGACAGGCGCATCCCACGGGTGTTTGCCTGCAACGACAGACGCCGCGCGCGCACCGGTAGGCGGTTACCGCGTACATCGAACGCAATTGCCAAATCGTTCAGTTCCGCAGTGGCATCGGCCCCCACATCCTCGACCAGCAGGTCCGAAATCAGGGGGAAGTCCAGCGCGGCGACCACCTGGGCATCGCCGCCAACCTGGCCAAGATCAATGCCCAACTTGTCGACTAGGTTCAGCGGCGGTTGATTGATCAATGCCAGCACGTCAGCCGTGCGTCCAGCGGCACGCAAATCCACCTTCGCAGGCGTCACCTCACCCCAGAAATGCAGGATATCGATGGATGATCCCGCCAGCGAGATCGCCTCGCCACCCGGCGGCGTGACCCGACCTTCATCCATCTCTAGGTAGAGATCGTGGTAGGTCATGTGCCCACGGCCACGGGCACCTTCGATGGGCGGCATGCCAGGAATGTAGAAGGATTTCAGGTCGGCGTACTGAAAATCCAGGGACAGGCGCGGCTCGTCCTCGCCAAAGCGCATCTGCGCCAGAAACTGGGGCAACGTCGCTTCGGGTATGTTTTCCTCGATCCAACTGCGCGCGTTCGTCGCCGCGGCATGCGGCCAGTGGGCCAGCAAATCCTGCACGGTCATGTTGACCGCCTCGGCCCGCAGATCGGTGATCCAACCGCCCTCAGTCTCGTGCAGGCGGCCATCCACCAGGAACATCAAATCATCACGCGCCAGTCGGGTCTGCGCCACCTCGATCCGGCCTTGGCCCAGGTTCCAGCGCACGTTGATCTGGCCGTCGTCAAACGCCAGCGCATCCGGGAAGACGGACGGCAGTCTGAGATCGAGCGCTTCAACCTCGAACTGCGCGACCATGCTGCCCGCTTCACCGTCGGACCCGCGGCGAAGCTGGGCGATGCCGCTGAACCGCGCATCCACAGCGGGCGCGGCCAGGGTGACCTGCTCCAGGCTGACCGTGTTGGCCTGAGGATCGGCGCTAAAGCGAACCTGGGCAATGTCATAGGCCGACACGGCCCCCACGCCCCTCAAGCGACCCTGTTCGGAAACCAGAACGCCGTCCACGGCCGTGACCCGCCCATCGCGGTCGATGCGTGCCTCGGCCCATCCCTCGACGGTGCCCTCCAGCACGCTCATCCAGGCAAGGGCCGGTAGCTGCCCAGACAGCACCTGCGTTCGAAGCCGCCCGAACTGCGCCCGCAACCGGGCCTCCTCGGCGCCGCGTTGGCGCGAGGCTGTCAGACGGACGGCCGCGCCGGGCGTACCATTGTCGATGACCGCCACCGAAATGATGCCCCGCGCCCCGTCCTCGTCGCGCTGCAAAACGATAGAGGCGTTCTGGCTGGACCAGCGCCCGCCGTTCAAACGGTCATCAAAGGTCAGGCGCGCGCCCCTCAGCGACACGCGTTCCAATTGGCTCAGTGCGGATGGCGCCGGAATGTCGCCTGTCAGCATATCGACGAAACGCTCGAAGACTTCGGCATCTTCCAGCACCTCGTCCTTGCTTGCGCTGCCCTCGGCAAGGACCAGGCCGCTGCCCTGGCCCATCTGAAAGTGCAGCGCGCCGGTCCGCGACCTGGTCAATTGCGCATCGGGGGCGAAGACAACAATCCGCTGGGGTTGCACGCGTCCCATCATCAGATCAGCCAGGGCGAAGCGGATGCCCACGCGCTCGACATCCAGCATCCGCTTTCCCTGCGGATCGGAGATGATCACATCCTTCAGTTGCAGCCCCGAGGACGTGCCATCCGCCCCCAGGGACAGGATCGCGCTGGTGATGGCGACTTGCGCCTGTTCGGTTTCGCTGTTGATCTGATCCTCGATCAACGCGGCCGCGCCTGGGATTTCCAGGGGCCCCTGTTGCAGGCGCAGAACCAGGACGACAACGGCGATAACGGCCAGGGTTGCCAAAGAAAGCACCGCCCGGCAGAACAGCGAGGACGCCGTGCAGCAACCGGACCACAGCCGACCCATGCCGCTGGCCGGCTGAGGACGGCGTGATGCTCTGAACGCCATTATGGCTCACTTCCCCGGGCCTGCTCGCCCGCCCTGCCGCCTTGCCGACGACGTTTGTCCCTCTATGTTGGCCGACGGCCGGGCGGATGCAAGACCCGGCGGCGCGGCTTGTCGCCCAGCCGGGCCGAATTCCCACGGCAGAAGAGGAGAATTGCCATGGCAGACCTGGAAATCGGCGCCGCTGCGCCCGCCTTCACCCTGCCCGCAGACGGTGGAAAAACCGTATCGCTCAGCGATTTGGCCGGCCAAAAAGTGGTGCTGTACCTCTATCCGCGCGACGACACGCCGGGCTGCACCAAGGAAGCGATCGGCTTCACCGAGAAGAAGGCCGAGTTTGAAGCCGCCGGCGCCGTGGTGCTGGGCCTCTCGAAAGACACCGTTGCCAAACACGACAAATTCATCGCCAAACATGACTTGGGCGTCACGTTGTTGTCGGACGAAGACAACGCGGTGATCGACGCCTATGGTTCATGGGTCGAAAAAAGTATGTACGGCAAGAAGTCGATGGGGATCGAGCGTTCGACCTTTCTCATCGATGGCCAGGGCAATCTGGCGCGGATCTGGCGGAAGGTGAAGGTGCCGGGCCACGTTGATGAGGTGCTCGAGGCTGTGCAGGCCCTGTGAGCCGCGCCCGTGACCACTGATCTGCTGGCAGGGGGGTTGGCCGCTGCGGCCGAGCGTGTCCTGCGCACAGCCGACCCGCACGACAAGACGCGGCTGTCACGTCAGGTGGCAGCCGCTTGGTTTGCGGTGCGTGAGGCGGGAGAGAGCCCGTCCGTCGGTGAGGCATCTCCCCCGGATTTTCCTGCGCGTCCCAACCAGCCGGAACTGAAAGACCCGCGCGAGATGCCAAGGCGCCGGCCGGGCAGCCCGGCTGGACGCATCGCACTGCTGCACGCGATCGCGCATATCGAGCTGAATGCCGTCGACCTGCATTGGGATATCGTCGCCCGGTTCGGGCACGTGCCCATGCCAATCGGTTTCTATGACGATTGGGCTAAGGCGGCGGACGAGGAGTCCAAGCATTTCGGTCTGCTGTCGGACCGGTTGCAGGCGATGGGATCATTCTATGGCGACCTGCCCGCCCATGCTGGAATGTGGCGGGCGGCGGCAGCGACGGCAGGGGATCTGCCCGCCCGGCTTGCCGTCGTACCCATGGTGCTGGAGGCGCGCGGTCTGGACGTCACACCGGGCATGATCACGTTGTTCACAAATGCCCAAGATCAGGACAGTGCTAAGGCATTAGAAACCATATACGCCGAAGAAGTCGGACATGTGGCATACGGTTCAAAGTGGTTCCATTTCCTGTGCGGGCGCGAGGATGCGGACCCGAAATCTCGGTTCCATGCGCTCGTCGCGACCTATTTCGATGGGGCGCTCAAACCGCCGTTTAACGATGAAAAGCGCGCAGAAGCGGGGCTGCCATTGGACTTTTACTGGCCCCTGGCCGAAGCATAGAAACGACTTTCATTCCGCAGACCGGCAATCTGCTAAATTTCTGCACAGTTTCCCGGCTAAATGCTTGCGAGTCGTGGATCATCCGCGTAACAGTTGCAAAAAGGGCGCAGGTATAAAAAAAGCGCGGCAGGGGACAGTGAAAATCCACGACCGTTGCAGCGATGTCGAGAGGTGGCCATGTCAGGCAGAATCGTCACTGCTCTGAACGATAAGCTCGGGCGGTTCTTTCCAGAGCGGCGGATTTACATCCGTTCCGATGCACGAACCCGTTACCTGACCTTCGCGCCAACGGCCCAATTTGGGGCAACTGTGGTGTTTACCGCGTTGCTCGGTTGGTCGGCGTTCACGACTGTCGCGTTCATCAGCACGGCAGTCGATGGCCGCACCGCAGAGAACCGATTGGAGGCGACGAAAGAAGCCTACGAAGTTCAGTTGGCAGCGCTGCGCGATCAGCAGCGCCTGCTGGAGGAGGAGATCAATCGCTCGAACCAGCGTGGCGATGTGGTCACCGGCGAACTGTCCGTCAAACAACAACTGTTGGTGGAGACGGCAGGCCGATTGCGCGCCGCGGATGCCGAGCTCATCGGGCTGCGCAATCGCATGGAGGCGCTGCTTAGCGAACGCCGGGTCGAGCGTGACCAGATCAACGCTTTAAACGAAGAGGTAACCGGCCTGCGCCTGACGCTGGCCGATGCCCAGCGCGGTGACGCGGAACTGTCAGATACGCTCGCGACGTTCTCGACGACCATGGCAAGGGTGATTTCAGAGCGTGACCACGCCACCGGGCGCGCGCAGCAATTGGACACGCAGGTCGCGACGTTGCAGGCCGAAATCGGTCGTTGGCATGACCGCCAGGAAAACCTGCTGGCCCAACTGGAGGCGGCGACAGGAACCTCTCTGGCCGCCTTGGACCAGTTGTTTGTGGGCACCGGTGTCGACCTTGACGGCATCCTAGATACCGCGCGCCGTGATTTCACTGGCCGCGGCGGTGGACCGGTGGACGATGCCGAAGAAGAGCGGCAGTCCTACGTCACCCCCCTGCCCGAGGAAGAGACGGGCCGGGTCTCGCGCCTGACCACCGACATCGAGCGTATGAGCCTGATGCGTGTGGCGATCGACCGCCTGCCCTTTGGGATGCCAACCACCAGCGCGACGCGCCTGACATCGCCGTTTGGGATGCGGCGTGATCCGTTTGGTCGCGGTAGGCGCATGCACAACGGCGTCGATTTTGCCGGCCCCATCGGCACACCGATCTATGCCACCGGCGAAGGGGTGGTGACCTTTTCGGGACGCCAACGCGGTTACGGCATCGTGGTTAAAATTCGACATGCCTTTGGCTTTGAAACCGTTTATGCTCACTTAAGTAAGAGCCGAGTCTCCGTGGGTCAGCGCGTTGCGCGCGGCGATCGCATTGCAGACATGGGCAATACTGGGCGTAGCACCGGTAGCCATCTGCATTACGAAGTCCGGATCGACGGAACGCCGGTCAACCCGAGCAAGTTCATGAAGGCTGCACGAGATGTTCTCTAAGAGCAAAATCAACGATCCTGCCCCGGCCCCGAAGGAGGCGACGCCGATGTCGACACCCACACCGTCCGCAGCGAAGCCCGAGGCCAGTGGATCCACCGGCGGCGCTCCGGCGTTCCAGAACAAGCCAAAGCCGTCGCCGTCGCTGTTGTCGAACGACTTGACGATCAAGGGCAACGTCGCGTCATCGGGCGACATTCAGATCGAAGGCACCATTGAAGGCGATGTGCGCGCGCACCTGCTGACAGTGGGCGAGAGCGCCACAATCCGCGGTGAAGTCATTGCAGACGATGTGGTGGTCAACGGCCGTGTGATCGGTCGTGTGCGCGGCCTGAAGGTACGCCTGACCTCGACCGCCAAGGTCGAGGGCGACATCGTACACAAGACCATCGCGATCGAGAGCGGCGCGCACTTCGAAGGCTCGGTCCAGCGCCAGGAAGACCCGCTGAACCAGGGTGGGTCTGGCCGTCCGGCAGTGGCGGCAGCAGCGCCTGCCCCAAAGGCGGAGCCGACACCCGCCAAGGAAAACGCCGAGTAAGGAACCTGGGTTAGTCGGGCCATACGCCCGGCTGCCGATCCGCACTGACAAGCGTCAGAAAAGACAAGCGACAAAAAAAGCGCGGTCCAACGACCGCGCTTTCTTACTTTTGGCCGTATCCCGTAACGGCGTCAATTCACCGTGTCAGGCGACCTCTTCGACCGGATCGCGCAGCACGTAACCACGACCCCAAACCGTTTCGATGTAGTTCGCGCCACCTGTAGACAGGGCAAGCTTCTTCCGAAGTTTACAGATGAAGACGTCGATGATTTTGACTTCCGGCTCGTCCATACCGCCATAGAGGTGGTTCAAGAACATCTCTTTGGTCAGCGTCGAGCCCTTGCGGAGCGATAACAGCTCCAGCATCTGATATTCTTTGCCGGTCAGGTGCACCGGATGCCCGTCCGCTTCGACGGTTTTGGCATCCAAGTTCACGGCAATCTTGCCTGTCTGAATGATCGACTGTGCGTGACCTTTCGAGCGACGCACGATCGCGTGGATCCGAGCAACAAGTTCTTCGCGGTTGAAGGGCTTCGTCAGGTAGTCGTCTGCACCGCAACCAAACCCTTTGATCTTGTTGTCCGCCCCGTCCATGCCGGTCAGGATCAGCACCGGTGTCTCGATCCGCGCCATGCGCAGCTTCCTGAGCACCTCGTAGCCATCGATATCCGGTAACGACAGGTCCAAAACAATCAGGTCGTAGTCGTACAATTTCGCGAGCTCGATCCCTTCTTCCCCTGAATCCGTGACGTACGTGTTCAGGTCAGCTTTTTTCAGCATCAGTTCGATGCTTTCGGCCGTAGAGGGATCATCCTCGATAAGCAGAATCCGCATAAGACACTCCGTTGCCCAGCGTTGCTGAGTTCCCCAGCCATGCTGCATTCCGCTATTGGTTAACGGAATAGGGTAAACGGATTGTTACCTTTAGCGGGAGCAGAGCGCAAAACTTCATTCTGAAGTTGCACGCACCCGATTGATTTGGGTTACACAAAGGCCACGCATGCCGAACTTTGACATCGCCGCCTTCCAAGTATCGTATTCCTCAGGCGTAATAGCGTACCGCTGTAACGCTTGCTCTTCGGAAATGAGGCCGCCTTCTACAGCTGCCACCACGCGTGCTTTGCGTCGTGGCACCCACCGCCGTGTTTCTGGCGATGGAAGATCTTCGACGGTCATCTTTTCACCGTCGGGTCCGATCACATATGAAGCGGTCCCGGATGAGTCCATGTCACCCCCTAGTTCGTTCTCACAAGAACGGACTGTATGTGATTGGGCTTAAAGGGAAATGAAGTGGCGAGGCGTCTCGAGACGTGGCATAGGGTGCCAAGATGATGCAGGTGCAAACACTGATTCCCGGAAACCAGCCCGAAATGACACGGGTTGTGGTGGCCATGTCGGGCGGCGTCGACAGTTCCGTGGTCGCCGCGATGCTGGCGCGGGCTGGTTATGACGTGGTGGGAATCACCCTCCAGCTCTACGATCACGGGGCAGCCCTTGCCAAAGCGAAGGCCTGTTGTGCGGGTCGTGACATCCACGATGCACGCCGGGTGGCCGAGGAAATTGGTTTTCCGCACTACGTCTTGGATTACGAATCGCTGTTTCGGGAAGCGGTGATGGACGAGTTCGCCGACCAGTATCTGGCTGGCGCGACGCCGATTCCCTGTGTCCGGTGCAACGAGCGAGTGAAGTTCCGTGATCTGTTGGCCACGGCCAAGGATCTCGATGCCGACTGCCTGGCCACCGGCCACTACATCCAGCGCTTTGAGGGGCCCGAGGGGCCGGAACTGCACCGCGCCGCGGATCCGACGCG
The DNA here is from genome assembly GCA_039026375.1 of Pseudomonadota bacterium. GTDB lineage: Bacteria > Pseudomonadota > Alphaproteobacteria > Rhodobacterales > Rhodobacteraceae > Thermohalobaculum. The sequence goes on from JBCCML010000016.1 coordinate 87,605, forward strand.
CGATCAGTCCTATTTCCTATTTAACACCACCCGCGAACAGTTGGACTATCTGCGGTTTCCGCTGGGGCACCTGGTCTCGAAGGCCGAAACGCGTGATCTTGCGGGACAGTTCGGCCTGCCGGTCGCGGACAAGCCCGACAGCCAGGACATCTGCTTTGTGCCGAACGGCAACTATGCGTCTGTCATTGAAAAGCTGCGCCCGGGCGCGGCCGAGCCTGGGGACATCGTCCATTTGGACGGGCGCGTCCTGGGCGAGCACAAGGGCATCCTGCACTACACAATCGGCCAGCGCCGCGGTTTGGGCATCGGCGGGGGCGAGCCGCTTTACGTGGTGCGGCTAGACCCCGAGGCCCGGCATGTGATCGTCGGCCCGCGCGAGGCATTGGCCACCTTCAGCGTGCCGCTCCGCGAGGTGAACTGGCTGGGCGATGGGGATTTTCAGGACGGCCCGCATCAGGTTGAGGTCAAGGTCCGTTCGACCCGGCCGCCCGTCCCTGCGGAGATCCGCCCAACCGTGGACGGGGCCGAGGTGATACTTGCCACCGCCGAAGAAGGCGTAGCACCGGGTCAGGCCTGTGTCTTCTACGCAGCTGAGGGTAGTCGCGTTCTGGGCGGCGGTTGGATCGTGCGGCACTGAAGCTTGCGGCGCCGGGTCGTGCAACACAGAATTGTACGAGACGGGCGCGCTCGGATCTGCCAGCGGCTTGCTGGTGGCGCATCCGGGCGATAGCGTCGAGCGGCAAGGTAACGAGAGGTCAAAGTCATGTTCCGGATTTTCAGCGCGTTTGTACTGGCTTTGGTC
>JBCCML010000017.1:0-82490 GCA_039026375.1 Pseudomonadota bacterium
GGACGCATCGGGAGACCGGAAGACATCGCCAAAGCTGTCAGGTTCCTGGCAAGCGACGATGCGGAGTTCGTAACCGGGCAAATTCTCGAAGTCTCCGGAGGCTACCGTCTCTAGCGGTCACACCGGACGGTTACCTTGGTCCGACAGCGATCTTAACAATTCTGCGCGGTCTGACCTAAACCCACTGCCGATCCAAGTTGTTTCAGCCTCTCGCAACGCCTCCCCAAGCTTGGGACCTGGCTCCCATCCGGCATCGATCAGATCTTGTGCCGCTAGAGGGAATTCGGCGGCGGCCGCCTCCAACAATTCTGCTCTCCAATTCCCGGGTGGCATCTCGGCGCCTCCAGCCGCGCTTATCAACACGGCAGAAGCCGCTACGTCATACCCTGAGTGGTACGCCGTCATGACTGCGTCACCGAGTTCAATGGCTTGCACAACTGCGGCTAGATGCTGTTGCTCGCCACGCGAAAGGCGAAGCTGTTTGCTCCAATCGCTCTTGCCCAAAGCCAACAAGCGAGTCCGCCAATCGATGGGGACTTCTAGCAGGTCTTCCAGGTGCACCAGAGTTGCTAACGATCCGGCATTCGCCCCTGGCAAGCAGCGCAAAAGCACCCCTGAGACTTCCATCGAGGCGACGGCTGGAGCAGGATCAACTGCGCTAAGTAGCTTTCTGAATTCCCAACCAACCCGCTCCCGCGCAAGTGTGTCGAGACCATCCGCCAACTCCGCACAGGCCGCCAAGCCTTCGGCATCGACATCAGGGCCGCCGTACCAAGCGTGGAATCGAAAAAAGCGCAAGATGCGAAGAAAATCCTCTCGTATCCGCGCCGAGGGACAACCAATGAATCGCACCCGCCTTTCCTGCAGGTCTGAGAGACCATCCAACGGGTCAATGACGTTTCCTTGGCGATCTGCGTAAATTGCATTCATGGTGAAATCACGCCGCGCGGCGTCTAAAGCAATGTTGTCAGAGAATGCGACAGTTGCACGGCGCCCATCAGTGGAAACGTCCGCCCGAAAAGTTGTGATCTCCAGCGTCCCGCCTTCAGTAATTGCGGTTACAGTTCCGTGCGCCAAGCCGGTCGGAACAACTTGAATCCCCGCGAATCTAAGTCTTCGAATGACTTCATCGGGCAATAGTGGGGTCGCAATATCGATATCGGTATCTTCACCGTCCAACAGTGCGTTACGCACACAGCCGCCGACAAAGTAACCAACACCCAAAGCATCCAGGACTTGAATAACGTGAGGTTTGGTTAGCCATGCGCTCAATAAGCGTGTCATTACCTTCGAACCGCGGACAATCTATCCGATAGGCCCTTCAGCATGCCCGCTGTCGCACCCCAGATATAGTGACCGTTCCATGGCATCGCGAAATAGTAACGCCGGTAACCATTGCGATCATGGTAGTGTCGCTGGTGGTTTTGGGGGTCCATCAGAAAGTCTAACGGTGGTTCGAAGACACTCTCTACCTCTGCCGGGTCTGGAGACGGATGCCAATGCCCATTGATGATGCCGATGACCGGCGTGACATGGAAGCCGGTCGAGGTCAGATAGGGGTCAAGCCGACCAAGAACCCGCACCGCCGAGGGTTTAAGGCCGACCTCCTCTTCAGCTTCCCGAAGCGCTGCATCCTCCGGTGATGGATCAGTGTCGTCGATGCGACCACCAGGAAATGCAATTTGGCCAGCATGCCGACGCAAATGCGCTGCCCTCTCGGTCAGAACGACATGAAGGACCCCGTCTTGGGAACGCAGGGCACAAAGCACAGCTGCCGGTAGGCGCTCATGCATCCCCATTTGGCTTGCGCGCACTTCGGGGTTGAGGTCGAAGTCCGACCGTAGTCCGCTGTTGGGTAAGTCCAAAGCAGCTTGAACTTCGTGAACGCTGATCGCCATGGACGGGTAAATGACGCCATCGAGGCTTCTAGGCAAGTATCAGTACTCCTGGCGAAGACATAGACCGTTGTTGTGAGCCGGTTAGGTAGGGCCTCAGGCAACACAGTGGAACCTTCTGGATAGTGCCAAACTTGAGCCTTTTCGGTAACGTGGATGGCGTAGCAAAGTGGAGGATCTCGGGCGTCTTGGCTGGCGTTAATCCACTCGACGAACATCATAACCTTCAGCACGCAAGAGCTCTATCAAGCCATCCATGCCCGGTAGATGCAAGGCACCAACGCCAACGAAGGCGCCCCCCGTGGCGAACTCGGACAAAATCTTTGGCATCCACTCCTGATTACGCCGGTCCAAGAGTTGCGACATCAACGCTTCGCTGGATCTGCGATAGTCTGGTCCGGGGTGCTGATGCTGAGCCAACCAGATCGAGAACTCGATTACGGCCTGCACTTCTCCCGTGCGATACAGTTCAATGTTCGTTTGGAACAGATCCTCGGAAATCCGATCCATCCGCGCCGCGTTGGCGATCTCTGCGTAGATCGCAGCTTTAGGAGTGCTCGACAACGCCGCTACTGATTGTTCGTACGTTTCAAGACTTAGAACAGTAACACCAGTTGAGTGGGCGCGCTTCGCCATCACCAAATCTAAGGCCTCTGCACCGGCAGCTACCGCTTGAAGATGGCATGCCGGGAAACCGAGCAGTGAGATAAGCAGCCAGGGCCGCATCTGCGCGGCAGCATCCATCTTGACACCCCGGCGCGCAAGCGCACTCGAGAGGTCGGGCAATGTCTCTAGCGGCACAATTTCGTCCAGTGGTTCAGCCTGAAAATCAAGTGCAAAACCCGGGTCCATCCGCATCCGACGCTCCATCGCGCTCTTTTGGTTCAGGTCTATCTCGAAGATCGCAACGCGTGCGTTCTCCAGAGCGTCCCAGACATAATCAGGGGTTGTTTCAACGACTTCAGCAGCGTGAAATGTCCCGAACAGATGTGAAGCTGGTAGATCGCCCTTTCGGACCTCCCAAAACAACCCCTTGGCGTTTGGGACCGCGTGGGCTCGAGAGAACATGGCATCGATCTGTTCAGGTCTATCGACGCGATAGTCTGAAAGCAGGTTCTCACCCGCGCACCTAGCGACGGCTGGTAAAATGGACGTCCACCAAACGCCTGATGTGAGCACTACGAGAGCAACGCAGCTTTTGATCATCCAGGACGCTCCAATTGTCAGGTCGCACTACCGTTCAAGGGCAACTCAGAAAACGACTTCACAAAACACCTAACGAAGTTGCCCAGTTTGCGTGAACAGCATTTGGCTTACACTCCTGTGGATATGCAACGTCGAACCCACGCGCCTATCAGGTCGCAGTACCAAAATTACAGTCCACTTGTACTAAGCCCTTGTCGTTTAGACGAAAACGATGGCGATCCGGCCCCCTTAGCCGGTTGCTTCCTCGGGCCAATCATCCTCGAATGCGGCGGAAAGCGCTTCAACCCTGGCGTTAAAGCTGAGCATAAAAATCGATCCTCCGTCTGCTCTCGCCACGTACGTCACATCGCCGCCCATCAACCGAGCAAGACGGCGGGTGATTGCAAGCCCAAGACCAACCCCTTTCAGCGGTCGCGTAGGTCCGGCCCTAGCCTGCGCGTAGGGATCGAAAATCGCGTCGCCCAATCCGTCGGGCACACCTATCCCTCTGTCAGCAACACCGATCTGTACCCGGGCAGGAATCGCAGAACTGTCTACGTCGATGGAAATACAAATGTTACCACCGCCTGAAAACTTTATGGCATTCCCTATCAGATTGCTAACGCACTGGCGCACTCTGGTCGGGTCCATTGCCATCAAGGCAGGAACCTCGGTCTTTCGCTCCAAAACAAGTGCCAAACCCCTTTCCCGCGCAAGTGGTCTGTAAAGACGTAACTGCTCTTCCAGCAATGTGCCCAGATCAACGGGTGCGACAGATAATGCAATATCGCGTGCCTCAAGTCGTGAGAGGTCGAGGCTGTCGTCAAGCAATGCAACCAAATGCTCACCAGATGCGCGCAATAGTTCCAACTGTCTTCGCTGCTCGTCAGTCAGCGCGGTCTTTTGAAGCAGAGCTGTCAGGCCCATGATGCCATTCATTGGCGTGCGCATTTCGTGACTCAAACGCCCCAGAAAATCTGTCTTCATTTCATTCGTGCGATCCAGGGCGTCGACCGACGCAGTTAAATCGCGCTCACGGTCAAGCTGAGCCAAATAAGCGTCACGCAGTTGTCTTCCCATGAACGCAGCGGCCGCAGCGGCAAAGACCCCCAATCCTATGTTGGCGAGCATTAAGTCTGCGGTCGTGCCGTTAAGATAGTGAGCCGCTGTGGAACAGGCAATCAACGACCCAGAGTGGATAAGGATGCAGCCATACAGTGCCCGAACAAAGTAAATCGTGGGGAAGACAAAGTAAGCCATCGTCAGGCACCATATCGTAATGCCGCCCAACTGCCATTCTGGCACTGTATGCAAGAACGCAATACCAATTGCGCCCGATGTCGCGAGTGCAGAGTGCCATTCGTAGATAACAGCCTGCGTTGTAAACCGAGAGAGATCATCTGCTGGATCACGCGCGGCAAAGAAAATCCGGCGAGTGAGGATCAGTGCGTGCAACTCCGCCATAAGTAAGATTATGTAAGCGGCAACTAAAGCCCACCATTCTGTCACCAAGGTTCCAACGGCCAAACCGAGCATATAGAGGATCTGCACCTCCAGAAACTCGTCAGACCTCTTGGTTGCGAGGTCCAGAACGGCTCGCCGTTGTAAAGACTTTGGATCGTCAGAAAGTGCGTAGGATGTCCCCGGTGCGGGTTTGAAGGCGGCCAAAAACCGGCCGATCACCCCCACTCGCCGGGGTCGCGGGTTGGCATGGCCAGTTATGACTACCACTCCTAACTGTCGCGCGCCCAATGAATGATTAACCTACTTTAACGTGCATCGCAACGCGGCAACCAGCCAGGAGTTGCAAGAGGATGTGAGCCAAGGCGCATCTTGTTTGCGGGTCGTTGACAAGGTTGATGCGCCCCGATAGACGCCCCCCACGCAACCTGCCCAGGTGGCGGAATTGGTAGACGCGCTAGCTTCAGGTGCTAGTGCCCGTATGGGCGTGGAAGTTCGAGTCTTCTCCTGGGCACCAAATCCTCGGCTGTCGGCAGTCGCGTAAGGCTTGCATGAGTATCACTCTCCACCACGGCGACCTGCCCGACGATTTAGACCTTGGCGCTTCCGTCGCGATTGATACGGAAACCATGGGATTGAACCCGCATCGGGATAGACTGTGTCTGGTTCAACTATCATCTGGTGACGGAACCGCGCACCTTGTCCAATTCCTGGCCGGTCAGAAGCGTGCACCGAACCTCGCAAAACTCTTGCGATCTCGGCAGGTCGAGAAATTGTTTCACTTTGGTAGGTTTGATATTGCGGTCCTAGCTAATGCAATTGGAGCTATTGCTCGTCCAGTCTACTGTACAAAAATCGCTTCTAAATTGGTGCGGACCTACACAGATCGACATGGCTTGCGTCACCTTTGCCAAGAATTGTTGGGCATCGATATCTCTAAGCAGCAGCAATCGAGTGATTGGGGCGCAGAGAAGTTAACTGACGTACAGCTGGAATATGCTGCTTCGGACGTATTATATTTGCATCAATTGCGTGAGGTCCTCGACATCAGGATCGCTCGCGAAGGGCGCACAGACGTAGCGAAAGCCTGCTTCCGCTTCTTGCCAGACCGCGCAATGCTAGATCTGCAAGGTTGGCCCGAGTTGGACATCTTCGCGCACTGACGGAGTTGGTCATGACCGCGCCGAGCAACGAGCTTTCCACAAGGCAAAGTGACTTGATGGTCACTGCGCGAAGAGTTCTGAAGACCGAGGCGCATGCCTTGGATTTGCTTGCAAATGGCCTGGATTCGTCATTCGAAGCAGCTGTCAAACTGATACTGTCCGCGAAAGGCCGATTGATCTGTTCCGGGATGGGAAAATCCGGTCATGTCGGACGCAAGATTGCTGCGACGCTGGCCTCGACCGGAACTCCAGCTTTTTTTGTACATCCTGCTGAAGCCAGCCATGGCGATCTTGGCATGATCACGCAGGACGATGTCGCTCTGGTATTGTCGAACTCGGGAGAGACACGTGAACTGGCAGATGTCGTGGCGCACTGCAAAAGGTTCTCTATTCCATTGATAGGGGTGGCAAGCAGGCCAGCTTCGACGCTGCTAGCGGCTGCCGACGTAGCGCTCGTGTTACCGCCTGCGCCGGAAGCGTGTTCTGTTGGGTTAGCGCCCACGACGTCTACGACGATGACCATGGCGCTGGGCGACGCTCTCGCTGTCGCGCTTATGGAACAACGAGGATTCACGCCCGATAGTTACCGCGTCTTTCATCCTGGTGGAAACCTTGGCGCGAAACTCGTCAACGTAGATGCGTTGATGACCAAGCCACCAGGCCTTCCCTTGGTAAGCGAAGATGCTCCAATGTCTGACGCACTTGTGGAGATGTCGGCGAAGGGATTTGGAGTGGTGGGAACAATGGATTCTAACCAGCGTTTGACTGGGATCATCACTGACGGAGACCTGAGACGGCACATGGCCGGGCTGTTGGCTCGCAAGGCTTCAGAAGTCGCGACAATGAACCCAATGACCATACGGCCTGATCAGCTAGCCACGGCAGCATTGGGGATCATGAACGAACGAAAGATCACCTGCTTGTTTGTCACCGAATTGGACGGATGTGTGCCAGCACTCGGCATATTGCATGTCCATGATTGTCTGCGCGCCGGAGTGGACAGTGCCTGAGTTCCCGACCTCGGAGCTTCACAGCACGGTCGCTGAGCGCGCGGCAGAGGTACGTAAATACTCTGCTGTGGTGCGCTGGATGAAGATCTTGCTGCCAGTAAGTGCCTTGGGCCTCGTTGTGTTAATCTTTCTAACTGGACAGACGCGCGATGCCATTATCGACCTGGAAAGCGCCGGGAATACCGCGGCCTTGGCTGCTGGAATGCGGTTAGAGAATCCCCGGTTTGCTGGCGTTACGGCAAAAGGCGAGCCTTTTGTCGTAACCGCCGCGTCCGCGCTCCCGGATGGAGCGACGCCAAACGAAGTGCAGTTAGACGAACCGAAGGGAGAGATCCGCCTGAGAGCTGGGATCGGCGTGACGGTCACCGCAACAGACGGAACCATCTTCCGCCAGGACGAGCGCTTGTTGTTATGGGGTTCAGTCGTGATTGAAACGTCGGATGGCTACAGGGCGGTCACAGATCAACTTGAGGTCGACATGGCGAATGGTTTGGCGAGCGCGCCCGGTCGACTGTCTGTTGATGGACCTCGCGGAGGCATAGAGGCAGATCGACTTGAGATTTCAGGGGCCCTTTCCGACGGAGCAGAAAGCATCATGCGTTTCGAAGGTAACGTCCGAGTGCGGTATAAACCGGCCCTCTAATCACAGGTTGGCCGGGCCAGCATCTGGCGACGCTGTCGGCGATGCTATATATCGTCGTTACGGAACCACGAATTGTTGGGAGCAGGTGATGTTGAGACGCTTCGGGGCAGCCTTTGCCATGTGTTTGCTGCCCGCGATTACGTCAGCTCAAGTAGACGGCCCATTCGGCGGCTTTAAACACGACCGGACCTGCCCGATTGAAATCACGGCCAACGCGCTTGAGGTGCGGCAGGCAGAGAGTATCGCGATCTTCTCGGGTGAGGTTATCGCCGGCCAATGCACTCTTCGGCTGACCGCTGATGAGATCGAAGTGCGGTATGATCAGGAGAACTCAAGCGACGCTGAGACTGGTGCCATCAACAACCTACAGGCCAAGGGCAATGTCTTTCTGACGAATGGCGCCGAGACGGCGCAAGGGTCATGGGCGGAGTACGATGTCCGCACCGGCATGGTGAGCATGGGCGGCGATGTGGTGCTTACCCAAGGGGAGAACATTATCTCTGGTGAGACGCTCGTGATCAATCTGAATGCCGGACAAGGAAAGATCGAAGGGGCCGGTTCTGGTCGCGTGAAATCAATCTTTAATCCGTCGCAGACGGATGGACCGGCTAGCCCTGGCGATCAATCAACATCGACATGCACGCCTGAACAAGAAGCAGCGGCAGCAGCAGCTGGGATTGCTTGCGTTCCACTGGCATCGTCGAACTGATGACAGAAGCGGCGGTAGATGTTCCGGCGCTGGTCGCTGTAGATGGCGATGGCGGCTTGCAAGTCAGTGGATTGGGCAAAAGCTATCGTCGTCGCCCCGTCGTCAGAGACGTATCGATCAATTTGAACCGTGGGGAAGTTGTTGGCTTATTGGGGCCGAATGGCGCCGGAAAAACCACCTGCTTTTACATGATCATCGGTCTGGTACCCTGCGATGCCGGGGCAATCACTGTGGACGGCCTCGATGTATCGCCTCTGCCCATGTACCGTCGGGCACGCCTCGGCTTAGGATACCTTCCGCAGGAAGCATCCATTTTCCGGGGCCTATCCGTGGAAGACAATATTCTGGCGGTACTCGAACTGGTTGAGCCCGATAGATTGGAGCGCGCGAGGCGCTTGGACGCCCTCCTTGCGGAATTCTCCATTACGCACTTGCGCCGAACACCGGCATCCGCGTTGTCCGGTGGCGAGCGCCGACGTGTGGAAATCGCCAGATGTCTTGCATCCGAACCAGCTTACGTTTTGCTAGACGAACCATTCGCCGGGATCGACCCGATAGCCGTTGGCGAGATCCGTGAATTGGTGCACCATTTGAAAGATCGCGGGATCGGTGTGCTGATCACTGACCATAATGTTCGAGAAACGCTCGAAATCATTGACCGGGCATACATCTTGCATGATGGTCACGTCTTGATGAGCGGCACGCCGGCAGAGGTCGTTAAAGATCGAAACGTCCGCCGGGTATATTTGGGCGAGGGGTTCCGAATTTAGTAATCCCAACCTGACAAAGTGCTTACGGGTGAACGTAACGGGGTAAGCATGGCAGTCGGTCTTCGACTGGATCTGCGCCAAAGCCAACAACTGGTTATGACGCCGCAACTGCAGCAAGCGATAAAGCTGCTGCAAATGTCTAACGTTCAATTGGCTCAATTTGTTGATGGCGAGATCGAGCGGAACCCCCTGCTCCGACTGGACGAACCAAGCTCCGAGCTTCCTCCGAACGCACAGATGGACGCCGGCCCGTTGGCAACGGACCAGCGCACCACTGATCACACTCTCGCGGATGAGACCTTCGACACCGGTTCAGAGAACTTGAATGACGGACCACCCGCCGGAGTGCGCGCTGCAGACAGCACTTGGCAAGCGGGGCAAAGCAGCGGCACCGTTCGTACACGGCCCAGCGCTGAAGAGCTTCCAAGTCTTGAAGAGCGTTTGGTCGATAAACCCAGCCTACGCGAGCATCTGCGCGCTCAGATTGGCCAAATGCGGGGGGCCGAGTCGCATCGGGCGATTGCGCTGTATCTGGTAGAAGAATTGGACGAACATGGTTTTCTGCGCATTGAACCGGCAGACGTCGGCGAGAGATTCAGTGCCGATGCCGAGACAGTATCCAGCGCTTTGTCACTACTGCAGCGTTGTGAACCCACTGGGGTTGGGGCTCGAGACCTGGCGGAGTGCCTTTCTCTGCAGATGCAGGAAATCAATGCGTTGACAGCACCGATGGCAGCGCTGCTTGAGAATTTAGAACTCGTTTCACGAAACGAACTTCGTCGATTGCGCAAGGCATGCAACGTTGACGAGAGAACACTTCTGGACATGCTCCGGCAACTCAAACGTATGGATCCCCGGCCGTGTGCGGCGTTCGACCTAGGGGAAGCCGAGACACTTGTTCCTGACGTCTTGCTGACCAGAACTGAATGGGGCGGCTGGCACGTGGAACTTAATCCCGACACGCTGCCGCGGGTGCTGATCGATCAGAGCTACGCTGCAGAAGTCAACGAAAACGGCGTGGAAGCGAAGCACTTCTTGGCCGATTGCCAGTCCAACGCGAGTTGGCTGATGAAGAGCCTGGACCAGCGTTCTCGAACGATTGTAAAAATTGCGTCTGAAATCATTCGCCAGCAAGAAGAGTTCTTCGCAAGCGGGATTGCAGGCCTTAGGCCGCTGACGCTCAAGGCGGTGGCAGATGCCGTCGGAATGCACGAGTCGACAGTGAGTCGCGTGACCTCTAACAAGCATATTGCGACCGAACGCGGCATCTTCGAACTGAAGTTTTTCTTCACTAACGCTGTTGCAGGCGGTGACCGAGATGTTGCAGCGGAGGCAGTGAGACATCGAATCAAAACGATGGTCGATGCCGAGCAGGCATGCGCAGTTCTTTCTGACGATGCGATCGTAGAAAAGTTGGCAGCCGACGGCATAGACATTGCGCGCAGAACGGTCGCCAAATACCGGAAAAGCCTGAGGATTCCATCTTCGGTTGAGCGGCGGCGTCAAAAAACAATCGTATAGAAGCGCGTCAATTCTCGCGGGTCAGACTTGACTGCAGCGGGACAACTTCTCACTTTCCTTATGATGATGAGGCCCTCAACCGCCTTCGATGAAGTGAGTTATGCGGCTCAGGATTTTGCCGTAGCGGCGGTTTACACGCGCCTTGACACCCTGATCCTATGGCCATACCAACCGGCGCCCGCGCGATGCTAACTGTGGCCTGCGCTGTAAGCGGCCCACCCGGCCTAAAAGGGTTTGTGTCCTCGGAGGTCAGATGCACATCCAGGTAAAAGGTAAGCAGATCGATGTCGGCAACGCATTGACAGAACACGTGGAAGCTCAATTGAGTGCGGCCGTGTCGAAGTACTTTGATCGACCAGTGGACGCCACGGTAACCTTTTCCAGAGAACGGCATGCGTTCCGGTGCGACGCACATGTGCATTTGCCGACCGGTCTGATTGCGCAGTCCAGCGGGACTGCGGCAGATGTCTACGCCGCGTTTGACCAGGGTGCTGCGCGTATCGAAAAGCAGTTGCGCCGCTACAAGCGGAGATTACGTGACCATCATCGCGACCGAAGCAAACCAATCGAGCAAGTAGCTGCGCAGTCGTACGTATTGAGAAGCTCACAAGAAGACGATGAACCAGAGTCACTAAAACCTGTGATTGTCGCAGAGAGTGCAGACTCGGTTCCGGAACTTAGCGTAGGCGAAGCTGTCATGCAGATGGAGATCGCAGGAAGAACGTTCCTGATGTTCCGTCACGAGGCAACAGGTAGGATAAACTTGGTCTTCAGCCGCGACGATGGAAACGTAGGTTGGATGGATCCAGCCGAATCCGCGGATGCAACTACGAATTAACCCAACCAACGCAACCGATTTGGGATCCAGATCGACCGGGTGAGCTCATGGAAATTGCAGATTTGATGACCGCTGAGGCGGTCCTTCCAGCAGTTAAAGCCAGCGGACGCAAGCAGGCATTGCAGGAGATCGGCCATCGTGCTTCTGACGTGTACGGGTTGAATTGCACGGCAGTGATCGAAGGCCTCATAGAGCGCGAGAGGCTCGGCTCAACTGCCATGGGCGGTGGTGTGGCAATCCCTCATGCTCGGATGACAGAGTTGGACAGCATTGTCGGTGTGTTTGCCAGGTTCGAGAAGCCGATCGATTTTGACTCTGCAGATGGCGAAGGAGTAGATTTGATGTTCGCCCTTCTGGCACCTGAAGAAGCCGGTGCCGATCATCTACGTGCGCTGGCAAAGGTCTCGCGGATCATGCGCGACCAGGCAGTTTTGGCTAAACTCCGCTCGACAGCCGATGCGCATTCTCTTTTTGCTTTGCTGACGGAGATGTCGGCGTCACGCGCAGCTTGACCTTTTCATCAATGTACGCTGACAGGGTCTAGATCGTTGCGGCGCGCCAATGCGAATGCCACCGCGCGGTCTTCGATCAGTGCAAGAACATTGCCCGACATATCATGCACAGCGAACAGTTTACCAGCCGCATCACGCAAGTGCTCTGGTAGATTTTCCGGGTTGGCTTCACGAACATATACGATCGGCTGACCCTTTGTGGCGTTCTGAAACTCGTCAGTCATTTCACCCTCACACTTCGGTTGATCCTCGTCTGAGCCTACGAAGGGCCTCAGTCCCGATTTCCAATCTTGATCTGCTGGACCACGATGTCTGGCTCGTGCCGCAATAGATCAATATGCAGCAACCCGTTCGAGAGATGCGCTTCACTTACCTCGACCCGGTCGGCCAACACGAAAGAGCGCTGGAATTGCCTGGCTGCAATGCCACGGTGCAGAAACAACCTGTCAGGCTGATCATCGGATTGTTTACCGCGTACGACCAGATGTCCTGCCTCTAACGTGATTGATAGGTCATCCTCGGCGAAGCCAGCCACAGCCAGCGTGATCCGGTAGGCACTCGGACCGCGTTGTTCGATGTTGTAGGGTGGATAGCCTTCACTGCCCGACTTGGCTGTCCGCTCGACCAATTGGTCTAATTGCTCAAACCCAAGCAAGAATGGGTGCGACGTCAAAGAGACGCGTGTCATTTGCGAGTGTCCTTTGCTGCAAGCGACCTCGGATAGCGGCCCTTTCGGCGCCGCCAACACGATATGGGTGGGCTCCAGCGGACAGGCAAGGGTTGCCACGGTAGTGCGACTTAATCTGCTAAACTGAGATGTTCGCTTTGCCGCCATTTGCGGCCGACCATGGAAGTGGGTCGTGCAAGAAAGACGCTACCTCATCCAAGACTGCCGGGGCAAAGTACTCGCCGGCGCGCGCTTCAGCCAAAACGTAGTGCCACGTCGATAAGTAGTGCAGCGCTACACCATGTTCTGCAAGCTTCGTAGGCACCTCAGGGAAAACGTCGTAGTAAAACACAACAACTGTATGCGCGCATTCGGCACCAGCCTCACGCAGGGCCCCTACAAAGCTGACCTTAGAGCCCCCATCAGTCGTCAGGTCTTCGACCAATAGCACGCGCTGCCCTTCCGAAACCGCACCTTCAATCCGTGCATCGCGCCCGAACCCCTTTGGTTTCTTTCTGACGTAAAGCATGGGAAGCTGCAGTCGCTCGGCGATCCAAGCAGCGAACGGGATGCCTGCGGTTTCTCCACCCGCAACGGCATCGAATCGCTCGAAACCGGCCTCGCGCATCAACATTGCACAGGCGAGGTCCATGCATGCGGACCGGACCCGCGGGTACGAGATCAGCTTGCGGCAGTCGATGTATACCGGGCTCGCCAATCCGGAGGTGAAGGTGTACGGGGGATCAATCCGGAAGTGGACAGCCTCAATTTCCAGGAGCATCCGAGCCACATCACGACCGGCAGCCTCTCGGTCGGGTTGGGTATAGGTCATCATCCTGAGTTCTCCCGTGTGAAGCGGGTAGCTTCGTCCAAAGGCTTCAGTGTCCTAGACACAGTCGCGAGTTTACCCTGTCCGGATAGCCCACGGCGTTACCCTGGCGCAACCGACTGCTTGATCAGCAGACGACGTAAACAATCCCAATTCTATGCGTAGGGCACGACGACCTAATCGGATGCGCAACTTCCAGGTGTTCAAGAGGCAAGAAAAAATCAGGAAGCGGATCGCAACCCACCGCTCTAGCTTCCCTCAAGCCAGTTGCACTTCGACCGCGGGGACAAGAGACCGGACGTGCAGAAACCGTCTAAAGCTGCAAGAGCGTCGAGCACCTTCACTACATAGTCTCTGGTCTCGGAGTATGGCGGAACACCGCCATGCTTTCGAACAGCACCCTCGCCGGCGTTATAGCCAGCCAACGCAAGGATTGGATCCTCAGAAAACTCGTTGAGCAGCCAATCTAAATATGAGGCGCCACCGCCGATATTCTGGCCTGCATCGAAAGGGTCGGTAACACCGAAGCGTCTAGCGGTGGCCGGGATCAACTGCATCAGCCCTCGCGCCCCCTTTGGACTGACGGCTTTCAACTTTCCACGGGACTCAACCGCAATCACGGCGATCAAGAACGGCTCGGAGAGACCATGACGCGCTGCGGCAAGAGTGATCTCCGGGCCGTAAGCTCGTCGGATAGTCTGTAGCGAAGCGGCGTCAAAGACGGCGTTTCCTGCAGCACGCCGGGTGCGAATGCTCGACAATGCCTCGGACCACCGTGCAGGATTTGCAGGCGCATCGGGTTCATGGATCTGCCAGAACCATGCATGCGTTTGTCGCCGCGCGCGGACGGCCGCTGTAGTGGGCCTGGGTTCACCCGGTGCCTTGATCCGATCGCGACTGCCGGGGGGGGGAGGACGCAGTGTTTGCAGCCTATCGCCAGACCGCGGGCTCACCCCGTTTTTTAGGAATCCCGCGATGGCGAGTGATTCGAAATTCATGGCCGGACTGACGGCAAGAATCACTGCTACGAGAAGCATGATGACGTGGCTTCCAAGGCTCATGCCATAT
Source organism: Pseudomonadota bacterium (assembly GCA_039026375.1). Lineage (GTDB taxonomy): Bacteria > Pseudomonadota > Alphaproteobacteria > Rhodobacterales > Rhodobacteraceae > Thermohalobaculum. The sequence continues at coordinate 14,272 of JBCCML010000017.1, forward strand.
TCCCGCCTCATTTTGCCTTGGTGTCTCCACACTGTCTGGTGGGTTGGCCATTGTCTGGTCATTTTGCACGAAAAACGCACACGAAGGTACGGTAAATTCTAGCAAAATTTTGAGGAGGGATGTGAACACGGGTCTGCCAGTGGTATTTAGTTCACCGGAGCGGCGAACAAGTTCTACACCGCTTTGAGGTCGCGGACGGGGGTGTCGTGACTTGAAGGGCAGCTTGATCTTTGAAGAACACGTCTGGAGGGTAACATGGACATGCTTCGTAAATTTCTGCGTGATGACAGCGGTGCTGTCACGATCGACTGGGTAGCTTTGACTGCAGGCATCTTGCTTCTGGGCATCGCGGTCGTCTACGCGATCTTCAATCAAGGCGTGAGCCCGCTGGTCAGCAGCATCAACTCCAACTTGGCCACGGCTGTGACCGTCAATGTTGGTCCTGCGCCGGTTCTCAACACAAATTAACGCGACTTCCAAGCCGTGTAGTGATAGCCTTTATACGGATGTAGGCGAAGGATAGGGCGGGTAAGTTGTGATGCGCGTGTTTGCGCTTTTGTTTGTGATCCTCGGCGTCGCCATTGCCGGCGGCGCCGTTTATTTGTTGAACAAACATCTCGAACAGCAGAACGCGATGGTTGCAGGAGAGCCATCTGGCACCGAGATGGTTGATGTGATCGTCGCAACCAAGCGATTGACCTATGGGCACCGGATTGGCCCAAACACACTAACTGGAACGATGCACTTTGCTGAATGGCCAGCAAACGCGGTTCCAGAGGGTGCATTTACTGACGCGGGAGAATTGGCCCCTCCCGGCGAAGAACCAAGGGTCGTTCTGCGAACAATCGAGCCAGGCGAGTTGATCCTTCGGTCTAAAATTTCAGGGTTCGGCGAATCTGCTCGGCTTGCTACCCGTGTCAGCGGAGGGATGCGCGCCTTTACCATTCCAATCAACGCTGTCAGCGCCGTTGCCGGTTTGATTGCGCCTGGTGACCGGGTTGATATCCTTCTCACGCGAAACATACGCCGCGAATTGACGACCAGCGTAATACTGCAAAATGTACTCGTCATTGCGGTGGATCAGACCTCCAACACCGAAAATGCTCGCGCAGGTGTGGGCAGCACCGCAACTGTTGAGGTAACACCAACCGACGCCAACAAATTGGCTCTAGCACAACAGGTTGGCGGGTTATCGCTCACGCTCCGAGGCATAGACACACCTGACGCGGAGGAGGAGATTGGGCCGACCCAGGTCAAGGATCTGCCTTCGCCCGTACAACCAGAGGCGGCACCCGCACCAGTTGTTGAACAAACCCCACAAGTCCGCGTCCGAAAGGGTGGTCAGGTCGAGACGATCACCGTAGACTAAACAGTTTTTGAGCGCCTTACGCATGAATTGAGGTTATCTCTTCAACCTCTTGATTTGCGATAAAATTCATTGTGTAGTGCGCAAAGCCGAAGGGTGGTGCGCAGGGGGATCTGCGGCGGTGAAAGTCATGATGAAGAGAATATGGTCGGCAGTAGTGCCGTTGATGATTTTCGGATGGTTTACGGCGGCAGCAATGCCAGCCGATGCACAATCCGTTCTTCGGGTCGCCAGAGGATTGCAATCGAATAACGTTGCGGTCTTCGTCGATCGAGCTGTCGTGCTCGAGAGCGCGGTTGAATTTGTAGAAGTCTCGGTTGCCAACCCGGCCATCGCAGACGTCCAGCCGATCTCTAACAAATCGATCTATATCTTTGGCCGCACGCGTGGGGTCACATCGCTCACGCTGCTCGGTGAAGGTGGACAGCTCATCACAAACGTGGTCGTGAGGGTCGAGGTTGACCACTCCGAAATGAAGCAACGGCTGCAGGAACTGCTACCGAACGAGCCGGTCGAGGTGCGTACGGCCGCTGGCGGCCTGATTTTGTCGGGGATCGTTTCGGGCAAAGACAAGATCGACCGTGCGATGGCGTTGGCTCGAGCTTACGCTGGGGGTGCTGTCACCAACATGATGACCGTCGGCGGGACGCAGCAGGTGATGCTGAAGGTCAAGATTGCCGAGATTAACCGCGGAAAATCCAAAAGCTTGGGCGTTTCGATAGCTGGTGTCGGTCGCGCAGGGAACGTGATCCCAAGCGTCAATACGGGTTCAAACACCCGGACGACCATCTCCAACCCATCTACAACCTCGTTCAACTCGACAGAGCTTGGCACACAAGGGCTCTTGCCTGCGCTGGGCGCATTCGGGGGTGCATTCGGTGCAATCATCAACATCGCCGACAGCTTTATCCTGGATGTCCAGATCGATGCGCTGGAAGATCAAGGGTTTGCGCGCACGCTGTCGGAACCGAATCTGGTCGCTCTCTCCGGTCAAGAAGCGTCTTTCTTGGCCGGTGGTGAGGTGCCGGTTCCGGTTGTGGGTGATGATGGCGACATATCGATCAGCTTCAGACCCGTCGGTGTGTCTCTCGACTTCACGCCTACGGTTTTGGACGGCGATCTGATCAACATCGCTGTAGCCGCAGAGGTCAGCGAAGTGGATGCTGGCACGACGACAGTGATCGCGGGCCTCGAAAGCGTCGGCTTTCAAACCCGGCGCGCGGAGACAGTCGTCGAACTGAAGGATGGGCAAGCCTTTGCGATCGCTGGCCTCCTGCAGGAAGAGTTTCAGGACACGGTGAACCAGGTTCCATGGCTCGGTGACATCCCGGTGATTGGAACACTGTTCCGATCAACCAATTACCAGCGCGGTCAGACCGAACTGGTGATTTTTGTGTCGGCGCATCTCGTGACACCGGTCGACAGTGAGGACGATGTATCGTTGCCGACAGACAGAATCGCGATCCCCAATGAAGCCGAGCTGTTTTTGAACGGGTCCATAACTGGTCGTCTTGGCCCGGGCGGCGCTGGCGTCGGCATAAGCGGCGCGAACTTTGACGGGGAGTACGGCTATGTTCTGGAGTGATCTGAGCATGCGTTTCCGCGCACCAATCGTCCTTGCCACATGCCTCGCCATCGCGGCATGTGGACAAGCAGGTAATCACCGTGACTCCCCGATCTACGGTGAGGCGACGCGGGCAAACTTTGCAAGTCAGGACGCCTACAACCTGTCAAACCAACGGTTGATCGATCTCGCGCGAGACTTTGCCGAGAACACGACCCCGGTCGTGAATTTCGCCTTTGACAAGTCCGACCTAGACGGGACGGCGAGAGCCGCGCTGGACACGCAAGTTGCCTGGCTGAAAGCCAATCAAGATGTGCGCATGACTATCCTTGGGCATACTGATCTGGTCGGCAGCGAACGCTACAACAGCGGTCTGGGCCTGCGCCGCGCGCGGGCAGTCCTGGCCTATCTGGTCCGGCGAGGGGTGGCGCGGTCGCGCCTCGAAGCAATTGCATCGCGGGGCGAGTCCGAGCCACTCGTGGCCACCGAGGCACGAGAGCGGCGAAATCGTCGCACCGTAACAACGGTGGCAGGGTTCCGGCGGAACTATGTTGGCACCGGGCTCGAAGGCGAATATGCTCAAAGGGTGTATGATACGTACCAGTCGGGTGGGACGGGTACGTTAAACTAAGTGGAGCGGCCAAGGCCCGGGGGACTGGCATAGTCCCTCCGCCCCTGTCAGTCCGGGGCGGCGGGCGGTGTGAGGTGAATTGTGGTTTGGGTACAGGACCTGCAGCGGCGGTTTCAGGCATTTCTGCGCGATGACCGCGGCAATGCAGGTCTAGAGTTTGTTACGACCTTACCCCTACTGATGGGGGTCATGGTCTTCACAGCCGAGTATGGTCAGGCGCTTCGGGCGCGCATGGCACTGGACAGTGCGGTGCAAGACATTGCGCGCTATCTGGCACGCGCGCCAATGGATAATACGACTGTCGCTAACGGCTCGCCGACAATTGATTTCTACCCGGGCATCGAGGCCGCCGCACAAGCGCTGCTTCAAGACAGGGTTGACCCATTATTAGCGTTCGAAGCTGAGACCTTCACCGTTGATGCAGCCGAGTTCCGCGACCCGTACTACGTGATCGAAGTTAAGGCCTGGACGTATGTTGAAATGCCCTTGCTTTCGATCATCAACATTTTCTCGGAAAGCCCATCTGACAACGACCGTATCCTATCCGACGGCGAGAGCGGCTATGCCGAACCGAACCCGCTTACCTTGGTGATGGAGTCAGTGCACGTTGTCAGGTGGGGCGGTGGTGCCGTTCCAGGCTCGGCCGATTGTCTTCTGGCTGACCGCTACCGAGGGCTTTGCCCATGATTCGGTCCGCTCTACATCAACGGGTCCGTCAGTTTATCCGCGACCAGAATGGCGCCGTCGTCGTTGACTTCGTGCCGGTCTTCTTCGGAATGGTCGTGATCATCCTGGTCATCTTCGAGATTGGGATTGCCTATTTCCTTAGTCTCAGGTCGCTGAAGGCCGCACAGATCGGTGCGCGCGTTGCCGCTGTGATGCCGGCAATCCACTCTGGAGTTCCGCTGACAAACGAGCGTCCTGCGCCGTTAGTGGCAGGGGAGCCAACTGGCGCGGACGGCGAGCCCTGTTTCAACCCAAGCGGCGCGGATCGTTGCGTTGACCCGGGCGGACCGTGGATTTGTGATGGCGGGAGTTTTGACGCCTCGGTCTGCGATCCTGTTGCATTTGGGATGCTCGTCAGAGACATGCGGCGGACATTCTCGAACCTCGACCCAGCAGCGGTCACAGTGACCTATGCTTACAGACGCCTGGGCGAGACGGGCGGGCAGTTCATTCCAGAGGTTAACGTGACGATCGCTGCGCACGACTATACTTTCGCGATCTTCAGCCTCGGCGATTACTGTCGCCAGAACGGTCAGAATTGCAGCAGCGACGGTGCCGATCTGGATGGCAAAAATCGCACGCGCTTCGGCAGCGTCTCAGCCAGCGCATACGGCGAAAATACTGCCGGCCTCGCACAACCAGTGCCGGCGTCCGAGGAAGATCCAACCACATCCAGTCCACAGTCCTAGACCATGGCATTAACGTTCAGAAAAGCGCCGAAACCCGAGCCGACCGAAGCCCTGGTCTTCGCGGACGGCTTCACCGAATTCGAAGCGCTTGCGGAGGATTTCGACTCTGAGTTTGGCGCGGGTAACTGGACCGATGTGCGCAACGCCGATGCCGAGCGCATTCTGTCGGCCAACGACGTGGACGCAGATTTCGCGATCGTGGCGATCTCGTCGGACGTGCCGCAGTCCGTGGACGGAACCGCGGACCTGATCAGGAAAGCGCGTGGCGCCGGTTTGTTGGTGCTTCTGGTGGTTGGAGAGATCTCCTCGCGCTCCATCCACCGTCTGATGCGGGAGGGCGTGACCGAATTTACCCCCTACCCCGATTCTGACGGGGCCCTTCCTGAAGCGATCAGTCGCCTGCGCTTGGCATTGAACGCGCCAAACCTACCGCTGGGCCCGGGCGTCGCTGCGCCAGCCAGGCAGGGTATCGTCACAACTATTTACGGAGCAGCCGGCGGCGTTGGCGCATCAACCTTTGCCGTGAATCTCGCTTGGGAAATCACACTGGCGACTCGCAAGACGGGCCACAAAGTGGCGCTGCTGGACTTTAATTTTCAGTACGGTTCGATCGCGACCTACCTGGACGTTCCGCGGCGTGAGGCGGTCTATGAGTTGGTGTCAGAGGCCGCATCCCTGGACCAAACGGGCCTGACCCAGGCTTTGTCCGTCTACGAAGACAAACTGCACGTTCTGACAGCTCCGCGCGATGCCTTACCGCTGGATATCGTAGCGCCGGGCGATGTGAAGGCGATCATCGAACTGGCCGTCGAAGCCTTCGATTACGTTGTGATCGATATGCCCCAGTCGCTGATGAACTGGTCTGAACAGGTCTACACCGCTTCGGACATCTTCTATGCGCTGATGGAAGTCGATATGCGATCGGCTCAGAATATGTTCCGCTTCCTCCGGACGCTGAAGGCCGAGGATATGGCGCTGGATAAGATCCAATTCGTCTTGAACCGTGCGCCTGGTATGACTGATCTTTCGGGTAAGGCACGCGTCAAACGGGTCGCTGAAAGTTTGGGCATCGACTACACTATCCAACTACCCGATGGTGGCCGTGCCGTCGTGAACGCCTGTGATCAGGGCGCACCTATGGCAGAAACCGCCCGTTCGAACCCGCTGCGCAAGGAAGTCGCGCGCGTCGCGAAAATGTTGGTGGAGCAGGAAGCGAAGACCCTGCGCGCCACTCAGTAAGCATCGGAGGGGATCATGTTCCGCAGGATCCGAGAATCTCAGCCGGGCCCGACCGACCCACGACCCGGCACCGCAGGCGTATCGCCGCGTACCGCGCAGGACACGATCCCGCGGGAGCCCGTTAGTCAGGAGCCTGATCTACGGCCGGTGGCCACCGAACAGCCGCGCAGCTTTCAGGACATCGCAGCGGATGTCACACGCCAGATCCTGACGCCCGAGCAGGATGGCGAGGCGCGTCGACGCCGCCGTATCCTAAATCTGAAGGTCGACATGCACCGTCGCCTTTTGGACGAGTTAAACTTATCGGCAATCGAAAAGGTCGGCCAAAGCGAGCTGAAGACCGAGATCTTGAACGTGGTCCGCGAGTCGATGCGCTCATCCGACATCGTGCTGAGCCGCGCGGAGTTGGAACGCCTGTGCGACGAACTGGTCGACGAGGTCGTCGGTCTTGGCCCGCTGGAACCCCTGTTAAAGGACCCAAGCGTCACCGATATTTTGGTGAATACCTTCGAAAGCTGTTACGTCGAACGCGAAGGCCGGCTGGAGAAGACGGAAGTCCAGTTCAAGGATGACCCACACCTGATGCGGGTGATCAACAAAATCGTCGCGGCCGTCGGCCGTCGCGTAGATGAAAGCCAACCTTGGGTCGATGCCCGACTTGCGGACGGCAGCCGTGTAAACGCACTGGTGCCACCTTGCGCAGTCGACGGGCCCCTCCTGTCGATCCGTAAATTCTCCAAGATCCCGTTCACGGTCGATTCGCTGATCAGCCGCGGTGCGTTTTCGGAGGAGATGGCCCTCTACATGCACGCCTGCGTGCGCTGCAAACTGAACATTCTGGTGTCGGGTGGTACAGGCTCGGGCAAAACAACGACGCTCAACGCCCTCTCCTCGTTCATTCCAACTGAAGAGCGGATCGTGACAATCGAGGATACCGCCGAACTTCAGCTGCAGCAGGAGCACGTTGGCCGGATGGAGTCGCGCCCGGCAAATATCGAAGGGACGGGCGCGGTCACCCAACGTGACTTGTTGAAGAACGCCCTGCGTATGCGGCCTGACCGCATCATCGTCGGCGAGGTACGCGGCAACGAAGTGATCGATATGCTGCAGGCCATGAACACCGGCCACGACGGCTCTATGACTACGCTGCACGCGAACTCGGCCCGGGATGCCCTGTCCCGACTGGAGAATATGGTGGGGATGTCCGGCATCGAACTGCCGTTGCCTGCCTTGCGCAACAACATCTCGTCCGCACTTCACGTGATCGTCCAGGTAAACCGTCTAACGGACGGCACCCGCCGGATGGTGTCGGTAAGCGAAGTGGTCAGCATGGAAGGTGAGGTCATCACCATGCAGGAGATCTTCCGGTTCGAGCGCAGCGGCGTCGAAGGCAACGGCAAGATCCGCGGCCGCTTCGTGGCGACCGGGATCCGTTCGCGCTACGCAGACCGGTTCAAGCAGTGGGGCTACGAATTGCCCGCCTCTGTCTTCCGCCCGGACCTCTAACCCGGACCGCGCCGCGCCATGCTGTTCCAACCCATCATTTACGGCCTGATCTTCATCAGCGTCTATTTGATGCTGGGCGGGATCTATTTCCTTGTTTTCGGCAAACAGCTTCGGCGCGAGAAACGGATCAACCGCCGCCTGGCGCTGTTGCAGGAAGGACGTGACACCGAAGAGGTGCTGACAATCCTGCGGACCGAGCGCGAGAATGCCGAGAAATCGGCGTCCTACCCGCTGATCGGTACGCTGGTCGACAAGGCGCGGCACGCCAACATTCTGATCAGCCCGCGCATGCTGATCGCAGTCGTACTGCTGACGTGCTTTGTCACGTTCCTTCTGCTGACGCTGTTCACCAGTGCGATCTTCGAGATCCGGCTGCTGGTTTCGCTGACCTGCGGCTACGGGACAGTCTACTTGTGGCTGCGCAACAAGGCCAAGGCGCGGATATCGTTGTTCGAAGAGCAACTGCCCGACGCCCTAGACCTGATGGTCCGTTCACTGCGGGTAGGCCATCCAATCAATGCGGCGATTGCTATCGTTGCCCGGGAGATGCCCGATCCCCTGGGCACAGAGTTTGGTTTGATAGCAGACGAGGCCACCTACGGCATGGCGGTGACCGAGGCGCTGGACCGGCTGGCAGACCGGGTGCCGGTGCATGACCTCAAGTTCCTGGCGATCGCCGTGAACATTCAGGCGACATCGGGCGGAAACCTCGCCGAGATCTTGGACGGTCTGGCCAAGGTGATCCGTGCGCGGTTCAAGCTGTTCCGGAAGGTCAAGGCCATCACGGCAGAGGCGCGCTGGTCATGCTGGTTCCTGTCGATCTTCCCGATTGTGGCGCTATTGGGCGTGCAGCTGGTCGAGCCCGACTACTACAACCGTGTGGATGATCACCCGCTGTTCATTCCCGGCGCCATCCTCACCTTCGTGCTGTTGGTGCTGAACATCATCTTCATGCGCATCCTTGTGAACATTAAAGTTTAGCGAGGCGCGTTATGGTTTTACCTCTGCAAGCAGATCCAATTCCAGGTGCCGAGATCGCCCCTGGGCCGGAGCAGGCAGGGCTGATTTCGCGCCTTTGGCAGGCCCTGGAAGACAGCTACGGCACGGCTGGACCATTTTACGCCGTCATTGTTCTAGGCGTCTTGCTGGTCCTGATCTTCTTGCCGTTTCTCATGCGCAAGCAGAAGGACCCTTTGGCCCGGTTCTCGTTCCGTGACGAGCGGTTGGACGATGAACTGGTGCGTCTGCGTGAGAACAGCGACGATGGCAGCCTGCAGAAGCTTGCGCCTTATTTGGAGCCAAGCGACCAGGAACAGCTGAGCGCAACCCGCACCGACCTGCGGGCGGCAGGCTACAAATCACGCTCGGCGGTGCGGCTTTACTTCTTCGCGAAAGCTGCGATGGGGCTGGTATTGCTATTCGGCGCTTTGGTTCTGACACTGCTGGTGCCAGAAGAGCCAGATATCACCTTCTCGATCATCCTTTCCGGCGTGATCGGGCTATTCGGATATTTCTTGCCAATCTACTGGGTCAAACGGCAGGGCGCGGTTAGGCAGGAATCAATCCAAAACCACTTTCCAGACGCGATGGACATGATGCTGGTCTGCATCGAAGGCGGCCAGTCACTTGATCAAGCAATGGCCCGTGTCGGCGAGGAAATGGCCACATCATCCAGCCCGCTCTCGGAAGAGCTGCAGATTGTCACCTATGAGTTTCGGGCCGGTAAGGACCGCTCCAGCGTGCTGCGTGACTTTGCCGAACGTTGCAATGTGAACGATATCTCCAGCTTCGTTACCGTGCTCATTCAGTCCCAACAGTTCGGCACATCGGTTGCGCAAGCGCTGCGGGTCTACGCCGCTGAAATGCGGGACAAGCGTCTGATGCGCGCCGAGGAAAAGGCCAACGTGCTGCCAACAAAGCTGACGCTGGGCACGATGATGTTCACAGTGCCTCCGCTGATCCTGATCCTTGTCGGTCCCTCCTTCATCATGATTGTCCGCTCGCTCGCGGGCTTTGGCTGATGAAGGCAGCAGCGCTAAGCGTTGTCCTAACCGTGGCATTAAGCGGGTGCGAGTTGATGCCTAAAGCCCCGGCGGCGCAGTTGCCACCGGCAGTATCGCTGCCACAGACATCGGGCACATATTTAAACATGGGCCGGTACTTCCTCAGCCAAGGTCAGCCCGAGCTTGCACACGACGCATTCATCCGCTCGTTACGTGTCGAAGGCGTCAGCGCCGCAGCGTTTTCGGGCGCCGGGGTGGCCGCCGAAAAACAAGGCTTGTTGCATCAGGCTGAACGCTACTTTGAAAAGGCCGTTCGTCTGGCACCCAACTCGGTCGTGGCATTCAACAACCTGGGCGCGGTGCGCTATCAGATGGGCCAATTCACCGAGGCAAAGCATGCTTTTGAGACGGCCTTCAAGCTCTCTAGCGGGCAAAGCCCGGTGGCCGGTTTGAATTTGGCCCTCGTCGAGCGCGCAATGAACGAAGCGGACGGCCAGGAATTGGCACTGGCGCCAAACCCTGTTCCTTTGCAAAGACTAGGGACGGGAGAGTACGCCTTGGGCACACCAAGAGCCCTGGGAACGGAGGAATAGCGTCATGCATCGCGCCATGAGACTGACGATAGCCCTAGGCCTTCTAATGACCGCAGCGTGCGATCGCACCGCATTGGAAGACCGCGAGGCACCGTTCGGTCCGTCGGTGATCGATGCCGCTGAGATCCAGGATCTACTGCTCACGGCTGGAAACCCAGACGAATCCGCCGCTTACTTTGCTGCCGCCCTGGCCGAAGAACCCGATCGTGCGGATTTCCGTCGCGGCCTGGCAATCTCGCTCGTGCGCGCAAAACGATACCCCGAGGCAAGCCGGGTCTTCCAAGAGATGGTGACGCTGAACCAGGCCGAACCACAGGACTTGGTTGAATATGCCTTTCTGGAAGCACGGCTGCAGAATTGGAGCGCTGCTGAAAGCCTGGCGGCCTCCTTGCCGGGCGGCCTGGTCTCACCTCGGCGCTATCTGCTTGAAGCGATGCTGGCCGATCATCAGCAAAATTGGTCGAACGCGGATGCCGCCTATGCGCAGGCTGAAAGTCTCAGCCCTAATCCGGCAAGCGTTCTGAATAACTGGGGCGTAAGCCAGATGTCGCGCGGCGACCTGCCTGCGGCAGAAGACACGTTCATGCGGGCCCTGTCGTTCAATTCGCGGCTGTTCAGCGCCAAGAACAACTTGGCCATCGTACGTGGCCTGCAGGGCAACTACCAACTGCCCGTCGTGCCGATGACGGAAAAGGAAAAGGCGTTGATCCTGAATAATCTCGGCCTGATCGCGCTGCGTCAGGGCGAGCGCAACATCGCCAAAGGGCTGTTTGCAGCCGCCGTCGAGACGCATCCACAGCACTATGCCGGTGCGGCCGACCGGCTGGCAGCTTTGGAAGCCGTGGTCGAGAACTAGCCCCAATGGACACGACCGCGCTTTGGCTCGCCTTTGCGGCGCTGGTTCCGTTGATGGTCTACACTAGCTGGCATGACCTAAAGTATCTGACCATTCCGAACTGGATCTCGCTGGCCTGTGTCGGGATCTACGTTGCTACGGCATCCTGGGGGTTGGCGTTCGAGACGTTCCTTTGGGGTCTTGGGGGCGGTGTCATCGCGCTGGTCTTGGGTTTTGTGCTCTACTCGATCCTGCACAGCGTGGGTTTGGCCGCCATCGGTGCCGGCGATCTGAAGCTCATCTCCGCATTGGTCCCCTTCATGTGGTGGCGGGATGCGGCGGAGATCCTGTTGATCTTCACAATTGTGATCTGGATCTTCCTGATCTTTTTCGTGATCGCGTGGAAACGGATCAAGCGTGCCAGCAATTTCGCCGCCATGAGCCAGGACGAAAAGAAGACGTTCAAACTTGCGTCTCCCTTCGGGATCTCATTGGCAGCTACGATCCTGATCTATCTGGGCCGAAAGGTGCTGGAGACGCTCTAGTTGGGGCAGTCATCTCAGCTTTCGCTCCAGTCCGCCCAGTCTTGGTCTTCCTGGAACAGTGGCGGGTGATCGGTGATCACGCCGGTCAGACCCAGTTCACGGAACGCCACCATCACCCGGGGCTCGTTGATCGTGTAGACGCGGACATCAAAGCCAAAGCTTGCCGCCTCAGCCAACAGGCTGCGGCTAATCTCGCGGAAATTCAAATGCAACGCGGCGGCGTTCAGGGCATCCAGATGCGCCCGCCAATCCGGCGGGGGCCGCGTCCACAACCCTGCAATCGGCTGATTTGGCATCAACCGGCGCATAGCTGCCAGCTCATCCAGATCGAAGCTGGAGACAATGATCCGCCTTTGTGTCCAGGGTCGGGCGGCCAGGGCTTCGGCGACCTTTTTGGCAACGGCGCCTAGGGGTTGATCGTGCCGCTTGATTTCCAAGTTTGCATGGAAGTCCAGTGACCCCAGCAGGTCCAACATCTGGTCCAACGTGGGCAAAGGCTCCGAAGCAAAGGCAGGCCCATGGCCGCGCCCCGCAAAGATGCCCGGCAGATCCCCAGCTTCCAGTAATGCGATTGACCCGGTCCAGGTTGTACAACGATCCAACGTTTCATCGTGGTGGATCACCGGGGTGCCGTCGCCCAGAAGCGAGACGTCAAACTCGATCCACCAGACGCCTTGAGCGGCTGCCGCCGCGACAGCCGACAGCGTGTTTTCGGGCGCCGCACGGCTGGCGCCACGATGCGCGATAAGACGACCGGGATCGTCGACATTCGGTCTCATTCGACTCTTCCCTGCCCCACTGCTTGCCTCTGCGCCGACCTTGTTGCAAACCCGGCACGCGATGAGAACCAATAACACATGCAGGCGCTGAATGGTCCGCTACGCCCTTTTCGTAGCGCTGATCGCAGCCACCGCTTACCTCAGCTATGATCTGGGGCGCTGGGGTGCGCGCGCCTACGAGCGGATGCAGGTGCAGCGGGTCGAAAGCGGGCTAGAAGTTCTGGGCATCCGCTGGGCGCAAATAGAAGCTGACGGGTTGATGTTGGAGTTGCACGGTCACGCACCGGATATGTTCGCCCGTGATCTTGCCCTGGAATCCGCAGCGGCGATGGCGCCCCTGGCACGCATCGGCAATTTCGCGACCGCCACGTTGGCCCCGCCCGAGCGGCGCGACAACGTGCGGATCGAACTGCATCGAAACGCCTCTGGCATCACCATGACGGGGCAGACGGCCAGTCGGGACATGCGCGACCGGCTCAACGCCACGCTGCGCCGGGATGCCCCAGTGGCGGAGCTGCGCAATCTGACGGGTATCCAGGCCGCCACACCCCCTAATGGTTGGGGGCCAGAGATCGACATCGCCAGCCGCGCCGCGGGGGCGCTGCCCAATGCCTATGTGGTGATCCGGCCCGGCCGGGTCATGATCAAAGGAAATGTTGACGACGCGGCGACCCGCGATGCCCTGACCGAACGGTTGGTCACGCTGGCCGGCACAAATGTCGCCCTGGACATGGAGATCGGCATCCCGCCCAAGGTTATCGTGCCGTTTGCCTTTGCCGCCTGGAAGGAACTCGGTGGCACGATCATCCCAGAGATTTGTGCCGCCCGCAGTCCCGAAGATGCCGCACAAATTGCGCGCCTGCTCAGCGAACACTCCACCGCGCGCCATATCACGCCGTGCGCGGTCGGTCTGGGCGGCCCCCCGGGGGATTGGCCAGCTGCAATAGCAGCAGCCGTAACCGTACTGGAACAACTCCCAGCCGGTAGGGTGGACGTGGAATACCGCCATATCAGGTTGATTGCAGCACCGCCGACTCCACCCGCAGATTTCGAGCAGGTGGCCGCGGCCTTCCAATATGTTGTGCCCGAAGGTTTCACGGCAGAAGCGCGCTTGGACAGCCAGGACGTCGCCACGCTCAGCAGCATCGGCCGTGAACGCTATTGGATGCGGATCGAACGCACCGCGGACGGCGTCAGCGTTCGGGGCGAGGTACCTGATAACGCAGCAGCGGTTACCGTCTCGACCTATGCTGCAGCGCTCTTCGGGCTCAGCACAGTGGAAACTGAATTACGTGACGTGGGCCGTGCGGCCCCGGCTGGCTGGACGACGGCTGCGCTGAGAATGCTGGATGCTTTGGCCGAAACAAATGGCGGCGCGGCCGAGATGGCGGGCTACCGCGTCTCGCTGCACCTGAACGCGCGCGATCCTGTCGCCGCGGAACGCCTGCACGCAGCGCTGGAGGTCGCCCTGCCAGATTACGCCGTGCACACAGTCACCACCATCGACGTACCTGCCGCATCCGCATCCGTACCAAAACCAGCACCCGCTTGCGCCGCCGCGCTGGCCCGCGTCGTACAGGCAACACCCATCGATTTTGCCCCCGGCAGCGCTGTGATCAGTGATGCCAGCCTTGCCGCACTTGATCAGTTGGCCGAGGTCTTTGGCGGATGCACCGGCGACAGAATTGAGATTGGCGGCCATACGGACAGCCAGGGCTCTCAGGACCTTAATCAACGTCTCAGCCTAGCCCGCGCTCAGGCGGTGGTAACCGGACTGACCAATCGTGGGGTACCGCTTCATTGGATGTCAGCCCGAGGCTATGGCGAGACCCTGCCCATTGCCGATAACACGACCGACGCCGGGCGCGCGCGCAACCGGCGCATCGAATTCCAACCGGCCGAGGGCTGAGCCATGCTGACAGGAACCCAACTTGCCACCGCGATCAGCGCCGTTTTGGTGGCAGCGGTGGCGATCGGCTGGGTCTTGCATTGGATCTGGACACGCCTGTCGAACGCGGCAATCACCGACACGGCCCGCATCACCGAGATGATCAACCGTCTGCATGAAGCGGACCGGGCGCGTGAAGCTGCCGAAGATGCACGTGAGCTCGCCGAAAACCTGCTGGCCTCGCGCGAAGCCGAAATGGCCAATCGCATGGCGGCGATGCAGTCTCGCCTGGATGGTGCGCTGGACGGTCGCGAAGCTGAATTGACGCGCCAATTGCGCGAAGCGCAGGCAGATGCCGAAGCCTCAATGTCCGGCTTGCGCAGCGCGCGGGGGCGGGTCATGGAACTGGAGGTCGAGATAGATGCGCTGCAGCGCCAATTGGCCGAAGCGTTGCCCGAGCCGGAGGCACCCACGGAAGTAGAAGTGCACAAGGAGGATGAGGGGCAGGATCCGGATCAGGGTCAGGATCAACCGCCCCCAGCCGCCGCAGAAGATCAGCCGCAAAAGGCGTCTTAACTCGCGTCGGGTGGCGCTTCCCATCGCGCAGCCTGGGCATCGTCGACGTCGCGTGCATCAACCCACTGGCTGCCCGCAGGACCGGCTTCCTTCTTCCAGAACGGCGCCTTCGTCTTCAGGTAGTCCATCAAGAATGACGCCGCCTCGAAAGCTGCCGTACGGTGACGGCTTGCTGTCAACACTAGAACGATCCGGTCGCCGGGCGCCAGCGGCCCGTAGCGGTGAATGATCCGAACACCCTGCAGGGGCCAACGGGCGCAGGCCGCTGTCTCGATGTCCGCCAACGCGCGTTCAGTCATGCCGGGATAGTGCTCTAACGCCATCTCGGTAATCGCGCCGGCCGAGGTCATCTCACGGACCAGCCCCGTGAAGCTCACCACCGCGCCGATATCCCGATCGCCCGCGGTCAACGCGTCCATCTCCGCCGAGATGTTGAAGTCCTGCTTTTGGACGCTGACACTCATCCGCCCGTCACCGGTGGAAAGAATGCGACTTCGCTGGCACCTGCCAATGGGGTGTCCAGTTCGGCCATCTCTTGGTCGATCGCCACGCG
Organism: Pseudomonadota bacterium; assembly: GCA_039026375.1. Taxonomy (GTDB): domain Bacteria; phylum Pseudomonadota; class Alphaproteobacteria; order Rhodobacterales; family Rhodobacteraceae; genus Thermohalobaculum. The sequence goes on from JBCCML010000017.1 coordinate 29,765, forward strand.
CACGGCGGCGAGGTTCTCAAAGGCATAGGCATAATTCTCGCCGCGCACGGCCAGTTCCTGGGCCAGATCGCGCACGGTGGCAGCTCTTGTCTCGACCTCCTCGGAGGTCAGGCCCACCCGTTCGCGCATCCAAGAGAAGTACAGCACCTTCATCGGCTTTCCTCACGCTTCCGCAATATTGCAGCCGCCTTGCGCAGATAGTCCACGCCGGAAAGCACGGTCATCGCAGCAGCCAGCCAGATCAGAATGACACCGGCCAGCCCAAGAAAGTCGTTCAGGCCGATCCAGTGCTCGTCCGGCATCCTGGCCGCTTCCCAGGCAAAGACGGGATGCACGGCCAGCAGTACACCAATGGCCACCATCTGCACGGTCGTCTTCCATTTCGCCAGTCGGGTGACGGGAAGCTTCACGTCACCCAGATACTCCCGAACGCCAGAAACCACCACCTCGCGCGTGGCGATCAGGGCCGCGGCGACGATCCATGCATCAACCGCCCTGTGGGTCCAAGCCAGAACGACCAAGGCCACAATCACCATCGCCTTGTCGGCAATCGGGTCCAGCATCTTGCCCAACTCGCTCATCTGACCCAGTTTTCGCGCCAGCCAGCCGTCGAAGAAATCCGTGACGGCCGCCGCAACAAACAGGGTAAGCGCGACCCAATCGGCCAAGGGGCGCTCCAGCAGCACGAAGGCCAGCGCCACGCAGGGCGCGGCCAGTACCCTGAAGAACGTCAGGATGTTCGGTAACGTCCAGGCCATACGCCCTCACCCAAGCCCGCCGTCACGCACGGGCGGCTGAGGGGCCGGCGCGCGGGTGGGTGGGCTGCCTTGAACCAAACGCTCTCGGAAGCTCGCCGGGGTGCGCGTCGGCCCCTCAGCGATCGCCATGAAAGAACGCATAAATCGTCTCTGCCATATTGGCCGAGATCCCGTCCACCGCCTTCAGGTCGCTCAGCCCTGCGCGGCTGACAGCCTTGGCCGAGCCAAAATGGCTCAACAAGGCGCGTTTTCGGCCCGGCCCGATCCCGGGCACCTCGTCCAGTGGCGTGGCCCCGATCGACTTGGCGCGTTTCGCCCGGTGGGCGCCGATCGCAAAGCGGTGTGCCTCGTCGCGCAGCCGCTGCACAAAGTACAGCGCCGGCGAGCGGAAGGGCAGCGCAAAGGGCCGGCGCCCGGGCGCATGGAATTCCTCTTTGCCGGCATCGCGGTCTTCGCCTTTGGCAACGCCGATCATGGTGACGTCCTCGACCCCCAACTCGGACATCACACCCGACACGGCCGAGACCTGTCCCGCGCCGCCGTCAATCAGGACCAGATCGGGCCACATCTCGCCCTTCTTTTCCGGGTCTTCTTTGATCAGCCGGCTAAATCGGCGTGTCAGCACTTCGCGCATCATGCCAAAGTCATCGCCCGGGCTCAGCGTCTCCGACCGGATGTTGAACTTGCGGTATTGCGATTTCTGATAGCCCTCTGCCCCGGCCACGATCATTGCGCCAACCGCATGCGCGCCTTGGATGTGGCTATTGTCGTAGACCTCGATGCGGCGTGGGGCTGCATCCATGCCAAGCGCTTCGCCTAACTCTCCCAGAAGGCGGTTCTGACTGGCAGATTCGGACATCTTCCGGGTCAGCGCCTCCCGCGCGTTCTGCGCGGCGTGCTCGACCAGTTCGCGCTTCTCACCCCGTTGCGGAACAGCCACCACCACCCGGTGGTGCGCCACAGACGACAGCGCCTCGGCCAACAACTCTGCCTGAGGGACCGAATGGCTGATCAGCACCATGCGCGGTGGTTCGCGCTTGGCGTAGAATTGACCCAAAAACGCCTCCAGGATTTCGTCGTCTTCATTCTCGACCACAACCCGTGGGAAGTAGGCTCGATTGCCCCAGTTCTGGTGACTGCGGAAGAAGAACACTTGGACACAAGCCTGACCGCCCTCACGGTGCAGGGCAATCACATCCGCCTCCTCTGTAACGCGCGGGTTGATACCTTGATGGCCCTGGATGGCCGTCAATGCCCGGATCCGATCCCGTAGCGCCGCGGCCCGCTCGAACTCCATGGCCTCAGAAGCCGCCATCATATCCGTCGCCAACCGCTCCTGCACTTGGGTCGTGCGGCCACGCAGGAACGCATCCGCATCGTCCACCAGTTTGGCATAGTCAGCTTCCGTAATCGCGCCACAGCAAGGCCCGGCACACCGCTTTAGGTGATAGTTCAGACAGGGGCGGTTGCCGGCCTCGACCTCCCGGTCCGTGCACGAGCGTAACAAGAACACTTTCTGCAGCGTGTTCAGCGTGCGATTCACGGCACCCGCGCTGGCGAAGGGGCCATAATACCGGCCCTTTCGGGTCGGCGCGCCGCGATGCTTCTCCAGCCGCGGAAAGGGATGCTCCCTCGAGATGAAGATGTAGGGGAACGATTTATCGTCGCGCAGCAGCACGTTGTAGCGCGGCTTCAGCTGCTTGATCAGGTTCGCTTCCAGCAGCAGCGCCTCGGTCTCGGTCTCGGTGGTAATGAATTCCATCGAGGCGGTTTCCGAGATCATCCGCGCAATGCGATTGGTGTGACCACCGAACTTCGTATAGCTGGCGACACGCTTCTTCAGCGACCGCGCCTTGCCCACGTACAGCACCTCGCTGTCCGCCCCCAGCATGCGGTAAACACCCGGCTGATCGGTCAGTTGAGCGGCGTGCTGGCGGATGACCTCTGGGCCCGTCGGGGGGCTGGACTGCTGCGCTGGGTGCACCATCTTGCCGACACTTAAGATTCGTGGCCGCGGTTATCTAGTTCGTTCCAGCATTTCAACACAGAAGAAGTCCCCGTAAACTGTGGATAAGTCTGGTGGCAAATGCTGACGGAGGGGCATTTTCCCTTGTCACTCAACGCCTGAGCACGGTTTGCTTAAATTTTAGGCAATTTTGCAACCCATTGATTTGTATCAGAAATTTTTTTTCTGCGGCCCAACATGTTGATTTTGTTAAGGAAACTTAAAGGAACGTAAACCGGGTTCGTTACCGGTGGATTGTCTGGAAAAACGTCCCGAAATTCCAGCCGCTATTCCCCGCCCCCAACCACATCCGGCGTTTGCCATGCCAGGTGCTGACCGCCGTCGATTGCCAGCATTTGGCCGGTAAACGCCTTGTTCGAGAGGATAAAATTCATCGCGTTGATGATGTCTTCCGGGTCCGATCCGCGGCCAAGCACGCAGCCCGCCCGCTGCTTTGCGAAATGGGCCGCCGATTGACGGCTATTGGCCAGCGTGGGGCCCGGTCCGATGGCGCCCACGCGGATATCTGGGGCCAGCGCCTGCGCCGAGGTTTTCGTAAACGCCAACAGTCCAGCCTTCGCCATGGTGTAGGACATGAAGTGCGGCGTCAGCTTCCACACGCGCTGATCAATCATGTTGATCACCACCGCCTGGGCGACAGGCTCGCCGTTCTGATCAATCGCAGCCTTGGGCGCCTGGGCAGCAAATTGCTGGGTCAGGTGCACCGGGGCACGCAAGTTAGATTCGAGCGAGCCGTCCCAGCTGTCGCGGCTCATATCTTCCATGCCATCGTTTTCGAACAGCGAGGCGTTGTTGATCAACAAAGACAGCGGCCCACCCAGGCCCTGGGTGGCGCGCGCGACCAGATCGCTCACCTGCGCTTCGACCAGTAAGTCGGCCTGAACGGTCACAGCCTTGGCACCCGTGCCACGCACCGCTTCTGCGGCCTGGGCGGCTGCGCTTTGCGATGTGTTGTAGTGGATGGCGATATCCCAGCCAGCTTGGGCCAAATCCAGAGCCATCGCCCGGCCCAGCCTTGCGGCCGCGCCAGTGATCAGGGCGCGTTTGATCTGCATGGTATTCTTCCAATCAGACCTGATCACTCAGGGGCCAGGTCTATCCCCGGCTGTTACACGTGCATGTGTCGCCAGCAGCAATGTAGATGCCGCACGAGGGGCATTTAACAAGGGTCTGATCGGCCAAGGGATTGCGCCGGCGCTTGGTAATCCGCTTCAACCCCCGCGGCTTGCGGAAGAAAACACCCCAAGCCATCAGCAGGAGAAAGCACGTCAGGGCTATTTTCCAGAACATAATTGTCCTTTGTTGATCCAGACAGGCGCAGAACGGCGTCCGCGGGCTTTTCCATTCGCGATTGGTTTGTATATAAGGCGTCGTAGCTAAGGTCACCTTCGGGAGTGGCGCCAGACCATGAATGTCATGAGCGACGAAGAACTGCTGCGTGTCCAGCTGGATGAGCTGCGCCGTGAGCACCGTGCGCTAGACGATGAGATCGCCGCGCTGGGTCCCACCCGGGGCGCCGAACCGTTGGCTTTGGGGCGGTTAAAGAAGCGTAAACTGATGCTGAAGGATCAGATCTCGCGTCTGGAAGATCAGCTGTACCCAGACATCATCGCCTAGCCGTTTTCTGCCGCTGAGATGCCCTGCTGGACAGGCAGTTCGCACCCTGTATAACGCACGCTCTTTCAGAGGGAGCGCGCCATGACAGCCCCACTTGTCGGGATCGCAATGGGCAGCCAATCCGATTGGCCAACAATGAAGCTGGCCGCGGATGTGCTGGACGAGTTGGGCGTGTCCTACGAGACCAAGATCCTGTCGGCGCACCGCACCCCTGACCGCATGTTTGCCTATGCCGAAGCGGCGGCCGGTCGTGGTCTGCGCGCCATAGTTGCAGGCGCCGGTGGGGCGGCGCACCTGCCGGGCATGTTGGCGGCCAAGACCAGGGTGCCGGTGCTGGGGGTGCCGGTGAAGGGCTGGGCCTTGGAAGGGGCTGACAGTCTCTATTCGATTGTGCAGATGCCGAAGGGGATCCCTGTGGCCACCTTCGCGATCGGTCAGCCCGGCGCGATGAACGCCGGCCTGTTCGCGGCGGCGATGATCGCCACAACGGATGAGGCCCTCGCCGCACGGCTGGATGACTGGCGGGCCGCGCGATCGGCCGCGGTGGCAGAGGAGCCTGTCCGTGACTGACGGGGCGGCGGGCGCGGCGCACAGCCTACCGCCAGGCTCGACGATTGGGATCCTGGGTGGCGGACAGTTGGGCCGGATGCTGGCGATTGCGGCGGCGAGACTGGGGCTAAAGTGCCATATCTACGAGCCTGCACCGAACCCACCCGCAGGCGATGTGGCGGCCCAGGTAACCACCGCCGCTTATGACGATCACGCCGCGCTGCAGGCCTTCGCCAAAGCGGTGGATGTGGTGACCTACGAGTTCGAGAACGTTCCCGCCGAAGCGCTGGACCTGATCGAAGCCAACGTGCCGATCCGGCCAGGTCGGCAGGCCTTGGCCGTCAGCCAGGATCGGGCCGACGAGAAGACCTATCTGGAGGGCTTGGGCATTGCCGTGGCGCCCTGGGCGGCGGTGGATGACGTCGATGACCTGACGGCGGCCGCCGAGAAGGTCGGCCTGCCCTCGATACTGAAGACGCGGCGGTTCGGCTATGACGGCAAGGGACAAGTGCGCCTGAACGCCGAGGGGGACCTAGCCGAGGCGCTTGATGCCATCGGCAATGCGCCCGCGGTGCTGGAGGGGTTTGTCCCCTTCCAACGCGAGGTCTCGGTAATCGCGGCGCGCGGCCTTGCTGGCGAGGTCGTCTGCTTCGACATCGGTGAGAATGTACACCGCGACGGCATCTTGCACACCACCACCGTCAGCGCCGCGACCGGCAAGGGCGTGCGCACCGATGCCGCCCTGATGGCAGGCAAGATCCTTAACGCCCTGGACTATGTGGGCGTGATCGGCGTGGAGATGTTCGTCACGCGCGCAGGCTTGCTGGTGAACGAGATCGCCCCCCGCGTTCACAACTCCGGTCACTGGACGATCGAGGCCTGCGCCATCGATCAATTCCAGCAACACATCCGAGCGATCTGCGGCTGGCCGCTGGGCGATGGGTCTCGCCACTCGGATGCGGTCATGACCAACCTGATCGGCAACGAAGCCAACGAGTGGCAAGCCCTAGCGCAGCAGGGCGGTGGGCTGCATCTTTACGGCAAAGCCGAAGCCCGGCCCGGGCGTAAAATGGGTCACGCCACCCAGACCTCGCCAAAGACGTAGCGCCTCAATACTTCGCGTTAAACGCTCAATGTTTCACGTGAAACACTCTAACCAAGTCTTAACGCCATACTTACGCACTAATTACCTAATCATTACTGTAAACCGATCCTTAACGACGTAAGATCACCCACCGGGCGTCCAACGCGTCCCAGGCGCCCGGATCATTCCCAACATGGCGTTCGGCACCGCCAAGACCGCCTTCGCCAACGGGTTATCCCGCACGGCAGCCTTCACCTTTTCGAACTGCATGACGTCGTCGATCCGCCGATCCAGAAAGTCCCAGGTGGCCCGTCCGGTTGGGTCCTCGTCCCCCAGCCAGAAGAGCACGGTCGAGGAATAGACCCCGCTGAGGATCGCGCGCTTCGTATACCAATTGTAATCGGTCGAGGTATCGCCGCAGAGGGTCCAGATCTTGTCCGCCGTTTCCCACATCGCGCGGGCACCCTCGGGCGCATGGATGGGCAGCGCGAACAGCGTTGCCCCACGGCGCACGGCCTCGCGATCATCGCTGACCAGCTCGATCCGCCGGCGCACACAATGGGTGATGCGATCGCGGATGCGCATCGACTGCACACCGCCGCTGCCCTCCAGCACCACCAGCAACTCGTCGTCCTTGGCCCGGTGGAAGGCCAGCGCCATGTCCACACCGCCCCGCGGGAAGGCCAACTTGGCCAGCCCCGGTTCCACCCCGGTTTCGGCCACAGCTTCGTTCAATGACGTCTGCGACCAGCCGTCAAAGGCCACATGCGGCAGCATCGCCTCCAACAGACGGCTGCGGGCTTCAGCAATGTGATCTTCTTCGGATTTCTCGACATTTGTCATGGCGACCTCGGGTGGACAGGACGGATCGGTGTATGTATATAGCGCGCTCTCGCAGACCGAAAACTCGGAAAGGTGGTGACGCACGTGCAAGTAATGGTTCGCGATAATAACGTCGATCAGGCGCTTCGGGCGCTGAAGAAGAAGATGCAGCGCGAAGGCATTTTCCGCGAAATGAAGCTTCGTCAGGCTTACGAAAAGCCGTCGGAGAAGAAGGCGCGCGAAAAGGCCGAGGCGATTCGCCGGGCGCGCAAGCTGGCGCGCAAGAAGGCGCAGCGCGAAGGTCTTCTCTGACTTCAGAGCCTTGGCGCCCGGTGTTAGCGACCGGACGCATATGCAACCCAACCCCCGGAGGTCCACCTTCGGGGGTTTGTCGTTTGGCGGGGTGAGGTTCGAATGGCTTGGCTGGAGGACGCGCGGACACCTGACGGCCTGCGCCTGTACGCGATGGGCGATATCCATGGCTGTGTCGCCGCTCTGGCGCGGCGCTATCAGGCGATACGCGCGGATCTGGCGACGAACCCTGTCACCGACTATCGCATTATCTTGCTGGGTGACCTTGTGGATCGAGGGCCAGACAGCCCGGGCGTGCTGGACTGGCTGATTGCCGGAGTGGCCGCCGATCCGCGCGTCATGTCCGTGCGCGGCAACCACGATACCTATCTCAGCGCGTTTATGGCCAATCCAATGACCGACACGTTCTGGGGATGGGCCAGTTATGGCGGCGCCAAGACCATGGCCGATTATGGCGTCGCACCGGACCGCATCGATCCGGACCTGGATGGGTGGGAGCGGCGCGCCCTGCATGCGGACCTTAGCCGGCTGGTCCCGGACAGCCATCTGGCGTTGATCCGTGGCCTTCCGGTGACCCTGATCTTTGGCGACTATCTGTTCGTGCATGCGGGTCTGCGGCCTGGCATACCGCTGGAGCGACAGGACGAGGAGGATCTGATCTGGATCCGCGAGCCGTTCTTGTCCGCGCCCGATGCCTACAGCCATGTGGTCGTACACGGACATACAGTTTCGGCCAGCGTCGATGTGCGCCGCAATCGGATTGGCATTGATACGGGATTGGTGTTTGGGCGCGAGCTGAGCTGTCTGGTGCTGGAGGGGGATGCCCGCTGCCTGCTGGGGGATGACGGTCGGCGGCCCCTACCCGATCCGGGCTAAGGCGCCAGCGCCTCAATGAACGCGATGACGTCCCGCCCGGCACCGTAGAGGCGCAGGTCGTTATGGCGCCCGCCGGGATAAGTGACGAATTCCTTTGGCTGCCCGGCGGCGGCGTACAACGCCCTGCCATGCGCGATCGGAATGATCCGGTCGGCATCGCCGTGCAGCACCAGCAGCGGCGCGTTGATCTGGTCGATCACCTCAACCGAGGCCCAGTGCTCATCCCACAGCAGCAAGCACGCGGGCACCCAGGGATAGTGATGACGGGCCGTCTCGCAGAGGCGCGCAAAGGGTGTCTCCAGCACCAGGGCCTGCACGGGGCGTTGGGCCGCCACCTGCGTGGCCAGGGCGGCGCCCAGCGACGAGCCGTAGATAACCGGCGGAGCATCCAGAAGCGCATCGTAGACGGCCAGGGCGTCGGCTGTCAGCGCCGCCTGCGAGGGCGCGCCGGGCGCGCCACCAGCACCGCGATAGTTCAGTGCCACAACGCCAAAGCCCGCCAGTGCCAGTTCCTGCAGGCGGGGGGCCGCGGCGGGCAGTGACCCGGCATTGCCCATGAAGTAGAGGATCGTTGGACGCCCCGGCGCCGGGTCGACCACCCAGGTATAGACCGGGATGCCGTCGGGCGCCTGGACTTCGGCAATGCGGGCGCCGCTGACGCCCGCCACCTGGGTTGCCACGGGCCAGTCCCGAAACGGGTAGATCAGCTGGTGCCGAAAGAGAAGGAGCGCCGCCACGGCGACGCTCCATCCCAGGATCAGTGTCAGCGCCAGCCGGACAAGCCAGCGCCGCATGACGTCAGTCCATCGCCTTGACGATGTCCTCGGTCATCTTCTTCGCGTCGCCCAGCAGCATCATGGTCTGATCCATGAAGAACAGCGGGTTCTGGACACCGGCATAGCCCGAGCCCAACGAGCGTTTGACGAACAGCACCGTCTTGGCCTTCTCGACGTCCAGCACCGGCATGCCAGCGATGGGCGACTTTGGATCGGTCTTGGCCGAGGGGTTGGTGACGTCGTTCGCGCCGATGACATAGACGACGTCAGTCTGGCTGAACTCGGAGTTGATGTCCTCCAGCTCAAAGACTTCGTCGTAGGGCACATTCGCCTCGGCCAGCAGCACGTTCATGTGGCCAGGCATACGCCCCGCAACCGGGTGGATCGCGTACTTCACCTCGACGCCCGCTTCCTTCAGCTTGTCGCCCATCTCGCGCAGCGCGTGCTGCGCCTGGGCGACCGCCATGCCGTAGCCGGGCACGATGATCACCGAACCGGCGTTCTGCATGATAAAGGCCGCATCGTCGGCCGAGCCGCGCTTGACGGGCCGTTCCTCGACCTCGCCACCGCCGGCCGCCGCATCATCGCCCCCGAAGCCACCCAGGATGACCGAGATGAACGAGCGGTTCATGCCGGCGCACATGATGTAGCTGAGGATCGCGCCCGAGGCACCGACCAGCGAACCGGTGATGATCAGCGCGGTGTTGCCCAGCGTGAAGCCGATGCCGGCCGCGGCCCACCCCGAATAGGAGTTCAGCATCGACACAACCACGGGCATGTCGGCGCCGCCGATCGGGATGATGATCAGCACACCCAGCACGAACGAGGCGATGACGATCAGCCAGAACCAGCCGGTCCATTGCGTCGTGATCAGCAGCACCACCATGATGACGATGGCCGCCGCCAGCGCCATGTTGATCAGGTGGCGCGAGGGCAACAGGATCGGGGCACCGGACATACGCCCGTCAAGCTTGGCGAACGCGATGACCGAACCGGTGAACGTGATCGCCCCAATCGCGACTCCGATCGCCATTTCGATGATCGATGCGGTCTTGATGTTGCCGACCGTGCCGATGTCGAAGGCTTCGGGCGAGTACAAGGCACCGCCTGCCACGAACACGGCTGCCAGACCGACGAGGCTATGGAAGAAGGCCACCAGCTGGGGCATCTTCGTCATCTCGACGTTCTTGGCGATGACACCGCCGATGGAGCCACCGATCCCCAGCGCGATCAGAAGCAGGAACCAGCCCAGCCCCGAATCCGGCGGGTAAACGATCAGCGTGGTGAGGATTGCGATCCCCATGCCCGCCATGCCGTAGCGGTTACCCTGGACCGAGGTCGTCGGGTGGCTTAGCCCCCGCAGGGCCAGGATGAACAGAACGCCCGAAATCAGATAGGCGAATGCAGCGAAATTAGCCATTTAACCCGCCCCTCAGTCTTTTTTCTTGTACATGGCGAGCATGCGTTCGGTGACCATGAAGCCGCCGAAGATGTTCACGGATGCCAGTGCTACCGCGATGAAGCCCATGATCCGGGTCAGCACGGTGCCGCCGTCTTGAGCGCCCGCGCCCAGCGCGATGATTCCGCCGACCACAATGACCGACGAGATCGCATTGGTGACCGACATCAGCGGCGTGTGCAGCGCCGGGGTCACCGACCAGACCACGTAGTAGCCGACGAAACAGGCCATCGCGAAAATGGACAGCTGAAAGAAGAAGGGATCGATGCCGCTGCTGCCGGCGGCCGCCGCGGCCCCGGTTGCTGCAGCCGCAGCCGCCGCTTCGGACGCCTGACCGGCCATGTCAGCCAGGTTCTTGGCGGCCTCGGCCAGTTCGTTGGCCGCGTCCTTGACTTGGTCGAAATTCGCCATGGATCAGGCCTCCTCGGTCGTCAGGTTGGGGTGGACGACAGCGCCGTCTTTGGACAGGCGAATGCCCTGGACCAGCTCGTCTTCTTCATCAAGCTCGAACGCCCCGCCTTCACCGATGAAGGGTGTCAGGAAGTTCACGTGGTTGCGTGCAAACAGGGCCGAAGCATCCGCTGCCAGGCGGCCCGGCATGTTGGCATAGCCGATGATCAGCACGCCGTTATCGGTGGTCACGGCCTCACCGTGCTTGGTGCCAGCGACGTTACCGCCCTGTTCCGAGGCCAGATCAACGATGACCGAGCCCGGCTTCATCGAGGCGACCATTTCCGCATCCACCAGGATTGGCGCCGCGCGGCCCGGGATCAGCGCCGTGGTAATGACGATGTCCTGCTTGGCGATGTGGCCAGCGACCAGTTCTGCCTGCTGCTTTTTGTAACCGTCCGACATCTCTTTGGCGTAACCGCTGGAGGTCTGGGCCTGCTCGAACTCTTCGTTCTTCACGGCGATGAACTTGGCGCCCAACGAGGCGACCTGTTCTTCGGTCGCCGGGCGCACGTCCGTGGCGGTCACGATGGCGCCGAGGCGGCGCGCAGTGGCGATGGCCTGCAGACCGGCAACACCGACACCCATGATGAAGGTCTTGGCGGGTGCCACAGTGCCTGCTGCCGTCATCATCTGGGGCATGCCTTTGCCGTAGGCGTTGGCTGCTTCCAGCACCGATTTGTAACCGGCCAAGTTTGCCTGCGACGACAGAACGTCCATCGACTGTGCCCGGGTAATTCGGGGCATAAACTCCATGGCGTAGCAATCGACACCCGACTTGGTCAGTTTGTCCAGCATCGCGCGGTCGCTGTAGGGCGCCATGACACAGAACAGTTTCTGGCCCTTTTTCAGAGCCTTAGCCTCGGCGTCCGTGGGGCGCTGCACCTTCAGAACAACATCGGCGCCGGTCACCGTGTCCTTGAAATTACCGGCCATGGTGGCGCCTGCATCGGCATACTCGCTGTCCGGAATGCTGGCGGTTTGGCCGGCGCCGCTTTCCACGGTTACCTCGGCGCCCAGTTTGATCAGCTTCTTGACGGTTTCCGGCGTGGTCGCCACGCGCGTCTCGTGCTCTCGCGTTTCCTTGGGTACGGCAATCTTCATATGTTCTTGTCCCTGTCAGCAGCAAAAGGGGTGCCGCCCCTCCGCAGAGGGGTGCCCGAGCGACGCCTATAATCGAACCGAAGAGCTAGGTTAAGTCTGAGTCAGCGCCAAAAAGGCCAGCGCCGCGGCAATGATGATCAGCGCCCAAACTGTCAGGCGCATAAAGCCGGCAAATGCGCGCTCTTGTTCGGTCGTGTCCATCGAGCCGTGTTCGTGGTCAGCCATGTTAACCCCCATGGTTCGACGCGAAAGCGCCGCGCTGCGTTGTAGTGCGGTTACCCCGCCATTCAATGATCGATCTGCTTGGTTTACGCAAGATTAGGTCGTCTCTGATGTTTCGGCCTCGCTGCCGGTTTCCAGCGTGGCCCGCATGTCAAAGCCGATCCGGGTCGGTGTCTCGCCCAACTTTGGCGCAGCGCGCAGCATCACGTTCAGCTGGCTGACATGCTGGACCAGCTGGGTGCGCGCCCCGGACGGGTCCGCCCCGTAGAAGGTGACGATGTCGGGTGCGAAGTATCCCATGCCCTGGATGTGCAGCATCCCGGCGTCCGATCCGGCAAAGCCCATGGCTACCTCTTGCTCGGGATCCAGGCCTTCCTCGAACTTCTGGACGTAGAGGATCAGGCGCTCATACGCCCACTGGGCGGGTGATTTCTGCTGCGGATCTGTTTGGGCCACAGCAGCGGGCAGGGGCTGGCGTTCAGCGCAGTCGCCTTCCGGGCAGTCTGTGCGGTAGACACCTGCGTCGGGCAGGACAGGTTCCGTGCGGAGCTGTGCGCTGACTTTGTATTCGATGCTCACGCTTGCGTCCTCTCGTAGTGCCAGGCGCCATCTTTCAGGTGACGGCTGACCCGCCCCGACTGATGCAGATAATTCATGTGCGCGACCGATTCGGCCAGGGCAAGGCCGTACTGCTTGCCGCCGATCTCGCGCTTGAAGATCGGCGTGAACAGCTGAGCCGCGGTGCGCGGTCCCTGTTCCAAGGCGCCCAGGATCCTGTCCAGCGCATGTTCGTGGTTCTCGATCAGCTGTGTCAGCCGATGGGCTGCCCCGCGAAACGGCAGCTTATGGCCTGGTAGGATCAGGTGGTCGTCGCCACCGACCACGTCGCGAAAGACCCGGCAACTATCCAACCAGTCGGCCAAGGGGTTGGCCTCGGGCTCTGACGGGTAGACACCGATGTTCGACGAGATTCCGGGGATGATCTGATCTCCCGCCAACACCAGATCGCCTGACCAGAACGTCGCGTGATCCGGGGCATGGCCATGGCCAAATCGCACCTGCCAGTCACGCCCCCCCATCGCCAGCGTCATACCGTCCTGGAGGACCTGATAGCCCAGTGGAATGGGCGCTGTGCACTGGCTGAAGTTGAACGGGCGTTCCTGCGCGAATTCGTCCAGCATGTCGGCGGGCATCCCAGCCCGACGGCGAAACGCCAGCTGTTCGGGCGGCGGTAGGTCGTTGTGATCCAACTGCAACATCCGCCCCAGGGTCCAACCCAGCCGCGTCGCCCAGACCTCGGCCCCGCGGCTGGCAAACCACCCCAGCAGGCCGATATGATCGGGATGGTGGTGGGTCAGCACCACGCGACCCACAGGCTTGGCGGCGAGTGCCCCGGACAACAGCGCTTCCCACGCCGTCCGCGACGAGGCCAGATCCATCCCGGTGTCGATCAGCGTCCAGTGGTCCCCTTCATCCAGGGCGTAGACGTTGACGTGGTCCAGCCGCATCGGCAGCGGCAGGCGCAGCCACAGGATACCTTCGGCCACCTCAACGGCGCTACCGGTGGCCGGGGGCTCCTCCCAAGGGAAGCGGATGACCGGCGCGTCCACCGCTCAGGCCGTCAGCCGCTCAGCGTCCAGCGCATAAAGCGGCGCCGCCCCCGCTGTGGCCGCCTGGGCATGTGCGTGCATCTGCGGCAGCACCTGATGAACGTAGAACCGCGCCATCGCCATCCGCGTCTCAGACGGATCCTGCAGCGCGCCCTTCAATAGGTAATGCGCGCCCAGCGTCTGTCCCCAAGCCTTCAGATAAGGAACAGCCCCGGCAAAGCGGTCATTCATCTCGGGCGCCGACAGCATCCAGCGCGTCACGCCAGACAGCTTGGAATGCGCCGCGTTCAGGGCATCCGCCATATCCGGCGCCGTGGCGCGCGCGGCGTCGACCGTGGCCGCGACCTCTGCCAGCAACGCCTCCGCGGCCTTGCCGCCATCGGCCAGCTTACGACCCACCAGATCCATCGCCTGGATGCCGTTCGTACCCTCGTAGATCGCCGTCACCCGCACATCGCGCAGGTACTGCGCTGCACCCGTCTCCTCGACAAAGCCCATGCCACCATGCACCTGGATGCCGATCTGGGCGACCTCGATCCCCGTATCGGTTCCAAAGGCCTTGGCGATCGGGGTCAGGAAAGCCCCGCGGGCTGCCTGTGTGCCGTCCGGATCATCGGCATGCGCCATATCCAGCGACAGCGCGCAATCGTAGCAAATCGCCCGCGCAACCTGGGTCATCGCCTTCATCGTCATCAGCATGCGGCGGACATCCGCATGACCGACGATGGCATCGCTGCCGTCCGGAGTCCGTCCCTGCTTGCGGTCAATCGCGTAGGCCATGGCGCGCTGGGTCGCCACCTCGGCAATACCCAGGCCTTCGACGCCCACGCCCAGACGCGCGTTGTTCATCATCGTAAACATAGCCGCCATTCCGCCGTTCGGCGGACCAACCATCCAACCGGTGGCGCCGCTATATTCCATCACACAGGTCGGTGAGCCGTGCAGGCCCAGCTTATGTTCCAGACTGACGGGGCGCAGGCTGTTGGCAACGCCCGGTTCGCCGTTCTCGTCCGGCAGATACTTCGGCACGATGAAAAGGCTGATGCCCTTGGTGCCCGGCGCGCTGTCGGGCAGCCGAGCCAGGACCAGGTGGCAGACGTTCCGATTCAGATCGTGATCGCCCCACGAGATGTAGATCTTCTGGCCGGACACCGCGTAGGTGCCGTCGCCGTTCAGCTCGGCCTTTGCGGTCAGAGCACCGACATCGCTGCCCGCCTGCGGTTCGGTCAGGTTCATGGTGCCGTTCCATTCGCCCGAGATCAGCTTTGGCAGATAGAGCGCCTTGATCTCGTCCGAGGCATGCGCCTCCAGCGCTTCGATCTGGCCCTGCGTCATCAGCGGGTTCAGGCTGAGCGACAGGCAGGCCGATGCCGCCATTTCGTTGAAATAGGTGGCAAAGCTGATCGGCAGGCCCATGCCGCCATACTCGGGCGCGGCGGAGATACCCATCCAACCGCCTTCCGCCATGGCGTTATAGGCGTCGTGATAGCCGGGCGCGCAGCGCACCACACCGTTCTCCAACCGGGCGGGGTGCAGATCGCCGTCGCGGTTCACCGGCAGCAACGCCCCTTCGGCCATTTTGGCGGCCTCCTCGATGATGGCGCGGCGTGTGTCATCGGTAGCATCGCCAAAGCGATCGGTGTCGGCAAGGCGCCCCTGGCCAACGATACGCTCGGCACAGAAAATCATTTCCTCGATGGGCACGCGGTAGGTCATCTTTCTCTCCTGCCTGCGGGCTTGCGGCCTGGTTCGGTCCAGGCTAGCGGATCGCCAGCGAAAACGATAGAAGTTGACGCGCACGTAAATCGATTTCAGTCCGGCGGCAAGGCGACCGGCTGTCACAACGCGACCAGAACACGCCGGGCAATGACCGATACCCTGACACTGCCAGCAGATGAGGACGGGATCGCTCGCGCGGCCGAGATGCTGTTGACGGGCCAGCTGGTCGCCTTCCCGACGGAGACGGTCTACGGCCTGGGCGGCATCGCGACATCTGGCGCGGCGGTGGCTGAGATCTTTGCCGCCAAAGGCCGGCCGCAGTTCAATCCATTGATCGCTCATGTGGCAGACCTGGCTGCGGCTGAGCGTCTGGTCGAGTTAACTCCGATAGGCGAGAAGTTTGCCCAGGCGTTTTGGCCAGGGCCGCTGACCTTGGTGGCGCCGCAACGGGCCGGGAGCGGCATCGCGGACCTGGCCGCAGCCGGATTGCCGACGCTGGCAGTCCGCGTGCCAGCCGCACCGGTGGCGCAGGCACTGCTGGCCCAGGTGGGCCTGCCGGTGGCCGCACCGTCGGCCAACCCATCGGGTAAGGTCAGCCCCACAACGGCTAAGCACGTTCTGGACGGGTTGGGTGGCAGGATCGCTGCCGTTCTCGACGGTGGCCCCTGCCCCGTCGGCCTGGAGTCGACGATTGTCGGACTTGGTGGACCGGACGGGCCCTGTCTACTGCGTCCGGGCGGGCTGCCCACCGAGGAGATCGAGGCCGTTCTGGGACAACCCTTGGCGTCGGCAGGCAACGCGATCACCGCGCCGGGGCAACTGGCCAGCCACTATGCGCCCGAGGCGACGATCCGCCTGAACGCGACCTCAGCAGTGCCAGGCGAGGTTTACTTGGGCTTTGGCGCCGGTCCAGCCGACCTGTCGCTGTCGGAGACGGGCGACCTGATAGAGGCGGCGGCAAACCTATTCGCGGCGCTGCGCAGTCTGGACGCCCACGGCATGCCGATCGCCGTCGCACCAATGCCCGAGACAGGGCTCGGGCGCGCCATCAACGACCGTCTGCGCCGGGCAGCCGCGCCGCGCTAGCCGCGGCCACCGCGCTGGTGCACGCGAAACCCGCCGCGGTCGCGTATCCGCTGGACCTCGGCCCGTTCGCACGCGGCCGCTGCCGCCGGATCTCCAGCATGCGCCGCCGCACATCGCGCTTCGATGGTTTGCCCGCAGGCCGTCACGGTGATCGCCAAAAGTCCCATGGCCAAAATGGTTCGCATGGTCTTGTCCTCTTCGCTGTCTGCACAGGGATATGTGGCCGCCCAACGAGGGACAAAAGCCGCCTCACGGGAACGGGACGCGGCGTGACCAGGTGCGGCGTGCGCACTCGACACAGGGCACGCTCGACAGACGGCACGGGCCTGCTAAGCTCCGGACCATGAGCACAATCGCTGATCCCACCCCACAGGCCCTTGCTGAACTGCGCCGCATCGCTGGCGAAACCACGGTGCGCGAGGGTGACGACATGGCGGCCTACTTGACCGAGCCGCGCGACCTCTACCGCGGACAGGCACAGTTCGTCCTCCGCCCGGAGAACACCGAACAGGTGGCCGACATAGTCCGCCACTGCGCGGCCCATCGCATCGGGATCATACCCTATGGCGGCGGCACAGGCCTGGTGGGCGGGCAGCTGACCGCGGATGGTCCAGCCCCCGTGATCCTGTCTCTGGAGAAGATGAATCGCATTCGGGCCGTTATCCCCGAAGAAGGCGCACTGGTCGCCGAAGCCGGCGTCATCCTTCAGGACATTCAGCAGTCTGCTGATGAGGCGGGGCGGCTGTTCCCCCTGTCACTGGCCGCCCAGGGCTCGTGCCGGATCGGTGGCAATCTGGCCACCAATGCCGGCGGCGTGCAGGTGCTGCGCTATGGCAACGCGCGCGATCTCTGTCTGGGGATCGAGGCGGTGCTGCCCAATGGCGAGGTGCTCCAGGGCCTGAAGACCCTGCGTAAGGACAACACAGGCTATGACCTGCGCCATCTGCTGATCGGGGCCGAGGGCACGCTGGGCGTGATCACGGCCGCGGCGCTGAAACTGTATCCGAAGCCCGGCACGATGGTCACCGCAATGCTGGCCGTGCCCTCGCCCGCCGTGGCGGTCCGCCTGCTGCGCCATTTGCAGGATCAACTGGGCGACAACATCACGGCGTTCGAGCTGATCAAAGATCAGGGCATGCGCTTTCTGGAGAAAGTGCTGCCCAACTTGGTCGACCCCTTGGCCGGCAATCCGCCCTGGCGCGTCCTGACCGAGATTGCGGGCCCCGCAGGCAGCGATTTGGAGGCGCGCGCGGAAGCGGCCATGGGCCAAGCGTTCGAGGATGAACTGGCAGTCGACGGCGTTCTGGCCACGTCGGAAGGGCAGCGCGCCAACATGTGGAACATCCGTGAGCATCTGCCCGAGGGGAACCGGCGCACCGGCTCCATCTCCAGTCACGATATCTCGCTGCCCATTGGGCGCGTGGCCGAGTTCATCGATCTGGCCGAGCCCCGGGTGCACGCGGTCGACCCCAGCTTTCGGATCAACTGCTTTGGCCACATGGGCGACGGCAACCTGCACTACAATGTGTTTCCTCCGGAGGGGCGCCGCCACCGCGACTATGACAATGTCCGCGCGGGCGTGAAGGAATCGATCCACGATCTGGTCCATGATCTGGGCGGATCGGTCAGTGCCGAACATGGGATTGGGCGGCTGAAAACGGGCGATCTGGTGAAATATGGCGATCCGGCCAAGGTGGCCGCGATGCGCGCTATCAAGCAGGCGCTTGACCCGCACGGCATCATGAACCCCGGCGCCGTTCTCGCCTAGCGGTTCTCGCCCAGCCTTGCTGGCCTAACGGCATCGTCGTTGTCGTCGTCGGCGATTCGACCCTACGCTTTCTGCGATTAACCAAGTTGTGGGAAGGGATTTGAAGATGACGACCATCGAAGGGGGCTGCCTTTGCGGCGCAGTGCGCTTCAGGATTTCGGGCGCGCTCCACCGCACCAGCCATTGCCATTGCAGTCTCTGTCAGAAATAGCACGGGGCGGCGTTTCGCACGCGCGCCCGCGTCGCGGCCAAGCACTTCACCTTCCTGCAAGGGGAAGACCTGGTGACCTATTACGAGTCGTCACCAGGGATGTATCGTGGCTTCTGCAGCCGCTGCGGATCGCCGATCGTGAACCGGTTTGGGCCGGAAGCCAAAGCCGTGAAGAAACGTCCAGAGGCGTTGCACCAGGTGGGCATTGCGCTGGCAACGTTGGACGGCGACCCCGGTGTCCGCGCCGAACGCCACGACTTCGTCGCCAGCAAAGCACCATGGTTCGAGATTACTGATGATCTCCCCAGTTCGCAACTTACGAACCACCAAAGCCCGAAGGCCAAACCTAGCAACGCCGCAGGTGTCGCGCGGCAGGGCCGGCTCAGCGGGCTGCGCGGATGGCTGTGAGATTCGGGGATGCCGGTACAGGCGGCTCAAACGAGCGCGCATTGCTGAGCGACGGCACCCGTTTACGCGCCTCGGCAACCGCCGCGAGGTCCAGGTCGGCATAGGTCACGCCGACGCCCTCTCCGCCATCTGCCAGCACCTCGCCCCAGGGTGCGACAGACAGCGAATGGCCATACGTCTCGCGCACGCGGCCCCGCTGGACCTGGTGGGTGCCCCACTGAGCAGCGGCCAGCACAAAACAGCCCGTTTCAATCGCGCGCGCCCGCAGCAATGTGTGCCAATGCGCGCGCCCGGTCGGCACGGTGAACGCCGACGGCACCGTGAGGATTTGGGCCCCTGCCTCGGCCAAGGCGCGGTAGAGCGCGGGAAAACGCATGTCATAGCAGATGGTTAGACCGATCGTGCCCAGCGGCGTTTCGGCCAGCACCGCCTGCTCGCCCGGCCGGTACCCGGCGGACTCGCGATAGCGTTCCTCACCCCCCAGATCGACGTCGAACATGTGGATCTTGTCATAGCGCGCGGCGATGGCGCCGTCGGGTCCGATCAGAAACTGGCGGTTGGCAAATCGCCCATCCGGGTCGTCCGTAAGCACGGCGAGCGACCCGATCGACAACCAAATGCCCGTCTCAGCGGCCACTGCGCGCAGCCGCGCCAAGGTCGCATCGTCGCCTTCATGGCGCAGCACCTCACTCTGCCGGGTGCGACTGGCCGAGACGATGTTGCTTACCTCGGGCGTCAGAACGAAGTCTGCGCCCCCGGCCGCCGCCTCGCGGATCAGCGCCTCGGTGGCGGGCAGATTGGCCGCGGGATCGTCCGAGGACGACAGCTGGACCAGCGCGACCCTCATGCCGCCAGAAGGCCGTCCAGCTTGCCCTGCTGGTCCAGCGCGTGCAGATCGTCCGACCCGCCCACATGCGTCTCACCAATGAAGATCTGCGGCACCGTGTGCCGGCCGTTGGCCCGCTGCATCATCGCCTCGCGCGCATGGCTGTCGCCCATCACGTTAATCTCGGTATAGGCGATGCCCTTCCGGTCCAACAGGCGCTTGGCCATGATGCAGAAGGGGCAGATCGGGGTCGTGTAAATCTCGACGGGCTTCATGGCCTTGGTCCTCCGGTTTCACGGGCATATAGGCGCCTTCCTCCCGAACCACCAGGGCCAGCACAAGAACGTCAACCGATGCGGCCCCTGCCTGATAGCAAACCTCGGCCGCGGCGTTCAGCGTGGCGCCCGTGGTCAGCACATCGTCGACCAGCAGGACACGCCGACCTGCCACTGCACCCGGATCCGTGACGTCCAAAGCACCGGCCAGGTTTTCTGCCCGTTCAGCCCGGTTTCGGCCATCCTGGCTGGCCGTCTGGCGCGTGCGCAGCAGCAGACGCGGGGCGAAAAGCTGTGGCTGTCCAATCTGTTGGCAAGTGGCGCGGGCCAATGTGGCGGCCTGATTGCCACGGCGTTTCAGGCGGCGGCGCCAATGCAGGGGGATAGGCGCAACCACCTCCGCCTCCGCCAGCAGGGGCGCGCCGGCACGGGCCAGCCACTGGGCCAGCAGGGGGGCCAGATCCAGACGATCACCATGTTTCAGCGACAGGACCAGTTTGCGGCCGGCGCCTTCGTAGCGGAAGGCGGCCCGGCCATGACGCCAACGTGGGGGATGGCGCAGGCACTCGTCACAGATCTCGCCTGGCTCCGGTGTACCAGGCAACGCCCGCCCGCATTTCACGCAGCCCGAACCGTCCAGGAACGCCACCTCCCGCCAGCAGCGGCCGCACAGGGCGCCTGGCGTGCCGGTTTCATCGCGGCAAACAGCGCAGGCAGGTGGGAACAGGGCATCGCCCAGGAAAGACAGCGTATCGCTCAGCCGCATCGGCGCACCTTTGGCGCCCCCGTCTCAGCGGTGCGTATAGCGCGGGTGGCGCCGCAGCGCCACCTTCTGTTGCGGCATCCTGGTCAGGCCGCGCGCGGCAGATAGAACCAAACGAAATCCCAACAGATCGGTGACTTAGCTCGCCACTGACTGAGCATCAGGCGCTGATAGGTCGTTCGACGGCGGGCTGTCCGGCACTTCCACCGGGCCCGGACGCCCATCGAACAGCGCGAAGATATCCGGCGCTTCGGCGGCCATTTCAGCCAGCCGGGCATCGTCACGTTCCGGATCGCCCGTATCGATCCGCAGCACCTCCAGCGCCCGGACAAACTGCTGATAACGCGAATCGCCAGAGTCCAGAAACTCGGCCGACGGCGCCGGTGCCTCGGTCGCATTCGCCGCGCCGACGGGCCGGGCTGTGGCTGCAGGCGTCACCGGAGTTGATTGTGTTTGTTCGGTTGTGGCTGTCACGCCGCGCTCGCCGGTGGCAGACCGGATCTGCGACGTGAAGTCCCGCGGGGCATTCAACTGCGAAGAGACGCCAGACGCGGTCGCCAACCCAGAAAAGAAGCTCATCTTTTCACCCTCGCTTTGGCCAAAATCCGCAACCGCGTTCAGCGCGTCTTGGATTTCTTCCCAACGAAGATCGGCATTTGTTGACTAATGTGGTACACTATCGGACAGGCGTGAACATCCGGTAAACAACGCCAACTCTCCGGGTTGTCGCAGGAACTTGACCGATCGGGCCGGCGCCATAGGTGCTGGCAGTATCGGTATGCGTGGTCGTGGAGGCCTTTGGCGAATGTTGGACAATAGCTCGATGGATCGGCCAGGCCGGGGCCGTCTGGCCCATGCGGCGTCGGACCACCCCGCCATTCCGCCCCGACGCGTGGGCATCGTGCTGGCGAATCTGGGTACGCCCGACAACACCGATTACTGGTCGATGCGGCGCTATCTTAACGAGTTTCTGTCGGACCGCCGGGTCATCGAATGGTCGCCCTGGTTCTGGCAGCCGCTGCTGCAGCTGATCGTGCTGACCAAGCGCCCGTTTTCGTCGGGCGAGGCCTATCGCGGCATTTGGAACGAGGAGCAGGACGAAAGCCCGCTGCTGACGATCACTCGCGAGCAAACCGCCAAGCTGCGCGCCCGCCTCAGCGCCCGGCACGGCAGCGACGTGCTGGTGGACTTCTGCATGCGCTATGGCAACCCGTCCACCGACAGCGTCATCCGCAAGATGCAACAGCAAGGCTGCGACCGCATTCTGTTCTTCCCGCTCTACCCGCATTACGCCGCGGCGACGACGGGGACAGCCTGCGACAAGGCCTTCAAAACTCTGCAGGATTTGCGCTGGCAGCCGTCCATCCGCACGGCCCCGCCCTACTATGACCACCCGTCCTTCATCGAGGCATTGGCGGCGTCGGTCCAGCACGCCTATGACGGGTTTGAATGCCGCCCGACTGCGCTGGTGGCATCCTATCACGGGCTGCCGAAATCGTACTTCATGAAGGGCGATCCCTACCACTGCCAGTGCCAGAAAACCTCGCGCCTGTTGGGCGAGCGGTTGGGCTGGGCGCCGGGTGAATTACACACCACTTTTCAGTCCCGTTTTGGGCCCGAGGAGTGGCTGACCCCCTACACCGTCGAGTACGTCGCCAAGCTGGCCGAGGAGGGGCACAAGTCCATCGCCGTGATGGCGCCGGGCTTCTCGTCGGACTGTGTCGAGACGCTGGAAGAGATTAACGAAGAGATCAAGGAAGCGTTCGAGGAAGCGGGCGGCGAGGAGTTCCACTACATCCCCTGCTTGAACGCGGACGATGCCCACATCGACATGATCGAAACGGTTGTGCGAAACGAAACGCAGGGCTGGCTGTAGAGGTCTCGCGCCGCCCGGCGCTGGGATTTCCCGTGTATGATCTGCGTATGACTTACGTATGATTTGCGTATGCCAAACGTGCGCAAAACAGTCGACTTCCGGTTGATTCGCAAAAAAGTCTAATGGCGGGCGCCATGACCGCGCCCAATCTGACCCTGCAAAAATTTTTTCGCCGTTGCGTGGGAAGGCAGCCGGGCGCACGCTGATCCCGGCCACACCCCCTTGCGTTTTTGGGCCAGGCGCTTTTTCCTGCGCGTCCCAATACGGCAGGGGACGAGCGGGACAGATGGATATCGTACGCACGGTCGCCGACCTAAGAGCGCGCGTCTTCGGCTGGCGCGGCGAGGGCCTGACCACCGCGGTCGTGCCCACCATGGGCGGCTTGCACGACGGCCATGTCAGCCTGGTCCGCCACGGGTTGGAACAGGCCGACCGCGTGGTGGCGACCCTGTTCGTCAATCCGACCCAATTCGGCCAGGGTGAAGACCTGGACGCCTATCCCCGCGACGAGGCCCGCGATGCGGCGATGCTGCGTGAGGCCGGGTGCGCGCTGCTGTTCGCGCCGCCGGTCGAGGAGATGTATCCCCCCGGCTTCTCGACCCGCGTCATCGTCGACGGGCTGACCGATGCGCTGTGCGGGGCCACGCGGGTTGGTCACTTCGACGGAGTCGCCCAGGTGGTAACCAAGCTGTTGAACCAGGCGCGCTGCGATATCGCGGTCTTCGGCGAGAAGGATTGGCAACAACTGGCCGTGGTGACGCGGCTGTCGCGGGATCTGGACATCGGCACCCGCATCGTCGGCGCGCCCACGGTGCGCGAAGCGGACGGCTTGGCCATGTCGTCGCGCAACCGCTATCTAAGCGATGCCGAGCGAGCGATTGCCCCGGCGCTGCAGAAGGCGCTGAGCGACGCGGCGGCGGCGGCCCATGATGGCCTGCCCACGGCCAATGCCTGCCGCGACGCAGAGCGTGCCGTGATTGCGGCGGGCTTTCTGGCGGTGGACTACATCGAGATCCGCACAGCCCTGGACCTGCAACCGGTGGCCCGGGTCGACCCAAGCGTGCCCACGCGCATCTTCGGCGCGGCGCATCTGGGCCGGGCCCGGCTGATCGACAACCTGGACGTCACCTCGTGAAGTGGTTGAACCTGCCGCCTGTCTGGCTGGCGGGCTTCATGGCGCTGGCCTGGGGGCTGGCCCAGATCTGGGCCCCGTTGGCCGGTGGCCCCTGGGAGAGGGCCGCCCTGTGGGCGGGACGCGCCCTGATCGGGGGCGGGCTGATCTGGGTGATCTGGGCGGTCATCCAGTTCCAGCGCGCGAAGACCACGGTGATCCCGCACCAGCAGCCCTCGGCTCTGGTGGACGGCGGGCCCTTCCGGTATTCGCGCAACCCGATCTATCTGGCCGATCTGCTGATCCTGGCCGGGTGGAGTCTGACGCTGGGCGCGCCGCACACCGCGCTGCTGGTGGTGCCGTTCTTCGTGGTGCTGGAGCGACTGTTCATCCAGCCCGAGGAGGCACGGCTGGAAGCAGCGCTCGGCCCGGCCTATACCGCGTATCGGACACGGGTTCGGCGCTGGCTGTGAGCGCCTGAGGGGCCTGAAAAGACGGCCCCATAAGACGGAGACCATCATGCGGATCATCACCTTTGACGGCGGACATCTGGGGGCCGTTTCGGGCGACGATGTCTGGGACCTGACGGCGCGGCTGGGGCTGCGCTCGGTCACGACGTTGCTGGCCAGCGGGCGGGCCCCGGCGCGCCAGGTGATGACCGGGACGCCGGACCGCAAGCTGGGCGAGCTGAGCCTGGGTCTGCCGACCACCGATCCGGGCCAGATCCTGTGTGTCGGCGTGAACTATATGCGGCCGGGCGATCCCTATCGCCAGGGCGACGACGCGCCCGAATACCCGACTCTGTTCCACCGGACCATGCGCAGCCTGGTGGCCAACGGGCAGGACCTGTGGCGCCCGCCGGAATCCGAACGCTTCGACTACGAGGGCGAGATCGTCCTGGTGATCGGGCGGCCCGGCCGCCGCATTCCCGAGGCGGACGCCCACGCCCATATCGCTGGCCTCACGGTCATGAACGAAGGTTCGGTCCGCGACTGGATGCGCCATGCGCACCTGACGATCACGCCCGGCAAGAACTTTGAGCGTTCGGGGGCGCTGGGCCCGTGGATCGAGACGGATCTGTCCGGGATCGACCTGGAGAACCTGACCATCCGCACCCGCGTGAACGGCGAGCTGCGCCAGGAAGGCTCGACCGCCGACATGTTGTTCCCGTTCGCGCGGATCATCGCCTATGCCTCGCGCTATACCGAGCTGTTGCCGGGCGACCTGATCGCCACGGGCACGCCAGCCGGTCAGGGCCAAAGCTTTGATCCACCGAAATGGCTGGTGCCGGGGGACAGGGTCGAGATCGAGCTGGAGGGGGTTGGCACCCTGTCCAATCCCGTGATCGACGAGCCCGGTTGAGGGGCGGTAGGGTCCTAGCTCTCCGCAGCACGCAGGGCGTCGACGCGGGCCTCCAGATCCGCCGGCATGCCCAGAAACGCCAGGCCGTCGGGCACCGAACGGACCACCGTGTGCGCGTCGCCGACCTCCCGCAGCGACAGGTACATGCGGATCGCTTCAAGACCGAGGTCATTGGCCACGACGACCGCAACACGGTTTGTGGGCATCTGCGTCGTTTCTGGACGCAAGCTACGCGCCGCCGCCTCCACGTCCCGCGCCGCCGTGCTGAAATCAACATCGCGCGCATCGTTCAACACGTTCGCGCCTGCCTGGATCATCGGATGGGTGGACAGTTTTCGCTGCGCAACCAACAGGTCGCCTGCATTGAAGATGCCGTGCGAACGCACCATAAGGCAGTCTGGCGCCAGCACGCCGACAGCCTCGATATACAGGCTTACCGCCATCGCATCAAAAACCACATTGCCCCAAACCACTTTAACGATGGCGGGAGACTACGGCATCGCGATCCATTGCGGCAAGGTGCTCAGGGGTGTGACAACCCCCAACGAGCGGAAAGATCCGACGGCACTGGTCAGTGATTTTTGGTCCGATAGTTGAGGCGGCGGACCGATCCGGTGCGCGAGCGCATCAGGATCGTCTCGGTCTCCAGGTACTCACCGATGCGGCGCGCGCCCCGCAGGATCGACCCGTCCGTTACGCCGGTAGCCGCAAAGATCACGTCATTGCGGCACATCTCATCGCGCGTGTACTTGGCGTCCAGATCTTCGATCCCCGCCTTGCGCGCGCGGCCAACTTCTTCGTCATTGCGGAACGTCAGCCGGCCCTGGATCTGGCCGCCCATGCACTTGAGCGCGGCCGCGGCCAGCACGCCCTCGGGCGCCCCGCCAGATCCCATATACATGTCGATGCCGGTATTGTCCGGCTCGGCGCAATGCATCACGCCCGCCACGTCTCCATCGGTGATCAAGCGGATGGCCGCCCCGGTGGCACGTACGGCGTCGATCATCTCGCGGTGGCGTGGACGCTCCAAAATGCAGACGGTGACGTTCTCGGCGCCGCCGCCCTTTACGCTGGCAAGAGCGGCAATCCGTTCGGCGGGGCTCATGTCCAGGTCGACCAGTCCTTCCGGATAGCCCGGGCCAATGGCCAGTTTGTCCATATAGACATCGGGCGCGTGCAGCATCGAGCCGCGCGGCCCCATGGCAATCACCGTCAGCGCGTTGGGCATGGCCTTTGCTGTCAGCGTCGTCCCCTCCAACGGGTCCAGCGCGATGTCGACCTCGGCGCCGTTGCCGGTGCCCACTTCCTCGCCGATGTAGAGCATGGGCGCCTCGTCCCGCTCGCCCTCGCCGATCACCACGGTGCCCTTGATGTCCAGCATGTTCAGCTGGCTGCGCATCGCCTCGACCGCGACATGGTCGGCGTGTTTTTCGTCGCCGCGGCCAATCTGGCGGGCCGCGGCAATCGCGGCTGCCTCCGACACGCGAGCCAGGCCCAATGACAGCATCCGATCCTGGAAGGTGTCGTCGATCTGATTGTCGCTCATGGTTCTGTCCCCCGGGGTTTCGGCGCGCGTTGCGACGCCCACTATCGCGGCTGATCGTAACAGGCAAGTCACGAGCGTTCGCGATTTTGGCTGGATTGTCCGGGTTTCACACAGGAACGGGGCCCGGATCGGCGGCGGATTGGCGTTTCAGCCAATCAACGAAGACGCGCACGCGCGGGTGCTGGCGCAGTTCCTCGCTTGTAACCGTGAAGTAGCTGTAATCGGCCGGACGCTCCAGCTTCAGGGGCCGGACCAATTGGCCAGATGCCAGGTACCCGCCCACCAGTGCCATGCGGCCCAGACCGACGCCGTGGCCGTGCAGCGCTGCCTGGGTCAGCAGCACGCTGTCATTCAGTTCGATCCAACCGGCGGGCTTGCGCTCGGCCACGCCAGCATCGCGCAGCCAGCGCGCCCAGGTCATGGCTGCCTCGTCCTGGGCGATATCGATGTCCTGCAGCAGCACATGCCCGGCCAGATCGGCAAAGGTGCGGATCGGTTGGCGGTTCAGCAAGGCGGGGGCGGCCACGGGAAAGATCGTGTCGCCCATCAACGGCTCCACCGACATGCCGGGATAGACACCGCGGCTATAGGTGATGCGCAGATCCGCCTCCCCCCGGGTCACATCAACCGCGCGGTCATTGGCCAGTACCTGCAGATCGATCTCAGGAAAGCGGGCGACGAAATCGCCGATGCGGGGCACCAGCCAAAGCGTGGCGAACGAGCGTGCCACGCTGACCGTCAGCCGCCCAGCCAGTGCGCCCCCCGTCAGCGCCCCGAGCCCACGGGAGAAGTGCGCGAACCCGCGAGAGATCTCCGGCAGCATTTCGCGGGCGGCGGGCGTTGTCTCGACCCCGCGAGGCAAGCGTTCGAACAGTTTGACGCCAAGGTCCGCTTCCAGCTGTTTCACCTGGTGGCTGATCGCAGCGGGCGTGACGTTCAACTCACTAGCTGCGGCCAGGAAGCTCTCCAGCCTTGCCGCCGCCTCAAAGGCACGGAGCGCGTTCAGCGGAGGTAGGCGGCGGACCCCAGCAGGGCTGGTTGGATCGGTGTCGGTATCAGGACTGGCGTTTTCGCTCATTCTTGATGGATAAATTTATCTAAGCCAACCGTCTAGATAAATTCGTTTGAGAACCAGTATTACTATCGCCAAATTCCGTTCAGACGCCGCGCCAAACACGGCGCGCCTCCAAACCCCAGCGAGTTGCGCGCCGCGATGGTGCGTCTGTGCACCCGAAAGGAGATCGATATGGCTGTGATCCTGAAGCTGAACCCTTACCGCAAGATCGCTGGACGCCCGCTGGCGGGCGGCGGCTCGCTTTGGTCAACGATTATGCTGTGGCAGGCCCGTGCGCGCAGCCGCGCGCATTTGGCGGAATTGGATGCCGAGCAATTGGACGATATCGGCGTCAGTGCCGAGGAAGCCCATCGCGAAGCGGCAAAACCGTTCTGGCAGGCCTGAGGACAGGCCTAAAGAAGCGCCTAGACCTCTTCGATGCGGATCGCCACGGGCTCGGCCTGGCTGACGTCCAACGCGGCGATCCGCGCAAGCGCTGCATCCACCGCGTCACGGCGGGCATCATGCGTGACGATGACCACCGGCACGGCCACGCCGCTGTCGCCCTGGCCGTACTGGCGCATCCGGTGGATCGAGACGCTCTCTTCACCCAAAGCACTGGCCAGGGCGGCCAGCGCCCCCGGCCGGTCGGCCAGCAGGAACCGCAGGTAATAGGGCGCGTGCTCGTCGCCATGGGCCAGCCGGGGTGCAGCACTTAACCTGCCCGAAGGGCGGCCAAAGACCGGGCGCACCGCGCCCCGGGCGGCGTCTATGACATCGGCCATCACAGCCGAGGCGGTGGGCCCCTCGCCCGCGCCCGGCCCCGTCATCGAGACCTGACCGACGAAATCGCCCTCCGCCACCACGGCGTTGGTGACACCGGGCAGCGCCCCGATCACCGAGCGTTCGTCCACCATGCAGGGACGCACCCGCTGTTCCAGCCCGGCCTCATGCATTTTGGCCAGGCCCAACAGGCGGATGGAAAAGCCCATGTCGCGGGCCGTGCGGATGTCGTCCAGGCTGATGCGCTGGATGCCCTCGCAGATTACGCCGTCGAAATCGACCCGCGTGCCGAAGGCGATGGCCGCCAGGATCGCCAGCTTGTGCGCCGCATCGATGCCGCCCACGTCAAAGGTGGGATCCGCCTCGGCATAGCCCAGGCGCTGGGCGTCTTGCAGCACGTCGCCATAATCGGCGCCGCGGCTCTCCATCTCGTTCAGGATGTAGTTGCAGGTGCCGTTCAGAACGCCAAAGACGCGGCTGACCCGGTTGCCCGCCAATCCCTCGCCCAGCGCTTTCAGGGCCGGGATGCCGCCGGCGACGCCGGCTTCTGCGGCCAGCATGACGCCCTGGCTCTCGGCAGCTTCGGCCAGGGCGTGGCCGTGCACGGCGATCAGGGCCTTGTTGGCGGTGACCACGTGCTTGCCCGCGGCGAGCGCGCGTTCAACCAGGGCCTTCGCCGGGCCGTCCGAGCCGCCGATCACCTCGACCACGCAGTCGACATCGTCGCGCGCGGCCAGTTGTGTCGCGTCATCCTCCCAGGCATAGGCCGACAGATCGACGCCGCGGTCGCGGCTGCGGTTCATGGCTGAGACGGCCGAGATCGCGACGGGTCGCCCAGCCTTGGCTGCCAGCATCTCGCCATGGGCCTGCACCATTTTGACGACGCCAGCACCGACGGTGCCAAGCCCGGCGATACCAAGGCGGAAAGGTGCGGTCATGGGGGCCTCCTGGAGTTGGAAGGCCCTAGTGGCGGAACTGGCCCCGCTGCGTCAAGGGTGCGTGGCGACCGCCGCTTGGATCCTGCTTGCTGCGATGAGATTGGACATTTGGGCGTCAGGGCCGCCGCCCAGGCCTGGGAGGGCGTTCGCTATGGCAGTCCTAGAGCCCGCTCTTCAAAGCGCCCACACCGCCTGAGCTGTGACCGGCATCGCTTTGATCCCCATTGCTGCGATGAGATTGGACGCTGGGGCGCCAGGGCCGCCGCCCGAGCCTGGGAGGGCGTTTGCTATGGCAGTTCTAAAGCCCGTTCTTCAAAGCCCCACCACCGCCTGAGCTGTGACCATAATCGCCAAAGCGCCCTCCCGGGGGGAGGGTCGGGCGCGGCCCGCCTTCGGCGTGCCAGATGTTTGCACGCAGGCTAACCAGACTAAGCGCCGTCAAACTCGTTAGCGCCCATCACGCCTTAATCGTTGCAACTTAAGTATACTTGGACAAACGCAGCCATCTGAGTGACCGATCCGCCAACGACATCGCAACCAAAGTAATCGGAAATTGCCAACGCAGCGCGACCACGTACTTCTGAGGCTCTCGTCAAACTAGGGATGTCTGTCCAGTACGCACTGACAAGATTTCCTTTTCGTTCCAGTTTCCAAGTGTAGCCATCATGGACGAAGACTGAAGCGTCATCACTCATGACCGCCTCTGTCGAGCACGATGCCAGCAAGAGCCAACTTACAAACGCGAACCCGTATGCGACACGATTCCAACTAGTCATTCCGCCGCCACCAAACTCTCCGGCTCGCCCTCAGGCAGGATGGTCTCGCCCGGTTTGACGATGGTGAACTGGACGGGAGCACGGGTGGTTTGGACATTCCCGCCTGGCGCGTCAGCGTCAGGCAGCGCCCGACCGCCCCCACGGGCGGGCGCTTCGCTTCCGCCCTCGGTCGGTCGCTGCAGTCCCGCATCGGTGCGCTGGCTGATCGTGTAGTAGCTGTCCGAGAGGTCCCCTTGCTCCGGAAAATCCTCACGGAAGTGGGCGCCGCGGGAGTTCTCTCGGGCGAGTGCTGCCTGGGTGACGACCTCGGAGACCTCGACCAGCGAGGCCATGTTCAGCCAGTCATGCCAGGTTAGGTTGAAGGCGAGGTTCGTGTCGTCGACACCAAGGGTCGCGACCTCGTCCCGGATCTCGGCGACGCGGGCCAGCCCGTTCTTGAGGCCGGAGGCCGTGCGCATGACCCCGACATCCTCCCACATCGCGTCCTGCAGTTTCCGCCGCAGCGGCTGGATCGGCGCGGGTGCACGGCCCAGGGGCGCGAGTGCTCGGGCAACCTCGGCCTCCAAAGCCTCTGGGCATGGTTCCCGCAGCGTCATACGAGCGACGTCACGGCCCATGACCTCTCCGGCGACCCCGCCATAGACGGTCGAGTTCGCCACCCCGTTGCCGCCAAGCCGGTTGGAGCCATGAGCGCCGCCCGCGTCCTCTCCGGCCACGTAAAGCCCCTCCATCTCCGTGCGGGTATCGGGGTCCACCACCACGCCGCCCATGAAATAATGGGCGGTGGGCACAACCTCGACCCGCCCTCCGGCCAGGTCGAAGCCGCAATCTGCACAGCGCTTGACCATGCCCTTGAACTTCTTGGCCACGTTCTCGGGGCCGAGGTGGCTCATCGAAATGAACATGCCGATCTGGTCGGGGTCGTTGTTCTTGCGCATCTCGGCGTAGATGGCGCGGGAAACCACGTCGCGGGTGGCGCGCTCGCCCCGCCCGTCATAGTCGAACATGAAGCGGTCGCCGCGTTTGTTGACGAGGTGGCCGCCTGCGCCGCGGAGCCCCTCCTCCAGCACGGTGCCCGTGATCTTGGAATGGGGCCCTGCCAGCAGCCCGGTGGGGTGGAACTGCACCATCTCCATATCGCGCACGGGCAGCCCCGCACGCAAAGCCATGGCGAGGCCGTCCATGGTCTTGTCGCCCGAGGGCGTGTGGTAGCGGTACATGGTGGGTCCGCCGCCGGTGGCCATGAGGACCGCCTTGGCGCGAACAAGTCGCAGGCCGCCGGTGCGCATGTCGATCATCAGGACACCTGCGAGGGCCGAGCCGTCCGCCGTGGGGATCAGCCCGATGGCGCGGTGTTCCTGCAGCTTCTCGACGGGGCGGGAGAGGACCTGCTCCATGAGACGATTGATGATCTCGATCCCGGTGAGGTCGCCCTTGTGGACCGTGCGGTCGGCGGTCTGCCCCGCGAAGGCCTTGTGGTGGAGCGAGCCGTCGGCATTGCGGTCGAAGAAGCAGCCGATCTCGTTCTCCAGCTCGTGGATGCGTTCCACGGCCAGTTCACACAGGCGCCAGGCCATGTCCTGGTCGGGCAGCCATTTGCCGCCGATGATCGTGTCCATGAAGTGGCGTTCGACCGTGTCGCCGGGCCCGGTGGAGACGTTGTAGCCGCCCTGCACCATCCGGGTGCAGCCGCATTTGCCGATCAGCCCTTTAACCGCGATGGTGATCTTCGCGTCTGGAGCGGCTTGCTGGGCGTGGAGCGCACCAAAGAGGCCGGCGCCCCCGGTGCCCAGGATCAGGATATCCGTGTCGTGGCGGTCGATCTGGTGATGATTTTGCATTGCGGCACCCTGGCATCAAGCACAGGGCGCCGCAACGGGGCCGGTTGTCGCCAGGCGGGATCAGCAGACCAAACCCCTGCCATCGAATTTCGTTCAGCGTTTGCCGCCGACGGCTCGATCCGGTTTTGTATGCATCAGGGTTTGTCTACCCACAGTCTCGCGTTCGGTCTTTGGACCCTGTCGATCTGCTGGCTTCTGAGGCGCCGATCACTTGAAAGTGCCCGTGTCCTTGCATTGCTTGCGGATATTCTTGGTCGTGAGCTTGCGTCCTGCGGAAACGGCGTCCAGCTCTTCATCGGACAGCAGTTGCCGGTCTTCGGGTTTGTATTCGGTGGCTTCGGTCATCTTTCATCTCCTTCGTTGAGTGGTCAGGCACCATTGCCTGCAGAGACGGGATATCCGAATCGGCCTACGCCCTCTGTAGCGTCTGCTACATGTCAAAAATAAATTTAAGGGGCGTCATAAAGACCGTTTCTCGGTCTCAGATGGCCCTCAGAAGGAAGGTCGTCGAGATTAGGAAGGATAGCGCGACGGCGCCCGCTGCCAGGGTTTTATGGCGCGGCGTCCAGGGCAGGAACTCCAACACCAGCAGGCGAAGTCCGCCAAACAGGTGGACGGCCAGCATGAAGACCAGGCCAAACTCGGCCACCTTGACCAACGGGTTGGCGGTCCAGGCCAAGGCTTCGTTCATGGCGTCCGTATTCAGAGCAAGCCCCAGGACGTAGAAGTGGAACGGCAGGAACAGTACCAAGCCCAGGCCAGAAAGACGGTGCAGCAGATAGGCATACCAGAGCGGGTGGCCACGGCGGCGGTAGGTCATTGTGCTGCCTCAGCACTGTTTCGGGAGGTCGTCGCGCCCGGCGCAGTCGGCCCGCGCCCGACCCGTCCCCACGGGCGGGCGCGATTGCGCCCTCCCTCGGGCCAGTCGCGGCCCATTTCGAGCGTCATGCCGGACCTCCAATCACCGCAGCCACCGCGTAGAGACCCATCGCCAGGAGCCCCCAGAACGTGGCCCAGGCAAAGCCGGTCAGCGCCATCCCCCGCACTCCAAGCCATTCGGAGACGATCGCCCGCAGACCGATAGCTCCATGAATCGCCACGGCGACCACAAATGTCCCGTAGAATAGCGCCCAAGCGACGGAGCCTTGGGTGCGGCCCAGGATCTCCTCGGCGGTCAGTCCGTCTTGGATGGCGTAAATCATCACGGCGATATGGCCGATCACCAGCGGCACCATCACCATGGCCGAAATCCGCTGCAGCAGATAGAGCCGGACCTCCATCAGCGGCCCCAAAGCGCGCGGCGCAACGATCGTTTTGCGGTTGCGCGTTTCAGGCCTGCGATCCCTTCCAGCGGGTTCAACTCGTTGGGGCAATACTGCGCACATGACCCCATGGAATGGCAACTATGACAGCCGCCCGCCCCGCTAACTGCGTCCAGGATGTGATCGCCTGCCCCGTCCTTGGCGTCATTCCAGAGCGTCCAAGCCCGGTTCAGGGCCGCTGGACCCAGGTAGTCGGGATTGCCGGCAACCGTATCGCAGGATGCATAGCAAACCCCGCAATTGATGCACTCAATCCCCTTGTCGGCAGCGGCACGTTCCGGCTCGGCATGGGTGACAGGGGCCATCTCGTCGTCGCGTGTTTTGGTGGGGTGGAACACACCGCCTGCCGCCACCCATTTGTCAAAGAACGGGTCCATGTCGGCGGCCAGATCCTTGATGATCGGCAGGTTCCGCAACGGCCCGACCTGCAGGTGGCCGTCGTTCAAGACCTTGTCCACATGCGTGCGGCAGGTCCAGCGCGGCACGCCATTGACCATCATCCCGCACGAGCCGCACATGCCCACCCGACAGGCAAAACGGTAGCTGAGCGTCGGATCCGCCTCCTGCTGGATCCAGGCGACGACGTCCAGCACTGTCTGGCTTTCGTAGCGGGGTACGGAGAAGCTTTGGTAGGCGCCGCCCTCGGGGCCGCCGCGCCAGATCTCTGCGGTGATTTCGTTCGGTGATGCCATGGTGGTCGACTGGCCCTCCCTGCGCGGAACCTAGCCGGATCGGCGCGAAACGAAAGCGGCAATTGAGCTCAGGTCCCGACCTGAGACAGACCTTCCGCATAGCGGGCACGATAGGCGGCGCGCAGCTCTTGTTTGCGTAGCTTTCCATTCGGGTGGCGGGGCAATTGATCCACCACGTCATAGTGACGGGGTTGGCGGATCGTGGGCAGCTGCGCGGCGCAATGCGCCCGCAATGTGTCGATCAAGGCATCAGCCGGCACGCCCGGCGTGGCGGGCTCGATCACGGCCATCACCACCTCCCCCATATCCTCATCGGGGTAGCCGATGACGGCCACGTCGCCGACGGCGGGGTGCAGCGACAGCGTGTCTTCCGTCAGCTGCGGATAGATGTTGATGCCACCGCAGACGATCAGGTTCACGTCCCGGTCGGTCAGGAACAGATAGCCATCCGCGTCCATATAGCCGATATCACCCAGCGTGGACTTGTCACCTACGAAGGCGCTGGCGGTCTTCTCCGGCTCGCCGTGATAGCTGAAGGGTGGCCGGCCCGAAAAGAACACCCGTCCCCGCCCGCCCGCAGGCAGATCGTGCCCGTTCTCATCCAAAATGTGCAGCGTGCCGATGATGGCCTTGCCGACGGTGCCGGGGCGTTCCAACCATTCATGTGCGTCGACATAGGTCAGGCCGTTCGACTCCGTTCCGCCGTAATATTCATCGACCACCGGTCCCCACCACTCGATCAATTGGCGCTTGACCTCGACCGGACACGGGGCGGCCGCATGGACGACGCTGACCAGGGGTGTGGGGTCGAAGGCTGCCCGCACCTCCTCTGGTAGCTTCAGGATCCGGCTCATCATCGTGGGCACGAACTGGACATGGGTGACACGATGGCTGCCCATTAGCTCCAGCGCGCGGGCCGCATCGAAGCGCCCCATCGAGACGACTTGGCCACCACGGCAAAGGACCGCCATGCTCCAGCGCAGCGGGGCCGCGTGGTAGAGCGGCGCGGGGTTCAGATAAATCGTGTTCCCGTCGACGCGGTTGCGGTCGAACAGACCGACTCGCGCCTCGGGTTCCGTGCCAAAGGGCGTTTCCGGCAAGGGATGCATCACGCCCTTGGGCCGCCCGGTGGTGCCCGAGGAATAGAGCATGTCCAACCCCTCGCGCGGGTTGGGCAGCGGGTCGGGCGGGGTAGCAGCCATCGCGGCGCTGAGATCTTCCCAGCCGGGCGCGCCGCCATCCAGGCTGAGCCAACGCCCGACATCGCCACACTCCGCCCGGGCCTGGGCCAGTTTTGCCCGGGTCTGCGCCGAGCCGATGACCAGCTTTGCGCCGCAATTCTGCACGATATAGGCGACCTCTTCATCGTGCAGCCAGGGGCTGATAGCGGTGTAGTAGATCCCCGAATAGCGCCCGGCAAACAGCACCTGGAAGTACTCCAGCCGGTTCTCAAGGCAAAAGGCGATGTGGTCGCCCTCGCCCACGCCGCTGTCGCGGATCAGCCGTGCCAAGCGCCAGGCGCCATCGTTCAGATCGCCATAGCTGAGGGTGCGGCCCTGGTCGTCGGTGACCGCGGTGCGGTGCGGGTCCCTTTGGGCATGGTCGTACGGCAGCGCCATAACAGGACCCCCCGCCTCAGCCAGGGAACAGCATCTGCGGCAACCAAAGCGCGATGGCCGGGAACAACACGATCAGGAACAGCCCGAACAGCTCGACGATCGTGTAGGGGCCGACGGACCAGTAGATGTCCTTCATCGTCACCTCCGGCGGGGCCACGGATCGCAAATAGAACAGATTGAACCCGAATGGCGGCGTCATATAGCTGATCTCCATCATCACGACGAAGAGGATGCCGAACCAGACCGGGTCAAAGCCGTGCAGCTTCACCAGCGGCAGAAAGACCGGCAGCGTGATCAGCATGATGCCCACCGGATCCAGGACCATGCCCAGCAGGAACAGGACGAACATCATGAAGGCCAGTGCGCCCCATTTGCCGCCCGGGATCTGCTCGGTCAGGCTGGTGATGAAGCCCTCGGCCCCCATGGCGGTGTATGCGGTGGAGTAGGCGTGCGCCGCGAAGACGATCCAGGTGATGATCGTCGTCAGCCGGAACGTGCGCATCGACGCCACCTTGATCAGGCTGAAGCTGAGCTTTCGGTTGACGGCGGAGGCGATCAGCGCCCCCAGCACACCAACGGCCGCCGCCTCTGTCACCGTGGCCAGTCCTGTGAAGATCGCGCCCAAGACCATGGCGATGATCATGATCGGCAAGACAACGGCCTTCAGCGCGTCCATTTTCTCTTTGCGGGTGCCGCGTTCTTCCGGCGGCAGGGCGGGGCCCAGCTCGGGCTGCAGCCAGCAACGGATCCCGATGTAGAGCGACACCAGCGTGAACAGTAGCAGGCCCGGTCCCACGCCCGCGGCGAACAGCTTTCCGACCGACACCTCGGTGATCAGCGCGTAGATCACCATCAGGATCGACGGCGGGATCAGGATGCCCCAGCCGCCACCCGCGTTGATCGCCCCTAGCGCCAGGCGTTTGTCATAGCCCCGTCCCAGCATTTGGGGCAGCGCGATGGTGCCCATCGTTACAACGGCGGCACCCGAGATGCCGGACATCGCCGCAAAGATCGTGCAGATCAGCACCGTGCCGATGGCCAGGCCGCCACGCAGCCCACCCCACCACAGGTGCATCATCCGGTAAAGGTCGTGGGCGACGCCGGATCGCTCCAGCACCATGGCCATGAAGACGTATAGCGGGATAGCAATCAGGGCCGATGTCTCCATCAGGTCCCACATCTTCGAGGCCACCAGATATAAACCGTCCGACCCCGGATTTGTCTGGAACTCAAGATAGATGAAGATGACGCTGAGCCCGCCCAGAACGAATGTCAGGGGCACGCCCAGCATGATGAACAGGAAGAGCAGGCCGAAAAACAGCACTGTCTTCCATTCGATCGGGATGGCGCCGTAGGTCGCGACCAGATCAAACATCGACCGTCTCCGCGTCGCCATCTTTGATCGGACCGAAGGCATTGGGATCGGGGTCGATTCCGCACAGGATCAGGATGTCCGAGATCAGTTTCACGATGCCCTGTAGGAACAAGAGCACCGCAGCCACCACGATCATCCATTTCGACGGCCACAAAGGCGCCTTCCAGATCGCCAGTTGGTCCGTCTCCCACTTGCACCAGGGCGCCGAGTTTTCGGACAGGCAAACCGCC
Source organism: Pseudomonadota bacterium (assembly GCA_039026375.1). Classification (GTDB taxonomy): domain Bacteria; phylum Pseudomonadota; class Alphaproteobacteria; order Rhodobacterales; family Rhodobacteraceae; genus Thermohalobaculum. The sequence goes on from JBCCML010000017.1 coordinate 67,011, forward strand.
TCGGACGCCATGCCATAGCTTTTGGGGATCAGCACCAGCAGTAGGCAGAAGAACAGGAACGAGGTCAGGATATCGACCAATGCCTGCCGTTTGCGCGAGAAGTTGGCGTAGAATAAGTCAACGTTGACGTGCTCGCGCCGGGCCAGCAGATAGCCGCCACCCAGGATCGCATAGACCCCGAACAACAGGCGCGACAGCTGCTGCGACCAGGAAATGGGCGAGCCAGCGACATACCGCATGACCGCGTCCCACAGCAGCAGCACGAACAGCAACAGCACCGCCCAATGCAGGATACGTGCGATCCACAGATTGGCCGTCGTGACGGTGCGCGCGAAGGCGAGAAGAATGCTCATGGCAGGACCGGGTCAGGGGGCGCAAAAACAGCGCCCCCCATCGTCCGGATCACGCGTAGCCCAGGACCTTCAGGAAGTCCGTCAGCATATCGGCGCCCTTCTCGGCGTTGCCACCCTTGGCCCGCTCGTCGGACAGGATCGCCTGGCTCGCAGCGGCAAACTTGTCCAGCACGTCCTGCGGGAACTGCTGCACCTCGACGCCCTGATCGGCGATGCCGGCGGCCAGCGCCGTCATTTCCTTGTACTGATAGCCGGCACAGCGCTTCCAGAACCGCGTCTCCAGGTGCTGCATGAACGTGAAGCGCAGATCTTCCGGCAGGGCGTCCAGCGCTGCCTTGTTCATGATCAGCGAGTCCATCGCCAGACCCATCGTGGGCTTCATGTGGAACTTGGCCACTTCCCACAGCGACATGGACTTGGCGCCCTGCGCCGCGCCCCAATGCGCACCGTCGACCACGCCCGAGGCCAACGACTGGTAAAGCTCGGGCCCGGCCACGTACTGCGGGGCGGCGCCGGCAGCTTCCAGGTACTTCAGGTAGGACCCAGAGGAACGCAGTTTCATCGAGGCAAACTCAGACGCCGACCCGATCGACTTCGAGACGACCAGTTCGGTCGGATACACCTTCTCAGCCGCCGCTACGACGCCGTGGAAGGCGAGTTCCTCGTTGAACAGCGCCTCGGCGCCCATGTTCTTCAGATAGTGCTGGAACTCCCAGGGCTGGCGGAAGGTGCCGGGCACACCCAGGCAAAGGCCGGCCATCGGCGCCTCGCCCAGAATGTAGCCAGGCGAAATGGTGCCCATCTCGACGACACCCTTCTTGACGATCTGGAAGATCTCGGCGCCCTTGGCAAACTCGCCGGCACCGTAGAGCTCCAGGACCATTCGCCCATTTGTAATCTCGGCCAGTTCAGCGGCAATGACTTCCAGGCTGTCACCATAGCTAGCCGACGCCTTGGGCCAGTGCGATTGCACCTTCCACGTGACTTCCGCTGCGGCCTGCGCACGGCCCATGACGGCGGGGGCTGCAACAAGGGCGGCACCGGCGGCCAGGGCGTTCCGGCGCGTGAGGATTGGGGTCTTATCAGACATTCTCGATCTCCCTTTGTTTTCTCTTTCGGCTGTCGTCTTGCGCGACTGCTACTGAATACGTTGCCGGTCAGGGTCCGGCCCCGTCAACCTTTGCGTTCTCGCATAGGCTGTGACGCAGGCCATCGTACCGCTCATCATAATGCATGGTGATCGGCTCTGGCCTTGCAGCGAACCCGCTGAAACCGCATCATGGCGCACCCGCCCGAGGAGACGCCTATGCCCCCCGATGCCGCCTGGAGCGCAGTGCACGCCGAAGCCGCGCGCCTAAAGCCTGTGCATCTGCGGTCGCTGTTCGCCCAGGACCCCGATCGCTTTGCACGCCTATCGGTCAGCCTGGACGACTTAACCATCGATTTTTCAAAGGAAAAACTGGATCAAACCGCACTGGATGCATTGCTGCACCTGGCCCAGGCCGCAGATGTGGCCGGCCACCGGGACCGGCTTTTTGCGGGTGAGGCACTCAACGCTACCGAGGGGCGCGCCGTCCTGCACATGGCGTTGCGGGGCGGGACAGCGGCGCCTTCAGGCGATGACGTCCAGGGCACGCTGGACCAGTTTCTGAACTTCGCCGAAAATGTCCGCACGGCGCGCTTTACGGCCGCCGGGGGCCAGTTCACCGATGTGATCAATATCGGTATCGGCGGCTCGGACCTGGGTCCGGTCATGGCGGCCCGGGCGCTACGGCCCGACTGCGACGGCCCGCGGCTGCACTTCGTGTCAAACGTCGACGGGGCACACTTGGCCGACACCGTAGCAGGATTGGACCCCGCCCGGACGCTGGTGATTGTGTCATCAAAGACCTTCACAACGCTGGAGACGATGGCCAACGCCCAGGCCGCCCGCGCCTGGCTTGGCGGCTATGCCGGCGGGCAGATGGCGGCCGTCTCCACCAACCTGGCAGGCTGCGCCGATTTCGGCATCCCGGCAGAGCGTGTCTTCGGGTTCTGGGACTGGGTGGGCGGTCGATACTCCCTCTGGTCCGCCATTGGCCTGTCACTGGCCATTGGTATCGGCTCAGCGAAGTTTCGCGCCTTCCTGGCCGGCGCCGCAGCAATGGACAGGCATTTCCAAGAGGCGCCCCCTGCGGAGAACCTGCCCATCCTGCTGGCTCTGATCGGGATCTGGCGGCGCAACGCAATGGGATGGCCCAGCGTGGCGCTGATACCCTACGATCAACGGCTGGAACGGTTCCCGGCCTACGTCCAACAACTGGACATGGAATCGAACGGCAAGCGCATCGAGGTTGATGGCTCACCAGTCCAGGCCGCCACTGGCCCGATCATCTGGGGCGAGCCCGGCACCAACGCGCAGCATTCCTTCTTCCAACTGTTGCACCAGGGTACCGACGTCGTACCGATCGATTTTCTGATGGCCGCCCAACCCCGCGGCGCGGATGCCCATCAGCACGCCCTACTGCTGGCGAACTGCCTGGCTCAGGGGCAAGCGCTGGCCTTTGGCCGTACGACCGAGGAGGTGGCCGACGAGATGCGCGCCAACGGCAAGTCCGAGGAAGACATCGCCCAGCTGGCCAACCACCGCACTTTCCCTGGGGATCGACCGTCTACGACGCTGGTGTTTCGGGAACTGGATCCAGGCACATTGGGCAGACTCATCGCGTTGTTCGAACATAAGGTATTCGTCCAGGGCGTGATCTGGGGCGTGAACTCCTTCGACCAGTGGGGGGTCGAACTCGGCAAGATGCTGGCCCAGGCCCTGATACCTGCCGTGGCGGAGGGCGCCCCTGTCGACGCCGATGCTTCAACCATCGGACTGCTAGATCGGCTGAAGGTCTTGCAATCATGACATTAGATGAGATCTGCGCCCTCGCCCCTGTGATCCCGGTCCTGACGGTCGACGATGCCGTCGATGCCGTGCCATTGGGCGAAGCGCTCGTAGCAGGCGGCCTGCCGGTGCTGGAGGTGACGTTGCGGACACCGGCGGCCCTGGAAGCAATCGCCCGCATCCGCAGCGAGGTTGCCGGTGCAGTGGTGGGTGCTGGCACGCTGCGCTCGGCACAGGATGTGCACAAAGCTGCCAAGGTCGGGGCGATGTTCGGGGTGTCCCCCGGATTCTCCCCTGCTGTTATGGCCACCGCTGCAAAGGCGGGCCTGCCCATGCTGCCCGGCGTCGCGACCCCGTCAGAGGCCATGGCCGCTGCAGAGCTTGGTTGCGAGATCCTGAAGTTCTTCCCTGCGGAAGCGAACGGCGGCATTCCTGTGCTCAAGGCCTGGGCGGCACCCCTGGCGGGACTGAAGTTCTGCCCGACTGGAGGCATCGACGCGGCCAATGCCGCCGACTACCTGGCGCTGCCTACTGTGGTCTGCGTAGGCGGATCGTGGGTTGCCCCCAAAGCCATGGTGACTGCGGGCGACTGGGGCGGGATCGAGGCGCTGGCCCACGACGCCGCGTCGCTGGGCCTGTAGCAGTGCGCACTTCGACGCCTCAATGACGCGCGAGCCCAGCATCCGTGATCTCAGCCTGAAGTCATTGGAATTGTTCCAGTTGGCGGCCCATCGCACCTCGTTGCAGGAGGTCGCGGCAGAAACCGGCCTGTCAGTCAGCACAGTTTCCCACCATCTGCGCACGCTAGAGCGCCAGCTGGGCACGTCACTGTTGGACCATACGAAACGCCCGATGGTGCTGACGCCGAAGGGCACGGCATTTTTGCGCAATATCGATGATGCGCTGTTGGCGCTGCGCAAAGCCAAGGCCGAGGCCACTGCCGGCGCGCCAAAAGATGCTAGCTATCTGCGTTTGGGCGCGATCGAGGATTTTGACAGCGACATCATCCCCGAACTGGCGGTGCGGCTCAGCCACGCCATGCCCCGGTGCGATTTCCTTTACCACACCGACCAAAGCCAGACGTTGATCACCATGTTGCGCGAGCGGCGGCTGGACCTTGGCATCGCCTCGTTCCCCGCGGACCAGTTGGACGCGCTGGTTCAACGGTCGCTGCTGCGCGACCCCTTCGTGGTCGTGCTGCCTGCGGACAGGGATGTCAGTGCTGACGATGTCGTGCGGGGAAAAACCGATCTGCCTTTCCTGCGGTTCAGCGGCGATCTGCTGATCGCGCGCCAGATTGCAGCACAGCTGAGCCGACTGGGCCTTTCCGCACCCAGCCGCTTCGAATGTGCCAGCGACCGAACGTTGATGGCGATGGTGGCTGCCGGGGCAGGCTGGACGATCACGACGCCAATGCTGTTCTCGCGCGGACGTCGGTTTCACGATCAGGTGCGATTGTACCCATTTCCTGGCAAGACCTTCGCCCGCACGCTGTCGATTGCGGCTACGCCTGATTGCGCGCTAGCGGTGCTGGATCTGGTCGATACGACACTGCGCACACTGATCGAAGAGCACACCCTGGCCCCGATGATGCATCATGCCCCCTGGCTGACCGAGCAGTTTCGTTTGATTGATTGAGGTATTGTAAGCTGCCGACGCAGACAGGCTGATCATAACCGAGCGGTTCTAGCTCGCTTTGATGGACAACAGCATGCGGGCAACAAGCTAGGTTCTGCGGACGTAAAGCAGGCCAGTGCTGTCTTGCAAAGAGATGGGGCCACCAACGTAGTCAGACCCGATCGGTGGCGTCTTTAACACCAGTTCCCAACCAAACCCTTGGATTCCCGGCACATCGTAGGTTAGGGGGTCAACCTCTGGCAGCGCCTTACCTTCCATGTGAACAATGGCAAAGACCTGCTCGCCGCTAGGACCCTGTCGCAGCGAGCGGAAGGCGACGGTCCCGTCTGTGGGGCTGATGTAGTCAAAATAGTCCGAGGGCCCGATGTTGTGGCGCAGCCAAGGGCGGGCTTGCCGGAACTCTCTCAGATCAACCATGAAACGGGTTTGTGCGTCCCCAAGATGCTCCAGGTAGCTGGTGACATTGCAGTAGTCGTGCATGTCGTCCATCCACGCCCGAGCAACCTGTTTCAGAACTGCGACGGTAACGGGGCGCGGACCGGCCAGTGGTGGGTCGACCTCTGTCAGCAGTTTCGCGATAACCTCCAGGTCGTAGTCCGTCACCTCAACCAGCGCTGGCATGAACTCGAGGAAACGAGCTAATTCCTCCCGCGTCTCGAACCCCATCTCCTTCAGGCGTCGAAAGCTCGCTGGGAGCGAATAGGCATAGTCGTCCACTTGCCATTTCAGGCTTATGGCTTCTTCCGCCATCACCTTAACGCCCCACCGGTCATCCTGATTTCGGATGAAGCCCCAGGACGCCCGCGCACAAGCATTCAAGAAATCCATGGGTACGCCCGGGAACGCAGCATAGGTCAGCAACTGCGCGGCCGGATTGTCGTATGCCTTGTCGAGGATTTCCATCATGGTTTCGCCAAGGCGTGTGTTGATGTTCAGCTTTGTCGAAACCTGCGTGCCGCGGCGAAGCGTATCGTGATTGGCGCAGCCCGATATCCAGTTCTCGCCATGCTCCAGGATCTCACGGATCCGCCAGTATTTGTTCAGCCAGAAGCAGTATAAAAACGGGGTGTTGTGGGCAAAGCTGAGCGGACCCCACTGGAAAACGTCAGGGTCACGCTGTCGCTCGATGACAGAGCGATAAGTGGATGAAAGCTCCCAGTCCTCGTCGGGCCACGGGCGACCGTCCTCAAAGATAAACCAAGGGCGGTAGCGGGTGCCAGCAACCTCCTGTTCGACATCTGCCATTGACTGCAAATACTCATCGTCGTGGCGCAGCACCTGGGCGTCGGCATCCCACCACTTAAAGTCCTGCGCTCCGTCAACCCGGACACCGTCGGCCCCAAAGTTCACCTTGCGCCGCTGCATCTCCAGCAGGATCGCCCGCACCGATGGGTTTCGGTAGGCAATGTTCTGCCCATACATGTTCGGGCCCGCGAAGAAGTGCGGATTCAGGGCGTCCAGCCCCTGGTTGTCGGAATGCCCAAACACCATGTCGAAAATCAGCTTGATCGGACGCCCCGGAAACGTGTGGAGCACCCCGGCAAGATCGACCAATTCGTCAGGTCGTCCTGTCTCCAGAATTGCGGGGTTCACCGCCGCCATTCCCGAAATCACGACATCATAACCCCAGTTGGTGGTGTCGGGGCGGCGGAGTTCGACTGAGACCAGCCCGGCCGCGCTGTCCAATTCATGCCAGAACGCTGGGCCACCCTCGTAGACGGTAGTCGGTTCAACTGGCATCAATTGGACGGCGTCGTATCCCAGGAAAATGCGGTCGGCTGGACTGGGTTCCGCACCCTGTCGGATGCGCTCGGCCAGATACTCGATTTGCCGTGTTAGGCTCGCAAGAGTCATCCCTTGGGTTGCCGATGGCACATGTACTTGCAGAATGTTGCAAGCCGGGCCGATCTTCACCTGATCTGGGGCGCGCAAGGCGTCGTAGTAGGCGACGTCCTGGCGTCCAGCCTGCATCGCCGAAAGGTCGTAGTACTCAGCCGGGGCAAAGGCGCCGAAAGGCAAGGAGGACGCCAAAGGGTCAAGGACCCGGTGCCAGGCACCGCGCGCATCACGCCAAATCAGGCAATAAAAGTCACCGATGCGGTCCCGGTTGCCAGGTTCCATCCCAGAGACTGAGACGAAGCAATAGGCGTCGATCCGGCTGACCGGCACTAGAGTGCGTTGTAACGTTGCCTGCTGCAACGCCACGGACAGATTCAGGCCGCCCCCGTGCTGCAGAACCTCTAGGAAGATGTCACCATCGGGCACCCTGCGCTCCAGAAGCTCAGGCACCCAAAAACCAACCTCACAAAAATCGCCATTCCGGTGTGCACCAAGTCGGCGGGCTATCTCACGTGCCGACTCGAACGCTGAAGGCCGATGCTGGAGTGCATGCTCGGCCAACGCCACAAGCGCATCAGTACCGGGATCGTACCGGGTAATCATGAACGTCTCCAGGCATAGTCCTACCAGATTGCAGAACATGAACCGCTTTTAGATGTGCCCGATGCGAAGCGGTGGGATCAAGAGATCGCGACATGAGTCCGATGTGACAGCAGTCGGCGCATATGAACACAACACTCCTCGGGCGTTGGATCACTAAACTCAATGGGTCTGGATAAGATCTTCAGAAACGAAGCTCTCTGGGGCGCATTAGTCGGATGCACACACAGAGTTAATGCAGGGTTGGTATGACGGCTTCGGCGGCGATGCCCACTTGAATAGTAACGAAAACGACTAGATCTTAACCATACACGACACCTTTAGAATGTTCTGACTTCGGCACTTGATCAGACCCTGGGACCGCCCCACCGACGCAGGGATCGCAGCGCACAAACGAAAGGTCGAAGCATCATGAACGTCGTCGACTTCTGGACACGACAAAGTGCCAATGGGCCCAGACTTTTTGATCACGTCGCGGTCATTGGCGGCGGGGCTTGGGGGACGGCATTGGCCATCATCGCTGCGCGTGCCGGACGCACGGTTAGCCTTTGGTGCCGCCGCGAGCAGGTCGCAGACGAGATTAACGAGACGCGCAAAAACGCATCCTTTCTTGGCGACACCGAGATACCGTCAGGCGTGACGGCAACGTCAGTCCTAGCCGATGCCCTTCGCAGTGCTGATATTACTCTGCTGGTGACACCGTCTGGCACTTTGCGGGACGTCAGCCACCAGATGGCACCCCACCTTTGCGCCGATGCGCCTGTCATTCTTTGTGCAAAGGGGATCGAAGTTGGGACGGGGAAACTCTTGACCGATGTGGTGGCTGAGGAGTTACCCGGACACGTGATCGGCGTTCTTTCTGGGCCGACATTTGCGCAAGAAGCGGCAAAAGGCTTTCCAACAGCCGTTACCGTTGCAAGCCCTATCCTGAGCGCCGACAACGTGGAGAATTCAGTCGCAGCCAGGCTTGCTGTTTCGCTTGGGTCGGAGGCCTTTCGGCCGTACGTCTCAGATGACGTGGTCGGTGTGGAGATCGGAGGCGCCGTCAAGAACGTAATCGCAATCGCTTGCGGCATGATGACCGGGGCCGGGTTTGCAGAGAACACGCGATCTGCGCTGATCACTCGCGGCCTGGACGAGATGAAAGCCTTGGCCGATGCACTGGGCGGACGACGAGAAACTGTAACGGGTCTTTCCGGGGTCGGTGACCTTACACTTACCTGTTCCTCCATGACCTCCCGCAACATGAGCCTGGGCGTCCAACTGGGCGAGGGAAAAGCACGATCAGACTGCTTTGACGGGCGCCCAGTAGTGGTTGAGGGAGAGCGGAACTCAATCTCGGTCACTGACCTGGCGCGACTGAAGGGGATCGAGATGCCGATTGCAGAGGCGGTGCGGTCAATCCTGCACGACGGGGCGGAACTGGGCGAGACCTTTGCTCGCCTATGGTCCCGGCCGCTGGAAGCTGAGCCACGGGCGCTAGACGTCACACTGGAGCACCCTGCGGACGAGACAGCTATCCAACGGCTTGCCGACACGATTTCATGAGCGAAGCGCTCGCCAAACCGAAAGATCTACCGCCGCTTTGTGAACGGGACTTCGTGCTCGCCACAGATCTTGACGGCACCTTTCTTGGTGGGTCGGCAGCGAACCGGCAACGTCTGTATCGGTCGATAGAACGGCTGCGCGACAGGATCGGTCTGATCTTTGTAACTGGCAGAGATCCAGAGTTCATTGCGCATCTCTGTGACGGAACCGACGTGCCGTGGCCCGACTATGCAATCGGCGATGTGGGCACCACGATTGCGCAGATTTATCCTGGTGCCACGGATCCAGTGCGACCCATACGGTTGCTAGAAGACCACATTGCTGCGCGCTGGGTTAATAAAGGCGAGGCTGTGCGACGGGCATTGGACGGTCACCCCGGGCTGACCCTGCAACCAACGGAATTCCGCTATCGTGTAAGTTATGACATGGACCCGGCCAGCTACTGTGCTTCCGCGGAGGACAAAGTGGCAGACTTAGGGCTGGACAGTCTGATCTCTGACAACCGCTTCTTCGATGTCCTGCCGGCAGGGGTGTCGAAGGGTCCTTCAATCACCCGCCTGATAGGTCATCTTGGTATCGCGTCCGACCGGGTGCTAGTTGCCGGTGACACCTTGAATGACCTGTCGATGCTACTGACCGGCATGAAGGGGGTCGCGGTCGGCGGATCCGAGGCTGCGTTGATCGATCAAGTCTGCGGCAACAGCAACGTCTATTTGGCAAACACCTCTGGTGCAGGCGGCATCATCGAAGCGATCGCCGACTTTTCACTGTTTCCCGTCTCAGAAGGAGACCCCCATGCCGTCTGATCTCGTCATCGTTTACCACCGGCAGCCCTACGAGGAAGTGGAGGAAAACGGGAAGATCGTTCGACGTGAGAACAAAAGCCCGAACGGCATTGTTCCAACTTTGAAGTCTTTCTTCGGGCGGGTGGGTAAAGGCTCGTGGGTTGCATGGAAGTTGGCCGAAGACCCATCGAACCCAGGATTCGAACCGGTTGTCGAGATTGAGGACAGCTTCGGCACCTACAATGTAGCCCGACTTCCACTGACACGCGAGCAGGTATCGAGCTTCTACCACATCACCTCGAAAGAGGCGTTCTGGCCAATCCTGCACTCGTTCAAGGACCGCTACAATTACGACCCAGTCGATTGGCCGACCTTTCGTGAAGTCAATTGGGCCTTTGCGGAGGCGGCGGCAAACGAAGCAGCCGAGGGCGCTGTCGTCTGGATCCACGATTACAATCTATGGCTTGTCCCTGGGTATCTGCGCCAATTGCGGCCGGACGTTCGGATCTCGTTCTTCCATCATACGCCTTTTCCCGCAGCAGACATGTTCAACGTCTTGCCTTGGCGGCGCGAGATAATCGAGAGCCTGTTAGACTGTGACATCGTGGGCTTCCATATCCCGCGCTACGCGTCCAACTTTGTCTCCGTAGTAAGGTCCTTGTTCGATGCGGACGTCCTGTCACGAGAGAAGGTCGTGGAGGATCTTTCGCCGGAAGGAACAGCCCTTTCCGAGCGTACTGTGCCCACCGCTATCGACTATAACGGTCGAAGAATTGAGATCAGCGCTTGGCCGGTCGGGATCGACTTTGATTATATTACCGAGCGCGTTGCATTACCCGAAACAGAAGCCCGCGTGCGCGAGATCCGCGCAGACCTTGGGGATCAGCAAATGATCATCTCGGTTAGCCGCACGGATTACACAAAGGGCAACATCGAGCAGCTGCTTACCTACGAGAGATTACTTGAACGTCGTCGCGATCTGCACGGCAAAGTACGACTGCTGCACCTTTCAGTGCAAGCTAACCGGAACATGACCGCCTACGAAGAAGTGCAGGTCGAAATCGAACAGCTCTCCGGTCGGATCAATGGGCGGTTTGGCAGCTTTGAGTGGCAGCCTGTGGCGTTGATCGGAAACGCCATCCCTTTCAAGGATCTGGTAGCATATTACCGCGCGGCTGACGTGGCATGGATCACACCGTTGGCCGATGGACTGAACTTGGTAGCTAAGGAATACGTTGCCGCCAGGACCGATGGCGACGGGGTACTCGTTCTTTCGGAATTCGCTGGCGTGGCCGTTGAGATGGCAGCCTCTGTCCTGACCAACCCGTTCTCTAACAACGCAATGGACCGTGCCATCGACCAGGCTTTGGCCATGTCATCAGAGGAACGTCGCAAGCGGATTGAGGATCTTCGCGACAAGGTCAGTCGTCACGATATCCGAGCTTGGGCGACCGAACAGCAGCGGCTATTCGATCTGACACGCGTCGCTCGGCGGCGAGCAGATGTGCAGCCTACTCGCTCTACAGAGCTGGGCGCGGCCTAGATGCGGCGTCGCGTTCTAGCTACGGACAGCGAAAATCTCTAGTGGACAGCAGCGCAGTAAACCGCCTCACTGGGTGCCTAACCAACAGTAGACTAACCCGTCTCCAGCAACAGATCCGATGCTTTCTCCCCGATCATGATCGCCGGTGCATTCGTATTGCCCGAGACAATCTCAGGCATGATTGAACAATCCGACACTCTCAAGCCATCGATGCCCCTCACCTTAAGAGACGCATCGACCACGGCTTGATCATCACTGCCCATGCGGCAGGTACCGGTCGGGTGATAGATTGAGACGCTGTTGTTCCTGGCCCAGTCCAGAGTGGCGTCATCGTCATCCAACGCAAGCGATGGGGCAGGCTTAAACTCGGCAGAGATCATCGAAGAAAGTGGATCAAGCCTGGCGATACGCCGCGCAATTTTCACGCCTTCGACAAGAGTTTGGCAGTCAGACGGAGTTGAAAGGTAGTTCGGGATGATCTTGGGATAAGCTGTTGGGATCGGCCCATTCAGTCTGATCTCTCCCCTACTTTCTGGGCGTAACTGACACACCGATGCTGTGAACGCTGAGAAAGGGTGGACGCCCTCTCCTGGACTGTCGGCTGACCATGGTTGGATGTGGAACTGGATATCCGGCGTTTCTAGTTCCGGCCGTGTCTTGAGGAACGCCGTTGCAAGGCTTGCCGCCATTGTCATCGGGCCTGAACGGAAAAGCGCATACTTAAGCGCGATCAGCATCTTACCAGGTAAGCTGCGCACCTCGTCGTTCAGGGTTGCGTCGTGGCATTTGAAAACCAGGCGGGCCTGCAAATGGTCCTGCATGTTGCCCCCGACACCGGGAAGATGGTGGAGAGGCTCGATGCCGTTTTCCCGCAGGTGATCGGCGTCGCCTATACCGGATAACATCAAAAGCTGCGGGGAGTTGATAGCGCCACCACAAAGAATGACTTCGGCTTTCGCTTTGATGCGATGGGGTGAGTTGTCGGGAAGGGTGTATCTGACTCCCGTTACACGCCGCCCCTCCAACTCCACTTCTGTGACCAGAGCGTCGGTGATGATGTTCAGATTTGCTCGATGGCGAATTGGCTTCAGATAGGCTGCAGCCGCACTGCAGCGACGCCCGTTACGCGTGGTCAGCTGAAAGTACCCTACCCCTTCCTGTGTCGCGCCGTTGTAGTCGGGGTTGTATGGATAGCCTGCAGTCTTCGCCGCCTCGACCCAGGCATCACAGATGGGTCGCTGAAGGCGCATATCTGAAACGGACAAGGGGCCTTCGTCACCGTGGTGCGCGTCTGCTCCGCGCTCATTACTCTCGGCGCGCTTGAATAGGGGCAGAACGTCGTCCCACCCCCAACCGACGTTCCCCATTTGCCGCCACCGGTCATAGTCTTCCGGCTGCCCCCGAACATAAAGAAGGCCGTTCAAAGAGGATGAGCCGCCCAAGACCTTGCCGCGTGGCCAGTCGATTGAACGACCGTTGAGCCCCGGGTCGGGTTCAGTCCGGTAACACCAGTCCACCCGTGGGTCGTGCATCGTTTTGAAGTAGCCAACGGGAATATGGATCCAGGGATTGGTGTCTTTCGGGCCCGCCTCCAGCAAAACCACCTTGGTCTTGGGATCAGCGCTGAGCCGATTAGCGATCACGCAGCCTGCTGACCCTGCGCCGATGATCACGTAGTCTGCTTCCAACATACTCTTCCTCCCGTTGCAAAAAGACCTATGCAACACCCACCAATCCGTCTACGGTAAATGAAACAAAATGTCTCAATAATGATGGCAATGGGAGGAAGACAATGAAGATCAACGAGAGGATCAGTGGGGTCTCACGACGGGATTTCTTCAAAATTTCTGCGACTTACGGGATGAGTTCGACACTGTTGGCTGCTAGCGCCACTGGAGGCGTATTGACCGCGGCGAATCTGGCAGCAGCAGCAGAGTCGACCTATGAAAAACGTTACGCAAAGGATGCGAAGCACACACTCAAGTTCGGTGCGGCCGGTTTTAATCCACAGAACCTGTTGATCGAACGCGCTGGTGCGTTGGAGTTTGCCCGCGACCTGGAAGCCCGGACCGATGGCGAAATTCGCATCGAGTTCATCGGCAATAACCAGATCTGCAACCAGTTGTCTTGTGTCGAGAAGACCCAACAGGGCATCACCGACATCTACGCCGCATCCACCCAGAACTCAGCGGGTGGAGCGCCGTACCTGAACGTACTGGATTACGCCTACATGTTCCGTAGCCGGGCCGACCAATACTACTTCATGTATCACCCAAAGTCGGTCGAGATCCTTCGCGATCCGTTCGAGAAGCGCCACGGACTCAAATTCCTGTTCACGCATGCTGAGTTGCGCGGCATCCAGTTAGGCCTGTCGTGGGAAGACAAACCCACGGTCACCTCGATCGAGGAGCTGTTTGGCAGCAAAAACCGAGTTACTGGCACGCAACTTGGGCGCATCGCGATGAACGCGCTCAACCTGAACCCTGTGCCTATCGCTTGGGAAGAGACCCTAGATGGCCTAAAGCAAGGGCTGATCGACGGTGCAGAGACTTGGGCATCTGCTGTTGCCTATGCCAACATGTCACCGGTTGTCTCTCAGTGTGTGGACCTCAAGTTCTTCTGCGGAACAGAGCACACTGCGATGTCGGCATCGGTGTTCGACGAACTGGGTGGCGAGTTGCAAGACGCCGTCATGGAGTCCGCTTACTGGACTCAAGCCCACGTTCAGGCTGCCAACGAGGCTGCGCTGGTAAACACCGTCGGCTTCTCGAACCCGCAGTTCCCGAACACGATCTTTGCGCAGAACAACGTTCGGGTCGCATCTCTCCCAGACGCCGAGATCAAAAAGGCCGAAGAGATGTGCTCGCCGGAGTTCCAGCCTGCCCTTTGGGAGCAGTGGCGCGACCGCCTGAACAAATGGGCCGGCGGCCTCGACACCTACCAAGAGATCTATGACACCGTGCGCGAGCACGACATCACCCTGGCAGAGAACGTCGAACCCCGTCGCTGGTGGAAAGGCTGATAACCGCTGATATGCTCAAGGCCGGTTCCCCTTCTGGGGTGCCGGCCATTTTGTGTCTGAACCAGCCAAGACTGGTGGGCGACATAGCGGGGAAATCGCGGGGGAGGAATAGTCATGCTGGCAGACATCGGCGCCATTTTCAGTGCGGTCGGATCTAATGATGCTTGGGAAATCCGCGAAGCGTTGAAGTCAGACGCAGCCTGGGTACTGGGTGTTCTGATCGCGGCCGTGGGCGGGGTCATCGTCGCGCTCCTCTACAACGCAATACCAATCGTAGAGCGCAATCTGGAGCGCGCGATCATGGTGATCAGCTACCTTTCCATCGCTGGCATCATCTTCTGGGGCGTCGTGGATCGATTTGTGTTCTCAGAGCAGCTGCCGTGGTCCACGACGATTCCGCCGCTTCTGTTCATGATTATGGCCTGGTTCGGCGCCACGTATAACGTGCGGCTTAGAACCCATCTCAGCTTTTCCGAGTTTAGGTCACGTATGCCCCGAGGCGGGCAGTTCGCCTGCCTGATGCTGGACGCAGTGCTCTGGTTCATCTTTGCGGTGATCGTAATGGTCACGACCTCACGCGTCGCGGCTTTGTCCGCTTCCAATTTTCAGATCGTGCTGGGGACTGACAACACCTTGCAATGGTGGTTCTTGATCACCGCACCACTCGCGTTCCTGCTGATGGCAGGCCGGGTCTTCCAGAACATGTTTGAAGACATCGGCAATCTGCGCGCCGGACGGCCACTGATTAAACAGGCAGTGATCGGGGGGGATGCGTAATGACCGATGGCACGCTGATCACACTGATCTCCCTCAGCGTCACAGTGCTCTTCATGCTGGGCGTCCCGGTCCTACTGGTGATTGCCTATTGGGTGATTGGCTGCTCTTTCGTCCTGGGCCTGACGCTGGATAATATGGGGGCCGAGCTCCTCAACGTATTCAACAAGGGGTTCGCGCTGCTGGCGATGCCGCTATTCATTCTGACCGGAGACCTGATAAACAAGTCTGGCATCGCCCGACGATTGTCCAACTTCGCCTATGCCTGCCTGGGCTGGTTGCGGGGCGGGCTAGCCATGGCGTCGCTCGGCGCCTGCGGATTGTTCGCCGCGATCTCTGGTTCGAACTCGGCGACCACCGCAACGATTGGGTCCATGCTGCACCCGGAGATGGTCAAGGGCGGCTATGACGAACGCTTTTCGGCCGCGACGGCAGCCGCAGGCGGTACGGTTGGTATTATCATCCCGCCGTCCATCATCTTCATCGTCTACGGGTTCCTGATGAAC
>JBCCML010000018.1:0-82483 GCA_039026375.1 Pseudomonadota bacterium
ACAGATGCAGAGCGCCGCGAGCTAGAGCTTGCGGAGCGAGCAAAGTCAGCGGCCGTCGAGCAATACAATGCGACGGTCACGCGACTGAAAAACCGGTGCATTCAGCGTCTCAGGGCGAAGGCAAAACGCGATGAAGACTAGTCTGTATCGCCACTATGACGTCGTTGGGGACGGGAAGGCTGCGAGGGGTTAGAGCGATGAATGATTGGAAGAGCGTGTGCCGAGAGCGAAACGGCTCCGACGTGTGCGATACTGCTCACGCTTGCGCTGCGTGTATGCTCGAAGCCATGCGGCGCTCCTCGCCCCGCCAGCCCGCCCCCTTGGACCCAACAGAAGAAATGATCGACGCAGGAGCGCAGCGTTTGGTTCGGTTCGAGACGGGCGAAGAAGTCTGGCCAGATAGCTGGGATAAGCTGCAAGTCGCAGCAGCACGAAATGAAGCGGAGAGAGTGTGGCGTTCAATGTGGTGCGCCATCGATCGGGAGAGCTGACATGAACTGGCTGTTTACCGAGAACCGCAAGGGCAAACGCAAGGATCTGGGCAAGGTCTACTGGCGTCGTCCGCGCATCAAGTAGGAGCCTGCTGTTTCAGAGTCGCGTTGAAGCGGGCTTCGTCCTCGTCGCATTCGAGTTCGCGGGCTACTCGCTTGAACTCTTTGGCTTGCTTTTGGTCAGTCAAATTGACGTTTCCTCCATGAACCTTTATCTACAATAGCACAAAGGCCGCCCAGGTGTGGATCCAGAGCGGCCTTTGCTCGAACTCCCTTGTGGAAGGGGAGCCGGGACTTGAGCCTCCTTGTGGAAGGGAGGCTATGGGTGGAGCCAGAGGGAGTTGAACCCTCGGGGAGCTGGATGGGAAGCCCGATCCCCGCACCTAGCTGGCCCCATATGGTGACGCCCCGCCTAGTGCGGGGCGTTTTCTTTAGAATGGGATGCTGGCATCCTCTTCGTCCATGTGAACCGGGCCGAATTCGTCGCGAGGATCTGGACGCTGAGGCTCGGGGCGCTCCACTTCGTCGACAGGTTCGCTGGTAGAGTAGACACCCTTCCGCCCCGGCACAGTCCAGAGAATGCCGTTGTCCTTCATCCTCCACTTGCCTGCATAGGCGGACTCTCCAAAGCGATCTGTGAATTCGTCAGGCGTCATGTCGATGGCATGGTGACATGCAGGGCATTGGATTCGGACGGTTGTCATGCGTTAGACAAAACGCCAGGACGTCAATGATATCAATGGGGTGCTTTGAGCGTGTTAGACAACCTAAATGGTTGATCTAGCGCAACTGTGTCTGTCCCGTACGGAGTACCACCCCCCTGGCCAGTTGCACAAATGTGATGGTACCAGCACGGGCAGTGCTTGCAGACTCACCCGCACAGGCGTATTTCCGCGCCGTGGAACGCCACCGGGAGAGATCGGTCCCAGAGACCGGCGCCGAAGGGGAAACCGCCTCGGAAACTCTCAGGCAAATGGACCGGTGGTGTGATTGAGACTCCGTAGAGTGGTCGCGGCAGCGGCCCGCCCATGGGGCAAGCCTTTCCCGCCAGGGTGGCGGATCAGGTGAAACTCTCTGGCCAGGGACGGAGGAGGCACGCGCCGGGCGTTACCCCGGTGTGCGCAGCCTGCGGAGGTCTCCTCATGCGCGATATCGCTGTCATCGGCGCCGGCATCACCGGCATCACCACCGCCCACGCCCTGATGGACAAGGGCTACCATGTCACCGTCTACGACCGGAACCGTTATGCGGCGATGGAGACGAGCTTTGCCAATGGCGGGCAGCTTTCTGTGTCGAACGCTGAGGTTTGGACGTCCTTGGGTACGGTCCTGAAGGGCCTGAAATGGATGCTGAAGGCGGATGCGCCCCTGCTGGTCAACCCCATGCCAATGCTGCGCAAGTACGGCTGGTTCGCCCAGTTCCTTGCCAACATCCCGAACTACCGCAAGAACACGGTCGAGACCGCGCGGCTGGCCCTGATGGCCCGCGAGGCGCTGCTGGACATGGCGGATCGTGAGGGCGTGGCCTTTGACCTCGAGAAGCGGGGGATCCTGCACTTCTACACCGACAAGAAGTCGCTGAAGCAGGCCGGTGAGGTCACGAAGATGTATGCCGAGGCAGGGCTCTCTCGCCGCCTTGTCGATGCCGACGAGATGCGCGCCATCGAGCCGAACCTGACCGGCGACTTCCTAGGCGGTTACTACACCGAAAGCGACATGACCGGTGACATCCACAAGTTCACCACCGGTCTGGCCGATGCGCTGATCGCCAAGGGTGCCGAGATCCGCTACGACACCGAGATCCTGGAGATCGAGCCGACCCAGCCCATCCGCATGCATTTGAAGGGCGGCGACAAGCCCGTCCACGACGCCGTCGTAGTCTGCGCCGGGATTGCAAGCCGGGATTTCGCGGCGCAGCTGGACGACTTCGTGCCGATCTACCCGGTCAAGGGCTACTCGGTCACCGTGGACCTCGACGAGGCCTCCCAACCGCACGCCCCCTGGGTCAGCCTGCTGGACGACAAGGCCAAGGTCGTAACGTCTCGCCTGGGCGCAGGCCGCTTGCGGGTCGCCGGCACCGCCGAGTTCAACGGCGCTAACCGTGACATCAAGGAGTCGCGCATCCGTCCCCTGACCGACTGGGTGCGGACTTACTTCCCTGGCGTCTCCACCGAGAATGTGACCCCCTGGGCGGGTCTGCGGCCCATGATGCCGTCGATGATGCCAAAGGTTGGCCGCGGCCGCCGCCCGGGCGTCTTCTACAACACAGGCCACGGGCATCTGGGTTGGACCCTCTCCGGCGCAACGGCCCGGATCGTGGCCGACGTGGTTGCCGAGTCTGACCGCAAAACCCAAGTCGTCCTGCCGGATCTCTCGCCCGCCGCGGCCTGAGCACCTGCGTGATTTCCGCCGGGCGGGGTTCACACCGCCCGCGTGCCCGGGCATCTTCCCATCAATGGGAGGATGCCGATGACCGACTTGGAAGCCACCAATCTGGATGCGATCGTGATCGGGGCCGGGTTCTCCGGCCTCTACCAACTGCATCGCCTGCGCGATGACCTTGGCCTGGACGTCAAGGTGCTGGAGATGGGGGACGGCGTCGGCGGCACCTGGTACTGGAACCGCTATCCGGGTGCGCGGTGTGACTCGGAAAGCCACGGCTACGCCTATTTCTTCTCGCGCGAGCTGCACGAGGCCTGGCAGTGGTCCCAGCGCTATCCCGGCCATGCCGAGATCCGCGAATACCTGAACTTTGTTGCCGACCGGCTGGACCTGAAGAAGGACATCCTGTTCGGGCGCAAGGTCTTGTCGTGCCGCTGGGACGGCGCCTGGGTCGTTCAGACGGAGGGGGGAGAGACGTTCCGGGCGCCCTGGCTGATCACGGCCGTCGGGTGTCTCTCATCCGCCAACGTCCCCAAGATCCCCGGGCTGGACAGCTTCCGGGGCCAATGGGTCCACACCGGACAATGGCCGCACGAGGACGTTGATTTCACCGGCAAGCGGGTGGGCCAGATCGGCACGGGCTCGACCGGGATCCAGGCGGCCCCCGTGATCGCCGAGACCGCCGGGCACCTGACGGTCTTCCAACGCACTGCCAACTATTCGGTCCCCGCGCGCAACGGCCCCTGGGACGAAGAATACACCGCCTGGGTCCGTGACCATTACGACGAGATCAAGGCCCTGGTGCTTTCAACGCCCAACGCGCACCCGTTTCGGATCTCGCCCAACCAGGCGATGGAAGTGTCCGAGCGTGAACGCGCCGAGATGTACGAGCGCGCCTGGGAGAAGGGGGGCCTGCGTTTCCGCGGCGTCTTCCAGGACCTGCTGCTGTCGAAGGCGTCGAACAATACGGCAGCTGAGTTCATCAAGTCGAAGATACGCGAGATCGTGCAGGACCCCGAGACGGCGCGCAAGCTAAGCGACATCGACCACCCCTATGCGGCGAAGCGCCCGCCGATCGACACGCATTACTTCGAGACGTTCAACCAGGACCACGTCGATCTGGTGGACGTCCGCGCCGACCCGATCGCCGAGATCACTGAAACTGGGATCCGGCTGGAAAGCGGGGCCGAGCACGAATTGGACATCATCGTCTTCGCCACCGGGTTCGATGCGATGACCGGGCCGCTGCTGCGGCTTGGGATCGAGGGGCCAGAGCGCTCGTTGAAGGACTACTGGGAGGCAGGGCCGCTCAGCTATCTGGGCCTCGCCATGCCGGGGTTCCCGAACCTATTCACCGTGACGGGGCCGGGCTCGCCGTCGGTGCTGGCCAACATGCCCGTGCCCATCGAGCAGCACGTGGACTGGATCACAGATGCCATCGCACATGCCCGCGCCACGGGGGTTGAGACCATCGAGGCGGAGCAGGACGCGGCGGAGGCCTGGGTCGACCATGTGCGCGAGGCGGCCTTTGCCACCCTGCTGCCGGAGGCGGGCCACTCCTGGTACTGGGGCGCGAACATCCCCGGCAAGCCGCGGGTCTTCATGCCCTATGCTGGTGGGATGGTCCGCTACCGGAGTATCTGCGACAAGGCGGCCGAGGATGGGTACGCGGGCTTTCGTTTGACGCGAGGTGGGGCGACATCGGCCCGGCAGGCTGACTTTGCCGTTGCGGTTGACGGGCCGGGTGTCTGACGGCAGAGGTCACACGGCGCCACGCGAGAACGCCGCCATAACCTGTTCGGCCGGCTCGCGATTATCCGTTGAAAGTAGGTTGGTGGCGCGCTTTCGCTGCGCCATCGAAAGAAAGGACATCCCATGCTGACTGCTGCCAAGATCAACGGCGTGACCCTGCACTATACCGAGCAGGGACCGCGGGGGGCGCCGGCGCTGGTGTTTTCGAATTCGTTAGGGACGGATTTCCGGATTTGGGACGAGGTGGTGGCGGGGCTGCCCTCTGGGCTTCGCATCGTCCGCTATGACAAACGAGGCCATGGGCTGTCCGAGCTGCCCGACCAGCCCTGGGGCATGGGCGAGCATGTCGCCGATCTGGCTGCATTGCTGGATCACCTGGGCGTCAAGAATGCGATCATCTGCGGCCTGTCGGTCGGCGGCATCATCGCCCAGGGCATCGCGGCGGAACGGCCGGACTTGGTGGCCGGCATCATCCTGTGTGACACGGGCGCCAAGATCGGCAACCCGGAGATGTGGGACGGCCGCATCAAGATCGCGGAAGAGCAGGGGCTGGAGGCGATGGCCGATGCCGTTATGGAGCGTTGGTTCACCCCGGGCTTTCGGTCGGATGACCCCGGTTTTCCGATCTGGCGGAACATGCTGGTGCGCACGACGGTGGGCGGCTATGCGGACACCTGCCGGGCGATCCGCGACACGGACCTGACTGAGTCAACGGCGCGCCTGAACGTGCCGTGCCTGGGGCTGTGCGGCGATCAAGACGGCTCGACCCCGCCGGATCTGGTGCGCGAAACCACGGCCCTGGTCAGCGGCAGCACTTTTGAGATTGTGCGCAATGCCGGCCACATCCCCTGCGTGGAACAACCGGAGCAGACGCTGGCGTTGATCAAGCGCTTTGTTGGCGATGTCCACGGCCTGTAGCGGCGCGCCATGACCCTGCCGTCCAACCACACGAGCATTTACTTCATGGGTGAGGCCATGGTGGAGTTTGTCCGCCAGGGCGGCCCCGAAAGCCCGGAATACCGCATGGGGATTGGCGGCGACACGTCGAACGCGGCCATCGCTGCGGCAAGGCAGGGCATCTCCACTGGCTACATCTCGGCGGTTGGGCAGGACCGTTTTGGTGATTTGTTGATACAGACCTGGGAACGGGAGGGCATCAATACCGCCCAAGTTACGCGCGACCCAAGCGCGCCAACGGGCATCTACTTTGTCGACCCGGACCCGGCCTCGCGCCACTTTACCTATTACCGGGTTGGCTCGGCTGCCAGCCGCATGCATTCAGACCCACTAAGTACCGTCGGCAATGTCGGCCAAGCGCGGTTCTTCCATCTAAGCGGCATCACGCTGGCCGTATCTGATCAGCTGCGGGCGGAAGCCTTTAAGGTCGTGGAAATGGCCTATCGCTTTAAGACCGATGTCTCGGTCGACACCAACCTGCGCACGGCGCTGTGGCCGGTCGAGACTGCGCGCGACACGATCCACCAGGTGATCGCGGGTCTGGGCGAGGCTGGCCGACCAGCGCGCTTTGTCTTCACCAGCATCGAAGATGGGGAGCAACTGACCGGCCTGAGCGATCCCGCAAAGATCGCCGCCTTCTATCGCGATATGGGGGCGGCCACGGTCGTGGTGACCTTGGGGGCGGAGGGGTGCCTGTTGTCCGACAAGGAGGCGGGCGAGCATCGAATTCCTGCCTATCCGGCCGAACCTGTCGATTCGACCGGGGCCGGTGACAGTTTCGTCGGATCATTCCTGGCCCGTATGTTCTTTACGGGGGATGCCGTTCGCACGGCGCGGTATGCGGCCTACGTGGCGGCGCGCACGGTCTCGGGCCACGGGGCGACGGCGCCAATCCCGAAACGCGAGGAGGTGCTGAATGCCTTGGACCTGGAGAGTTAGAGCCGCCGCGGGTTGGGCCGAGGGTAGCAAACCGTTGGTTGAACCCCATTGAATAGACCGCTTGGATCAGGCGGCCTCCGTCAGGGCCTGATCAAGAATCTCCAACGCCCGATCGACTTCTGCCTGCGCCACGATCAGGGGCGGTGCGATCCGGAAGATGGCTGAGTGTGAACGCCGCCCGATATTCAGGCAGGCCCCCAGCTCCAGGCAGCGGTCGGCGACGCGGGCACCGGTTTCATAGTCAGGCTCTTTGGACTGGCGGTCCTTGACCAATTCGATGCCCAGCAGCAGCCCGCGGCCCCGCACGTCACCGATGGCGCTGTGGCGTTGGCGCAGATCTTCCAGGCCCTTTTTCAGGTAGGCGCCCATATCGCGGGCGCGGTCTGCCAGATTGTCCCGCGTCACGACCTCGATGACCTTGGCGCCCACCGCGGCGGGCAGGGGGTCGGCAGCATGGGTCGTGTAGAATAGGAAATCGCGATCATAGCAGGTCTGCTCGATCTCGGCCGAGGTGACGGTGGCGGCCAACGGTAACCCAGCCCCCAGCGTTTTGGACAGGCACAGAATGTCGGGAGCGATGCCGTCCCGCTCGAACGCCATCAGGGTGCCGGTGCGGCCCATGCCGGTCTGCGCTTCATCCAGGATCACCAGCATGCCGCGGTCATGGGCGGCCTTGGTCAACGCGGCCAGATACCCCTCCGGCAGCTCGACGATGCCGCCTGAGGAGAGAACCGGTTCGATGATGACCGATGCCAAGTTGCCCGTGGACTGGGCGTCGATGCGTTGCCAGCCCCAATCAAGCTCCGTGCGCCAGTCATATTCACCGTCACGGTTGAAGGGCGAGCGATAGGCATGCGGTGTCGGCAGCGTCAGCACACCCGGGGTCATTGGGCCATGGCCCTTACGCCCGCCCGAGAACGTGGTCGCGGCCGCGCCCCCGGTCACCCCGTGCCAGGCACGGTCAAAGGCCACGACCTCCCAGCCGCCGGTATAGGTCTTGGCGATCCTAAGGGCGGCCTCGTTTGCCTCGCCCCCGGTCGAGAGCGGCAGGACGCGGTCCAACTCGGGCGGTAGAATGGCGGTCAGGGCATCGGCAAAGCGTTCCACAGTGTCCGACAGAAAGGCCGAGTGCAGGTGGTCCAGGCGTCCCACGGCCTCGCGCACGGTCTCCACGATCTCGGGATGCGAATGCCCCAAGATCGCCGACATCTGCCCAGAGGTGAAATCCAGGATCTCATGGTCCTGGTCATCCCAGATCTGGCAACCTCCGGCGCGCACGATGCGCCGCCGAGCGAAATCCCCGCCATATCGAAAGACGCTCATCTCACGTGCCTTCTGGGCGCAGCGGTTCATTCATGCCCGGGGCCTCGAACTCGATGGCGGCCTGTTCGTCACCGGCGATTGCCGCCTCGAATGCGCGAAGACGTTTGTAGATGGACATAAGCTCAACAATGGTTGTCCAGGAGTTGACTAGGAACTGGAATGAGTTCTCGACGCGGCTGAATGCTTGAAGAATCTGTTGCATCACACCGTAGGTAAACCCTGCGGCTATCACCGTTGGCCCGAGAGCAATGTACGGGACCATCACCCCGAATTGGAGATAACCGTAACGGACAATGTTGAAGTAGAGATAGTTTCTGAAGAGGCGGAAGTAGTTGGTCCGCACATCCGCAAAGAGTTCAGCCAGCACGGGTGGGCTGGCCCGATCTTCATCATCTTCTCCCAGCACCAACTCTTTACGGTAAGCCGCCTCCACGCGCTGGTTCCTAAACTCAAGCCCCGGTAACTTGATACCAGCAAGTGCTAGCAGCCCGGTTCCAAACACCGACCAAATGATGGCCACCCAGAATAGCGCTTGGGGGATCTCACCAATAATCGGAAGCTCTTGCACGTAGCTGGATAAGCCCCAGAGGATCGGCAAAAAAGCGACGAGGGTCATCACTGAGTCAATGAAGCGGACCCCAAGCGTCTCCATGATCCGCGCGAACCGCATGGTATCGTCCTGGATACGCTGGGAGGCGCCTTCGATGTGGCGTACTTGTTCCCAGAGTGCAACGTATCTGTCGTTCATCGCTGTTCGCCAACGAAAGACGTAGTGGCTGGCAACAAAGTCTTTGACGACTGCGACGAAGATCAAGGGCATCACAATCAATAGAAAGACGGCGATCTGGCCATAGTACTCGCTGGCAGTTACAGCACCCGGTTCTGTGAGCGCCTTCTGGATCACATCAAAGAAGCTGCGAAACCAGTAGTTCAACATGACATCCAGCTGAACCTGAAACCACGTCATAAACAGGATGAGGACTGTTCCCCATACAGACCAAACCGCCCATCTATGTGGTTCTATTCGCGTCCAAACCGCGCCGAAAACCACGAAACACGCGGTGACGTAGCCGTAAAGCCAGAGTGTCGGAGCGGTGAGGCCGAAGATTAGAGATGTGGGCGGCTCGTCACCTTCTCCTGGATTGACTGCAGGCGAGACGAGCAGAAACCACGCAACTATCCCGATCAATCCCCAGACTGTCGCTGACAGAAAGAACAACTGAGGTCGTGGAAAGAAACTACGAAACATAAACGGCCTTTCTGGTCAGCTATTTGTGCGTCAATCCGCGCGGGCGCGTTTGGCGGCGGCGACAAGACGGGGACGCAGCTCGTTGGCCGCGCCCAGAACGGGGTCAAAACGAAAGCGGGCGACCTCGTCGCCGCGCACCACGTCCATGCCGCCGGGATCCAGGGTGGCAAGGGTCCAGCCCTCCCCGTTCGCACCTGCAACAGCGGCATAAAGTTGGATCGCATCCAGGTGATCGTCGTTCATGTGATCGACAGCGCCGGCCTCCATCGCCTCGAGATTGGGCATCGGCGGCAAGCAGAGGTCGCCGCGGGCCAGCTCATAGGCCTTGCCGAAGCCGCCGTTGAGCGAGGCGCGCTCGATCTCCAAGCGCCAGAAGGCAAAGTCGGCAAAATCCACGTACAGCTCGGCTTTCGGGTGGCGGTAGAGAAAGCGCCCCCGGATGGCGGCGCGTGCCTCGCCGACAATCTTCGTGGCGCGTCCGATCACCGTCATGCGTGGGTGGGCCAGGGGATCGCCCTTACCTGCCTCACCAACCAGCAGGGAACATCTTGGGTCCGCCTCCAGCGCCCCAAAATGCGCACTGAGCTGGCTGATCAGAAAAACGGGATCGCCGGTCTGCGCGGTCGCCAAGGACACGCGACTGGCAAGCGGCATGCCGGTACCCGGCTCAAGCACGGCAAGCGACCCGAAGCGGGCGCGTCTGAGCAGATCCTCGGCCAGCCGACGCGCGTCGTCATCGACGGTGCGCAGGACATCCTTTGGCTTTGGATCGAGGTTCTCGCCGGGCATGGTGCTCCTTTCCGCCGGATAAGGCATGGAGCTAGCGCATCTGTCAAAGATTTAGAGGGTGTCTCGCGCGGGCGTGAGCGACTTAGCCGCGGCGAAGGAAGCCGCGAATGCGCTCACCAAAGCCCCGTGTCTGGCTATTCTGGCGGGCATCGTCCTGCGTCTGCGCTGCGTTGGCAAAAAGACGATCTATCACTGCGGGTTCTAAACCGTTGGCGCCACGTATGTCGCGAAGGGCGCTGGCGGCATCGGTCATATCTTGGACCGTCGGCGTGTAGCCGCGCCATTCTGAAACATCCAGCAGCTTCAACATCGCTGCTGCGCGTAGACGCGGGGCTTCGTCATCTAACAGATGGTGGCGGAGCAGGGCGATCAGGGCGTCCCAACCCTGGGTGCCTGCCGCAAGCGCTTCAGCCATGCTTGCGTCATATGGCACCTCGTCTTGCCCCTCTTCCCGCCGAACCGCATTCAGTGCCGATACTTGAGAATAGAAGGCCTGGACTTTCACCGAGGCAGCCGACTGGGTGGAAACCGACGCATCATGGAGCCGATAGCGGCCCAGCACGGCTTTCTGCATGGCGATCGGCCATCTCTCCGCAAGGCGCCAGCAAAGATCGGCATCTTCCGCCAGGTGCGCATGGCGAAACCCCAGCTTGGCCAGAACATCAAGCCGCGCAAGCAAGAATGGATGCGGCAAGTAAGGCTCGGCCGCCGGCAAACGCCGGGGATCCGCGTCGAAATGGTTGTGCAAACCCGAGAGACCTAAGACCTGTCCGGCGGCATCGATGTGCAGCGAGCGCGCTGAAACCGCCGCCGCGCCGGTAAACGCGATGAAGTCCAACTGCTGCGACAAACGACTGGGCAAGCACACATCATCGGCGTCAATACGGGCGACAAAATCGCAATCTAGTAGCGTGAGGCCGTGGTTCAGTGTGTCCACCAGCCCAGATTGTGCTCGACGGTGGTATTGGATAGACGGCGCGCCGGAACGGGTTGCAAACTCTGCAACGATATCGGGCGTCTGGTCGGTTGAGCCGTCATCGATGACTACCACGTCATAGTCGTCGTGGTCCTGCGCCTGCAGGCTGGCCAATGTCTCGGCTAGATAGGCCGCCCCGTTATAGACCGGCAAGAGGAACGAGACCTTAGGCATCGGCGGCCTCAGAGACCGTCAGTTCCGCCACTTCCAGGACGAACCATGGCGAGTAAGGCAGCAGCAGCGTCAGGCGGTCCATGCGGTCGCCCGAGCGCCAGAAGGCCGGGTCAGGGCACCAGTCACGCAATTGAACACTGTGCTGGGTGAAGTGATCTGTTGCCACCAGTTCCGGCAGATTAACGTGAAACGGTGTGCCGTTTGCGACGTCGAAGTGGAGCCGGGGATAGAGCCGGTGGGCGGGGTAGTTGCGCATCACCAGGCGGACGGCCCGCGCCATGGGGCCAAGCCGAACGTCGATGCTGAACCAATCGTCGGGCTGGCGCCCCTCGCCCCGGATTGTCAACGTATCGGCGCCGTCGGCGGGGCGGCGTCCCCGCGCGATGCTGACTGTCAAACCAGTTGCGCCGTCCCACCACAGCCAGGCATCCGGCCCCAGTGCGGCGCCCGGTAAGACCTGCGAAGGGCCCTGGGTGTACGGAACGAAGTCAAGCATGCGTCAGTGTTCTCAAGCCATCCTGCGGCCTGGTCCTGCTGACCTGTCGACGCCCCCGCGCCGCTGCGCCTTTGGCGCTGCCTGTCACCGGTCTGGACTTAGGCCAGAATGGTTAATGCCCCGTTCAACACGTTGGTGCAATGGGGCGGCGTGCCGGCGCTCAGGCCAGGCTTGGATAACTGCGGTCGCGCCAGCGTTCGTAGAGGGCCGCGAGGTGTTCGTAGGTGCGCCGGTCCTCCGGGGTCCAATAGCTGCGCACCACCTGATGGGCGTCCTTGACCAAACGGCACATGATACCGCGCAGCGAGCCACGCAGCATATCTTCGTCCAAATCGCCTGTGGCGATGCCGAGTGCGATGAATTCGTAATAGTTCAGCAGCGAGCGCACCGCTTCGGCTGACTTGCGGCGCGACAGAGCCTCTTCCTCTGTTACTTCCGAATCGCGGGCTGCAATCAGAAAGGCATGGTAGCGGGTGGCATCAATCTCGGCGCCCTCTTTGAAATAGACGTGGCGGTGCTCCAAGTGTTGGCGGAATTCGGACGATAGACGCGTGTCGAAAAGGATCTTGATCGTGTGCTGTTTGCGGGACTGACGCTCCACTTCGACTGAGCGGAAGAAGAATGAGAAAACCGCGAAAAAAAGCGCTGTGAGCGTTGCCGCCGTACGGACATCTATGGGGCCGGACCCTGCAGCGGCGGCCATGAGCAACCCCAGACAGAGCAAACTGGCCAGACCGGCAGTCCACAGGATCGCATGGGAAATCAGCCCCCCGAAACGAAAGAACCGGGCCTGAGCCCGGTTCGATCCGTCAGCCATTTCCGGCGCCTTCGAGGGTCATATCCACCTCCGACCGTTCGTCTGCGTTGAGAGATATATAGGGGATTGGTGAATGGAATGCCAGCACGGAAGGGGGCCGCGCGCTCCCCCTGCGCCATCTGACCCAGCCGCGTGGATGGCAAGGCCCACCCACCCGCGCGGCCCCGTCCACATCGGAAAACAGGCGCGCAGCTTTGCCGCGCGCCTAACCAAGCGTCAGTTCTTGGCCTTATCGACCAATTGGTTCTCGGCGATCCAGGGCATCATGGCGCGCAGTTTGGCCCCGACTTCTTCGATCTGGTGGGCATCGTTGTTGCGGCGGATGGCCTTGAACATCGGCAGACCGGCCTTGTACTCGCGCATCCACTCGGACGTGAAGCGGCCGTCCTGAATGTCCTTGAGGATCTTCTTCATGCGGGCCTTGGTCTCGTCGTAGGGCAGGACCTGCGGGCCAGAGTGGTATTCGCCAAACTCGGCGGTGTTCGAGATTGAGTAGTTCATGTTCGCGATGCCGCCCTCGTAGATCAGGTCGACGATCAGCTTCACCTCGTGGAGACATTCGAAATAGGCCATCTCGGGCGCATAGCCTGCTTCGACCAGGGTCTCGAAGCCCATGCGGATAAGCTCGACGAGGCCACCGCACAGGACCACCTGTTCGCCGAAGAGGTCCGTCTCGCACTCTTCCTTGAAGTCGGTCTCGATGATCCCCGAGCGCCCGCCACCGATGGCCGAGCAGTAGCTGAGTCCGATCTCCAGTGCGCGGCCGGTGGCGTCGTTGTGGACCGCCACCAGGCACGGCACACCGCCGCCCTTGGTGAACTCGCCACGCACTGTGTGGCCGGGGCCCTTAGGCGCCATCATGATCACGTCGACGCCGGGCTTGGGCTCGATCAGGTTGAAGTGGACGTTCAGCCCGTGGGCAAAGGCGATTGCCGCGCCCTCGCGCAGGTTGTCGTGGATGTGAGCGTAGTAGGTCTCGGCCTGCAGCTCGTCTGGCATGGTCATCATCAGGACGTCGGCCCAGGCGGCGGCCTCGGCGATGCCCATGACCTTCAGGCCTTCGGCCTGGGCCTTAGCGGCACTGGGTGAGCCGGGGCGCAGGGCAGCGGCCACGTTTTTTACGCCAGAATCTCGCATATTCAGCGCGTGCGCGTGACCCTGGCTGCCATAGCCCACCACAGCAACGTTCTTGTCTTTGATCAGATTGATGTCGCAGTCGCGGTCGTAGTAGACGCGCATGTCCCTCTCCCTTGCCGTTCGTTTCGTTGAGATCGCGGGCGTCGATAGAGGAGGCTCCGCGACAAGTCCAGCCAGATCGCACGAGATCGCATATCGAGCGACCGTCTGTCGGTTTTGGGTCTTCGAACGCCCCGTCGCTGCACAGGCAAATGGGTAGATGCCGGGCAACATGTTCCGTTACTGGCAGTAGGTTGATCGATTCAGCCGCCGCTTTGCACCACCACCAGTTGTTCCCAAAGTTTGCGGGAACAAACATTCTGTGGCTGGCTTTCATCGGGGTTCACAATCAGCCCCATGCGCATCATCTCCGATGTCACGGCCATGGCCATGAAGTTGGGAAGATCACGCGCTGTTATGCCAGACTGAACTTCTTCAGGGCCAAAGATTGGACGTGCGGCACTTTCCGGTGGGAAATTGTAACGGCGCAATTGCTGCGGGTTGCATTGGCCGTCCTCGGGTGTCAGACGGATCGCGGGGTCGTCGAGGGGCGTGTTGTTCCGGCGTTCATCGATCGCGAAAACCACCGATGTTGCACCGGAGGGATCGGGCTGAATGGCCAAGTAGACATGCGGCACGTCCGGCACGGGCTCTGCCGGTGCGGCTTGCGCTGGAGGCGTCGCCGCCACTGGGGCAGGGCGTTGAGTTGCCTCTTCCGCGCAAGCACCCAGTATCAACGCCAGCACACCGAACGCCGCCAGTCTCGCGCTCATACCATGCCCTCGGGCCCGCGAGAGGTGGCCGCGACGCCCGTGCGTGCCAGCTCTACAAGGCCAAGTGGACGCATCAATTCAGCGAAAGCATCGATCTGTTCGGGCGTCTCGGCCAATTCGAAAATGAAGCTCTCAGGGGTGACGTCCACCACGCGCGCCCCCATGATCTCGGCGAGGCGCAGCGCCTCGACCCTTGGTTCACCCTTCGAAGCGATCTTGAAGAGCCCCAGTTCCCGTTCGATGTGATTGCGCTGTTCCGTCAGGTCTGTGACGGTATGCACCGGCACCATCCGTTCAAGTTGGTTGTGGATCTGGTCAATGACGGCCGGTGTGCCCACGGTGACGACGGTGATACGAGACCGGCGACCGGTGTGGTCCGTCTCGGCCACCGTGAGGCTTTCAATATTGTAGCCCCGACCTGAGAACAGGCCGATCACCCGGGCCAGCACACCCGGTTCATTGTCCACAAGGACAGAGAGGGTGTGCCGTTCCTCGTTCTCGGCCAGCGCCGGACGGAGGTTGTATGCGGATTTGCGGTTCGATCCCGGCTTCAAGGTCAGGTTCATGTATCAATCCCGTCAGATTTGGCTGTCTTCTAGCGGCATAAGGCAGCTACTTGCAATGTAATCGCACGCCCGGTTCAGGTGCAGATCGAAGTCTTCCGTGACACGGGCAAATAGCTCCATGTCGGACCGATTGGCATCCAGTATACGCGAGCGCATCTCGGTCGAGACCTTCACTTCGTTGCCTTCGGAGACATTGTGTTTGCTGAGTCGTGACCATGGCACGCCAAACGCCCCACGGAGCCGCTGCAGGGCGGTGTTTATCTTCGGCTGTGGGATGATCAGAAAATAGCCGTACTCCGCCATCTGCCAGAGGTCTTTCTCAGCAACAGCAGACTTTTGTCGATTTGCTGTGATCTGTCGAGACTGCGCATTTTCGCCAGATGCCCCGCGCGCCTCTTTGAGCAAATTCCAGGCTGCTTCGAAGTCTAAATCCTGGAGTTCTTTGTGGTGGCGTTGTTTCGGATGGGTCCTGATGTATCTGTACTCGGACACCGCGCGGGCCACCGGTTCGCGCACGGCCGCAATGTAAAGGGGCGTGCGCTTGAACCGCTGGTGGACGCCGTAAGTAAAGTGCCCGGACAAAAGCAAGAGTTCTGCCAGGTCATCGTCGCTCATTTCGTCAAGATCGACGCGCCTGTTCATGCGCAGGTCCATTGTGTTCACGGCGCCAACAATGCCCGCGAGCCCATGGCTAAGCGACGACCCACCAGTCTTTGGTATGTGCGTATGTAGAAGCACGTGCTCGGCCAGGAACGCGCGGCGTCCGGCCAGATCTGGCTTGTCCATGCGCCCCGGCTGGGTCGGGCTTTCGCCTGGATCCCAAAACCCACGATTTCGCCGTCGACCAAAAAGCCGGAGCGCCATGATCAGCGCTCCGGTTGTTCTGCCGATCTGCAGGGCTTAGACAAGCACGGCCCCCTGGTCCTCGATGGCCCCCTCGATCGAGGCTTCGCCGAGCAGCATCTCGTTGTGGGCCTTGCCCGACGGAATCATCGGGAAGCAGTTTTCGTGGCGCTCGACCAGGCAGTCGAAGATCACCGGCCCGTCATAGTCCAGCATCTCCTGAATGGCGTCGTCTAGATCTGCTGGGTCCTCGATCGAGATGCCCTTGCAGCCGAAAGCCTCGGCCAGTTTGACGAAGTCGGGCAGGGCTTCCGAATAGCTGTGGCTGTAGCGGTTGCCGTGCAACAGTTGTTGCCACTGGCGCACCATCCCTAGTCGCTCGTTATTCAGGATGAACTGCTTGACCGGCAGACGGTACTGCATGGCGGTTGACATCTCCTGCATCACCATCATCCAGCTTGCTTCACCGGCCACGTTAATCACCAGGCTGTGAGGATGGGCCACCTGCACACCGATCGACGCGGGCAAGCCATAGCCCATGGTCCCCAAGCCACCGGATGTCATCCAGCGGTTTGGATCCTCAAAGCCCAGGAATTGCGCCGCCCACATCTGGTGCTGACCAACCTCCGTGGTGATGTATCGGTCCATGCCCTTGGTCAGGGCTTCGAGCCTCTCCAGCGCATATTGCGGTTTGATCACTTTATCCGAGTTCTTGTAGCTCAGGCATTTCACTGCTCGCCAATCGTCGATCTGGCTCCACCAGGCCGAGATATCTCGGGTCTTAGAGCCGCGCTGGCGCCACAAGGCCAGCACTTCCTCCAGGACCGTGGCGATGTCGCCGATGATCGGGACGTCGACATGCACGTTCTTGTTGATCGAAGAAGGGTCGATGTCGATGTGCACCTTCTCCGAGTTCGGGCTGAAGGCGTCCAAGCGGCCGGTGATCCGGTCATCGAAGCGCGCGCCAATGTTGAACATGGCATCGCAGCCATGCATGACCATGTTCGCTTCATAAGTGCCGTGCATGCCCAGCATACCGATCCAGGCTTTGCCCGAGGCCGGGTAGGCGCCCAGGCCCATCAGCGTCGACGTCACCGGAAAGCCGGTCTCCACCGCCAGTTCCCGCAGCAGAGCCGTGGCACGCGGGCCGGAATTGATCACGCCGCCCCCAGTATAGAGTATGGGACGCTCGGCGTTCTCGATAATCTCGACCATGGCCTGCACGGCTTCCGGCGCACCCTTTGTCTGGGGTGCATATCGGTATGTATTGGCGTCGCCTGGCGGAACATACGCGCCCTCGGCAAACTGAACATCCTTCGGGATGTCCACGAGAACTGGGCCGGGGCGGCCCGTGGTCGCCACATGGAAGGCCCGGTGCATGGTGTCCGCCAGATCGTTCGTGTCCTTGACCAGCCAGTTATGCTTGGTGCATGGGCGGGTGATGCCGACGGTGTCTGCCTCCTGGAAGGCGTCATTGCCGATCATGAAGGTCGGTACCTGACCTGACAGCACGATCATGGGGATCGAGTCCATCAGCGCGTCCGTCATCCCGGTGACTGCATTTGTCGCACCAGGGCCCGAGGTCACGAGGACAACGCCCGGCTTGCCGGTAGAGCGGGCGTAGCCCTCGGCCATATGGGTCGCCCCCTGTTCGTGACGGACCAGGATGTGTTCGATGCCCTCTTGCTGAAAGATTTCATCGTAAATCGGAAGGACTGCACCACCGGGATAGCCGAACACCACCTCAACGCCCTGGTCCTTGAGGGCCTGGACGACGATCTCCGCACCAGTCATGCGGCGGGTTTTCTTGGAACCGGTCATAGTACTCTCCTGTTTCTCCGGCCTTCCGGGTGACACGCAAACATAAAAAAAGCCCCTTTCGGGGCTGGTAGCGCGCAAAATCTGGGTGGGGTCTTAGCCCATCCAGTTCCTGCGCGCGCTACCTACGAGAATGTCGGTCACTGACACTTCCTCCATTACTGTGGGCTTCGTTACCCCTGGGCTAAGACAGCGTCAAGCTTGAATAAAGGGCAGTATTTCTGTCATTTTAGAAGTGACGCTGTCAGAGATCCTGCTCTCCCCGCCCTCTAAGCCACTGCCGCAGACGGAACTCCGTTTCCGCATCGAACAGTTTTTCACCGCTGCGGATCAGATCCGCGAAGATCTCGGGAAAGATGTCTTGCGCAATCTTCAAGCCGAGTTCACCGCCGAGTTTCTGTGACCGTTCAAGGATGCGGGGTTGCGCTGTCACATACTCCTGCCCTTCTGGAGTTCGCAGGAATTCAGCGAATGCCGAGATGGCTGCTGGGGAAACTTCAGCTCGGTATGATTGGACTAAAATTCCACGCAACTCGGCATGCACTGCCTCGATCATGGCGGCGCGAAATCGCGGAATGATTTGTTTTTGCGCCGATCGGCTGAATTGGATCTCGCCATGTGGTGTTTTGATCGGGGCTCTGAACATCGCCTCTGTCCCCGGCCACAAGGCCACCATGATACCATCGATGACTGCCTCAGACACCAGAGCGTCGGCAATGAAGGTCAAGTCCGCGTCTGCGTCGGCCATCACTGGTGTCGAGGCCAAACCGGCGATCAGCGCGGCAGCAATGCCAAAACGGCGCATGAGCAACTCCAGGGAATGCGTGGATAACTAGGATAGGACAATGCGCATGATGTCCGCAAGATCGCTGGGATGGCTGGGATCCTTTGTCTGCCAGTCACCCATCTGATTACGGATCCAGGTCAACTGCCGCTTAGCATAGCGCCGGGTCTCAGTCTTCGCCTGGCCGATCGCATCGTCGAGCGTAAGTTCGCCGCTCAGGTGCGCCAGTAGCTCACGCGCGCCGACAGCCTTGAGGTCGGGCAGGGTGGCGTAGGTGGCTTGGACGTGGCGGACCTCATCCAGCGCTCCCGCCGTGATCATTTGGTCGAAGCGTTGTTCGCAGCGGGCATATAGCCAATCGCGGGGCGGGACCAGCGCGATTGCCAGGGCCTGACCCAACGGGATCAGCGGCGGCGGCGTCGCTGCACGCCAATGGGCCAGACCCTGGCCTGTGGTCTCCAGAACCTCCCAAGCGCGCAGCACCCGACGGGGGTTGTCTAGGTCGGTCTGAGCCGCAGTCTTTGGGTCGCGGGCGGCCCAGGATTGGGTGAACGCGCGTAGGCCTAAACGGTCCAATTCCTGTTCCCCCCGGGCGCGGATCTCGTCCGGCGTTGGCGGGATCTCGACCAAACCTTCGGTTAGCGCTCGGAAGTACAGGCCTGTACCACCTACGATGATGGTCTGCACGCTTTCGTCCTGTGCTGCACGCAAGATCGGCCGCAGGTCTCGGAGCCAGTGTCCAACCGAGTACTCAGATGCCAGAGAAATATGCCCATAGAGATGATGCGGGGCACGCGCTGTTTCCGCATCGGACGGCCGGGCAGATAGGGTCTGCCACTCGCGAAAGATCTGTTGGCTGTCCGCATTGATCAGCATCCCGCCTGTGCGTTCGGCGAGCGCTAGCGCCAAACTGGATTTACCCGACGCCGTTGGGCCCGCAATCAGGATAGGCTTTGGTGCACTCACATCTTCACGCTCATCCCGCCGTCAACGACCAGCGTGTGACCATTGATGTAGGATGCCGCGTCCGAACAAAGGAAGACGACCGCGCCTGCAATCTCATGCGGTTCGCCCCAGCGTCCCATGGGATTACGAACTTTCAAGAAGTCGGCGATCGCATCGTCGGCAACCCATGTTTCATTCGCCTCGGTTGCGAAGAACCCTGGTGCGATCGCGTTCACCCGAACACCGCGCCTGCCAAACTCCACGGCATGGGCACGCGTCATCGCTGCCAGCGCGCCTTTTGCCAAGGTGTAGCCGGGATCGGCAGGACCAGCCAAAGGCCCTGCTAACGACGTCACGTTGACGATCGCGCCACGACCCTTTGTCAGCATGGCAGGTGTGAGGGCACGTGTAAGCCGGTAGGCGGCCAGCGCGTTGACGTCGAGCAGCATCTGAACGTCGTCCGCAGAAAGATCAGCCGTAGGTGCCCGTTGGCGCAGCGTCGCGTTGTTGATCAGGATGTCCATTTCGGGTGCGTCGGCCAACCATCCGGTCACCGCTGCAGGATCGGTGACGTCGAATGCGGCCGCATGTGCGCTGGCCCCACTTGCGCGGATTTGGGAGACGGCGTCGTCCAAGGGTGCCGCATTGCGTCCGTTCAGCCAGACCTCAGCCCCTGCTGTAGCAAGCGCGCCGGCCATGACGCAGCCCAGGCCACGCGCAGCGCCGGTAATCAGCGCCCGGCGCCCGTTTAGCGAAAACCCCGCAGGCTGCACCAAATTCACCATATGGGCGGCATAGCAAACCCATGCTGCCCCTGTCATCTGGCCTTGCCATCCCTGGAAACCCTCGCTATACGCCCGCGCACGAAATCCACAGGCGGGGCGGGTCCGCGGGGGAGACATCCCCAAGGGTCCACCGGTTGGGGCACTGCTCTGATCCCCGCCGAGGCGAAACCGGAAAGGAAAACGCAGATGGCTCTGCCTGAATTTTCTATGCGCCAGCTTCTTGAAGCAGGCGTTCACTTTGGTCACCAGACACACCGCTGGAATCCTAAGATGAGCGAGTTCATCTATGGATCGCGGAACGGCATTCACATCATCAACCTGACCGAGACGGTGCCGCTTCTGGATGCGGCGCTGAACTCCATGCGCGAGTGCGTGGCCAAAGGTGGGCGGATCTTGTTTGTGGGGACAAAGCGTCAAGCTCAGGCGGCCATCAAGGACGCTGCCGAGCGCTCGGCTCAGCACTTCATGAACCACCGCTGGTTGGGCGGCACGCTGACGAACTGGAAAACGGTCAGCCAGTCGATCAATCGTCTGCGTGAATTGGACGAGTTGATGGAAGGTGGCGAGGTGCAGGGCTTCACTAAAAAGGAGCGGCTCAACCTGGAGCGTGAGCGCGGCAAACTGCAGGCCTCGCTGGGTGGTATCCGTGACATGGGCGGCACGCCGGACATGCTGTTTGTGGTTGATACCAACAAAGAAGACTTGGCCGTGGCCGAGGCCCGAAAGCTGGGCATCCCGGTGGTTGCGATCCTTGACACCAATTCGGACCCTGCCGGCGTCGACTACCCGATCCCAGGCAATGACGATGCCTCGCGCGCGATTTCGCTTTACTGTGATCTGGCCGCGCGCGCTGTGATTGACGGCATGGCCAGTCAACTGGATGCCGCAGGCTTTGATTTGGGCGAACTGGAAGACGTCCCGGTCGAGGAAGCCCTCGCCGAAGACGCACCTGCGGAAGATCCGGGTGCCGCGGCTGAACCACCTGCTGAACCAGTGGTGGCCGAATCCGAAGCCCCTGCTGCAGATGCGGCGGCGGAAGAGACACCGGCCGATGAAGCCAAGGCAGGCTGATACGATACCGGCGGCTGCGCAGGGATGCAGCCGCGCCACCCAGAATCGTAGACGATCGCCGGCCGGCTGCGAGGCCGGCAGTTAATAAATGGATGGAGAAGACGATGGCGATTACGGCAGCCATGGTGAAAGAGCTTCGCGACAAGACCGGCGCGGGCATGATGGACGCAAAAAAAGCGCTGACAGAGAACGATGGCGACATGGAGTCCGCCATTGACTGGCTTCGCACTAAAGGTATTGCCAAGGCCGGTAAGAAAGCGGGTCGGACGGCTGCTGAGGGCCTGGTTGCCGTGGCGGTAGACGGTGGTACCGGGGTTTTGGTCGAGGTTAACTCGGAGACGGACTTCGTTGCACGCAATGCGGAGTTCCAGGAAATGGTCGGCGAAATCGCAAAGGTCGCCCTGGGTGTGGACGATGTGGAGGCCCTGAAGGCTGCACCCATGGGTGGCAAGACCGTCGCTGAGATCATCACCGACAAAGTTGCGACGATCGGTGAAAACATGTCGCTGCGGCGCATGTCCAAAGTCTCTGGTGGGGCAGTAGCCTCTTATGTTCATAACGCCGTCGTACCCAGCATGGGCAAGATTGGTGTGCTTGTTGCGATGGACAAGGACGCAGAGATTGGCCGCCAGGTTGCGATGCATGTCGCCGCCCACGACCCGCGCCCTCAGGCTTTGAACGAGGCTGAATTGGATCAGGCGATTGTTGATAAGGAGCGTGATGTGCAGATGGATATCGCGCGCGAGTCCGGCAAGCCTGAAGCAGTGATCGAAAAGATGATCGTGGGGCGCATGAAGAAGTTCCTGGCGGAGATCACGCTTCTCAACCAGCAGTTTGTCGTCAATCCCGATCTGACGGTCGAAAAGGCCGCTGCCGAGGCTGGTGTGACCGTCGACGGCTTCGCCCGGTTCGAGGTCGGGGACGGCATTGAAAAAGAAGAAGAGGACTTCGCGGCCGAGGTTGCGAAGACAATGGGCGGCTAAGCCTAGTCAATTCCCAAACATCGCCTCTGAAAAACACGGGCGCGCAGCCAATCCTGCGCGCCCCCCGTTTTTTGGGATTGTCGCCGAGACTAATCCAAGCCCTCCACAAGCACGATGGTTGCTGTACTGACCGGAGTGCGGTGCGCCTTGGCCGCCCGATACTCCGGAGAGTGATAGCAGGCCTTGGCGGCAGCCAGGCTGTCGAACTCCAGCACCACATGACGGGAACGGCCGAGCGCGCCCTCGACCTCTTCGTAGGCGCCGCCGCGAGCCAAAAACTTGGGTTGCCATTTGTCGAAGGCGGCCTTGGCTCCTTCAACGTAGTTTACGTAGGTGTCCGGGTCGTCGATTTCGACATGGGCGATCCAATATCCCTTAGGCATGTCGTGCTCCTTCAGAACAGGCTGCCCTGATCGGGCGCGTCCGCTTTCTGCTTTGTTTGCTTAAGCGGTTTCTTGCGGGGCGAGCGATCTGTCTCGCCCGTCGTTACTGCTAGTCTCTCGTCGCCGCCGAATTCGATTTCGAGCGCTCCGTCAGACGGCAAGTCGGCTAGGCGTGAGATCACGGTGCCCTTTTGATTTCGAACAACGGCATAGCCACGGGCCAGCGTTGACTTGTAGGAGAAGACACTGAGCGTTCGGCTGAGAGCGACTAAGCTATCGCGCCAGCTTGTCTGCGCCCTGGTAATCGCCGGAGACAGGCGATCGCCGCGGTCATCGAGGCGCTCTCTCCGCTGTGTCAGCCGTTCTGTTAGGCGCCCTGGGGTCAACTGTGACGTGACCTCGGTGAAGCGCAAGCGCGCTCCTTGCGCGTGGTTCGTCAGCGCAGGGCCCAGGGCAGCTGAAACTTCACGCAGATCCCTATGCGCATCGGCCAGTATGCGTTCTGCGTTTGGCATTTGCGCCGTGGCCAGATCCAGGCGCTGACGCTTTTCCGCAAGAATTTGTTCGGGCTTCGGCAGCCCACGCGCCAAGTCGGTCAGTCTTTGGCGTCGACGGTCAACACTGAGTTGTAGCGCGCGAACCCTTCGGCTTTGCAGGTCAGCCATGAAAGCCATGAGATCGGCGCGCACTGGCACTGCCATTTCTGCTGCGGCTGTCGGGGTCGGCGCCCGCCGGTCAGCAGCGAAATCGATCAGCGTAGTGTCGGTTTCGTGTCCAACAGCTGAGATGAGCGGCATGGCGCTTGCCGCGGCGGCCCGGACCACCGATTCCTCGTTAAACCCCCAAAGATCTTCCACGGAGCCGCCGCCGCGGGCGACGATGATGACGTCTGGTTGAGTGCCGGCTTTTAGCGTCGAGAAACCGCGAATGGCGGCAGCAACCTCTGGCGCACACTTTTCACCTTGGACGGCAACGGGCCAAACGATGACTTCGACAGGAAAACGCTCTGATAGGCGGTGTAGAATATCGCGGATCACGGCGCCGGATGGCGATGTGATGACGCCAATTCTTCGCGGCAGGTACGGCAGGGGCCTCTTGGCGGCCTCATCAAACAGGCCTTCTGCAGCAAGTGCTTTGCGCCGTTTTTCCAACATTGCCATCAAAGCGCCGATGCCGGCGGGAGCAATGTCTTCGATGATGATCTGATACCTCGATTGGCCAGCAAAGGTTGTCAGTCTGCCAGTTGCAACGACCTCCATCCCCTCTTCGGGCTGGGCCGCTAGCCCTGCAGCCACGCCTTTCCATATGACACCCGCTAACACCGAGCGATCGTCTTTCAGGTCGAGATACAGGTGACCGGACCGTGGTCGAGACACGCGGCCAACCTCTCCGCGCACCCGAACGTGCCCAAACGCGCCTTCAACTGTCCGTTTCACCGCCCCCGAGAGTTCCGAAACGGTGAACTCTGGCGCGTTCCCGGGTGCTTCCTCATCGATCAGGCTGGACATTGAACCCTTTCCCATACGCGGGGTCTGGACGAGTTTGCATGTTTCGTTCAGATAACCGCAATGGTTAAGTTCCCCGCGAGTATCTATGCGTCGGCGAAGGCGCGCGCACTGACCGATCGGCTGGGCGTCTCTCCAGTAGACCTGCCTGCGGGTGGCAATTGGTATCCAGACGAAACAGTGTTGGAACTGATGGTTGACCTCGTCGAAGAGATCAAGCCTCTTGAGATTGTCGTCTGCGGATCGGGGATTTCTGTCCCCGTCTTGGCTTTGGCGTGTCGGCTCGCAGGGCGTGGTCATGTGTCAGCACTGGAACATGACGATCGTGCCAGGGTCGTCACTGCGTCAATGCTAGTTGAGCTCGGATTGGATGCCCGGCTCCACCGCGCTGAGCTAATCGAGTACGACAAGCACAATTTCTGGTACGCGCGATGGGCGATCGCGGCATTACCTGAGAGCATTGACCTACTGATAATTGACGGCCCAGGTCACTTTGCTGGGCGGAGTCCGCGTTGGCCGGCGGGGCCGGAGCTCTTTCCTAGTCTCAGGGATAGTGCCGCAGTCTTGTTAGATGACGGTCATAGGGTCAAAGAGCGAAAGGCCCTGGCGGCCTGGGCTCGTGAGTTCCCGTTGTGGCAGCCTGTGCAACATGCACGCGGTGGGAATGCAGTTGTTTTGCGGCAAAAGGGGGCGATCTGATGCACGTACTAGTCTTAGGCAGTGGTGGTCGCGAACATGCCCTTGCCTGGAAGATTGCGCAATCGCCGCTTGTTACCCGCTTAAGTGCCGCACCGGGTAACGCGGGGATCTTGGATGTCGCTGAGTGCTGCTCGATAGAGATAATGGATGGCCAGGCAGTTGCTGACTGGGCAACGAGTAATGCTGTTGACCTGGTCGTTGTGGGGCCCGAGGCACCACTTGCGGCAGGCGTTGCCGATTCATTGCGGGATGCCGGGGTCGCCGTGTTCGGACCATCAGCTGCGGCCGCGCAGCTGGAAGCTTCGAAGGCATTTACAAAAGAGATTTGTGATGCTTGCGGTGCGCCGACAGCTAAGTGGGCCCGGTTCAGCGACGCGGAAGTTGCGTTGGCTTATGTGCGGTCAGAGGGGGCACCTATCGTCATAAAAGCGGACGGACTAGCCGCTGGTAAGGGCGTTGTTGTTGCCGAAACGCTGGAACAGGCCGAGACCGCTATTGCCGATATGTTGGGTGGTGCTTTCGGGGACGCGGGCGCTGAAATCGTAATCGAAGAATTCATGGAAGGCGAGGAAGTGTCCTTGTTTGTCCTTAGTGACGGGGAGAGTGTGCTGCCCATCGGCTCCGCGCAGGATCACAAAAGGGCATTTGACGGTGACCAGGGGCCGAACACCGGCGGGATGGGAGCATATTCACCAGCCCCGGTCATGACGTCAGATGTCGAAGCCCAGGCACTTGATCGAATAGTTCGACCAACAATCACCGAGATGGCGCGCCGGGGCGCACCGTTTCAAGGGGTTCTCTTCGCCGGGTTGATGGTCGGTCCTGATGGTCCCCGCCTTGTGGAGTACAATGTTCGGTTCGGCGATCCAGAATGTCAGGTTCTTATGCTCCGGCTCCAGTCAGACATTACTCCGCTGTTGCTGGCATCGGCAAAGGGCGGGCTAGAACAGTGCGGAGCCGATTGGCGACCTGAACCTGCAATCACCGTGGTTATGGCCGCATCTGGCTATCCAGGAGAATACGAAAAAGGAACCCGGATTCGCGGGCTGGAAAAGGCGGCCGAGATAGAGGGCGCCATGATCTTCCATGCGGGAACAGCACGGGGCAGCGATGGCATTGAGGCCGCCGGTGGGCGTGTTCTGAATGTATCTGCACTCAGGGAAGATCTATCGCAAGCGCGAGATGTCGCATACGAGGCGATCCAACTTATTGACTGGCCAAACGGCTTTTTCCGTCGTGACATTGGATGGAGGGCGTTGAGCGGACCGCTGTGAATGCCAAGTAAGATCGAAGCCCAGCGGCTACCTTAACCGCTGCCGCCGAAGAGATCCGACAGACTCTCTTCAAGTACCGTAAGATCACAGCTGAAGCTCTGGTTTTCGATGATGATACCAGAACGGTTCCTGTCACACTCTGGGGCATTGCGAGCCGAAGGGACGACAAGTAGCCCGTCTAAAGCTGCTGCGCGAAGTTGCTCTTCGTTCCGCATACGTGCTCGATACTCCGCCAATCGCGTGCCACTGGTACGTCTCAGTTCCAAGTGTTGAGTGCCCTCAATGTATCCAGTGCCAAGATGACCGGCCGCGACCTGCCAAGCTGTGATGGCTTTACGCGTATTTGGTCCAAAAACCCCGTCGATCCCCATCGGATCGTGACCAAGAACGCGCAGATCAGCCTGAATGCGTCGGCGCTGTTTGGGCTCCAATGCCAGGGCGTTTTCCGCTAACTCCGCTGCGAGGATTGCGGGAATGGCCGGCCATGGGCCACGCTCCGGTTTGTGGAGGCCGCGGCGGGGCGATGTCGCGATTGGAGAACGCTCGATCGCACCGGCGAGTAGCGTATCCGCCGCCTCCCCGGCGGGCAGGGTTAGCGCTGGTGTTCCCGTCCCAGCTGAAGGTGGTCTGGTGACCACCGGCTCTGGAGAACGAAACGGATGGGCGGTAATTGGCGCTAGATCGATGTTCTGGCCGGCCGCAAGTACCCGCGATCCGATATGGACCTCTTCTGCCGATCGAGGGTTGGAAGACTGCGCGAACACCTCCGCTGGGGTCGGCGACAACCTCAATGGTTCGGGTTGGCCGTG
Organism: Pseudomonadota bacterium; assembly: GCA_039026375.1. GTDB lineage: Bacteria > Pseudomonadota > Alphaproteobacteria > Rhodobacterales > Rhodobacteraceae > Thermohalobaculum. The sequence continues at coordinate 26,759 of JBCCML010000018.1, forward strand.
ACCCGAGGCCATTACGCCTACGGATTGTAAGCGCGGTAATTCGTTCGTTGCGGTCTTTGGGTCAATTTCTGCGATCTGGTTCAAGGACGCGACGATAAAAGGGCTAGCTGCAGCCACCACCGCAAGTGCGAACCCGCCCATAGCCCAACCACCTCCCAAGAGTGGGGCCGGGTTGGCAAACACATCGTATCTGTCAGGTCGGTTCCGCATCGCGTCCTATAGTCCGAATTTCACTTGATTGTGCCAGAGTTGAACGGTTCCGCAAGAGTAAAGGTTCGAGCTAGATCAGGGGCGTTTTTTGTCGCTTCGCCAAAAAGTGTGCGTACTGCATGCCAACCACATGCGGATGACCAGGCATCCGCATACGGAAGCGCTCACCTCGCTGAGATTGCAATACGTCGTTCATCTGTTTTGTCGTTGGCATTTGCTGAAGCCGAGCGATGAGAGCGTCAATTTCAAACACGATTTCCGCCGCGCTACCTCGCAAACTTTGCATAGACTCAATGAGCAGATCGCGATTTTCGGTGAAGTCTAGGGTTGCCCCGAGGTACCATGCGTATTTGTCCGGGGATAAGCGTGCCTTATCGGGCATCAGGCCTGCCATCGCCTCGCGCAAAGGTGCGCGATAGTTGCCATCCCAGACAACAAACTCAGGTGGCAGGCGGACGATGAACTCTATCAAAGACCGGTTCAGTAAAGGCGAAACGTAAGAGATCCCGAATTCAGCTGCATGTGATTGGATCTGCTCCTGCATCAACGTTAAGTGCGGTGAGGCCAGCAATTGCACCCGCATGTAGTGAACATCAGGTCGAACTGGTGGATCGGCTGCCATCACTCCCTGCCGGAACTCAGGTTTCAGCGTTTCCGCTTGCTTTGCTAATGTGGCGACCGGTCTTGTTAGCAGACGAGGGCCGTGCACACTAAACCGCCCACCAAACATAAATGCCCTCAGTTCACCAATGACTTGCCTCAATGGTGAGCGCCCGCTTTGGTTTGAGCGCATCTTCGCAAGAGTAAGTGCTTTCCTTAGACGGCCAGCCAACGCCAAGTGCGCCAGGGCACCACCAATGAAGTAGCTTGAGCTTTCGTCGCCACCCCAACCCGAAAGGACACGAGTGGCACCGTCTGCCCGTGCAGATCGAAGCAAGACGCGATAAATCTCATCTGGATCGCTGGCGAGACCCGTTGTCGCGTCGATCGATCCCGTTATTCGAGGGATGGCGCTTGTGCCAGATATGCCGAACAGATCAATGTTATCGATTTCTGAGGCAACCCAAGCCGCTGCATGATGCTCAACCCGGATATCGTCTGGGATCCGATCATCTTCATAGGCAAAGCTGTAGCCTCTAACGCGCCGACTGGGGCCAACCACGTGCGCAGCCATCGCAGCGACGGATGTACTGTCTAATCCCCCGCTACAGTGAGTGACGACTGGTCCATTCGAGGGAATTGCCCTTTCGACAGCGTTTTTCAGGAGGGACCGCACCTCGCCGAAGACGTCGTCGGGAGACTCCCGATGAGAGATCGGATTGCTTGCATCCAACGCCCAGTACTCTTGCTCGTGAATTCTTCCCCGCCGCACCTGCATGATCTGAGCACGTGGCGCTCGTTTGATGTCCCGATAGATCGTGTCTTTTCCGACCGCTTGATTGGTTACTGATGCTTTAGCAACTGTACCGTGATCAATTTCACCGTCGGTCAAGTCTGAAATCACCAGCCCTGTGATCAGCGATGCGAAGGCAAAGAACGCGTCGGGTTTGTGTATGTAGAATAGAGGTCGGCACCCAAACCTATCTCTGACCAAAGACAACGTCTCGTTTGCACTATTCCAGTGGACGAATGAGAACTCGCCGTCCATTCGCTGTACTGCGTTGAGGGGTGACCGTCCAAAGCTCTCTGACACGACGGTTGGGTCGATCGCCTTGCCTAAAGGATCGTCACGAAAATACGCTGCATCTAAATCTCCAGCGAACAGCGTGTCGCCGAACTGGTGGAGGGTGTCACTGGTCTTGCAGACAAATTCCCGCACACCGACTGGGCCGAATTCCGCGCCGAACTGACGATAGCCCCCAGGAACCATCGCATAGCCCATCTTGTCTAAGATCGATTGGCAGTCCGTTCTGCCATTCAGGGGCAGAATACCCGCCAGCAGCGTCGCCATACCAATACCAATTTGGACAAATCAGCAGCCGAAGGAGTTGCTGTCGTCAACCCCGCAAAACGCAGTTTGGGGGTCTATGAGACGTCAGGGCTGTTTACGTTAGAGTTAACTTCTGGTGCTGGAACGAAGCCAGCTTGGGTGGAAAATAAGTCCACTGTTTCCAACTCGGGTTTTACCCAATCGCGAAGACCACAGGATGTAGAAGCCATGTTTGTTTCATCAGACACAGTACACCTCCGACGTGTGTCAATCAGATGGCATATGCCTTCTGAAGAATGGGGTATGGAATAACAACCGTCCTTAACCGTTTAAGACACGGGTGCCGTCGGTTGGGCCGTACTTTCTGGGGCATAGGTCGATCCAACCTCAGTCAAACCCATTTCAACGCTTTCTAGGCTTGGCGCCGTCCAGGCCTTAAGTTGCTCACCGCTCGTTCCGGTCCTGTCAATGTCATGGGACATCTTCAATCCTATTCGTACGCTCGACGCCTTACGCCGTCCTCGCCAACACAGTCGCAGCTGTTCGCCATGTTACATCAGTTTTCACCGCTTCGGCGTATCGCTGCATCGCACCCAAAAGTCAATGTTCCCTACGCGTTTTACCAGGCGTTCCCGCTGTGATTGATCTATCCCTGATCTTCGTTTCGATACAGGACAGGCGAATTGCATTTCGCTAATCAAGAACGCGGACTTGCAACAAGTTTATCAGGTGACGAGGGCGCTTTCCTGATTTCCATGATCTATGGTTGGTCTTCCGTAATCGCATGCCCCGCTCAGTCATGAATGAACACGCCGAACCTGTTGTACGCCCTGTCGCCGGCATTCTTTGGATGTTGTTGACCGGGATCCTGTTCGTTGCAGTTACAGGGATTGTGCGGCACTTGGGTAGTGACATGCCAGCGCCGGAGGCTGCATTTATCCGCTACGCCATAGGCCTGATATTGATCCTGCCAGCCTTTAAACTGCTGCTTACCAACATGCCGACAGCGATAGAATGGCGCAATTATGCTGTCAGAGGTGTGGTCCACGGCGTCGGCGTGATGCTTTGGTTCTATGCCATGGCGCGCATACCAATCGCTGAAGTCACGGCCATCGGATATACGGCGCCGATCTTCGTGACGATTGGCGCGGCCCTGTTTCTCGGTGAGAGGCTCCAGGTCAGGCGTATCGGCGCCGTCCTGGCAGCGTTTGGAGGCGCTCTTGTCATCCTGCGGCCTGGCTTTCAGGAACTTAATAATGGTCAATTGGCTCAGGTTTGTGCGGCGCCCCTGTTCGCTGCATCGTTCCTGCTCGCGAAAAAGTTCACTGCGGACGCTCCGCCGAGCCTGATTGTCGCGATGCTCTCGGTGTTTTGTACACTGACCTTGTTGCCCGCCGCATTACTGAACTGGCATGACCCGACTTGGGAAGAAGTGGGTTGGCTGGCGTTGACCGCATGCTTCGCAACGGCTGGACACTACACGCTGACGCAGGCCTTCAGGTGCGCCCCAATCACGCTGACCCAGCCGGTGCAGTTTCTTCAGCTGGTCTGGGCGACCCTGTTAGGCATGGCTGTGTTTGGCGAGGCACTGGACCCGTACGTGCTGGTCGGTGGGGCGGTAATCGTGGGTTCGGCCACTTACATCTCCCATCGCGAAATGGTGGTGGCCCGGCGCGCCCAGACACCACCAGCGACGGCGACAAAGGTCTGAACCGGACAGAGTGTAACGTTTCTCACATAAAAAGTCCGTGTTCGTAGAACCATGTGTAGCGGCTGCTACAGATTCGCTTTGCTGCACACGGCAGTCTCTCAGCAACACGCAGAAGACAGTGGAGCGAGACGATGATCACCTTCGAAGCCATGATCGAGACGGCGTCATTCCCAACGCTGATCCCGGTGAAGAGCCAGCCATTCCAGGCGCCGACGCAGCTGCCCACTGGGCCCAATCCGTCATCCGGCACCGCCGGTACTCAGAAACACCTTTGGGGCAGCTGGTCGAACGACATCTTCGGCGGCGGTAATCATGGAGAAGCGCCGATCGCAACCGCCTATCATGGTGGCGCCGGTCGCGACACGGTCGACTACTCCGCTTACTCGGTGGACCAGGGCGACGCGATCAACGTGAACCTGAAGATCGGCATGAGCTTCAGCCTGTCCGGTCGCTCTCAAGGAGACACTTTCGACTCGATCGAGAACATCATTGGCACGCGCTGGAACGACGTGATCGTCGGCGATGACAAGCTGATAGGCAATACGTTGGAGGGCGGGGACGGCCGTGACGTCATCCAAGGAGAAGGTGGCGCTGACCTGATCGTCGGCGGCGGCAGTTCCGATACCATGACGGGGGGCGCACAGGACGACACCTTTCGCTTTTATTACTATGACTCGTTTTCATACCTGACGCCGGACGTCATCAAGGACTTCGACCAAAACGGTGACGACCTGCTGGAGTTTGTCTTTGACAAGCCAAAGGAAGCCGCCTGGCGCGCCGAGGCTTGGGTGCACGAAGGCGCTGAGGGCACCATGGTCTTCGGAACCGAACAACTGGATAAGGGAGCGCATGATCGGTTTGCGGTCTTCTTGGAGGGCCTGGCTGTCGAGAATGTCGGCGCAGACGACATCGCCTTTATCTGAAGCTTGAGCGCGGACGAGCGGGCCAAATGGCAAAGAAGTGCAGTTGGCCTGCCGGTCAGCCGTCCAACGACGAAAGACTTGCTCCCTTGGTTAAGCGTGCCACCTATCGCGAGGACAAGCTACTTCAGTGTCGCGAGCAGGCCGGCGATCAGTTTGCCGCGCTCGGCCAGGCTTTCTACTTCGATGTGCTCGGTGAGCGTGTGCAGGCCGTGCCCACGCGGACCAAGACTGTCTAGTGTTGGAATGCCCATAGCGCCCGTGAAGTTGCCGTCCGAACCGCCACCTGCCATTTCCGCTGGGATGTCGTAGCCCAGATCGTTAGCTAAGCTGCGAGCATGTTCGTAGAGTGCGCGTGTCCGATCATCGGGTTCCCAAACGGGCCGGGTCACGCCGCGGGTTACCGTGAAGCTCAAATCCTCCCCTGTATAGGACAGCGCCAACATCTTCTCGACCGCAGCATCAAGATCCGACTGTTTCTTGGCCATGACAAGGGCCTGCGCCGAGCAGCCGGACGGCACGCAGTTCACGTGCAGTTGCTCAGACTGGACGCATCCGCATGAGTATGTGGCGTCATCCGTGGTCAGTGCCTCGATCTCCAGGATCTTCTTCGACATCTCATGAACTGCTGAGACACCCTTGCGGGGATCCACGCCCGCGTGGTTGGGCTTGCCGCGAGACTCCAGGTTGAACCTCGCGATCGCGTAGCGGCCCCAGACAACGCGTCCGTTGGCCCAGGACGGCTCCGGCACCAGCACGTAGGCCTGATGGCGGGCGCTCGCCTCGATGACTTCGCGGGTAGACGGCGTGCCGATTTCCTCGTCCGGCGTGAAAAGCACGGTGATGGGCAACGGTGTCTCGATGCCCGCGGCCACCAGTTGGCGGATTGCCTCTAGGCTTATGTAGTTACCGGACTTCATGTCCTGGATGCCGGGGCCCCAGGCCTTGCCATCCTCGTAGCGGAACGGATTCACCTTGAGTGTGCCCAGTGGATGCACCGTGTCCATGTGCCCTGCGATCAGAATACCGGGCGTGCCGGCCTTTGGGTGGGGAAAGGTCGCACGCACGCAACCGCCGCACCCAAGCCTTCCTGGGATCCGTTCAATGGTGGCGCCCATTGCCGCCAGTTCATACGCGGCCAGATCGATCATCCGATCGACTGCCGCCGCGTCATGGGTTGGACTTTCACACTCGACCCAGGGTTCCAGCCCCCGGACCATCACATCATTATCAAACGGCAGTGCGTTGAAATCCATTGTCTTTCTCCCCCGGAAAGCTGCCCTTACGCCGCGGTGCGTTGTTCGATCAGCTTGGCGTAAATTGAGGCACCGACGGGCAGCATCTCGTCATCAAGGATGAAACCGTCGTTGTGCAACGGCACGTCACCTGCATGGCCAAGCGTGCAGTAAGCGCCGGGCACCACGCGCAACATATCGGCGAAGTCCTCAGACCCGGTCTTAACCTTGGGAGTGACCTCAGTGTTCTCGGCCCCGACCACCTCGGCCGCGATGTTCAGCATCACATGGCTGAGCTTGTCGTCATTGACCAGGACGTCGAAGATCTCCTGGTTCTTGTACTCAATTTCGACGCCATAGGCTTGTCCAAGGCCTTTGGCGAGATCGGCCATGCGTCCACGCACCATGTTGGCCACTTCGGTGTCGAAATAGCGCATGGTGCCTGAGACCGTCGCATCTGTGGGGATCACGTTGTAGGCAGCGCCCGCATGGATCTGCGTCACCGACAGCACCAGCGGCTCGGTCGGTGGGACGTTCCGTGCTACAATGGATTGTAGCTGTTGGACCAACGCAGTTGCGATCAAGATCGGATCGCGCGACTTTTCGGGCATCGCTGCATGGCTGCCATAGCCGTGGATGATAAAGTCAAAGAAGTCCGCGCCAGCCATCGCTTCCCCTGGCTTGACGCCCACCTTGTGGGGGTCGTGGTACGGTGAGTTGTGCATGCCGTAGACCTCGTCACAGGGGAAACGTTCGAACAACTTGTCAGCCAACATGGCGCGAGCGCCACCGAGACCTTCCTCGGCAGGTTGGAAGATAAAGACTGCAGTGCCGGAGAAATCCTTGGTTTCGGCGAGATAGCGTGCCGCACCCAGCAGCATAGCTGTATGGGCATCATGTCCGCAGGCGTGCATCACACCGGGTGTTTTTGAGGCCCACGGCAAGTTTGTCTTCTCATCAATTGGCAAGGCGTCCATGTCGGCGCGCAGACCAATCCGCCGGCCTTCGCCAGTAGTACCGTGCAGGATGCCGACGACACCAGTGTTGCCGACGCCCGTATGTGTCTCGATCCCCCATTGCCGAAGCAGGTCTGCGACGATGCCTGAGGTGCGAACTTCCTGCATGCCCAGTTCTGGATGCTGGTGGAAGTCGCGGCGGATAGCGGTCAGATCGTCGGCAAATTCGGCAATTCGGTCGATAATGGGCACAAGTGCTCTCCTTGCAGGGGGCCAAGTCGGTTAGGGGCAGTATTTGTAATGGTTGCCGGGGCATGCCCGTCAGTTAAGGCTCAGATAAGGTGACCAATCTGGCACCGCGACGCGCGGCACTGAGACGATCAGGTCACCTAGTAACAGAAAGGATAGGGTTTTCCCGTGCCGATCCAGCCCTAGAGAGGCGTTTACGCCCCCTTGCAGGGCACCGGGGATGACGAAGTTCAGCGCCATGAGGTTCGGCAGCTCAAATCGTTGGCAATTGGTCACGCCTAGATGGGCAAAAGTCTGTGTGACACGGGCTGCCGTCACCTGTTCCAGCAGGTACGGCCACGCCTCGGCACGGTAGGCGATGACTGAAACATTGCTGGTATCGCCCTTGTCGCCAGCGCGCCCGTGGGCGACGGCGTGAAGTGGCAGGTCAAGCTGCGAAGTCATTCGAAGACCTCGATGCGCACGTGTGGTTCGACACGCTGGCGATCGATCAAGATCGATGCTGTGGCGATCTGGGAGGTCACTGAGGCGCGGTAGCCACCGCCGCCGGCGGGCCCAGAGCAATATAGCATCATCAACTCGTCGCAGACCATCTGGGCCTTCGACTTATCCAGACTTTGCGTTGCAACGCGCACTGTGTACTCGCCGTCGGTTGGCAGCTCTCGACTGGCGCGCTGTTCGGCATTTCCGCCGTCCAGCGTCGCTAAGGTACCCAAGGTCTCAATCCGGACGGGCTCGTTCAGGCCCTTATCTGAAAGCCGCTCGTGCACGACCTGTCCGGCCAGATCAGCCCTGGCCAGCGCGTTAGGTCCAGCATAGGTCAAGAACGCCTCGCCGAGCCAGCCACCATCGACGCTAATGGTGGCCTTAAGCGTGGGCGGTGGGGTGTGACCGCGCGCTCCGGCGACGTACACGCGATTCTCTTCCGTTTCTGTCGCCGAGAGTTGGGTGCAGTCCAGCGTTACGTCGGGCACCAGATAGGCGCAAGGGTCGTGCATCTCGTATAGCAGTTGTTCAGTGACCGTGCGCAGGTCAACCAGACCGCCGGTGCCGTCCGGCTTGGTGATTGTAAAACTGCCGTCAGCGCGGCATTCGGCAATCGGAAATCCTGCCTGCGCCAATTTCGGAACGTCTTTGAAGCCTGGATCAGCAAAGTAGCAGCCGGTGACTTGGCCACCACACTCCAGCAGGTGTCCAGCCACCGTGCCCTGAGCGAGGTGATCTAAGGCATCTTCGGCCCAGCCGAATTCGTTGATCAGCGGTCCCAGCGCGAGGGCGCTGTCCGTCGTCCGGCCGACCAGGACGACATCCGCGCCGGTAGCGACGGCTTGCGCGACCGGCCGCGCCCCAAGATAGGCGTTTGCCGCGACGATGGCGCGGCCATCCAGTCCGATGCCCTCGATGGTTTCCAGGGCAGCGATTTCGGACGTGGGGATGGTTTCTGTAAGGTCATCGCCCAGAACAACCGCGATCTTTACGCCCCGGACACCCAACTCGCGCGCGATCTCAAGTACCCGGTGTGCGCCACCAATCGGATTGGCTGCCCCCATGTTGGAGACAATAGTGACACCATGGCGTTTGGCTTTGGCCAGCGCGGGGCGGATGTAGTTATCAAGATACGGTGAGAAGCCTTTAGTGGGGTCGTCCCGGCGCACATTCTGGGCGACGGCCAACGTGCGTTCAGCCAGCACTTCAAACATGAGATATCGAGGCCCATCCCGGTTCTGCATCGAAGCCAGAATCGGTAACGAAGCGTCGAAGCGGTCCCCCATGAAGCCCGCGCCGCAGCCGATATGAACCGTATCCGTCAACAGGCTTTGCTATTCGTGATGGGCTGGTCGTGCGGCCTGTCAGCCGAACTGATGCTACACCCAACTTGCATAGCCAAAGAACCGTGAAGGCCCCGAGAGGTATTGGGAGCTATACTCACGTCTTGAAGCCATCGGCTACGGCACGGGCGGCACCAAGCATGAAACCGTGTTCCGAGCCGACGAAGAACATAGAGATCCCGAGGTCACGGATGGCCGGAACGCTATCAAGGCTTGGCACGAAGGTAACTCCAGAGGTGCCGGCCGCCTTGGCGGCTTCGCCGACGGTTTTCATTGCTGCGCGGACGTCGGGGTGGGCAGGGTCTTGATGGCCAAGGCAGACGGCCATGTCCGCGGGGCCCACAAAAAGACCGTCAATGCCGTCGACCGCACCGATCTGGTGCGCTGCCTCGACACCTTCCGGTTCCTCGATTTGTGCCAGGACCACGGTTTCGTCATCCATCGCAAGAACTTCGGGCATCGTGTGCGCACCCTGACCCGCCCAACGGGTAGAGCCGGCAAAACCCCGACCGCCGTGGCCGAAATGTGCTGCCTTCGCGATCGCTTGGGCCTTTGCAACGCTGTCCACATGCGGCACGACCACGCCCACCGCGCCTGAGTCAAGTGCCATCAAGATTTGCGCAGGGGTGCCTTCGGGGATGCGGACCAGCGCCGGCAAGCCCAGCGCTTTGGCCATGGCAAGGCTTGCATCCATACCGCGGCGATCGTTGGGCGCATGTTCGGCGTCAACGCAGACAAAGTCGAGACCCGACATCGCCATAACCTCGATGATCTCATAGGCTGGTGTTTTAAGGAACGTGCCAACCAGCGGTTCGGCACGGAGAATTCGAGCGCGCAGGCCGTTCGGGTTCATCGCAATCTCCTGTTACTTCTCGGCCATTGCTGCCAATTCGGCGCGGCGAAGCCCCAGGCGCTCGCCGGCGTCTAGGATCGAGGCCCAGGCCTCGTTGGGAAGGGGCAGGGCAGGTGTCCGCTCTGCTCGCCGGCGTCGTTCTGGATCGCCTGGAATCAGCACTGGCTCGACTTCGTTTCGGGGCCGAATACTGCGAACGAAGGCGACGTAGTCCTTAGCGGTCAGCGCCCAATCATGGCCATCGTCCATCCGGGCGGGGTCGATGTAGATTGATAACATACCATTATGGAACTCGTAGCCGGGCCCGCATGTGCCTGATCCAGTCAGTGCGCCAGCCAGCATCTCGCAGGCAAGTGCCAGCCCCGAGCCTTTGTGCTGTCCCATCGCGGTGATTGCACCGGGGCCCTTTGACGGATTTGGTAGCTCGCCTCGTTGTATCGGCCCGTAGAGCACATCTGGGTCATTGGTCAGCGCACCATCTGGCCCAACCAGCGCGTCTCCAGGAACCGGTTTGCCGCCTTTCTTGGCCACTAGAACCTTGCCTTCTGCCACCGTCGAAGTAGCGAAGTCCAAGATGAAGTCCCCGCCCGCGACTGGCATACCAATTGCAACTGGATTAGTGCCCATTACGCGGTCAGCACCGCCGAACGGTGCGACCAAACGCGATCGATAGCAATTCACAAAATGGATCGAGACGAAGCCTTCGGCAACAGCACGCTCGGCCCATTCGCCGATCCGGCCCAGATGGCCGCTATTGCGAAGCGCGACGATTGCGACACCCTGGTCACGAGCTTTCTGCAGCCCGATCTCCAGCGCCTGAATGCCCAGTGTCTGCCCAAAGCCGAGATTTCCCTCCAGTACTGCGAAGGCGGGGGCATCGATAACCGTTTCGACCGTGCGCCCAAAGTGTACCATCCCCTCGCGCGCCCAGTCGCAATAGCGTTGGGTGCGCACAACCCCGTGGCTATCATGACCAGCCAGATTGGCGCGCACCAGGTTCTCGCCGATTTCGCGGGCCTCAAGCTCTGAGCCGCCGGCGGCCGTGAAGATCCGCGTCAGAACGTCTGCTAATCCCTGGGCGTTCAGGTTGGTCGTGACGATACTCACCAGCCAAGTTCCTTGCGGTTGAAAACCATCTCTGGCTGTAGTTTGCCGTCGAAACAATCCAGACAGTTCTGAACGGCGATCATGCCCATCTTCCGCATGCCTTCGGGCGTAGTGGCCGCTGAATGAGGCGAGAGCAGTGTGTTTGGCGAGGACAAAATTGGGTTGTCAGGGCCCGCCGGTTCTGTCGAGAAGACGTCGCAGCCATACCCCTTGAGGTGGCCAGACTTCAAGGCTTCGGCAACGGCTGGTTCGTCGCAAATGCCGCCGCGCGCGCAGTTTATTAGGATGGCACCGGCCTTCATGGCATTGATCTCGGCGGCGCCAACAAGCGGTGTTGTCTCCGCATACTTTGGTGTGTGTACTGTGACGACGTCGGCTTGGCCAAATGCTGCGGCCAAATCTGCGACATGGGCAACACCTTCGGGAACGTCGTTGATATACGGGTCGTACGCCAAGACTCGCATGCCGAACGCGCCCGCTAGTTCGCCGACCCGACGACCAATGCGCCCGTGGCCGAGTATCAGTAACGTGCGCCCCTCGACGTCGACAGAGCCCATGGTGGTGCGCAGTGTCCAGTCGCCGAGGCCCACGATCTCGTGTTGGCGTGTCATGTTGCGCGCCAGATGAAGGATCATGCCGAATGTGTGCTCAGCAACCGAGCGATCGTTTCCGCCGACTGCGATTGCGACTGGCAGGCCGCGCTTCGTCATGTGCGCGACGTCGACTGAGTCCGTGCCGACTCCGTGTCTGCTAACCACTTTCAAATCAGGCGCGAGATCCAACACCTCCGCCGGTAGCTTGGCCGTGCGCACCTCGATCCCATGCGCACCGCGCACGGCCTCGGCAATCTGGTCTGGCGGAGCCAGGGCGTCCTCAATCAGCGTAAGTTCAATGTCGTTGCGCGTTTCGACCAGCGCCATGGCATCTGGGTGAACCGATCCCAAAATCGTCAATCGGTGCACGTGTTCCTCCCTTGTGATCCTTAGAGCCTCTGAAGGGCCCATATGTGGACAGACCTATGGCTCCTCGCCAGAAGGGATAGCGATCGTGTTCGGTTGCCGCAATCGCCGGACCGGCGACGGGCGAACCGGTGGGAGAGAAATCGGATGCGTGATCGCACTGAGTGCTGGTGAAAGGTGTACTGACCCTAGCGTTGCTGGGCCTTATGGCGACCGAGCTCGCGCACATTTTCCTGGGCCTCGCCTGGATACGCAGCGCGGCTCACCTAGCACTGGCGGCGGTGATCTTGACAGCAGTGCCGCGGCTGGGTTTTCGCGAGGCTTACTTGCTGGCGTTGTCTGGCGTGCTGGCCGCGTTGTTGTGGCATCTGCATCCAGAACCCTGGGTTGCCGCGCGACGGGCGCTGGACCAGGCAGTGTTCCTGACGGCCTTTATACTTTTGTTGTCGCTGGTTCAGGAGGCGGCCATGACGTCGCCATCTGTCGCTGAGGTTGGCACATATCTCTCGCGCCAGCCAGGCGGGCGGCGGTTTGCGGGCCTTTATGGTGGCACCAACCTTATGGCGGTAATTTTCAACCTCGGCACACTTACCCTTATTGCGCCGGTCATCTGCAGGGCGGCGGAGGAGGCGCCGGATGATCCGCTCACGCCTATCCGCGAACAGCGCCAACTGTCCGCTGTATTACGCGGTTTTGCCTGGTGTGTTGTGTGGTCGCCGACTGCGGTAGCGCCGCTGGCGCTGCTGACGTTGATCGACGGAATCGACCGCCCGCGCTGGATGGCTATCGGCTTCGGCCTGGCGGTCGCCATGCTGATTGTAGGTTGGGCTGAGGACCGCTGGCGTTGGCGAAATCACACCGCGGCGGCCCTTGGCTTGCCGCCGGTCAAGCGCGCGTCAATGCCGGTTCCAGCAGTTCTTCGCTTTGCAGGCGTTTGTCTTTCATTCGTCGGCCTGACCATCGCCATCTTGACCCTGGGTGATCTGGGCGTCCCATCCAGCATTATGGCGGCTGCTCCGCTGCTATTGCTGGGATGGTTGGTTGCGCAGCGCATCGACTTGTTAGGCCGCCTACGCCACATCGCAGATGTCGGCCTGCCTGCATCCGCGCCCGCTGCGGTCACGCTGGGATGTTCAGGATTTGTCGGCATCGCAGGTGCTGCGTTGATCCCGGCAGAGACCGTTGCCGAATGGCTTGGGATAGATGCCTTGCCCGCGTGGATCTTCATGTTGGCCATCACCGTTGGGGTGTTGCTGTTTGCACAGCTCGCGCTTTCACCCATCATGATGGCCGTATTTTTCGGCGCTATCCTTGGCTCGCTGCCGAGTCTTCCGGCGGAGCCGACGCTGACCGCCTTGGCAATTGCGGCGGGTTGGGCACTGTCTATGACATGTGCCCCATTCGCCTCGGTCGTCATAATGATGAATCGCATCACTGGCCACGCCGGAACAGAGTTGACCTACCGGTGGAACACCGGGTTCACCCTACTAGCACTAGCCGTATTAGCCGCGACCTATTTGCTTTTGACTCGCGGGCGCTGAGGCCGATCGGTCTTTCTACGCGCGTTCAGCCTCGCCTTTGGTGTCGGCGGTACCAACGTCTCCGGTTGGGTGGCGGCCGCTTGCATCGCCGCCATTCAATAACTGCCAGCGACCATGTAGGCAGTCATCGCGGCGGCGAAAGGGTTTGTCGTCCACTGTGGGGTCCAGTGCATTTGCTCCTCCGTCAGGAATACTCCGCACCTGCAGGCGCGGCGTAGGCGTTGACCTAACGTCAAGTGATATGGGGAGCCTGCTGCGCAGATTGAAGAGGATCAATGCACATCTCTAGGTTGAATATCTTTTCGCTATGGCCGTGGCTACTGCGCAACGCCAACTGTCAGTCGATCCACTCCTAGTCAACGTGTTGGATCGATACGCCCCCCAGAAAACTATCGATGTTGCGTGGGGCGAGGAGCCCTGCTTTGCCATCTTCTTCCATGCCGGCCTCTTTGGTGGCAATTTCGTCCAGTATTGGAAGCGCGGTATCGATCATCGATTGGGCGACCACAACCACCCCGTCCCGGTCCCCCACGACAATATCGCCCGCCTCTATCCGCTGGCCGCCCAACCAAATCGGCAGGCCGACGGACCCAGGGCCGCGCTTCGTCGGTCCAGACGGTCGCACGCCAGCTGAAAAGACTGGAATGCCAATCTCCGCCAACGCTTCGACATCGCGGATCATGCCATCAGTCACGACTGCTACAGCGCCTCGATTACGGGCGAAGCTGATGATCAGGTCGCCAACGACGGCGCATTCACGATGGTTGTGTGTTGCGACCATCATCACGTCGCCGGTTTGCACACTGTCCAGCGCCGCCCAGAAGGCCAGGTTATCGTTTCGTCCCGCATCAATTGGCAGTGCTGTGCCGGCAAAACGAAATGCTGGCGTCACTGGTTTGATTAGGGGCTCCAGAGAACCTCCGCGCCCGGCTGCGTCCGAGACGTTACCTGACGGCGCACCGGCAAAGCGACCAATGACGTCTGCACTTGGCCTCCTCCATGTGCGTTTCACGGTGATGATGGGTGTCGTCTTATCGGCGCTCATACTTTCCTCCCCGCATTGGCTGTGCTTTGGTTACACCCAATCAGAGAATACCTGGGGAGGGAACAATGGAGACGATCGCCGATCCATTCGTCGTGGTCATCGGCGCCGGGGCCATGGGTGGCACCATGGCGGCGGCGTTGGTGCGTGGCGGCGCCCGGGTGGTGATTGTCGATACCGACGCTGCGCACGTATCAACCATCAATGACGAAGGCCTGCGGGTCCATGGGTTATCCAAGCACGAAGATGCGATGAGCTTAAAAGTGCCAGCCAATTGCGTTGCGCCGGGCGCGGCCGTTGCAGATCTGGCGGTCGTAATGACACCTGCTTTCGAAACTAGCGCGGCGGCTCAAACCGCGGCTGCGGTTCTGAAGCCTGGGGGTTCAGCGGTGTCGCTACAGAACGGTTTGGGTAATGCTGAAGCACTGATCGACGTGCTAGGGCACGAGAGGGTCTTCATGGGATCGACCCGCGCCTCGGCAGATCGGCCAGCATTGGGTTGTCCGCGGGTGACCAAAATGGACCCAACTAAGGTCGGCGAACTGAACGGCCAAACGTCCGAACGCGCAACCTGGCTCGCGGCATGTTTTGATAGGGGCGGCATGCCAAGTAGCGTGACCGAGAACATCCAGGGTGTTCTTTGGTCGAAGTTCATCCACAACTGCTGCATCAATGCGCTGTCGGCGATAACTGGCCTGCGCATGGGTGAGGTCACAAGAATCCCCGATCTTGGCGCGCTCAGATACGCCATCTCGGACGAGGCACTCGCCGTCGCCCGCGCAAATGGCATCCGCCTCGAACATCCCGACCCTCTCCCGAAGATGGAGATCCATGTTTGGCGCAAGTTCACCAAGCCCTCGATGTTGCAGCATGTGGACCAGGGACGAATGATCGAGATCGATGCCATCAACGGCTGGCTCGTGCGCGAGGCCACAAGGTTGGGCCTGTCCGTTCCCGTCAATCAGGTGGTGACGGCGTTGGCTCGGGGTAGGGCCCAGGCGCAGATCATCGCCTCAGGCCCAACGCCAGACTATGCCGCCTTGACCGCAACGGCCGAGGCGGAGATTGACCGGGGTGACCGCCCTTGGGAACGCCTATCTAAAGAGGAGCGCGCATGACTGAGTTAACCGCTGACGAACTGGCGAAATTGGCTGAATGGGACACGCCAACGATCTGCAATGGCCTGGAGGCGTTGGACTCCGCGTGGCGGCTCACGGGCTACACGACCACAGCGTTCACCTGCCTTCGTCCCAATGCTAAGCCAATGGTCGGCTATGCGCGGACAGCTACAATCCGTGCCTCGTCCAAACCTGCGTTGCCGCCCGATGAGGTGTTGGCGCTGCGGCAAAACTATTACGCGTATGTCGATGCTGGCCCAAAACCCTCGGTGGTCGTGATTCAGGATCTTGATAGTCAGCCTGGCCGTGGGGCGTTCTGGGGCGAGGTGAATACGACGATCCATCACGGGTTAGGTTCCCAGGGCGTGATCACCAATGGATCAATCCGTGACCTTTCCGACAGTGCGCCGGGCTTCCAGGCGCTCGCTGGTCAGGTCGGCCCCAGCCACGCTTGGGTGCATATCACGAGCCACGGAACCCCCGTGGAAGTGCATGGAATGAGCGTTCAAGACGGTGACATCATCCACGCAGACGTCCATGGTGCGGTTGTGGTCCCTGCACATCTTGTTCGCGAATTGCCCGCAACAATCGAGTTAATCGCGCGGCGGGAAGCCGAAATCCTGGCTGCGGCGCTCAAACCGGGTTTCAATTTCGCAGCACTTAAGGCGGCAATGGCGGACGCAGCAGAGATCCACTGAATCGTTAACGGGTTGTTTTGGACACGCGGTGTGCAGACTAGCTCATTGCATCAAGCGCCCGTTGTTTCAGGAGAGCGGCGCCAACGTAGAGAGGCCTCAGCTCTGCGAACGGCAACCGTGTCGCCCGACCACGAAAGGGGGCGGGAATGCTCTCAAGCGGGGCGCCCGCTATCACATCTGCCAGAAGCCTGCCTCCGACTTGGGCACCGTTTACACCCGAACCATGCCAGCCGAGCGCGTGAAACACGCTTTTGTCGTTTTCCATCGGGCCGACCGACGGGGTGAGCGCTGTCGTCGCGCAGATTGGTCCCCGCCAAAAGTGATCGATCTGAATGTTTGCCCAGCCGGGAAAGCACTGGCCGATTCGACGAACGACGCGCTTTCGCATGGCAGGAGCATTTGCGTCCGCGCCGGTCAAATCACCGCGCAATCCAAACAGTAAGCGATTTTCGGGTAGACGCCGAAGGTACACCAACAGATTGCGAGTATCGCAGACCGGAGATGCGCCTAGCCAGGGGTGTTGCGCTAGCTCCCCTGCCGTAAGTGGTCTGGTAACAGCGATGTTCGAGATTACAGGGACAGCACGTGCGTCCATTTCCGGGTATAAGCCGTCGGGGGTGAACCCATTGGTGGCGATCACCACGCGATCGGCCCTGACGGTCCCAAGCTTTGAGCGCAGGACGTGATGCCCTGCAGTTCGATGCCAGTTTCTGACAGTGCTTCGCGCGTAGACCCGGACGCCGGCGTCCATTGCGGATTGTGCAAGTGCCCTGACCAGCCTTAGGGGTTGAACCCCAAACCCAGGACGTATCATAACGCCGCCGTCTTGAGCCATATCATCGCGATCAGAGGGTTCAAGAGGTTCAGCGCTAACGCCTTTCGGAAGGCTTTCCGCTGCCAAAACAGACGCTGCGCGATAGGAATGGGCGTATATTGCTTCGCCGCTTCCCTGCAGCGTGTTCGCCAAGTTGTTGTTTTCGCAGAAAGCCTTTAAGCGCCCAACACCCTCCAACTGCGCGGCGTGATAGCGGGCGACCTCGTCGCGACCGTGGCGCGCCAGCAATCTTGCATCGTCAAGTTTGTGCGACGTTAGCCCGACAATGCCGCCGTTCCGGCCGGATGCACCCCAGCCGATATCACCAGCCTCCAGGACGGTGACAGCAATCCCAAACTCTGCCGGTCGTCTTGCACAGCCCAAACCCGCATAGCCACCGCCAATGATCGCCACATCGGTCGCAATGTCTGTGTCCAGCGGCAGTGGGCTGGCCCAATCACCGGCATCTGCCCGCCACCAGGTGTCAGGCTGACGGTCAACATCGTACACGTCTGGGGATAGCTGACCCTTCATGCCCGATGTTTTTGCAGCGGCCCGATCTGCGGACAAGCCCTTCGGTGCGCCCCCGCGGAAACGGACGAATATCCTACCCCAACACTTGAGCCCAACTGAAGAGGCACAGACAGCAATTTATCAGGAGCATTCGCCATGGAAGGTGATTCATGAGAACCCGTCACTAGTCGAAAATCTAGCTCGATATCAAAGACATGAGATTAGATCCGCTCGTACGGCGAGCTACGCTCCCTCCCCGTCGTCACGATAGTAAGGCTGCGTCGAATGGATACCGCGTCATATTCTCGGCTCCGTCCTCGGTGATCAAAACCTGATCTTCCAACTTCACGCCGTCTCGTCCACCAACGACACCCAGGTAGACCTCGACACACAGCATCATACCTGGCTTCAAAACATAGTCGTTGTTGTACTCGGTCAGATCGCAGGGCCATTTGATCGCGGGCCACTCGTCGCACAAACCGACGCCGTGCATCATCGCGCCATAACGCTGGGGGACAAATTCTTCGGCTATTGGATAACCTGCCAGGCTAACTTCTCGAAATGTCATGCCAGGTTTGAGCATCTTGACGTTTTCCATGATCAGCGTGTGACCCTCGCGATACAGGCGGCGCTGTTCAGCGGAGGGCTCATCGGGGCCGATCCACCAAGTGCGGCTAAGGTCAGCACACATGCCATAGACGCCGATCATGTCGGTATCAAAGGCAAAGAGCTCGTTTTCTTGTAGAATGCGTGGCCCGCACTCTTGCATCCACGGGTTTGTGCGGGGACCGGAATTTAGGATCCGCGTCTCGATCCACTCGCCCCCGCGGATGAAATTCTCTGACTGCAAAACGGCCCATGCATCCACTTCTGTAATTCCCGGGCGCACCATTTCATGCATGGCGCCCATTGCCTGCTCGCACGCAAAAATGGCACAGCGCATGGCATTGATCTCATCAGGGCCCTTGATTGCGCGAGTCTTTTCGGTCAGCTCCTCGCCGTCCATCAGCTCCAGCCCCCGGTCTTGGAGAGCCTGGATGCCGTGCAGCATCATCTTGTCCACAGCCAACCGCCGATTGCTGCCCGAACCGTGCTGGGCCATCAGTTGGACGACTTGGTCGGCCAGCGCATCGGCACGCTTATGGGCGCCATCGCCTGCGCCAAAGTAGAATAGGCTGGCTTTGTCGCGCACTTCGCTGACCATGGGATTGAACTCGGACAGCATCTCGCAGCGGACGTAATCCCATAAAACCATGTAACCATCTGGGAACAATGCACAAAGCCGAAAGGGGTTGTGCGTGTTCCACAGCTGCATATTACTTGAATCAGTGGCATACCGGATGTTCAGTGGATCCGTCAGAAGCAGCGCGCCGTAGTCCCATTCGTTCAATGCGGCGACCAATCGGGCGTGCCGGTGTCTGCGCATCTGATCTAGATTGGGCGGTGTCAATCCGGCCTCGGCCCATTCTTGGAAAGCCAGCGCGGTGGGCCCAATCTCTACACGATCATTGTCGTCGGGTGACCCGTCTGGGCGGACAGGTACTGCCCCGCCGATCTTTCGGTCGTCCGCGTAATGCTCGTTCATTCGGGCCTCCCTAGTTGGCAAAAAGGTTAGCTTGGGGCTGCGACGCTTCTGCGCTAAAAACGGCGTTGAGGCGTCGCATACGGATAAATCGCTGTGCTGTGCTTGGCCCCTGTACTGGTAGTTGACAGTGTCGGGCGCGGCGAGGAAACCCAAGGCATGGATCCCGTTCAGCGGCAATACGAGGCTTATCCCTACCCGGCGCGCGACCCTGCCGACGAGGTGAAACGTCTGATTGAAGGGTCGCCAAGTCACCCGGTCGAGATTGATCACTACCTCTTTCAGGGTCGGCGTGATTGGTCTGAGCCGTTTCGTGCCCTCGTGGCTGGGGGAGGCACGGGGGACGGTTTGATCATGTTGTCGCAGAAGCTCAGCGATATCGGCTGCCCGGCGGAAGTTACCTATATCGACATGTCTGTTGCGAGTCGCCAGATTGCAGAGGCAAGGGCAAGTGCCCGAGGCCTTAAAGTCAACTTTATCACTGGGGATTTATTGAGCGCACCAGAGCTCGGCACCTTCGATTACATTGATTGCTGCGGTGTCTTGCACCATTTGCCAGATCCGGACGCGGGCTTTCGTGCACTGGCGCAGGCACTATCACCCGAGGGTGGTATGGGTTGCATGGTCTATGCGCCATACGGTCGTTCGGGCGTTTACCCCATTCAGGACGCGTTCAAGACGTTGTTCGAGGGGCTATCGCCCGAGACAAAGGTTGCTGCTGCACAAGCGGTGTTGGATGACTTGCCTGACGCTCATCCCTTTGCCCGCAATCAGGTGCTTGGCGATCACCAGACGTCGCACGCGGGGCTCTATGATCTTTTACTGCACAGCTGCGATCGCGCGTACACCATCACCGAATTTGCGCATGCGCTGACCCGGGCGGGACTTGGTCTGGTGTCGGTGCTTGGCCGTCAGCGCTACGATCCCGGCGATTATGACTGGTCAGCAGGCGAGCTTGGCGCGCGGCTGAAAGAACTGACGCCTTTGCAGAGGCTGGCGGTGGGCGAGCAGCTGTCCGGGACGATAAAAACACATATCGTCTACGCTACACAGGCGGGACGCGAGGATAAGGCCGAGGCACGCCCGACCAAGCCTACCCTGGTGCCGCATTTGGCTGGGGTCGACCCGAGGGCGCTGGCCCATCAGATCCATCAACACGGGGGGTTCACCGCGACCGAGGATGGGCAGAATCTCTCAGTTAACGTGCCCCGCGCTGCTGCACCTATGATTGCCCGGGTCGACGGAAGGACTCCGCTAGGTGCGATTGCGGCGGGGCAGGACTGGTTAGCGTTTTCGGCGACATGGGCACCAGCGCACCGAGCTCTTACCAGCATGAACTTACTGCATTACTCGACCGGGGCGCGGCGATGATCCTGCTGGAGCATGCGCCTTATGCACCCTTCTTGAGTCGTCGTACCCGGCATCCACCTGGTCTGTCGCCGCTGAAACTTGCCGACTGGACGGTCCAGCACGCTGACTTCGCGGCCCAAATGGCCTATCGCGGATCGCTGATGAAAGAGAAGCGGGACGTAGTGCTCGCGGATGATGATACCGAGGCCGCCCAGGAATTGTTGAATCTGGTTCTGGCTCACGTAGAAGAACGCCCCGGCTTCTCAGTTGGGGCGCAGGTGATGCGCCCCGATGGCGTCAAGGTTGCCCTCGACCGCAGAGACCCGCTGGTGACCGTGGGGAACGTGGTGGCCGAGGACTTTTGTCTACTTCGTGCCGACCCACGATCGGGTGAGTATCGCCTAACCGCTGCAGTTCTTTGTTTTCCATCTCGCTGGCTGCTCTCGGAGAAGTTGGGCCAGGCGCTGACGGAGATCCACGCACCCGTTCCAGACTATGACGACAGACTGGCACGGCGTGTTGGGGCAATGTTTGCTGAACTACGCGTATCCACCCCTTTGGTGCGGATTAACTGGCTCGTTCATGCTGTGCCTGAGCTACACTTACCCATGGGGCACTCCGACAAATTGTTCCAGCTCGCGGATCCGACCGGACCGTTTTACTTGCGCACAGAACGCCAAACTCTGCGGCGTATGCCAGAAACTGGAGCCATTGCTTTCGGGATCAAAACGTCGATCACGCCCATCGCTAATCTGACTGCGGTGGAGGCAAACGGCTTGGCCCGAGCGCTGGAGGGATTGGATGAAGCTGCAATGGCTTACCGCGCTGGGGCGCATGTTCTGGGCAATGCTGTTTTTGCGTTGGATCGCGTAGCTTGCGGCGATGCGCGCGGCACGCCATGTTCGGAGAAATCTTGACAGGAGAGTATCATGTCTGATCATAGCCCGGAAGCCCGCACAACCCAGGAACCGATCGCGATCGTTGGGGCTGCGCGCACCCCCATGGGCGGCTTTCAGGGCGAATTGGCACCGAAAACCGCGCCGGAATTGGGCTCGGTTGCGATTGAAGCTGTCCTCCAGCGGGGTGGCGTCGCCCCTGCGCACGTTAGTGAGGTGCTTATGGGTTGCGTCCTTCCAGCAGGCCTTGGGCAGGCCCCTGCGCGGCAAGCAGCGTTTGGCGCAGGACTGGGGGAAGACGTGCCTTGCACCACGGTAAACAAGATGTGCGGCAGTGGCATGAAGACCGTGATGATGGCCATGGACGGCCTGCGCGCGGGTGAAGGTAATGTGGTTGTTGCGGGCGGCATGGAATCCATGACGAACGCGCCATATATGGTGCCCAAGATGCGAAGTGGTGCTCGTATCGGGCATGCGCAGATGATGGATCACATGTTTCTGGACGGGCTGGAGGACGCCTACGAGACCGGGCGTTTGATGGGCAGTTTTGCCGAAGACTGCGCCGAGGAATACCAATTCACGCGCGAAGAGCAGGACGCGTACGCCATTGCCTCGCTGGAGGCGGCACTTTCCGCCCAGCAGGGCGGCGTCTTCGACCGGGAAGTTGCCGGCGTGCAGGTTGTTACCCGCAAGGGTGAAAGGCTGATCGCAATCGATGAACAGCCCCGCAACGCCCGCCCAGATAAAATCCCAACGCTGAAGCCCGCCTTTAAAAAGGACGGGACCATTACTCCGGCCAACGCATCGTCGATTTCGGACGGCGCTGCTGCTCTGGCCCTTATGCGTGCCAGAGACGCCGATGGCCGCGCCCGCGCTCAAATTGTTGCCCATGCCAGCCATGCCCAAGCGCCGGGGCGCTTTGCCACCGCGCCAATTCCTGCGATGCAAAAGGTCCTGGAGCGCGCTGGCTGGGAGCTAGGCGATGTTGACCTTTGGGAGATCAATGAAGCCTTCGCCGTTGTGCCGATGGCTGCCGCTCGCGAAATGGGGATCCCCCGAGAAAAGCTCAATGTGAACGGCGGGGCATGCGCGCTTGGGCATCCAATCGGTGCTTCGGGCGCGCGTATCATCGTCACGCTGTTGCATGAGATGGAGCGTCGTGACGTCAAACGCGGGATCGCGAGTCTTTGCATAGGTGGCGGTGAGGGCACCGCCGTGGCAATCGAGCGCGTGTAAAGATCGCCAAGATTGACCGCGCTAAGTGCCGCCCCATCCTCTCGCGGAGCAAATCTGGGAGAGGCTTGATGCTCAGACTGTTCACCGTCGCCGTCGCATTGACGTTCACTCTGATGTCACCAGCAGTTGGCGCTCCAAAAACTTACAAGATCGACCCTGATCACGCGGCGATCGCCTTTTTTGTCAAACATATCGGCTATGCGCGAACGCTGGGTCAGTTTCTGACCACGGAAGGCGAGTTCATCTACAACGAAGAGACACAGGAACTGGGTGAGGTGTCTATCCGCGTGGACGCTGCCTCGGTCTTCTCGAACCACGAGCGGCGCGACGGGCATATCCGCAACAGGGATTTTCTGCACGTTGAGGAACATCCGACGATTACCTTCACGGCGACTGGTGGTGAGGCGGCGAGTGAGACGTCAGGCACAGTTACGGGCGACTTGACCATTCGCGGGGTGACCCGACCTGTCACCCTGGACGTCACGCTGAACCGCGCTGCACCTTATCCTTTCGGCCACAAGCGCCAAACGCTTGGGATTTCGGCCAGGGCCGTGATCAAACGATCTGAGTTTGGCATGACCTATGCACTGCCCGACCTGGTTGGTGACGAAGTCGAGTTGTTGATCGAAGTCGAAGCGATCCAGCAGGATTGACTGGACCGCGACGGGCCAAGGAAGACACCGTGACCGACGCGTTGAAGCTGGGTGAAGCACCCGACTGGCTCTACTTGTTGCGCGAAATCAGGGAGCTCTATCGGCGCTCCGGGGCTGGCGGATCAGCGAAGATTCGTACCCATCAGCGTGTGGTGCGTGAGGCGATCTCCAAGACGATTGCTGACAATCCGGCGGTTGTGATCGCAGAGCGCGAGGACAAGCCTGTGACCGCGCATCTGCGGCGGGCTGTGGACAACGGGCGTTCGGGCCCGATGTGGCCGTTGATCCGGGCGCTTGATGCCGTGTTGCCACATCTTTCATGGCTCTACGGCTATGATAAAGTTCCGCGCGGACTTACTAAGAAGTACGCCTTCGCTGAGATAGCCGGGGGTCGCGGCCCTGTGGTAAGTCCCGGTGTAACTCTGGGACTGGTCCTATTCGGGCCAAAGTGCACGTACCCCGCGCACGCACATGACGGGCTGACAGAAAGCTACTATGTCCTCTCAGGCACAGTCAGCGAAAACGATGCAGGTGTTTGGGCGCCCGGTTCGCTGATCTTTAATCCGCCAGGTACGATGCACCGGATCACTGTCTCTGACCGAGAGCCGGCAGCTTTGCTCTATGCCTGGCACGGCTCCGTCAACAAACTCGCCGATCAGAAGATGGTCTTTAGCCGAAAGAAAAAGGCAGGCTGACCGGCCATTTTGCGTCGGGGATGTTGTGGGCCACACCGCTCTCGCAGTATGTTGCTGTCGATTGTAAACAACCGTCGATTCAACGACGCAGAACGGTGATCAAGAATGAAACGTGTTAAGGACATGGTGGCCGAGGCCAACGAGATCGTTGATCACGAGCCCGCGGCTCAGCTTTTGGAACAGCATGGGGCGGCAGGCGTCACGTTTGTCGACCTACGCGACGTGCGCGAGTTAGAACGTGACGGCATGATACCGGGCGCATTTCATGTGCCACGTGGCATGTTGGAGTTCTGGATCGACCCGGAATCGCCGTATGCGAAAGAGCAGTTTCAGCAGGGTGGCAAGTTCATCTTCTACTGTGCGTCGGGTTGGCGCTCGGCACTTTCGGCAAAGGTCGCGCAGGAAATGGGTCTCGAAGGCGTCAGCCACATCTCGGACGGGTTCGGTGGTTGGAAGAAAGCCGGTGGCCCGATTGGGGAGAGGGCTTCTAAGAAAGGATGAACGCCCGGCCTCCTAGTTAAGATTCCAGAAAGTTGTTTCACGTGAAACACTTAACGGAAAATGTTCAGGTGTCAGAATTGAAATCGGCTGGCCGCAAACACGCGCACTCGGTGCTCGAGTTGTCAAAGATTTAGATTTCAAAATCCAGGCAGCCTTGCGGTAGCGCGCCACGCCGCCATAGCTGTCAGGCACGTTTCAGAATCGCCCCCGCCTCCGACAGCATCGTCTTGGAGACCGCCGCATACGCGAGATGCAAGCGGTCTTCGACAAACAACGTAGTCGATGACCCGTCGGTTGCTGACAAAGAGACATCGCTGCCTTGCCAAACACTGGCCCGGGATACAGCGACCGAGATCTCCCCACGATCAATGGCAGCCTTAATGTCTGCGATCATATCGTCACGCTGCCCTAGGATCGCAGCCTCGCGGCTCAGCCGTCGGCTTTTCTCGAACGCGTTGATGGTTTCGGGATCCAGAACCCCTTCGAAGAGCTTCAACACGGAACCTTTGGCTTCTTCACTTGCGCGCTCTGCTGCCAGTTCTGCTCTCAATCGGGCATCGACCTGTGCCGCGATGGCCTGGTCTACGTAATCCTGGGCGTCCTGTTCAGAGACGAACTGCGGCGTCGACACACCGGGATCTGTGGTGAACGCCTTCGAGAGGCGCAGGGCTGCCTCAAACGCGGTAAGCGCGTCGGCGAGTGTCGGCGATACGGTAGCGCGAACCTCAGGTGACCGCAGGGCGTCCAAGTCGTCCAACTCAACTCTAGTCTCCTTTGCATAGACACCCAACAGCATCTGCTCGATATCTTGGAGGTTTCGCGCAATTTGCGCGTCGATCCGCTGCCCGAGGGTTTTGCGTAAGGTCTGAGAATCCTGCGGAAGATAGAGTCCTGGGTCGACGTCGTTGATCACACCAGAAGGCGTCAACGTTGGGCGCACCTCTCCCGGCTGGGTGAAACTCACCGATGTAACCTGTGTGACCCTGCCGACCTGCACCGCCGACGCATGTGCAGACGCGCTAAATGATCCAAGTTCCAACCCCAGCGTCATGGTCGTCCCCCCTTACGCGACCGCATACCCCTAGCGCGAACTCGGAAAGACAGGGTAAACCAACGTGAACCACAGCTGTGCGGTAGCCCCCCAGCCAAACGACTTGAAAGAGCTAAAATGCTGACCGAAGAACAGACCCTGATACGCGATACAGCTCGTGACTACGCCCAGACCCGGCTGGCCCCCACAGCGCAGGCTCGCGAAAAGGCGGGGCGGATAGAGCCAGAGATTGTCAGCGAATTGGGTGAGTTGGGCTTCCTTGGGATGACCATCGATCCCGATTGGGGCGGGGCAGGGGCCGACTACACCAGCTACGCCCTGGCTTTGACCGAGATTGCGGCCGGCGATGGCTCTGTGTCCACGATGGTATCGGTCCACAATGCACCCGTTTGTGCAGTGCTGGATCGGTTTGGCTCGCCTGACCAGAAGGAGCGCTGGTTGCGGCCTCTCGCAGAGGGTCATCAGATCGGCTCGTTTGCGCTGACAGAACCGCAAGCGGGATCCGACGCTTCAAACCTTAGGTCAAAGGCCGCGCGCACGAATGAAGGTTATCGGATCAACGGCACCAAGCAGTTCATTTCATCTGCGCGGGTTGGCAAGACAACGGTCCTATTCGCCATGACCGATCCTGATCATGGCAAGAAGGGAATGTCTTGCTTTGTCGTCGCCAATGACACACCGGGCTTCGATGTGGTGCGTGTCGAGGAAAAACTGGGCCAAAAAGCGTCCGACAGTTGCGCACTAGCCTTCGAAGACATGGATGTCCCGTTTGAGGACCGCATCGGCGAAGAGGGCGAGGGCTACCGCATCGCCCTGTCCTCGTTGGAGGCTGGGCGCATCGGTATCGCTGCCCAAGCCACAGGCCTGGCGCAGGCCGCATATGAGAAAGCCCTGGCCTACGCCAAAGAGCGGACGGCTTTCGGTGGCCCGATCTTTAATCTCCAGGCAGTCCAGTTCCGGCTTGCCGAAATGGCGACCCGGCTGGAGGCCGCCCGAGGTCTGCTGCTTAACGCAGCTGCCATGAAAGATCGCGGCGAGCCCTGCCTCAAGGAAGCCTGTATGGCCAAGCTTTTCTGCGCCGAGGCGGCCGAGAACATTAGTTCTGAGGCGATCCAGGTGCTGGGCGGCTACGGCTATTTGGCCGACTACGAAATCGAGCGGATTTATCGCGATCAAAAAGTCTGCCAGATCTATGAAGGCACAAACGACATACAGAAGTTGATCATCGCCCGTCAGATCGCATGAGCGCTGCCTTTCTGCGGTTGTCGGTTGCGGCACTGTTGGCCGGCTGTGTTCCGCAAACTGACAAGACAGCTCAGATCCCCGCCGGGCAGCCGACGGTGCCGCGGGGTGTCCCGGTGGGTGCGGACGATATTGCCAGCCGCTTGGATCAGGACACACTTGATCTGCTGGCGCGAGGTGCGCCCGCAGAGCAGTTCTCAGTCACCGCGCTCGACGGAACGCTTCCGATGGATAGCGATCTGGTCTGCTTGGCACGGACGGTCTATTTCGAATCGCGCGGGTTGGGGCGAACGGACCAAGCAGCCGTCGCGCATGTGGTCCTGAACCGAGTTCGCCACCAGGACTATCCTGGAACAATCTGCGACGTGGTGAAGGATGGCGGCGCCGAAAGACCGTGCCAGTTTTCTTGGTACTGCGACGGCCGTTCTGACACCCCTGGAAATCGCCCTGAGTACGAAGCCGCTATTCGTGTCGCCCACGGCGTGCTCAACGGAGAGATCGATGACCCCACCGATGGGGCGAACATGTTCCACAACACGTCGGTCAACCCTCGTTGGGCGCGGGTTGCCGAGTTGAAAACTCGTATTGGGCGGCACTTGTTCTATTACCTGCGCCGCCGCTGAGTGCTGCTGTCAATTTGTGGGCGACACGTCGTTTTCCAAAGCCTTTTGGCGGGCGGCAGCGCGGGCCTCAAACTCTGGAATGCTCACCCACTGCCCTCCATCTTGCAGTTCTGCCTTCGTCAACAGCCAGTCAGCGCCGTATCTGGTACGCAGGCGCAGCTCGCCCTGATCGCCCACCGCCATTTCCAGCGGGGTGGCAATGACCTCGCTGAGGCCGAGGGTCAGAACGGCAGCAGCGCCGTAGAAAACAGCGCGCCCGGCATTCGATGCGTCCGACCTACCCTGTGTGAACTTAAAGACGTCATAGCGATTGAGCGTAGGCTCGCTGCCCTCGACCGTCACCATCTCGTTTACTGAGGTGACTGGCAGCCCAAACTCCGAAACGACAATGTCGCGATGGGTGCCCACCGTCAAAATGCTGATATCGCGTTTATCCTCGCCTGACGCTGCCATGTAAGCCGAACAAGCCTGCAGTGACAACGCCGTGATGGCGCACATCAGAACCTTCAAATACATGCTACCTCAATGCCTTAAGTCGTTTAATCTAGTGCACGATCGAGAGCCTCAATCGCGCGATCAATCCCGGAAGTCTTCGCCGTCACGGTCTAGCAATGTCTTGATGTCCGAGAAGAAGCGGTCGGAAAGGTCGCCGAATTCTGAAGTTTCCTGAGCGGTCTTTTCGGCGATCTCGTCGGACAGTATAGCCAACTCCTGCCCGGTCCAAAGGGACTTGATATACGTCTCGGCCGCCCGCTCGAAGTAATACATACGGTTGAAGCAGTCGGCGACAGTCTCGCCCACGACCATCACGCCGTGATTACCCATTACGAGGACTTTCTTTGTTCGGTCCGCAAGCGCTGAACAGGCGCGCTCGGCCTCTTCGTCCAGAGCCAAGCCACCATACTCCAGATCATAGGCCACCCGGTTGAAGAACATGGCCGCGTTCTGGTCAAGCGGCGGCAGCACTGGGTCCTTCAGACATGCCAGTACTGTTGCATGCACCGAATGGACATGCATCGCGCAGCGCGCATGCGGACACAACCGGTGCAATGCGCCGTGCAGCCCCCAGGCCGTCGGATCGGGCGCTCCCGGTCGCTCCATCGTCGCGGGGTCATTGGCGTCCAGAAGCAGTAGATCCGACGCTTTGATAAGCGAAAAGTGGACTTGGTTCGGGTTCATCAAGAACTTGGTGCCGTCGTCGCTAACGCTGAGAGAGAAGTGGTTTGCCACCGACTCATGCATGTTCAGCCGCACCGTCCAACGGAAGGCTGCTGCCAGATCACAGCGTTCCTCGTAGAACGGCAGATTGTCGTCAGACGGGTGCAGATCGGTCAAAGACATGGCGAACTCCGAGATCGTTGGTTGTTTTCCCCGAGGGTGTGTCGACGGCGCGTTACTTTCAAGCGCACAGTTCCGCTGGGCGTAAATTCAGCTGCAGTTTAGGGCAGCTGAAGCCAAAGAACGTAGGAAAGCATCAAAAGCAAATCCAAGATGCCTAGCGTGTAGGCAATGCGAAGGTTTCTGAACTTCTTTCGGAGAACCCGGGCCATTGCCCCATTGGTCTGCGAGATCGACATGATCAGATGGGAGGCTTCAGACGTACGCATGAATTCCGCATGCGCCATCGGCTCATATCCTCGCGCGACCAGCGAGGGCCATGAAAAGCGTTCATGTCTTTGGATCTGCTTCGACAACGCTTTGTCGGGGTAGCGCGGTATCAGAGACGCCATTGCAAAGACTATGGTCAAAACCATCACGGCAAAAAACATGATAGCAAGGACGTCGCCGCCTTGGACCAGCGAGACCTGGAGCGGTCCGTTCAGGGCGACAAGAACCATCACGGTCATAATGGCTGCGGCCTTCGCATCCGAGAACTGAACTTGAGACACAAGAGAGGCATGTTGGCTGGTCAGGAATTGCATCCTCAACCTACTGGCATTGTTGACGTCCAGGCCTTCGGTGCCTTCAAGTGCTTCGCTAAGCTCTAGTGCTTCGATGTCGAAGTCGTCGGCGCCTAGGCGCTTCGTCTGGGTGTCTTCGGGCATCCAGTATCTCGCGGCGATCGATTCGGTTGTGGATTAGTCTTCGAAGAAGCCGTCTGGTGCAAGGGAGGGTTGGGTGACGCAAAAATACCAAGCGATTAGACAAGGGCAGGGGTGATGAGCAGGACACACCGTATCGATGCTCTGCAGTATTGCGCCTGGTCACGCGAGATTTTCGAAGAGATGCAAGCGGGCGGCTTAGATGCAGTCCACGCGACCATTGCCTACCACGAGGATTTTGCTGAAGTCATCCAACGGCTCAAGGATTGGGACACGCTCTTTCGCAAGCATCACGATCTGATCTTGCCCGGGCGTTCAGCTTCGGATGTGCGCCGGGCTCGGGCAACCGGACGAGTTGCTGTCTTCTTTGGCTTTCAAAATCCAGCGCCGATCTCGGCAGATCTGGCCATGCTAGAAATCTGCCATCGACTAGGCGTGCGTTTCATGCAGTTGACTTACAACCTTCAGTCTCTGTGCGGCGCGGGCTGGCAGGAACCTCAAGACAGCGGTTTGACGCGCTTTGGCCAAGAAGTAATCGCTGAGATGAATCGGCTGGGTATGGTCATCGATCTCAGTCATGCAGGCGCAAAGACCGCGATGAGTGCGATCGAAACGTCGAAAAGGCCAGTTGCTGTCACGCATGCGAATCCAAGGTCTTGGCGCAATACGGGTCGCAATGTCGCCGACGAAATCCTGCAGGCTCTCGCGGAGACCGGAGGCATGCTCGGTCTTTCGCTATATCCACACCATCTCGGTCGGGGGTCGGACACTACACTCCAGGACTTTTGCGACATGGCGGCTCGTACTGCCGAGGTTATCGGTCCCCGCCAATTAGGGATCGGTTCTGATCTGTGTCAGGGTCAGTCGGATTCGGTCGTTCGTTGGATGCGGGACGGCCGATGGACCTTTGCTACATCTGACGCCGTGTTCCCAAGGCAACCTGACTGGTTCCAGACCAATCGCGATTGGGACCGAGTAGCTGACGGACTTTGCGGTGCTGGGTTCTCTGCTGAAGAGGTCGCAGGTATCATGGGAGAAAACTGGCTGCGCTTTTGGGAAGCTGCGATGGAACCCGGGCCGGGTTGTTGAAGGTGACTGTCGGCTATGGTGGTTTTTCGCAGGTCGTAGTTGAGCAAACTGGACTTTGACGCGCCTATGATCAAACCTTCGCCGACGCCAGCAGCATGAAAGCGCATGCTGCTTGTTGAACGGTGCAACTGGCTCACTAGAGCGAAAACGGGTGATTGAGGCATTGCTAGCCCTTTGTCGAACGGTGAGATTCTGATGGACGGCGCGCCGACGCCTCTGGCTCTACGCCCACCCGAGACTGTCATGCGTTTGGCGCGCATGGGATCGTTTCACCCGACCCGTCTCAGCTTCATGCGAATTCTACTTCGCCGTGTCGAAAAAGAGCAGTGGCGAATTGACCGTCCAATTTGGGACATTGATAAATCCGGTGTCGGGCGCGCAGTCTACAGGGTGTCGACGCCATCAAGGCGCTACAGCCTTGTCGCCTTCGCGCACGACTTGCCAGACCATCTCCGCTCCGATCGCGTGATCGCAGAGGCCTGGGACGCAACGTTTGTGCTGTTCGACGGCGAACCTTCGCCCGCCGATTTGGATCGGCTAGCGAACGAAGTGCCCCTGCAAGAGGCGGGGCGGATGTCGCCCACAGAATTGACGCTGAGTCGTGCAAATCGGTCCGCAAGGCTGTTCAGTCACGTGGTCGAAGCCTTGGCAAATAGTCGTCAACCGGCCGCCGACGAGCTATTGAGTGTCGGTTATCTAATGCGTACGACCGCCGTCTACGGATCCGGCAAGTTTGGGCTATCCGATCGAGAAGCCTACGCAGATCGGCCCGAACTGGCGGCACCATTTCAGGCGGAAATGCTGACTGTTTGGCTGATCCGTGCCTTCACCGTCGATATCGTCGAACACTTGGCAAGGACGAGCAATCTGGGTGCTGCCCGCCTTGCGCCAAAAACGCGTCGGGCATTAGGCGTCGGGAACTCAACCGGTCTGGGGATGGCACCGTTCTTGATCTCGCACCCGGCCTTAGTTCACGCCTGGATGTCGACGCGAGAGGAGGCACTTTCGCGAGTTCGAGCATTGGCAATTACACCAGACTCATGGGCGGTGTTTCGGCGTGCTGTCAGGTTTGCAAAAGCGAACGCGGCGAGTTGGTGGTCTGATCATTCCTTGCAACAACGCAAAATCGCTGATTTGCGCATGGATTTGCAGAGCATCGCATCTCAGGAACGCCCCTCAAACTGGGATACCTTGTGGCGTTGGGGCGAAGCCACATTGACCCTTGAAGGGCAAGAAGTGCTGTTTGCACTGATGCTGGAACCTCACTGGCAGTTAGTCGATGATCTTAGTTCGCACATGTCGGTAGATGAGGAGGCGTCATTCCCCATAGATGCCGACGGTACAACGGGCGCTTTAGCAGCCCTAATTGCTCGCAACTACAAGTGGGCTACAGAGACTGATTGGGATCAGGCTGAGGCGACGGCGCGCCTGTGGTATGTGTCCGCCGAGAAACTGGAACCCCGATTGGCCGAACGTGCAGATGAGCCCTTGGATTATTTTGAGCAGCCGTTGGGCCCTGCGCGAGATGTTGCTGCATTGGCGGGGAGCCTTATCGAATGGCCGGCCGACACGCCTCTTTCGAAGTTTCTGCAGTCGATGCCGCAGCATCGGCACGCCGTTCGACGGGTTCAGATTGTTGCTGGTAATCCATACGCAGAAGTGCGTGACAACACGCTGAGCCAAGAAATGCTGCCTATTGATTTGTTAAGGGCGAAGCTCAGTTTCTTCGGCGCCACACGGTTTGATCCCAAATCAGACCGCTGGGTTCGTATTTCCATGTTCCAAGGCGCCCCTTTCCCCGACGAAGTTGGACGGCTGCCGATGGATCACTGGATGTACGGTTGAGCTTTTCGCTCGGAGAGATTTCAGCCCTTATCTTCAAGGCCGGACGTGGCGCGGGGTTGCAATGGGGTGAAGCGGAGGAGTTGGCGTCGGCTGCTCGCTGGCTCTCCGCGCGCGGCCTCCCGGGACCTGAGGCAGCCTTGACGCTGCTTGCCACAAACCATGGAGCCTCTGCTTTGTCAGCGGGGATAATGCTGAGCGATGTTGGTCTAGCGGGAGATGTTGAACTCTTCGACGTTCGGTCGCCGTTGTTGGTTGTTCCTTTTGTCGCGAGAGTCTTAACTCCGGAACAAGGCTGCGATTTTGATGTCAACGGTTCCCTAAGCCACGTTCGATCTTACGGTGTTGAGTGCGGTAACCCGATGGATTCGTTCGGAGACCTCAAGGTTTCGATGTCGGCGCCGCGTGTCGTGGAAGCCGTTCGATGTGCGAGAGTTGCCGCTATTTCGACGACAGACTTCCAACGACTTAATGCCTTGGCTGCGCGAACCTATGCGCCAATCAGTGATCATTCACGCCTTGCTGGCGCCGGTGCCGGACTGGCAGATCTGGATTAGCTGACCGCCTTCGAAGTTTCTTTACCTCGACCGAATACCACTTTCATCGCAGCGTTGAGTAATGTGCGAGTAGGTAATGATTCAGTCGGAAACGATCCAAGCCGGCATCGTACGGGTGACCTTGCAAGGTCCTCGTTTAGATGCGGCAGTGGCTGACACTATAAAGTCTGAGCTCAAAGGTCAGATTGATGCCGGCGCACGGCGGTTGGAGGTGGACTTCACAAATGTGCAGTTCATGGACTCCTCGGGCCTTGGTGCGCTTGTCGGCGCGCTGAAGCTCATGGGGTCAGGCGGCCAACTGGAAATCGTCAACCCATGCAGCACTGTGATGAAGGTCTTACGCCTGACGCGTATGAACAAAGTCTTCATCGTACGTGAGGGCCCCGCGGCCTAGTCTGGCTGCTGAAGGGTGCGGGGGAACGATATGCACAGAGATACTCTTGGGCCGACCTTGGAACGTCGGCTGGACGGTGGCGCACGGGCGATGGCGTCTGTTGTGGACGATGTGCTTGCATCTCCTGGTTTGGAAAAACTACTCGTCTCACGTTCACCGGAGGCGCTTGCCCTACTTGGCCTGGCACTCAACGAAGTTCTTTACACGCTCGGTGAGTTATCAGGGGAAAAAGGTCTCCAACAAGATGGATCCCTGAGTCTGTGGACAGATACCAGGCTGATAATTTTCTGTCTGAAATTCAAGGGGCCGGCGTTGCCCGACTGGCTGCTGTCGAATTGGGATCGGGCACAAGAGCCGGCCGTGCTCGCACCACCAAACGACTGCGGTTGGGGTTGGCTGCTCGTTCGAGAAGCAATCGACTCTGTCTCTCATTACTCCGAGCGTGATCGGCAAATCCTGTATCTGGAGCGTCGCCTATGATTGCCTTGCCCGATGCCAGTTTGATTTTGAAGTTTGGCGCAGTATTGGGTGGCTTGGTTGTTGCTTGGGCAGCTTTGCGTCTGTTTAGTAGAGAGCGGTCTGCGTCTGTTCTGAAGTCTGACAGTGATCTAATCACCGTAGTCAGCGAGATGTCTGCAGGCGTCATCACGTTAAACGAAGACGCGGTTTGTACCGCAATGCTCGGCAGACTTCGGGAAATGTTGGACAAGGGCCAAGACTGGTCCCCGGTGGGAAATCGAATAACAGACGTAATCGCCGAGTTCGCTGCTAGGGGCGACTACGGGCCTCGGATCCCCGGTGATCAACCAATTGATGTCGACTTGTTTAAACGCGCAGAATTCGGCGAATACTACCTTGAAACGCCGTCTGGAAACGTGATTGCCGTCGATGTCTCCGTCAGATCTGGCGGCGGTTGGATCTTAACCTACACGGATATGACCCGAACCAAGGCGCAAACGAGAATGCTCTATCGCGCCCAGACCGAACTAGCGGAGAGTGAGGCGCGTGCGCGGGATCTTGCTCGCCAAGCTGACGCAGCAAACCATGCGAAGTCAGCATTCCTTGCCGCCATGAGCCATGAGATCAGAACGCCAATGAACGGTATCATTGGCATGTCTGAGATCTTGTCAGAGACCGTATTGGACGAGGAACAGGAAAGTTACGTCGATACCGTAAAGCAGTCTGCGGACGCTCTCTTAACGATAGTCAATGACATCTTGGATTTTTCGAAGATTGAAGCGGGTAGGATGGTTCTTGCCGATGAGCCGTTCAATCTGCTTAGCGCCATCGAGGATGTCCTTATGCTCATCTCCCCCAAGGCTTTGGAGAAAGATCTTGATTTCTCTCTTGATTTTCCGCCAACGGTTCCTTTGGGGTTTAAGGGCGATGTCCAACGAATTCGCCAGATACTGATAAACTTAGTCGGTAATGCAGTGAAGTTTACAAACGATGGCAGCGTTATAATCAGAGTAAATTACGAACCAGAAGACAGCTGTAAAAGCTTACAATTAAGAATTGAAGACACTGGTATTGGCATTTCTGAAGAGAACTTGGACAGTATCTTTGGCGAGTTCACACGGGTCGAAGCGGTTGGACAAGGTAAGTACGAGGGCACCGGGTTAGGCTTAGCAATAACCAACAAGCTTGTCACCATGATGGGGGGCGGTGTCTCTGTCTCATCCCAGGTCGGCAGAGGGACTGCTTTCTCGATTTCTTTGCCTCTGAATCAGTCGACGGAGATCGAAAGTCTAAAGCTTAGCAGTTTGCCAGCTGACAGCAGAGTATTGTGCATAGACCGATCAGAGGAAGACTTGAGGACCATAAAAGCTTGGCTGGAGCATTTTGGCGTACAAGTCATTCCTTCGCACTCGCTTTCAGAAGCACTCGACTTGTTACGCCTGTCGAGTGAGGGGAGCAGGAAGACAGATTTGGTCTTGATAGATACATCGATTGCGGCTTCAGGTCCTGACGCCGCACTACAATTGCTGATTGATCACGACCCCAAAATCCGTTTGATCCCGATGGGTGTAGCAGAGCATGAGTTAAGCCTGTCCCCCGAAGCAAAAGCAAACCTTGCCGGCCGTCTCCTTAAACCCCTAACGGTGCAACGGCTGCTAACCACAGTACAAGATGCACTCAGCAGTGACGAAGATATCGCACAAGTTATGCGGCAACAAAACAGGGGCTCAGGTAACAAACGAAAGCTCGAAGCGCTCCCGGGTCGTATGCGTCTGCTGGTTGCAGAGGACAATCGCACAAATAGACTGGTCGTTGAGAAAATGTTGAAGGATCAGCCGATTGATTTGAAATTTGCGGAAAACGGTGAGCAAGCTGTTGCGTTGTTTGCAGAATGGGGTCCAGATTTGGTGTTTATGGACATGTCAATGCCAATCATGAGTGGTCCAGACGCCACACGCGCAATTCGCGAAATTGAGGCGAACGGGCATATTGTTGCCACGCCCATTATCGCGTTGACGGCAAATGCAATGGAGGCAGATCGGCAGGTTTGTCTGGCAGCTGGGATGGACGACTTCCTGTCAAAACCGATCCGTCATGCCAAACTCTTAGACGTGATTTCATGTAATTGGCCCGACGCCGATCAAAGTGTACAGCACAATCAAGCCGCATCTGCTTGATTAACGGTAAGACCAACTTCGGTTGCTTCATACCCGAATTCTCGTGACCAACCTAACAGCCGTGATTGCAAAAGCTCGTTGTCAGCTTGAGGGGCTGTTTGGCTCCATCCGTTCAGGGTAGAAAGGTTCGCACTGGACAAAAGGCTTTCCACTTCCTGAAGGCCGAGACTTTTACATATGTTTATTGAAAGTTGCGTCGGGTTTCTGGCGATGTCTTCTATCCGTACGTCTACGATATCACAACCAACTCGCGCTGCGCGCGAGCGCGCCGCTAAAAAAGCCTCGCAGTAGCTACTGACCCAACTAGCGCATGCATCTAGCGAGGCTGGCCCCCAAGTCATACTTCGCAACGAATACGCAATCGAACGCGGATCTCTCATTACATGGAGGAAGCTAGCGGAGGGGGTGAGTTGTTCTAGAAATTCAAACTCAAGAATAGAATGAGGTGTCTTTTCAAGGAACCGCGAACTCAACCTCATTTGTCCTGTGGCCTGCTTTGCGTGGTTGAAAATGTCTATCAAGAACTCTCGGGCTATTTTAATGAATGTCTCATTAGACAATTGTCTAACGTGCCCCTCGTTTGTGAGCTTGTTGGCAAACTGGACAAAGCATGCGTCCCAATGAGCCAGAGGTGCTACGGTACTCAGGCCGGGCTGCCCGAAGCGCCCACAGACTAGTGCATCGTAAAAGTTATGAAATTGACGCCACGCAACAATAGCTCGATTTGGCGAGTAGTGCTTTACAATACTGTGATGCAAGTCCAGTAAACCATTTTTTTCCGTTAGGAATTTGAGTTCGATTCCTGGAAATGAGAAAATCGCGGGATGTCGTGCCAAGGAGGCGGCTAGGAACGACGTGCCACTCCTGCCAGGCCCTCCTACGAAAATTGGCCTCATGATGTGACCATCGAGAAGTCCGTCGCTGAGCCTTCTTCGACACAAACGCGCCCGGCAACCCCGCCCATATCAACAAATGCATGAAAAGCACTTTCGGCGTTGCCTTCACTGACCTTTGACCTCGCTATGGGGGAAATCTCTAAGTATCTTGCGCTCCGAAATCCAGGCCCTGGATCACGACCTTCTCCACTTCCATGTTTGACAAAATGTGCAAGCGGTGCACTCACGCTTCCTGTTCGCATGGCAGCGGCAACATCAGGATTGGCGGCAATGTACCAAGGACTGTCGAAAAATTCGATTGGCTCGCACGCGTTTCTCAAACCGACGCTGAGATAATGCCACAACCACGTCCCTTCCCTACTACCAGCGTGTATTTTGATCTGTTGAGTGTCGTAATCACCAGCGCGCTCGACGTAGTGTGCAGTTACGAAGTAACGATTGGGATCCAGCATAATCTGTGACCCTACTTTACAGTAGTGATCCAGCGCACTTTTGACGTTACCGCTTGAGATTGCATGCGCGACTTCGGGGTATTTTCGAGTGTACCACTCGCCGTCAAACAATTCATCAAAGGCGGTTCGAACCTGAACTTGGCTCAAGCTAATGCCGTCGATGAAACCAGGCCTATTTGCTCGAAGCCAGCCTGAATAACCGCCATTCTCGCCGCATGAAAATGGTTGCGGAAAAGCATGTCTCAAATCCGGATGATCACGATACATGCGCCGCGCGCGCGCGGTTATGGATGTGCCATCATCAAAAAAATCGAAAGCGCAGAGGAGATTAGAAAACTCCGCTTGCCCAAGTTTACTAATCTCTTCTTCATAAAATCGCTCGATTTCAGCCGAAGCGGGATTTCCTGCGTCGAACTGTTCACGCACCCGGCGATGAGTGCCGTTTGGGCCGGTTCCCGAATAGTGATAGGTTTTCAAGAGGGTCTCATTCGCGGTATATCTCGAGCCTTGGCCCGTTCGACGGACAGACCTGGATGAAATGTTCCAGCAGGCAACGTCGAGGCCCGGATCCTTTAGTATACGCACACCTGGGAAAATTGACGGGACAAGATCTATCCAGCGTTGGTCGGTGAACAGGCCGCGTGCTTTGTCGTCAAAGCAGAACTGATCCAAGCGCTTCGCCCACCACTCGGCAAAAGATGAACCGATGTAATCGGGCCGCACAAAAAGGTGCCCTAGGTTGTATGCGCCATGTGAGGCAGCTGACATCTCTATGGCTTCGATGCCGGCATCGTTCGCCTCCGGCTCAAGAATATGGGGCACCAAACCGATCGATGCATCCGCCATGGCTGGCAAAACGTCGTCTAAAGCAGCAAACACGTAAACGTCTGGATCAAGGTAGACGATGAGGTCGGCATCGTCCTCCTCAATAAGGCGGCACAACGCCCTGCCTTTTACTGCTGTTGAGAGTTCCATAACGTTGTGTTGAAAAATCCACCCAGGATCATATCCGAGATCTGACGGGTGCCAAATTCGGTCGAAGGGTTCTGCGGAAAGGTCAAGCCAGGTTGGTGAATTGTCGTTCAGGCACAGTGTCAGCGTCGCGTCTGAGTGATGATACCTCAGGCTTTTTGCGAGAGCGCGTGCTTTAGGTAAATAATTCAGCGCGCAGCTAGTGTAGACGGAAAGCCTCATCTAGCGATCTCCAGCGCATTTGTAAGCTCACTGCGTAGGCGTGCCGTCTCCTTACGCAACATCCTATTCTCCCTTTGAAAACGGGTTGCAACGTTCTTGAGACTGTTCATCGAAGCCACCTGTAGTGGATTACCTGCGTCCGCGGCCGACGCTTGGGACACCACTTGCCAGATGCCTGCGCCTGCGATTTGCGGCCGGTTGGTTAGCCCGGATAGATGCCCGGAAATGTCGCGAACCCACGGACGACGATCTGTCATCGAGACGGAGTTTTCGTGCCCACGGATCGAAATCCGGCAAAAGACTTCGTTGCTCTCAAAGATCTCCGGCAGGCGTGGATCAGTCAGCAGGAGGAGGTACAATGCGTAGTCTTCACTGAGGTCATGTCGCAGTTCAGCCGTTTCTATTCGGTTCAACAAAAACGCACGCGGCGCGACCATGCCACAAATTGGTAGGCCGTTAACTCCGGAAAACATTTTGTTCCAGCCGTTTGCATCGTATCTGCCTGTCAGCGTGCAGCTTTCAAGCACCGCTCTACCGGCCTTCTGACTTGACCACTTCTCTTCATAGACCTCACTGGACGTGAAGAGTATCGGCCGAGCGCCACGAAAGAATGCTGCCACGATTGATTGAAGGGCAAAAATTTCCAAATGGTCATCGTCGTCAATGATAGCGACATACTCCTGACTTGCTGCGCGCACGCCCTCGATCAGGTTCAACACACGACTTGGAAGATTTCCGCTGTTGCGCTTGAGCCTGAGGTTAAGATCTGGGAATACCTCCTCGAGGGCATGGAATTCTGCCTGCGCGGTCTCTGAGTCTACGTCTGTAGAGAGAACGACTTCTAGAGGTACGCTGTCGATGCGGGCTCGCCAGATGCTCGTGAGTAACCTTCGAAGTAGAAACGGACGTTCGAAGCGTGTCCTGGTTACAATGCTGATCCCAGGCGGCGAACTCGCCTCAAAGACAACACGATCGGTAGCACCGCTCAGGCATAGTGTTTCCCTTGGATCCTGAGTTGAGTGTGACGGTGTCTCAGGCATGTCGATATTGCCGCTAAGCGTCGGGATCGATTGCCCACCTAGGCGGTCAACGAACCGGGTCGCAATTGAGTCTGACAGCCTTATCAAATCCCGCGTGAGCAGCGCACCGTTGATGCCACCAGAAAGGCGAGGCAGGAACAGCGCTGGCAAGCCTTCCAGGTAGCCTTCGATCGTTAGCGTCAGTTCCAACGCTGCGTCATCAGGGTAATTGCCGGCTTTCAGATGGGTCCTTACGAGCGCGGCATTGACGAGGTACAGATCAGGCATTGGATCAACCAATGGTCTAATGTTGCCCGGCAAAGGAATGGCGGGGGAATCTGATGAATAAAGCGCCAGATGGCGGCTGTCGGAAAGGCCGAGGCCACCTGCCGCAGCGATCGACCAAGTCTTGTTCGGTCCTGCGTCGGCAAGAGCTTCGGCCAGGCGGGCCGGAAGTCTGTCGTCCAGAACTAGGTCCGGGTTCCGAACAACGACGACAGTCTCCGTTCCTGGCCGACTTGCGGCCGCGAACAGGGCCTTTGCTAGCTTTAGGCCGGGCAAATGGCGTCTAAAGTCTGTCGCTTTCTCGAAGAACGCCGTTTCAAGGTCGCCATTTACACTTATCTCGCGTCCGACAATCAGAACCCGGGTCTGCTCCAGGCCTGGATACGCAATGTGAAAGTCTACGGTTTGTCGCTGCATCGGTTCGGCCCACGTCACGCGGCAATAACGGGCTGTCTCGACGAACGAAGACCCGCGAGCCTCCGGCAAATTGACTTCAGACCAAAGGGCACTGATGCCATCGCGTCACCCTCCAATGCAGTTTTAGCATGCAGATCAATTCCAAGATGACGCCGTCCAATCCTAGTGTGCTCATTGAGTTTTTTGTGGACGTGCAGCCGGCACAAGCGAGCGGTGCGTTGCGCAGACGCGGGCACGCTCGCTTGCCAACGAATGTATTTGGACGATCGAGTGAACAACGCGATGAACGTCAAAGATCCAAGTTGGTAGCGTAACGCTCGTGCCGAACCTGAGATCGTTGAGGCAGACGCAAACAAGGCATTGGAGCCGGCGAAAATGATCCTAAAGCGCCGTGTCATTCTAACCGATCTCCTCCTGATGTTGTGCGGCAGCAAACCGTCCTTCAGACGACTTGCCCCAAACTCACGGGATCGGGGTAAGCAAATGGT
Organism: Pseudomonadota bacterium; assembly: GCA_039026375.1. Taxonomy (GTDB): domain Bacteria; phylum Pseudomonadota; class Alphaproteobacteria; order Rhodobacterales; family Rhodobacteraceae; genus Thermohalobaculum. Next base: position 67,584 of record JBCCML010000018.1, read on the forward strand.
TAAGCTGAGCAAAGAAAGTTGACTCTAATTTCGGAGTGTTTCTGGCTAGCGCGCTATCGTCGTTCCAAGGCGTTGCCAACTACAAGGGCGCAGATTGCCCACGTTGCAAACGCCAGTGCGAACATGGTCGCCAACCATACCGGCCGATCGGGATAAGCGGCTTCTTCAGCCAGGGTCGGCTTAATATGAATAGCCAAGTAGCGATTCTGTCGACGCGCCTCTGCTTGCGCCTGTTCGTACGTGGCTAGGGCAAGCGTGTATGCTTGTTCTGCGAACTCTCGGTCCACAACAAGCTCTTCAAAGTCACCGACCACGACTGACAAAGGGCGCGCTTCATTACGTGATTCGGTGCGGCCACTGCCCAGGCGTGTGCGTTCTTCCGCGATCCGGGCATCAAGCGTCGCGATCCGTCGTTTAAGCGCGACAACCCGCGGTGCGTCTGCGTCCAGCACTCCCGCGATTTGTTCTAGGCGTACCTGAGCGCGGGCACGGTCCTGCTCGAGTGTCGCCACCAGCTCTAGTGCGGCGGCGGCGTTTTGGGTTGGGTCGACTTCTTGCTCCAGATCGCGAAAGGCGCGCAGGCGCACCCGGATATCCCGGAGACGATTTTCCGCCTCGGCTAACTCCAGTGCGGCGTATCGCACGGCATCATCGCGCGCTGTCTCTGACAACGTGTTCACGAGTTCGGCGGAGGCGTCCAGGATAGCACGCGCGATCGATTGCGCTTCTTCGGGTGAGTATGCCCGAGCCTCCAGAGTCAGGATGCCATTGGCGGGGTCGATGGAGACATCTGTCATCAAGTGCCAGTGATCTAACAGGTCTTCTACCGTCTGACCGGGATGGTAGACGAAGATCGGGTCGTCCGGCGCCTTGGCGTAGATCGCCTCAAGCGCCAGTCGTCCCCGCACCGCGTCCAACATCTGTTGGCTTTGGATGAAATCATAAAGGATCTCGCCGTCCATGCGGGTCGAAGAGGTGCCAAGTTGCGTTATTGCCCCAAAAATCTCGACGGGAGCAGTCGCATCATTTGACCTAATTGAAAAAGCAGCCGTGGACGCAAATCGTTCGGCCGCGTGGTTCCAAAGATACACTGCGGCCAAGGCGCTGGGTAGCAGAACAAACAACAAGAAACCTGTCACCAGGGCATAGGGTCGTCGCGCGCGCTTAACCGGTTGACGACCGAAGGCTGCGGGGTGGTCGACAATGGTAGGCGGAGCTGACGCAATAGACATGAGATCCTCAAGCGGGCTGTGAACGGCTCAGATCGCGAGCGTGTTGGGCCAGTGCGGTTTCCAGGTCTGGGTGATAGGTTAGCTGGCCGCCCTCCAACACCAACGCTGCCTGGCAGAACGCGCGTAGCGTGTCGGCATTGTGAGAGACCATTATTAGGCGGGCGTGGTCCAACCGCTCCCGAAATGCTTGTCGGCACTTCGCCCGAAAACGCGCGTCTCCCACACCGATGACTTCGTCGACCAGGTATCGTTGAAAGGCGACACCAATCGATGTTGCGAATGCCAACCGCGCCTTCATACCAGACGAATACGTCTCAACTGGTTGCAAGAATGCGGCGCCGAGCTCAGAAAAATCCCCTACGAATCTCGTCATTTCTCTGGGGTCGCGACCGTACACCCGCGCAACAAAACGCGCATTTTGGGCTCCAGTCAGTGCTGGGTGAAAGCCACCTGAGAATCCCATGGGCCATGAGATCGTCTCGTCAGATATGACTTCACCTTGATCGGGGGGGATTGTTCCTGAGATCATGCGCAACAGCGTGGACTTCCCCGCGCCGTTTCGCCCTATCAGGGCAAGACCTGGCACATCCGGCAATGTGAAGGTCACGTCCTCCATGATAATCCGCCGTATCCCGTTCCGGCGGAACGTTTTCGTAAGCCCCGACAAATGGATCATGGGGACACCAGCCTTGCCGCGGCCAGGCGCATTGCGGACAAGCCGATGAAGATCAGGCCGACTGTGATCACAAGCAGATACTCCAGAGAGACGTGCCCGCCGTGATATGTCGGATAAAGACCCTGCCGAACTAAACCGACAACGTGGACAATTGGGTTCCACCACAAGGCTTCGCGCGCGAAGGTAGGCAACGAGTCAAAGGTAAAGAACACACAGCTGATCAAGAACACTGGTCGTGAAATCACACCCCAGATCACTTCCCAACTCTTCGAAAGCGCAAAGAGCCAGCAGTTCACCAAACCGATCCCCAAAGCCATCAGCGCGGCCAGCGTCCAAGCAATCAGTAGCGGAGCGGGAGAGATCACGACCCGCTCGGCGAAGACGGCAAGGATAGCAGTGAGAATCAGAACGCCGATGACCAAACCAGTCAAAGTCTGCAGCAGGAATCTCGCCAGGATTGTGTCAACTGGCCTTACGGCTGGAAAGGCCAGCAATGGACGGTTCACGTGGACGGAGCGGGCACAGATGTTCGAGATTTCGTGCACCCAGTGAAACGCGATGTACCCGCTGGCGTAGAACAACGGGAAGCTCTTTCCCAAAGGTGGTTGCTGCGCCAGTTGCGAGAAAAGCAATGAAAGCAAGCCGATGAATGCTGCTGGTTCCACCACCGCCCACACGTAACCTGCACGCGATTGACCATAACGCGTGATCATCTCGCGCAGCATCAAAGCTGCAATCACGCGGGCCATTGTCAGCAGGCGATTTGCGGGCCGGGTCACAGGATTCTCCCATCTCGGACACGATTAACTCGCTTTTAAGCGGTAAATTCGACGTTAAGCGCATCTCTGCCCGCCAGAATGGAGTGCGAGGATGCTGAACGGCCTGGTCGATCGCCTGCTGAGCGCGCCTGATTCGCCAACTGCTGATCTATATTTTAGGAACGCATGCGGTGATTTCCTGAACGGTCACGTCGCTCAGATAGCGCCGACAGTTTTTGCTTCGGACACGGCGTGCTTGGTGATGCGACATGACATGCGATCAGGCGGCCTGCCACAACGTCGACGCCTCATTTACTTTGTGGACGACGATGTTGATGCTGGACTGAGTGACGCCAGCCTACCCTTTCTGTACCGGCAGAAGTTACGACTGGTAGAGCACCCCGCAGCCCGGCGAATCGCTCGCTACGCGGGTGTGGCTGTTGTCGGTTCCGGAGTTCTGGCTGAAGCGTTCCGGAGCAGTGTTGAGACGCATTTGTTGCGACCCTATTGGTCAGAGCCGCTGTCGGATCAACGGCACTTCGCACCGTTGATGAGAGGCGACGGACCCATAGACATCGCCTTCCTTGGAAGCTCGATCCATCGCGGTGATCTTGAGTTCATACTGCCTGCAGTTGCGCGTGCTTTGGCGATCGAGCCGCGCGTGAACTTTCATCTACCGGAGCGACACGTTCTGCCGGGAGCATTCGAAAAGCACCCCAGGATACACAGGATTAGGGGCCTGGGTTGGTCCGCATATCGGACGGAGATTTCGAGGCGTCGGTTCCACCTTGCACTCTACCCGTTGGTCGATACGCCATTTAATAGGGCACGCTCGCCGAACAAACTAATCGAACATGCGGTGGTTGGAGCGGCGCCTTTGTATTCCGCTAGTTGGGTTGAATCCCAGCGTGTGCCGAACGGCCTCGCGGGACTGCGCTTGCCGAACGACCCGGCTGTTTGGGTTGAAGCGATCTTGGCTTTGATCAAAGACCCTGCCCGAATGCGAAACCTGGCCGAGGGAGCACGGTCGGTGGCCGAGCGGTTGAACCGGTCTGAACCTCAGCGCGCCTTGTGGCGGCGATTGCTTGGTGTGACCGAGCCGGCAATAGCTTGAGATCACATTGCCAGTAATCGGAGAGACGGTGTGAATTGGCGTATTGGTCATGCCGCCCGCTGGGTGGCGCGGCATACGGCTTCCGGCGTGATCCAAGCGGTAGCTAGAATTGGGCGCTTACACTGGCTTCCGCGCCGCCTGGTGGTGCCATTCGAGCGCATCTTGATCGCATGCGAAGGCGCCAATCTTTTCGATGATGAGTTCTATTTTTCGCAAAACCCCGATGTAGATGCTGCCGGTCTAAAGCCACTGTCTCACTACCTAAAGGATGGCTGGCGCGAAGGACGCGCGCCCAACCCGTTCTTTGATGACGGGCACTACAGGGTCGAGGCGGGCCTCGTTCGCGGTGCGCCCGTATCCGCGCTCGGCCATTTTCTTGCGTTCGGCAAGCAACAGGAACTCTGTCCGGTGCCTGGCGTCGATCTATCGCGCTATCGGGCGCAGAATCCCAGTCTGGGTGTCGCACGGATAGACGCCTACGCGCATCTGGTCGACAGCCGCGCGGTAGTCGAAGATGTCAGGCCTGACCTGGCTGAAGTGCTTCTGGCGATCCAGGCCTTGGAGCCTTCTCGACAGCGTGCCAGCGTTGATATCGTTATGCCGGTCTTCCGTGGTCGAGCTGAAACGCTGAACAGCATCTTGCACGTTTTGCAGGCGCGAAACTCGTGTGGTTTTGAATTGGTGGTCGTGGATGACGCGACGCCCGATGCAAAGCTTGCGCTCGATTTGGATGATCTTGCGCATCGCGGGTTGATCACGCTGATCCGTAACCCAGACAATCGGGGTTTTGTTACCAGCACCAATAAGGGATCGTTTCGCCATCCCGATCGTGATGTCGTCTGGTTGAATTCGGATACTGAAGTCTACGACCACTGGTTGGATCGGTTGCGCGCCGTTGCTGGAGGCAAGGGTGTTGCCACTGTCACGCCGCTTTCGAACAATGGCTCGATTTGTAGTTATCCTCGCCCGAACGCTGACAACCCAGGGTCTCTGGAAATTGGATGGGGGGAACTCGACGTCCTAACGCAACAGGTAAACACCGATGTCGTGGTCCCGGCACCAACGGCGGTGGGGTTTTGCACATATGTGACACGGTCAGCTTTGAATGCAGTCGGACCACTAGATGAAGCTGCCTTCGGTCGCGGCTATGGCGAGGAGAACGACTTCTCTTTGAGAGCTACGGCCGCGGGCTTCAAAAACGTGATTGCCGCGAATGTCGTGGTGCGCCACTTCGGTGGGACATCGTTCAAGGGCCTGAAGGCAGAGCGCATAGAAGCCGCACTTAAGGTTCTAGATCGCAAGTACCCAAGATATCACGCTGACGTCGCAAGCTGGATAGATCAAGACCCCTTGGCGATTGCGCGCCAAAACCTGGATTTTGCGCGCGTCGGGCGGCTGCGCCGGGCGCGCAATATCTTGTTAGTGACGCATTCACGCGGTGGTGGGACGGAGCAACATGTGCAGGCCGAGATTGATCGGCTGACAGATGCTGGGGCATCGGTTTTCACGCTAACAGGCGGCGCCGGTGGGCGCGAAACTGCTCGTTTGCAACATTCTTCTGGCGCTCAATTTCCATCTCTGTCGGCGATCTCCATGCGTGATGGGGCGCTTTGGCAAGTTCTGGACAGGTTGGGTCTTGACGCGGTCCACCTTCACCACCTGATTGACTTTCCAATAGACGCGCCGACGCTCTTTGCAGATGGTCTGCAGAAGGCACATGTGCCCTACGTCTACGTGGTGCATGATTATTTCTCTGTATGTCCACGCATCAACATGTCTGACCGCGCGGGGTTCTACTGCGGTGAACCGGATCTTGATGGCTGCCGCCGATGCTTGTCTTTGCGCGGCTCATCGATTGGCTTTGTGGATATTGAAGCGTGGCGCGTTCGGTATGAGGACATGCTGACCGGAGCCAGCGCTGTTCGGGTGCCCGACCAGGATGTTGCGGATCGTCTTTCTCGCTATTTTCCGACCATACAACACATCGACGTTCGCCCTCACGAGCCTGCTGTCGCCATCACACCCAGCCAGACATCTAATCAAACTCGATCACCAGGGCCGTTGAGAGTCGTCGTAATCGGTGCAATCGGCCCCACAAAGGGGTTCGACGTTCTGCTGGATTTGGCCAAGTATGTGCGCTCGCACGCGATCTCTGCCGAAATGACTGTGATTGGCTATACCCGCGACGACATGGCTGCGAAAGCCGCGGGTATCCGTGTGACCGGCCCCTATGTGAATTCAGACGTCGATAATCTAATTGAACGCGAAGCGCCGGACGTAATCTTGTTGCCGTCGATTTGGCCAGAGACATACTGCTACGCGCTTTCGATAGCGCTGAGGTCTGGGCGGCCGATCGCTGCCTTTGCTATTGGAGCGATGGAAACGCGCCTGGAAAGTGTTTCTCGTGCAAAACTCCTGCCGCTGGAGACTGCACGTAAGCCAGATGTTCTATGGGACGGACTTTGTGCGGCGGCGAAGACTAGAAAGGCCGCTGACGTGGCGCGAGTGCCTGTCTTGCGCAGCGCATGATCTTGATCGACTGGGCCAATCAAACCGAATTTTACGCGGCTACGCCTGCTTCTAAACCGATTGGCCGCCAGCCCAAAGCATCAGCTGGCTCGGTCACATTTGCCTGAAGCTGTCGGCGTGTTTCGGCACCAAGCCGCACGTAGTCTTCAGGGGCAGACACGGCCGGAGTGCTGCCTGCAAGAAGCTTGGCGATCTCGCGATCGCGTTGATTAGAAGGGCTCTCTTGTCTCAAGCGGCCAATGGCGTAAAGGGCGTCTGTGTTGATGCTGACGTTCTCAGGTACTCGTACCGCGCACGCCAGCCTGCAATCTGCAAACGCTTCAAACGGGCCGAGGATTGTGCCTGGCTCTCCGTGTTCGCTTATAGACACCAGATCAACGCGACTGGCACCGACGCTGTCACGCCACTGTAAGACACGTCGCGCAACATCGATCGCACCGTTGTTGAGAACCCTTTTGGCAAAAGCGTCGATGGATGGAAGGAAATCCCCGCCATCAACGGTTTTGACGTATTGGTTGAATAGCGACCGTATCCAGGCGTCGGTGGAACGCCGGAGTAATAGGAAACGCGTGTCCGCGCCACAACCCGTTAAGTCCGCCAGCACAGTGCGCACTGCCCGTGGAGCGTAGAGAGACATGTACTCGGACGACAGGATCATGCTGTGGCATCCGGCAATACGTGCTTCTGCAACGAGGTCAGCGAGGGATGTCGGCCTGATCTCAGCATTCACGGGCCCAAATCCGTAGTACTTCGACAGGCCGTAATGGGCACCATCACTATCGGATAGCGGATAATAGACGCCCGCTTCCAAAAGCGTTTTGGCCGCGTTCGACAATGCAGATTGAATGGTTGTCGATGCGCACTTGTTCAGCCCCAAGTGCATCAGGATGCGCATTTTGCCATCTCCACGCGAATGTCTGTATGTTTATTCGTCCTTATGCCTAAGTCCTGGTTAAATACCGGTGGGGTGTTATTGCTTTCCTCAGCAACTGGGGCCTAGGATTGCGTCTCCGCAATCTGCTGCAGCTGCCACATAAAGATGTCGACCGCCCCGAAACGCTGGTCACCTCGAAGAGTTCTCCGTCGGGTGAATGCGGCTGCTTCGGTGGCATGGCGCTCGCAGGCGCGAAACAACATGTTGATTTGGCCGGTAGCCGTCTTCGTGGGCGTTGCCACCGGGTACGCTGTCCTGGGATTTCGATACCTGATCTACGAATTCGAGAGCTTAGCCTATGGAGCAGACCACCTCACCATTCACAGTCATGCGGCGACCCTTGACTGGTGGCACCTGATCCTGGTGCCCGTGATTGGCGGTCTCATCGTCGGACAGATCGTCACCCGCCTATCGCCATCCGGCCGTGCCAGAGGCATTGACGAAGTCATTGAAGCTGCCGCGCTAAAGGGTGGGTTGGTTGGCAAAAGACAGGGTGTCGCTTCAGCCCTGGCAGCTCTGGTCACGCTCTCAACCGGAGGTTCTTCGGGGCGAGAGGGACCGGCGGTGCACATCGGCGCTGTGATAGCCAGTTGGGTTTCACGCAGATTGAAGGCGCCCCCGATAACGGCGCGCGACATCTTGGGCTGCGCGGCCGCAGCTGCGGTATCTGCGTCCTTTAACGCGCCGATCGCGGGGGCACTCTTCGCCTTGGAGGTCGTACTTCGCCATTATGCCCTGCACTCGTTCGGTCCGATCGTGGTGGCGTCTGTCGTCTCCGCGGTGGTCAGCCGGGTATACCTGGGCGACTTCGCCCAATTCACACTGCCGGCCCATACAGTCGCGTTTTATTGGGAAATGCCTGCCTTTGCTCTGCTGGGGGTGGTCTGTGGCCTCGTGGGCGTTGCCTTTATCAAGACGTTGTTCTTTGCCGAGCAGGTGGCTGATCGCGTCCAGGCGGCGACCCGCTTGCCGGATGCGCTGCGTCCGGCGTTTGCGGGGCTTCTGTTAGGCCTGATCGCGACGCAGTTTCCGCACATTATCGGCGTGGGTTATGAGACCACGGAAGACGCGTTGCTGGCTGAAATTGGTTTTCTGTTGGCGGTGGTGCTGACGGCTGTGAAGGTGTGCGCTGCGTCGGTAACCTATGCCGGCCGTATGGGGGGCGGGGTCTTCTCTCCGTCGATCATGATCGGCGCTCTCACCGGAGCGGCTTTCGGCGATCTTGCAACGGGTTTGTTCCCGATGGTCTCGGGCTCGGTGGGGCTTTACGCATTTGCCGGAATGGGCGCGGTCGCCGGCGCGGTGTTGGGTGCGCCGATTTCATCGACATTGATCGTTTTTGAACTGACTGGTGACTACCAGGCTGCCATCGCTGTCATGATCGCCGTGTCAGTGTCTTGTGGTGTGGCCCGGAATTTCGTTGACCGCTCGTTCTTCCTGACCCAGCTAGAGCGACGTGGCCTGCATCTCTCGGATGGGCCACAAGGTTATCTATCCAGTACGATGCGGGCGAAACACCTAATGCGCCACCGCGGGGCCGAGAATTGCGCCCCGGACAGCGGCTGCTGGGAGCTTGTCGCCCAGGGAGCTGTTTTGCGGCCAGATGATACGCTTGAGCGCGCGTTACCGATGTTCGAGCAATTGAACGGCGCATACCTTCCGGTCGTGGCTGGGGGCGGCAAAGAAAACGGCGATTTATTGGGTGCGCTCTATCACGTCGATGCGCTGCGGGCATACAATCGTCGACTTGAGGAGGAACTTCGCGAAGAGCATGCCTGATCGACGCTTCTAGGTCAGGCGATCAGCCGGTGCTCGGGGAGGTTGATTCCGTCTGCGGCGTCATCAGCTTCTGCGACGGTGCGTGCGACTGCTGCGGTCCGGGTCAAGCAAGCGCACACGCCGACCAGCAGTGCGTAGGTCTGCGAATCCAGGCACTTAGCATTAGCGGCAAGATACGCGTGCAGCGCATACCCAACATTTTCCAGCGGAAGTTGAACTTCAGTGACCAGGTGCCGCCGGATACCTTGACACTCCGAAACGGTCGGAAGGCACTGGCTAATCCCCTTCAGAGCAGTGTTGTCTTCTGATTGCACAATTCCCATCCCGCGCCGGGTTTCGACGTGAAGATCATCTATCTTGGTAGTTAATAGAATGTTAATACAACATTTAGTGTTGCAAATTGCGAAAGGGCGCCTGAGCATGACCAGCGCGTAAGGTTCCAACACCTTGTTTTTGTCCAATTTTAATAAAGTGTCCACAATCTGTATGGGGCTGCAGATTGCAAATGACCCCACAAGATGCGGTATGATCGGAGTCGCGTCGGTAAAGATATCTGACCGGTGGATTTGGATGCTGATCTGCCGCGCAGGAGAGCGTGAGAATCGACAACGTCCGATACCCCCCGTGTACGTTCAGTAACCTCGCTTACTCGACGTCGATCAGTTGGCTTAGTTGGTTTTTGCTGGCTCTGGGCGCGTTCACATGAACGCCGATTACGCCGTTCGCGGCTGCAGCCTTTGATGGCGTGCGCGCGAGCCCCGCTCGATCGCTGCGGCAGTTAGGCGACCCACGGCCAGTTCGTGGCGCAACTCCTCCAACCACCGTAATTCAGTCATCTTAATGGACCCGTCGGCCGCGGCAACGTCACAGGCCAGCGCATAGGCGGTTTCACGCAGGTGATCGGGCAGGGCGGCTTCGACCAAGCCTAACAGTGCATCCAAGCCGTCCTCTTCCGAGAACAGGTCAGACACTAATGCGCCCATCTGCGGTATCCGGTCGATGTCAAACCCGCCGAACACAGGCAGGATCTGCACGATCGAACTGATCTCCTGAAACTCGTTTGGGCTCATATGCTCATCGGCCGCCGACGTGGCGATCATTACCGCAACCAGGGCATCCTGGGGACTAAGTGGGTCGGTGCTCACGGCTGGCTCCTGCTAGGGTCGCTCTTTGCCGACAAGTAGCCTTCGTCGAACAGCCCCACAAGAGGGGCCGACAGAATTGCGACTGCGCCTGGGCGGCACCAAAACCTGCGCCATGCCGTCAATTGACCTTCGAGGGCCTTAGACGTATCACGCGCCGTCCCAACGAAGCGGAGCAATAAGATGAGCGACAGCGCACTGCGCGAGGCTGCATTGACCTCGAAGGCGTGGCCCTTTGAGGAGGCGCGCAAGCTTGTCAAACGCTGTCAGAAGGCCCCGCCCGAAAAGGGCTATGTGCTGTTTCAGACCGGTTATGGCCCCTCGGGCCTGCCGCATATCGGTACCTTTGGCGAGGTGGCGCGCACCACGATGGTGCGCCGCGCATTCGAGGTTCTGTCAGATATCCCAACCCGGCTGATCTGCTTCTCGGACGACATGGATGGGATGCGCAAGATCCCAGACAACGTGCCAAACCCCGAGAATCTCGAGGCTTTTCTGCAACGCCCGCTGTCGGATGTGCCCGATCCGTTCGGCACGCATGACAGCTTTGCCGATCACATGAATGCCCGTCTTAACGCGTTCTTGGACAAGTTCGGCTTCGACTACGAGTTCATCTCGGCCACGGAATTCTATCGTTCAGGCCGCTTCGACGAGGTCCTACTGCGCGCGGCGGAGAAGTACGATGCCATCATGGGCGTCATGCTGAAGACGCTGGGCGAGGAGCGTCAGGCAACCTACAGCCCCTTCCTGCCCATTAGCCCCACGACGGGCCGGGTGCTGTATGTCCCGATGCGGACTGTCGACGCCGCCAAGGGCGAGATCACGTTCGAGGATGAGGATGGCACCGAGGTGACGCTGCCCGTCACGGGCGGTCACGTGAAGTTGCAGTGGAAGCCCGATTTCGGGGCGCGTTGGGCGGCCCTGGGCGTCGATTTCGAGATGTTCGGGAAGGACCATTCCTCGAACGCAGCCGTTTATGACCGGATCTGTACGATCCTGGGGGCGCCTGCGCCCGAGCATTACGTCTTTGAACTGTTCCTGGACGGCGAAGGCCAAAAGATCAGCAAATCCAAGGGGAACGGGCTGACAATTGACGAGTGGCTGACCTATGCGTCGACCGAGTCGCTGAGCCTTTACATGTTCCAAAAGCCACGCTCGGCCAAGCGATTGCATTGGGACGTTATCCCGCGCGCCGTCGATGAATACCACCAACACCTGCGGGCCTATGCGAACCAGGACGCGGACAAGCGGCTGGCCAATCCGGCGTTCCACATTCACGGGCACAATGTGCCGGCATCGGACATGGCGGTGCCGTTCTCGATGCTGCTGAACCTGGCCTCAGCCTCCTCGGCCGCGGATAAGGAAACCATGTGGGGTTTCATCCGCAAATACGCCCCTGATACCAGCCCCGAGACGCATCCCGGCCTGGATGCAGCGGCCGGTTTCGCGGTGCGCTACTTCCAGGATTTTGTCAAACCTTCCAAGGTGTTCCGGGCTGCTTCTGACAAGGAGCATGCCGCCCTGCAGGACCTTCGTGACCGCCTGGCGGCCTGGCAGGGCGGGACCGATGCGGAGGAGCTGCAGAACCTGGTGTTCGCCGTCGGCAACGAACACGGGTTTGAGCCGCTGCGCGATTGGTTCAAGGCAATCTACGAGGTCTTGCTAGGGGCCAGCCAGGGCCCGCGGTTTGGCGGTTTCATCGCGCTCTACGGCGTCGAGGAGACAATCGCGCTGATCAATGATGCCTTGGCGGGGCGGTTGGCGGCCTGATCCGGCGGCCTATTTGCCGGATCTGCGCGTCAAACTATTCGCCAGGGTGCGTGATGGGGCGTCCGCCTAAGACGACTTGGATACCGGTGCCCACAACGGCGTAGTCGCCAAATTCTACGTTACTGTCTGAATAGTGGCTGGCACCGACGCTGTTTTCCCCGGACTGTTCATCCGTGTCGTCGTCTCGCATGCTTCGCTCCCTCGCGTTCTCCCTGCTAACTATAGATAAATCTGTGGAAAATTCAAAAGATCTCTTCTGCCTGATCCCGCCTGCGCCCGACCTACTTGTCGCGCCCGCTTGACCTTGGGGCAGGCATGACCACAACACCAGAAACGCCGACAGTCAGGGAGCGACGCGATGGAATATCTGAAACAGGGCAAGCCGGAAGCGGAACGGGCCGAAGACGACGCCAAGGTGCGCGCCACCGTCGAGGCGACACTGGCCGATATCGCCGCCCGGGGCGATGCTGCCGTCCGAGAGCTTAGTGCGAAGTTTGATGGCTATACCCCTGATTCATATAAACTTTCCGACGATGATATCGCCGAGGCCATGGCCCAGGTCAGCCAACGCGACCTGGACGACATCAAGTTCGCCCAGAACCAGATCCGCGCCTTTGCCGAGGCGCAGCGCGCCTCGATGACCGACATCGAGGTTGAAACCCTGCCCGGCATTATCCTGGGCCACAAGAACATCCCCGTGCAGTCGGTCGGCTGCTACGTACCCGGCGGCAAGTTCCCCATGGTCGCCTCGGCGCACATGTCCGTGTTGACTGCCTCGGTCGCCGGTGTGCCGCGCATCGTCGCCTCGGCCCCGCCGGTCGACGGCAAACCGCACCCCGCCATTGTCGCCGCCATGCACCTGGGCGGGGCACACGAGATCCTGTGCCTGGGCGGCATCCAGGCCGTGGGCGCCATGGCGCTGGGCACCGAGACGATCGAGCCCGTGCACATGCTGGTCGGGCCGGGCAACGCCTTTGTCGCCGAGGCCAAGCGCCAGTTGTTCGGCCGGGTCGGCATCGACCTGTTCGCTGGGCCGACCGAGACCATGGTGATCGCCGATGAAACCGTCGACGGCGAGATGTGCGCCACCGATCTGCTGGGCCAGGCAGAGCACGGCTACAACTCGCCGGCCGTGTTGGTGACAAATTCTCGAAAACTTGCCGAAGATACCATCCAAGAGATTGAGAGACTGCTAACGATCCTGCCGACGGCTGAGACGGCGCGGACCTCTTGGGCCGATTACGGCGAGGTCATCCTGTGCGATGACTACGACGAAATGTTGAGCGTTGCCAATGATATAGCCAGCGAACATGTGCAGGTGATGACCGACCGGGACGACTGGTTCCTGGAGCATATGACCTGCTATGGCGCGCTGTTCCTGGGCCCGCGCACCAATGTGGCCAATGGCGACAAGGTGATCGGCACCAACCACACGCTGCCGACGAAGAAAGCAGGGCGCTACACCGGCGGCTTGTGGGTTGGTAAGTTCCTGAAAACGCACAGCTATCAGAAGGTTTTGACCGACGAGGCCGCCGCCGAGATGGGCGCCTATTGCTCGCGTCTTTGCATGTTGGAGGGCTTTGTCGGCCACGCCGAACAGGCCAATCTGCGGGTGCGCCGCTATGGCGGGCGCAACGTCGCCTACGGCACGGCCGCCGAGTAACGGCGCTGGGATTTGGCGCGTATGATTTGCGTATGACTTTCGTATGACATCCGTACCGCAAGTCGTACGACAAAAGTCGACCGCCTGACCAAAGGCTTAACGGGACGGTTAACAGGGGGTGAAGAATGGCCAGGCGTCGCCCGGGCACCTACACCGCGTTGGAGGAGCTGGGCCGCGTGCGCCTGTCGGCCCATTTCTACATGCGCGACTTCCTGTACTCGGAGATCGCCAGTTTCCACGGCCGCCAGAACATGCCGGACGATCCGGACCTGGCAATCGCAGCGGGCACGCGCCTGGCCACCGAACTGTTGGACCCGATTGTCGAGACGTTCGGCCCGATCGGGGTGCGCTCCTCGTTCCGGTCGGTCGAGCTGAACCACTTTGGCGCGACCCAGGTCCGCCCTCAGAAATGTGCAGCGAACCCGAAGAACTACGCCGCGCACATCTGGGACCGGCGCGACAGCGCGGGCCGCATGGGCGCCACCGCCTGCATCGCGATCCCCTGGTTCCAGCTGCGCTATGAGGCCGGGCGCGACTGGCGCGATCTGGCCTGGTGGGTGCATGACCATCTTCCCTACCACGCCATGTATTTCTTCCCGAAGATGGCGGCCTTCAACTTGACCTGGCGCGAGGCGCCGCGTCCCAGCATCGGCAGCTATATCGCGCCCAAGGGCATGCTGCTCAGGGCAGGGGACGCGCCTGCCGAAACGCAGGCGACCCGAGCCGCCCGCTATCAGGACTTTCCGCCGTTCCGTGGGATCGTCTATCCCTAACAGCAGATGCCCTTTAACCAGACACCCTGAAACCAAACGCCAGACCTATCGAGCCTAGGAGACATCCCCATGGATCTGCCAAAGACCCCTTCCTTCCGCCTGGACGGGCGGCGCGCGCTGGTGACAGGCGGCTCCTCGGGCATTGGGCTGGGCTGTGCGGTCGCGTTGGCCGATGCCGGCGCCCATACGGTTCTGGCCGCCCGACGTCAGGCCGAATTGGATGCTGCGGTGGCCGAGCTGACCGCTCGTGGCGCCTCCGCCGAGGCGTTGGTGCTGGATGTCTCGGACATCGAGGCGGTGGCGGACGCGGTCCAGGCGGGCGGCCCTTTCGACGTGCTGGTCAACTCGGCAGGAAGTGCGCGCCACTCCGCGGCGGTCGACACCGACCCCGCCGATTTCGACACGGTCATGGGGTTGAACGTGCGCGGCGCCTATTTCCTGACGCGCGAGGTCGCCAAGGGCCTGATCGCGGCGGGCCGCCCGGGCTCGCTGATCAACATCTCCAGCCAGATGGGGACGGTGGGCGGGCC
>JBCCML010000019.1:0-75638 GCA_039026375.1 Pseudomonadota bacterium
ATCGCCTGCCTTCGACAACGCCGCATACCGTTCATCAAGATCGAAGAAACCGCGCTGATCAGCCATCTTATGCCCTTTGCTGCTGAAAGGATGGAATCACGATCAAGCACTCAGGGCGAGAGGTTTTTCAGGGCGTCCGATAGGATCTGGCTGACGGAACGGGGGATTGTCGATGCGCATTTTTGGGTTGGTCATTGCACTTTGCGGTCTGCTGGGCGCCTGTGCCTCACCAGAGGAGGAGGCGCGGTACGTTGCCGTGCAGGAACGCGAATTCCCGCTGCCGGTGCAGGCCTGTATCGATCACGTCACCGGCCAGCCCGTCCAGACCGAAAGCCTGATCGCGGCAGGATTCCTGAAGACAGAGCAAACCTACCGGCGGGAATTCACCGATCTGGACACGGCGCTTTCCGCCAGGGGGGCAATCGACCTGACCCTGGCGGAAGACTGCGAGTTCTTCATTCCGGTCCACGTGATCCTGCCCGGTGTGCTCTACCAACGCATGAAGGCCGAGCTGCTCAGCCGCGGTTTCGAGGAAAAAGCCATGACGCTGGACCGCGGTCTGATCCCGCTAGAGCGCATCGTCTTCACCAATGGCGAGACGACCGTGCTGATGAGTAGCGGTACGACCAGCACAATTTTGCTGGGCATGGTGACCCGGCTGATCGCGGAGAAGGTTTAGGCGGGCGATGCATGTCCAGGGTTAGACCAGCGCCGCGGCATAGGCCTTCAGCGCGCCGATCGGGTCATCGCCCTGCCACAGCGCCACATCCGGCACGACAAAGTCGGTGTGTTCTGACAAGCGCTGTGCATCTGCGACGGTGACGCCGCCCTCGGCGACCGCAGGGGTTTCAATCATCTCGGCCCACCAGACGAACAACGCGTCATCCGCCCGGCTGTCATCGCCCAACAGCCCTGTGTCGCCCACCGGCCCCAGGCTGACATAATCCGCGCCCGCCTCGCCCAACACCATGCCCTGGTGCCGCGAGGCCCCGGCATAACCGCCGACAATGCGCTCGGTGCCCAGCGCTTTGCGCGCGTCGCGCACAGTGACCCGCCCGCTGGCCAGGTGCACGCCGTCCAGGCCCAGCGCGTCGACCAGGCGGATGTGATCGGCCACCACCAGCGCCACGTCGGCTGCGTGGCAAACCTCGATCAGGTGGTTGGCGGCGCGGGTCCAGTCCTCTTCCGGGGCGGCGCCCAGGTCCAGGCGGACACAGGCGACCGGCACTGCGTCTAGCGCCCCCGCCAGGATCGGCGCGAAGGCTTCCGGGTCAAAGCTGGGCGGTGTCACCAGGTACAGGCGCGGTTCGGTATCGGACATCGAAGTCTTTCGGGTGCGGGGCGTCTTTCAGGAACACGGCGACTTTCAGGAATACGGCGTCTCTTAGCTGCGCGGGGTAGGGCGCCAATCCGGGGGCGCCATCTCGAAGCCCGAAAACTCGAAGCCCGGCGAGACGGTGCAGCCCACCAGCGTATAGGCCCCCATCGAGGTCGCCGTCTGCCACCAGCCCTTTGGCACAATCCGCTGCGGGCGCTGGTTGGCGCCGAACTCAGGCCCCAACAGCATGGCCTGGGCGTCGTGGCCGTTCTCGGACAGGGTCAGAGACAGCGGCGCCCCGGCATACCAATGCCAGATTTCGGTCGCGTCCACCCGGTGCCAGTGGCTGAAATCGCCGGCCTCCAGCAGGTAATAGATCGCCGTGCCTGCGGCGCGCTCTCCGTCTGGGGCGTCGGCGCGCCAGGTCTCGGCATACCAGCCGCCTTCGGGGTGGGGCTGCAGGCCCAGGGCCTCGATCAATTGCTTCGGCGTCGACATGTTCGGGCCCTGACTGAGTGCATCGGCTGGCCCCTTCTGACGCAAGGCCGCAACGGCGTCAAAGCCCTTGCGCTTTGGCGGGGTGATCCGCACCCTGGCGTCATGGAAGATCCGTTCAACCTCAGCCGGTTCGTCAATGCCCAGGCCGGCGTGATCGGCCAGGTGCAGGCGGAATTGGGCGCCGGGCAGAAGGCCTCGCACTGGATGTGGTTCATCTTTCCGCAGTTGCGCGACCTCGGCCGGTCCCAGACGGCGAAGTTCTATGGCCTTAGCGGTGCCGAAGAGGCTGCGGCCTATCTGGCCCATCCGGCGCTGGGCGCGGCGCTACTGGAGTGCACGCGCCTGATGATTGCGGCCCGCCCGGCGTCTGCCGAGCAGATCCTGGGTAACATCGATGCGTTGAAGTTCCGGTCCTCCATGACGCTGTTTGCGGCACTGCCGGGCGCCGACCCGGTCTTTCAACAGGCGCTGGATGCGTTCTATGACGGGCCGGACCCGCAGACTTTGGCGCTTTTGGCGGGCGGTTAACCCTGTTTCTGCACCTCGTGTGAAGGGCCGGCTGCTAGACCGGCGGACATGCGAACGATCCTCCCTCAAAAGCTGCACATGCCGCAGCTGATCCGGCCGACCCGGCGCGATATGCTGGGCGGGCTGGCTGCCGGTGTCGTGGTGGCAGGCACCCCCCTTGGGGCGCTGTCAGCTGCCAAGGCGCCCAGGTTTCGCCCCCCACCGCACGGGCACATCTGGACCTACGACTATACCGACGGCCGGACCGAGCTGTTCCGCCGGTTGGAAGATGGCGCCTGGATCACCTGGACCGTCGTGCGTTACGACCGCTTCATCGACGACGAGCCGATGCAGGAGCGCAGCTATAACGTGCTCAGCGGCAACTGGATGGTGACGTTCGACGCCGAGCGCACGCCGTTGTTCGCCGCGGACCCCGATGACCGGCAATACCGCTGGCCGATCAGCGTCGGCGGCTTCTGGCGCTCGAAATACACCTATCGCGACTACCGCCGCGATGAACGCTTCAAGGCCATGGCAAATTGGAAGGTCGTGGCGTTCGAGCTGCGCGACAGCATCATGGGCCGGGTGCGCACGGTGCGCCTGCACTCCGACGGGGAACGCCGCCAGATCCAGCACTGGTTTGCCTGGGACCTGGGCGTGCCGCTGCGCGAGGTCATTCACGAAGACGGCAAACTGATGCACGACAAGGTGCTGGCCCGCTACGAGGTCGATCCAAACCCGCCGCCGCCGGAGACGGATGGCGAGGACGCCCCGAAGGAAAAGTGACCGCGCCCATCGGGACCACGCGCCCCGAAAAAGCAAAACGCCGCCCCCGGGGGCGGCGCCTGCAACCGGTTGCCGCTAAAACCCTCAGGCCTTGCCGCGGTAGATCTCGACCAGTTTGGCCAGCATCGCCAACGCATCTTCGCGCGGACGCTGGAAGGTGTTGCGCCCGATGATCGAGCCGTTGCCGCCGCCATCGCGGATGGCGCGGGCGTCGTCATAAACCGAGTCGGCGCCCTTTTTCGAGCCGCCCGAGAAGACGATCAGCCGCCGGCCGTTCAGCGCTGACTTCACGCAGTCGGACACGCGGGCAGCCTGGGTGGCGATATCGATCTTCTCGTCCTCGTAGACCTTCTTGGCCTCTTTCAGCATCAGGTGGTCGGTCGACAGCTTCACCTTGATGATGTGGGCCCCCAACAGGGCCGCGATGTGCGCGGCATAGGACGCGATGTCGATGGCGGTCTCGCCTTCCTTGGTGATGGCTTCCCCGCGCGGATAGGACCAGATGACCGTGGCAATGCCGCAGGCGGCGGCTTCGCGGCGCATCTCGACAATCTCCTCGAACATATCCAAGGCCATGTCCGAGCCAGGATAGACCGTAAAGCCGATGGCCGAGCAGCCCAACCGCAGCGCATCATCGACCGAGGCGGTGACCGCCTGGTTCTTGCCTGCCGTCGATGACATCAGCGAGTTGGCCGAGTTCACTTTCAGGATCGTCGGGATCTGGCCGGCAAAGGTGTCGGCCCCAGCCTCCAGCGGACCCAGGGGGGCGGCATAGGCATTCAGGCCGGCATCGATCGCCATCTGATAGTGATAGTGCGGATCATAGGCCGGCGGGTTCGGCGCGAACGAGCGGGCGGGGCCGTGCTCGAAGCCCTGGTCGACCGGCAGGATGATCATTTTACCGGTGCCGCCCAGCTTCCCGGTCATCAGCATCCGGCACAGATTGCCTTTGACGCCCGGGTTGTCTGTCTCGTAGCCGGATAGGATTTTTTGGACGGTCCTGGTCGCCTTCATCGGTCACACCTTTGCTCAGGGAAATGAACTTGGCGCGGGGTTACCCGTGGACCGGGGCAGGGGTCAAGGGGGCAGGCGCAAAGGAGTCAGGGGTCTATTCAGCAGGGGTCAAGGGGCAGACGCATCGGCCCGCCCCTTGGGTGTCGCTTAGCGCGCGCGGGCGGCGATGGCCGCACCCATGCCTTCCGTCCAGATGGCCAGGGCTTCGCTGGCGGCCTCGTCGGCGGCCGTGCGCCAGACGTCATTCCCACCAAAGCGCTGATCCAGACGCTTGCGCAGATTGGCTGCCCCCTGGTCGCCCGCGGCCGAGGCCAACGATGACAGCAGATAGGCCACCATGTAGCTGCGCGGCACTCCACGGCCCACGGCGGCGGCATGGGCGGCCTTGCGGATCGCGCTGACATCGCCGGCTTCGATCGCGGCCAGGATCCCGGCCCGGTAGGCCTCCAGCTCGGGCCACTGTTCGCCCACGCCTTCCTGCGCGTCCAGGATCTCCTTGGTCGACATGTCCGCCTCCAGCCGGTCGGCAATGCCGATGGCCCGGGATTCGCCACCCGCCATGGCGACCATGGCCGCGGCATAGGCTTCCAGCGAGGGGCCCGCCTGCGACAGAGCATCGGCCACGATCAACCCGGCCTCGGCGTTCCAGGCTTCGACCAGCGGGGTCAACAGCGCTTCCCCATCGCTGAGCGAGCGCGGTGCACCGACGCCCGTCATCAGGGCGCGACCCACGGTGATCTTCGTGGCGTCATCCATGCCGGCCCCGCCTTGCAGGGCAGCCGACAGACCGGCCGGCGACACGACGGCCCGATAGGCGGCCGGGGCTCCCGACACCGTGGGCTGCAGGACGGCAATGATGTCATCCGGGCTGCCGAATGTGTCCGGGCCCAGATAGACTCCGCCATCGGGCGCGGCCGTGATCACCAAACGGTCCTTGTCCTGGACAAAGCGCCCAACCTCGGTGGCCAGGTTCTGCACGAAGGCCTGGCCTTCCGGCGTGCCGCCCAGCATCTGGCCCAGCATGCCCTGGATCATGCCCGGCAGCTGATTGACGTCGCCGACCTGCTGGCCGACCATCGGCTCCAGCCGCTCCCACAGGCCGCGGTTCTCCAGCGTCACCTCGGCCGAACCCAGGAACGCCACCGGCGTCGGATCGCCGCCGCCATCCATGGGCAGGCGGAACCACAGGTAATTGAAGCCGGCCGAGATCGTCAGATCGGCGGCATCTTCGATGGCTGCGATCACGTTGATATCGGCGGCCGAGCTGGGCAGGTCATAGGCGATGTCGATCGAGACCGCCTCGGCCGTCAGGCCATCGGTATAGCCGAACGCTGGCAGCATGCCGCCCACATCGGGGGGCAGACAGGCGGCGGGCATTGTCAGGCCGGCCACCTCGATGGTGCTGGAGAGGGTTTCGAAGTTCGTCAAACCGGCAATCACGGCGCGATCGATCAGCACTTCGCAGGCAAAGTCCTGATCCCAGGGCAGCTCGGGATAAACAATGACATCTGACAGGATCAGATTGCCGGTGCGCGGCTCGATCGTCAGCGATTCATAGGTCAGATCGACGAAGCTGCGCGCAACCAGGACCTGATACTGAACCAGCAGGCGCTGAAAACTGTTGAAAAAGTCTTCGACGGAATTGGGCTGTTGGGCGGTGACCGGTGTTGCAGCCAACGCCAAAGCGGCCGCCAGGGCGGCGGGCTTGTGAAGTTTCATGGAAGGCTCCCTGTAAGTCCGAAGGTACAGGGTAACATGATTCGAGCGCTCTCGATCTGTTGCAATTGTTACAGACAGGCCCGTGTAACCCGGTTATTCGCAGCTTGTGAACGTTAGGCGGGATTAGCCTGACAGCGCTGCAACCCCTGGCAGAGTTTTGCCCTCCAACCACTCCAGAAACGCGCCACCGGCCGTCGAGACATAGGTGAACTGCGCCGCAGCGCCCGAGTTGTTCAGGGCAGCGACGGTGTCGCCACCGCCTGCCACTGTCAGCAATTGGCCGGCCGCCGTCAGCTCGGCCGCCTTGGCGGCTGCGGCATCGGTCGCGGCGTTGAAGGGCGGGATCTCGAAGGCACCCAACGGGCCGTTCCAGACCACGGTCTTGGCGCTTTCGAACCGGGCGCAGATGTCCGCGGTCGCCTGTGGCCCGGCGTCCAGGATCATTGCATCCGGCGGGCAGGCATCGGCGGCGACCACTTCGCTGTCGGCCCCAGCCTTGAATTCCCGGGCGACGACGACATCGCTGGGCAGCACCAGCTCGCAGCTTTGGGCGGCCGCTTTCGCCATGATGTCTTGGGCGGTGTCCAGAAGGTCATGCTCGCAGAGCGACTTACCCACATCGATCCCGCCTGCCGCCAGGAAGGTGTTTGCCATACCGCCGCCGATGACGATCTGGTCGACCTTGTCGATCAGGTTGCCCAGCAGGTCCAGCTTGGTGGACACCTTGGCGCCGCCGACCACGGCGATGACGGGGCGCTCGGGCTCGGCCAGTGCCTTTTCCAGCGCTTCCAGTTCCGCCTGCATCAGGCGCCCGGCAACGGCGGGGATGTGGTGGGCGATTCCCTCGGTCGAGGCATGCGCCCGGTGCGCGGCCGAGAACGCATCGTTGACATAGATATCGCCGTGCCCCGCCAGCTGCTTGGCAAAGGCGGGGTCGTTCGCCTCCTCCGCCGCATGAAAGCGCGTGTTCTCAAGCATCAGGACCGTGCCGGGGGTCTGGTCGAACACCGCGTTCTCCGCCATGGGGCCGATGCAGTCGGGCGCAAAGCCCACGCTGACGCCCAGCACGTCGGAGAGCGGGCCGATCAGATTGGCCAGCGTATAGTCGGGGTTCACCTGACCCTTGGGCCGACCAAAATGTGCCAGGATCACGGGTTTGCCGCCCTTGGACAGGATCTCGGTCAGGGTGGGCTTGATCGCCTCCATCCGGGTTGCATCCGTGACTTGGCGGTCCTGCATGGGCACGTTGATGTCGACGCGCACAAGCACCGTCTTGCCGGCCACATCGACATCGTCCAGCGTCTTGAAAGGCATCTCGCGCTCCCGTTCCTCTCGAACCCGCGCGCCTTATGAAGAAGGGCAGGCCGGACTTCAACCGGCGAGTGCGCGGGCCGCTCCGGATGGCGGGTGCAAGATGGGTCTCAGTCCCCTGCGGCAAGGTCCTTGATCAGCAGCACCCACTCGCCCGGGGCTTTGTCCCAGCCCTGCGCGGCGGCGGGGCGGCGGGCCGTCTCGACATAGCCCGTGCGTTCATAGAGCCGCCGGGCGCCCGTGTTCTCGGCATCGACGATGATTGACATCCGCTGCTGTCCCTCGGCCCGGCCGATCTGTTCGGCCAGCGCCAGCAACTGCCCGCCCAAACCCTGGCCGCGATGTTCGGGCAGGGCGGCCAGCACGTTCACATACCAGGAATTGGGCGCCAGGTTCTCCAGCTCTTGCAGCGGGACGAACAGGTTGGGCAAATCATTGGTGGGCTCAGGGTCCGGGCCGATGACATAGCCGGTCAGCCCGGCCAACGCCCCCTGGCCGTGATCAATGACGACGATCTGGCCTTCGGCTGCCTTCGCCGCCTGACGCGCGCGGCCGACATCCCAGGGGTCCTGGCCTTCTTCGGCCATCTGGGTCCACAGGTATTCCGGCATGCCCTCGCCGGCCCAGTTGACGAAACGCGCCAGCACGTCGGCATCGTCGGGCGTGGCCAGGCGGAACGGATGGGACAGCGGGATCATATGGGAACCTCGGAAATGGTGGGCGAGAATCGCCGGAAAAATACGGTCGCCGATATGCCACCGAAACCCATCGACGCGCCGCGCCTTTCAGATCAAATCCCCGTGGGTTTGCCGTCCAGGCTGATCGCGTTTTTGCGCTGCCAGTAGTCGCGCACGCCGTCGGGGCCCATCTGGTCGAAGAAGGGCACCAGCTCGGTCTCGCCCCGCGGGCCCTTGTAGTCGAAGAACGGCACGCCGGTGCCGCAGGAGGTCTGGACCAGCTCTACGCTCATGTCGAAGATCTGGCGGGTGCCCGCCATCTGGGGGAAGTGGGCGGCCATCCCCTCCCACCCGTCATCGCCCGGATGATAGGCCCGCGCCGAGCCATAGACGCGCAGGATCATCGGATCGCCCTCGGTCGACATGAACATCAGCGTCATGCGGGGGCTTTCGCGCAGATGCGCCGCGGTCTCGTTCCCGCTGCCTGACAGGTTCAGCCACAGGATCCGCCGGTCATCCAGGATGCGCAGCGAGTCGAGGCCCTTGGGCGACAGGTTCACCCGCCCCTCGGGCGCCGCGGTCGCCACAAAGAACATGTGCTGGCGGGCGATGAAGGCGCGCAGGGTGCCGTTCAGCTTCTTGTTGGTGGGCATCGGGCTCTCCTTCGCTGCGGGCGTGCAGCCTAGCATTGCCCACCTGACAGCGCCTGTCAGCAGCGACCGCCCAGCCTATCCCTCTGCTAGAAATGCAAAGGGCGGCACCCGGTGCCGCCCCAATCCGCGCCTGACCGCCAAAGCGATCAGACCAGATCCAATCCTCAATCAGATCAGCTTGGCCATCGCCACGGCGGTGTCCGACATGCGGTTCGAGAAGCCCCACTCGTTGTCGTACCAGGTCAGGATCGAGCACATGGTCCCGTCCATCACCTTGGTCTGGTCGCAGTGGAACACCGACGAGTGCGGGTCGTGGTTGAAGTCCATCGAGGTCAGCTTCTCGTCCGTGTAGCCCAGGATGCCGTTCAGCGGGCCGTTGCCGCCGGCAGCCTCGCGCACCGCCTCGTTGATCTCGTCGGCCGAGGTCTCGCGCTTGGCGATGAACTTGAGATCCACGACCGAGACATTGGGCGTGGGCACCCGGATGGCAAAGCCGTCCAGCTTGCCGTTTAGCTCCGGCAGCACCAGGCCCACGGCCTTGGCTGCGCCGGTCGAGGTCGGGATCATGTTCATCGCCGCGGCGCGGCTGCGGTAGAGATCCTTGTGCATGGTATCCAGCGTCGGCTGGTCGCCGGTATAGCTGTGGATCGTCGTCATGATGCCCTTCTCGATGCCGATCTTGTCGTTCAGCACCTTGGCGGCCGGGGCCAGGCAGTTCGTGGTGCAAGACGCGTTCGAGACGACCAGGTCGTCCGCCGTCAACGCGCCGTCGTTCACCCCAAAGACAATCGTCTTGTCCGCGCCCGAGGCCGGGGCCGACACCAGCACCCGCTTCGAGCCGTTCTGCAGGTGGGCCGATGCCTTTTCCTTGTCGGCGAAGATGCCCGTGCACTCCATGGCGATGTCGACATTGGCCCAGGGCAGCTTGGCGGGATCGCGCTCGGCCGTGACCTTGATCGGGCCGCGGCCCACATCGATCGTGTCGCCGTCCACCGTGACCGTGCCGGGGAAGCGGCCGTGCACGCTGTCATAGCGCATCAGGTGCGCGTTCGTCTCGACCGGGCCCAGATCGTTGATCGCCACGACCTCGATGTCGGTGCGACCCGACTCTATGATCGCCCGCAGCACGTTCCGCCCGATCCGTCCAAACCCGTTGATGCCAACTTTGACAGCCATGTCCGTTGCTCCCGATGTGTGAAAATGCGGGCTTCGCCCCCGGTTGCGCGCGCTTTAGCGGGGCAGCGGGCAAAGATCAATCCGCGCCGCGATCAATTCGGCTTCAGATCGGGTCATGTCTGGGGCAGACAAAATTCAGCCCTGCGCCCGGGATCGAGGGCAGGGCCGGATAGGCATGGTGCGTGCGGGGTTGGGTCGGGGCATAAGAAGCCCGCCTGATCGACGATCAGAACCCCAGTTGGCCGGCGTCGAACCCCGCGTCCAAGCCTGGATCGATCTCGAAAGTGTCGACGAACGCGCCCAGTTCGAAGTCGACATCGTCCAGATAGTCGTCGTCCCAATCCAGATCTTTTGCCTTGGCTTGGAATTCTTGGGCCTCGAACGCCTGGACGGCGCAGTGGATGACGTGCTCGGTGTTGCCCATTGTTCTGTCCTTTCCCTGTCGCGGTGCCTGGGCTCAGAAGCCCAGGTCGTCGCCGCCGAAGTCAAAATCGAAGCTGTCGGCGTAGTCGCGGACGTCGTACTCGACGTCGGCGCGGCCGTAGTCCTTCACCTCGTAGTCGCGGGTCTTGGCTTCGAAGTTCTTTACGGCGAAGCGCATCATGTCATCGGTAGCAGCCATTGGTCTTTCCTCTTCTTTGTTACTCGAGCCCGTGTTTCTCGGGCCTGTGTTTCTCGGGCCGGGTTTGGCGCCGTCTATGAGAGGATTTCTACCGGGGGAATCGGCCGGCGGCTGTAGCAGACGCTACATGTCAAAAAGAAATTTATGTAGCATATGCTACAGGTTCCAGGCGGCGGGCAGGGCGCCCAGACGGTCCTGGCAGAACGTGTATTGCGGCGCCAGCAGGCGCCTAAGCTGGCCGCGCACGGCATCGGGCAGGGCGGTGGTGTCCGGCGTCCGGTTCTGGCGGATGGTATCGGGCGGCAGGCCCGGCAAGCCCAGCGTCTGGCTAAGCGCGGGCAGCGACCGGCCGTCCACCAGATCCTCGCTGAACAGGATCAACAGCTGGTCCGGGTGGAACACCTGGTCCAGCATGCGGATTGTCCGTATGTAATCCGACCGCTCGATCACCGCGCGTTGGCGGACCAGGGTTTGCCAGTCCCGCAACACGTCGATCTCGGGGTCCTCCTGCGTCAGGCTGCGCAAGTGGGACCAGAGGCGCGCCACCGGATCGCGCAGCACCAACAGCACTTTTAACACCAGCCCCTGGGTCTGGAAGAACGCGCGGACATAGCCAAAGGCCTGGGCGTCCAGCAGGGCGTATTGCGGCGTAATCTCGGTGAAGACCCGCGTCCGGGCCTGCGCCATCCGCGCAAAATGCCCGAAATAGGCGTTGTCATCATAGAGCATCTGCAGCCCGTCGATCGCGGCCTGCAGGTGGCTGTTCGTCGCGACCTCGCCCACGGGGTCGGGTGCCTCGGCCAGATAGCTCTGCACCAATGCCGTCATCCGGGGCGTGAAGGGCGGGTGTCCCTTGGGCGGAAACTTGGCGTTGAAGAAGTGCAGCTCCTTCAGGGGAGTCGCCGCGACCTCCGGCATCCCGGCCACGTGCTGAAAGACCCACGAGGTCGCGCACTTCATGGCGCCGATGCCCAGCAGAAAGGTCTTGCCCTCCAGCTCGGGATAGCGGCGCAGATGGGTCAGATCGGGCATCGGGCCTCCCAGCCTGGGCAGGGTAGGGCCTGACCCAAGCCCCACGCAAGGTGGCGTTAAGCCGGCTGCGCTATGCCGTCCGGGGTGATGCGTGAGTGGTGAGAACGGGAGGACGGGTCCATGGACGCGGCAGCAGGACCTTTTGCGGGCGTGGAAGTCGGCCTGGAAGTCGGCGTGGAAGTCGGCGTGCAGACCGGCCCCGAGGGCGCCAAGGCAGGAGACGAAGCGGCACCCCACGATCCTTGCCGCCCCTGGACTGCTGCGCATTTCCTGACCTTCTCGAACGACACGCCGCCCTTTGCCCGGAACGCGCGCGCCTTTTGCGAAAGCGCACGCGAGGTGGGCTTTGCCAGCGCCACCCACATTCAGCAGGACGATCTGCGCGACACGCCCTTTTGGCGCCGCCATGCCGAGACGCTGGAGCAACCGCGCGGCGCGGGCTACTGGCTGTGGAAGCCCCACATCATCCGCGAGAAACTGCAGCAGATGGCGCCGGGCGAGGTGCTGATCTATTCGGATGCCGGGCGCGGGCTGGTCCATCACCTAAGCCTGTTCGACGAGATGCCCGAGACTCTGTTGAAGCTCGCCGGCCTCTCGCCCAAGGGCTTCCTGCTGGGCTGGTCGTCCAACTGGGCGACCCAGGCGCGCTTTACCAAGGGCGATTGCTTTCACCTGCTGGGCGCCAACACGCCGGAGATGTGGAACGCGCCCCAGATCGCCGCGACCTGGAGCATCTGGACCCCGTCGCAGGACGCCTTCAAGTTCCTGGGCCGGTGGCTCAAGGCCTGCATGGATCCGCGCATTCTGACCGATCTGCCGGATAGTTGCGGCACGCCCGCCCAATCCGATCTGGACCGCCACCTGCACGACCAGGCGGCGATGTCGATCCTGGCCCATCAGACCAAGGCGCCGTACCTCAAGTTCCACACCGGTCCCGCCAAGCAGGCGATGATCGCCGCCCGGGCCCAGGCGAAAAGCGCGGTCGATTTCCTCAAGCGCGTGCCCAACGTGGACGCGGTGCTGGACCGTCTGTTACCGGAGGGTTTTCTGGCGGCGGATCAGCCGGACCCTGCGGATCTGAGCGCGGTGATCGGCTATTTCGACCCGCGCGAGGGGGTGCCGGACCTGTCCGCGGCCCGTGGCGGCCGCCCGGCCGGCCAGCAGACCGCGGATCTGCTGCGCCTGGCGCGCGAGGCGCCGGAGCAGATCGGCTGGAGCGAGGTCCACGTCGGCACACCGAAGCCGATGCGCGCGGTGGTCCAGCGCCTCTACGATGGGCTAACCAAGCCGCAGATCCTGTCGCTGCGCGAGACGTTGATCAAAGATGTCCAGGCGCGCCTGCCGCTGACCCCAGTGCCGAACAACTCCCCCGACATGCACCGGCTGCGCCAGATCTGCACCGACGTGATCCTGGCGCGGGCCGGGCAGATGGACGTCGACATCGACGACACGCGCTGGTCCGAGCTGTGGCGCGCCATGCCGGGCGATGTGCGCAATCTGTGGCGCTGGACGATCCTGCACCTGCCGCCCCGGACGCAGCCCGATCTGCGCGCCGACATGGCCCGGCGCTTTGCCCAGGCGCGGCGCACCGCGCCCAGCGACCAACTGGCCTATCTGGCCATCGCCGACGATCTGGCGGCGCTGCATGCAGAGCTGCCCGGCGGCATGGACAAACGCTCGATCTTCCCGGCGTGGTGGGCGATCTGGCAGAACATGGACGCCCAGGCGCAAGGCCGCTGGGCCGTCAGCGTGCGCGGCCTGGCGGATGTTGATCTGGTTGCCCGGCAGGAGGCGCTGGTTCAGGCCATGTCAGACCACGCCCCCGGCACACCGGCCTGGCACACCGCGCTGGAAGACGCCCTGGAAGACGCCCCGGCCGAGCCGGACACACAGGAAGCCGCCGCCTAACCGGCCCTGACCAACCCCTCGCCAACCGCCTATGCGATATGGCCCAGCTGCCGCGCGATCGAGGCCGCGTCGTAGTAGTCGCGCCCCTCGACCACCATGCCGTTCTGGACACGCATCATCGAGCAGTAGCGCACCTCCATGAATTTGCCCGATGGCGGGAACGCCCCCAGCGTTGAGTTCAGCGGACCAGTCTGCGTGCCGCGGTTCAGGAACTCGACCACCGCCCATTCGCCCTGCACGACGATGTGAGTGATCTTGACCTCGCCGTCCGGGAAAGCTGCGCGCCAGCGATGGTAATCGGCCTTGTATGCCTCGGGCCCCACCTGCGCCTCGCTGCGGGCCACGTCCTCGAACCGGCAATCGGGCGCAATCACCCGGGCGCCGCGCTCGGGATCGCGCAAATCCCAGGATTCGTGGAACTGGCGCACGGCCTTCTCGGTTTCTGTCATCTGATATCCCCCCACAGCTGCACCGGATCGCTGGCCCTCACCTTGTCCAGCCCCGGCCGGCAGGGCAAGGTGGCGCCAAACCAGAGGCAATCAGACCAAACCACACCAGAGGAGGACGCCATGATCATCGTTGCCGGTCATTTCAAATTCACCCCCGGGCACGACGACGCTATCCGCGCCGCCATGATCGACATGATGAACGAAAGCGCCAAAGAGGACGGCTGCCACCACTACCGCTTCTACCGCGATGTCGAGGATCCCTCGGTCTACCATGTCTATGAGGAGTGGGAATCGGACGCGCACCTGGCCGCCCACGCCGCCAGCGCGCACATGAAGGTGTTTCGCGGCAAGCTGGGCGAGATCGGCGTGGAAATGCGCGATGTCTCGAAACGCGAGGGCGGGGAGGCAACGAAGATCTGATGCGCTTGGGGCGCCTGCCACTTGTGCTGGGCCTGTCGCTGTGCCTGGGCTTGGCCGTGTGTCTGACCCAGGGTTTGGCCCAGCCAGTCCAGGCCGACGAGCGGCTTTGGGGCGACCGGTACGATGTGCTGGTCGGCCAGCCAGGGGTCGAGGTCACGCTGGGCCAGACAGAGAATGGCACCCGGCAACGGGGGTTCAGCTTGCCTGGCGGCGTCACGCTGTCCCAGACCGACGGGGTTGGCACGATGGGCATGGACCGCTCGGGCAAGGGCGCGCTGCTTTGTACCTGGGAGATCTATCTGATGATCCGCCTGGCGTTGGACCATTGCCAGGGGTTGGAGATGCCCCAGCACGCGGCGGCGCTGAATGCGGGTCTTGCCCGGATGGAGCGCTTCATCGTTGCCAACAGCTATGGGTTTTGGACCGAGGCAGCGATCGCGGCACGCCGCCAACGCCGCATTGACCGGCTCTTGGCCGCAAAACCCGCGGGGGCGGAGCGGGTCGATTGCTCGCGCGGGGATATGAAGGATCTGGCAACACGGCTGACCGTGGTGCCGCCGGATCAGATGAGCACCGAGTTGGACGCGGCGATGGCGATCCCACGCTTCCCGGTGATGAACCCCTGCTTGTAATAGGGTTCAGGCGGTCGTTTCTATCTTGTGCCAGGTACCTGCGAGCGCACCGCAAGCGCAGCCGGGCACTCGACCAGCTCGGATATGCCTTTGCCTAAGGTCAACACTCAGCGCCGCGTATGAAAACACGAGTGTGCACAAGAAATCGCAGCGTGCTTGACCGGCCTAGCCCCGCCTAGACTTCGTTCTTGAACATAAAACGAGCATGCTGACTTGGCTTCCCAGTAGCAACGGGTCAATTTTGATAAGGCAGCTCTTTAACCACCCTGAAACCTAAGGTGCTAAATCGTTGACCCGTTACAGAAAAGCCCCGGTTGGCTGGTCGTGTGGCAAACATCGACGAAAGGAAGCTTCCACCTCGTGCCGCTATCTGTTCATACTCTGCGTGAGACTGCATCAACCAAATGCTGGATTTAGACCACCCAGCGTATCCCGCAGTGTAGCAGGAGCGCGTGTATTCCTTGACGTTTCCAGACATGTGTCTGAGACTCCAAGCGTTCGCAGAGTCTAGGGCTTCGACCGGTACTGTGATCCCACGACTAAAGAGGCCGCCAGGGCGATCGACACCCTGGGTAATTGACGCCGAGAAGTTTGCTTGCTCGGAAGTCAACACATCACCCTGCGCAAACCGTGTCTGGGTTCCAGCCCGCGCGGCATACTCCCATTCAGCCTCCGTAGGCAGCCGGTAGGCTTCCGTCCCCAATTTCGAATTCAACCATGCCACGTAGGTTTTCGCATCTTCTAGCGACACGTATCGTACGGGGTGTGTTCCGCCAATCCACTGGCGACTTGCCGGTGTCCGATCGGGGGGGCGTATCCACCGCAACCACCGTCCCTAACGCAGGCCATCCACTGGTCATGTGTGACTTCTGTGCGTCCGATGGCAATGGGAACATCGATTTCGACCTCATGGCGAGGAAGCTCGTGTTGCCAGGTTATCCATGGTCCGTCGAACCTGAAAACGTGCGTAGATTTTCCACCGGTCACAGTCGGTAAGCGAACCTCATTTGGTTGAGGCCCCATCCAAAAGCTACCTAACGGCAGTTCGACCATCTCAGGGCAGGCGTCGCAACCCTTAAATGTCTCCAATGGCGCAGCGTGCGCGACTGGCGCGACCAGCAGCAAACAGAACGCCAGGATCCGCGTCATCATCGCAATCCACCCAAGCGGACGCCGCCGAATGCCAATCACCGGTACGGTGGGGCCGCGCGGCATAGGTTCGTGCGGCGCTTCCCGGGGCTGAGCCCGTGCCTCTAGGCTACTCCTTGTAGTCGGGCTCCTTGCGGTCGAGGATCCGCTTCAGGGCGTCGAAGTGCCATTGCGCTAGCGATTTGTCGCCATAACGTTCGCGGCTGCCGCGCATGCTGGTCTTGGTCTTCTCGACGATGTCTTCCGGCAAGTACTTCAGCGGGCGACCGGTCCACATGGCGTAGAGCTGCACCTGGGCCACGCGCTCCACGTAGTAGACGCGATCATAGGCCTCGGCCACGTTCTTGCCCACGGTCAGCACCCCGTGCGACGCCATGAAGAGCAGGTTCTTGTCGGCCAGTTCTCCTGCCAGGCGCGCGCCCTCGGCCGGGTCCATCCCCGGGCCGTCATAATGCTCGTCATAGCCGGTCTGCATCGAGATACCCAGCTCGGTCTGCCCGATCGACTGGATCGTCTGATCCTCTAGCCGGGTCAGGGCCGAGGCATAGGGCTGGTGCGTGTGAAAGACCGCCGCCGCCGTCGGCACATCGCGGTGGATCGGCGCGTGGATACAATAGGCCGAGCGTTCGACAAAGCCCTCGCCGTGGACGATCTCGCCCTCGTAGTTGACCTCGTTGAAGCAGCTGGCCGTGATCTCGGACCAGTGCAGGCCCCAGGGGATCTGGTAGTAGAGCCCCTCCTTCTCGGGCACCCGCAGCGTCAGGTGGTTGAAGATGCCTTCGTGCAGCCCGTGCATCACCGCCAGCCGGTGGGCGGCGGCAAGGTCAACGCGCGCCTGCCACTGCGCTTCGGTATGGCCTTGGATCTTGGTCTCGACGTTCATGACTTGTCCTCCCTGGATTGCATAAGCCTGCGCCCAAAGCGGCCGCGGGTCAAATGCCGGCCCCGCACTGATCAGATAGCGGGCATCAGATAGCGGGCACGCGCTCAGCGGATGACGTGGACCGAGCAGGTGGCGTGGCGGACCACCCGCGCCGCGGTCGAGCCCAGCAGATAGTCCACCAGTTCCGGCCGGTGCGAGGCCATGACGATGCAGTCGACGCCGTTGTCTTTGGCATAATCCACGATGGTCACGCCCGCATTGCCGCGCACCACCACCGCCTGGGCGTCGATGCCCAGGCTTTCGACCTTGGCGGCCATGTCGGCTTGGGCGTTCTCGAACGCACGCTCGGCCAGCTCGACCGGGATTTCGGCCATGACAAAGGGCGGAATGTCGTCGACCACATGGAATAGCACCAGCGTCGCATCCGGTCCGCCCAGTTGCCGGGCCACGGCGACTGGGTCGACGCCCTCATCCGATTTGCTGTGGTCCAACGCGATCGGGATCAGGATCTTCTTGTACATGTCCACCTCCTCGGTTTGGGTCAGGTCCGCCATGGTAGGGCGTTGCCCGGCCGCCTGCCTTGACCTCAATCAAGCGGGGCGGCGTGCCGCATGGCGGGCAGGGGGCGCGGACCCCATCTGCCAACCAGGAGGCTGATATGTCCACAGAGACGCAGACTGAGACGCCGGCCGTACCCGACGACCAGAAAGCACAGCTGATCTACAACGGGGCCTGTCCCGTCTGTGACGCGGGCGTCCAAGCGTTTCGCGCCGATGATGGCCAGACGGGCTATGTCGACATCACCACCGCGCCACAGATCCTGACCCGCCACGGCCTGACCGCGCAGGACGTGCAGTTCCGCGTGCATGCACTGGCCCCCGATGGGCGGCTTGTCCGCGGCATCGACGCGGTCGCCGTCATGCTGTCGCTGAAACGCGGCTGGGGCTGGGCGGGGGCGCTGCTGGGCTGGCCCGTCTTCCGCCAACTGGGCTGGCTCGCCTACGAGACCGCCGCGATCGTCCTGTTCCGCTGGAACAAATGGCGCGGGAATTTCTAGGTGTCTCGAATTTCTAGGCATCCCGCGCGGCTGTGCCACACGCCGGCCAAATCACTCGGAATTAGGTGACATCAAGTGATTTTATTCGGAATAAAATCACATAGATCGCATTAGCGACAAATTAACAGAACATCGTCACTTTGGATGTCATCCGCCATGTCACCCGACAAATCCTGTCCGGTCACAAGGCGGCAGGAGATCCCGAGATGACCGATGACACAACCGCCGAAACGGTGGCGGCCGTGCGTGAAGCGCTGGACCGTCTGGTTGACCGGCTGGAACGCGAATATGCCTGGGTGCTGGAGCTGCGCGCCGACCTGGACCTGACCGAACGCACCTGCCAGCGGCTGCTTGCGTCCTGCGATGCGGCGATCCAGACGCTGCCGCGCGGCACCCGGCTGGACTATCAGATGCGCTGCGCCAAGGTCCGGCTGGGCCCCGACCGGCCCGGCAGACCGCCCGCCGATGGGCGCCAGCGCGCCATGCTGGGCTTTTTGTCCGGCAAACTGGACGAGAACATCACCAATGCCGAATTGCGGATTTTGCTGAAAGATCAGGGGTTTGACAGCTCACCCCAGTATGTCTCGAACCAGCTGCGGGTCTGGGCGGCCGAGGGCATGCTGAAGGTCGAAGGCCACGGCGTCTACCGCGTGTCCGGCCGGAACGAGCAACTGCGCCGTATCCGTCTGCGCGAGCGGGACGAGGGCGTGCGCACGGAGATGGCCAAGGGCCGCGCCGCGGCCGAGGCCCGGCACGATGCGGTCGAAGCCGAGAACGCGCGAAAGCTGAAAGAGATTGAGGAACAACGGCTTAGACGGCGGAGCTACGGCTTTGGCCAGCGCCCGCTTTATGATCCGGGTGATCCCGAAGAGGAGGGCGCGGGAGAGTAGGGGAGCTTGTGAGCGTGTCCGCGCCCGCGCCGCCAACACCGCGGGCGCAGCTAAAAGGTTTGACACGCTCTCTTTTGTGAGCGCAGCGAGCGCGCCCGACCCTCCCCCCGGGAGGGCGCATGGCAGCATCGAACGCGAGATAGGCAGTGCAAGTGTATCGCAGTGCCTGCGCAGCCTAACCACCGCGAGCGCCCTCCCAGGCTCGGGTGCGCTCACGGCACTCAAATACCTGGCTCTGGCGCGTAGGGCAGGCTCCTAGCCCACCCCAAGGTACACTTGGTATGCCGTTACTCCGCGGCGACGGCGGATGTTTCTACCGGCTCCACGCGGCAGGCCGAGTACTTGAACTCGGGGATCTTACCGTAGGGGTCCAGCTGCGGGTTGGTCAGCACGTTGGCGGCCGCTTCCACATAGGCGAACGGCACAAATACCATGTCCTCGGCCACGGCGCGGTCGGCCCGGGCCATGATCTCGATGGCGCCGCGGCGCGTCTCGATCCGCATCATGTCACCGGGTGCGATCCCCAATTTCCTCAATGTTTTCGGGTGCATAGAGGCGTTTGCCTGCGGCTCGGCCCAATCCAGCACGCTGGCCCGGCGCGTCATCGAGCCGGTATGCCAATGCTCTAACTGGCGACCTGTTGTCATGATGAACGGGAACTCGGCATCGGGCGCCTCTGCGGGCGGGACGATGTTGGCGGGCGTGAACTTGGCGCGGCCCTCGGCCCGGGGGAACGCTTCGGCGAAGACGATGGGCTGGCCCGGATCCTCGGGGCTAAGCGACGGGTAGGTCACCGCGTTCTGCACCTCCAGCCGGTCCCAGGTAATGTTGTCCAGCGACTTCATGTTCAGCTTCATCTCGGCGAAAACCTCGCTGGGATGCGTATAGCCCCAGTCCAGGCCCAGCCGATTGGCCAGCTCGGTCGTGATCCACCAGTCTTCCTTGGCCTCGCCCGGCGGCGGCACGGCGGGGCGGCCCATCTGGACCTGGCGGTTGGTGTTCGTCACCGTCCCGACCTTCTCAGCCCAGGCGCTGGCCGGCAACACGACATCAGCGTAACAGGCTGTTTCCGTGAGGAAAATGTCCTGCACGACCAAGTGTTCCAGATGCGCCAGCGCGGCACGGGCATGTTCGACATCGGGGTCCGACATGGCCGGGTTTTCGCCCAGGATGTACATGCCCTTGATGTCACCGTCGTGGATCGCGTGCATGATCTCGACCACGGTCAGGCCCTTCTCGTTCGAGAAATCGCCCGATTGCCAGACATCGGTGAAGGCCGAGCGCACGCCGTCATCCATGACCGACTGGTAGTCGGGCAGGAACATCGGGATCAGACCGGCATCCGAGGCGCCCTGGACGTTATTCTGGCCGCGCAGCGGGTGCAGGCCCGCGCCCTTGCGTCCGACATGGCCGCACATCAGCGCCAGGCTGATCAGGCAGCGGGCGTTGTCCGTGCCGTGGATGTGCTGGCTGACGCCCATGCCCCAGAAGATCATGGCGGCCTCGGCCCGGGCGAAGGTGCGGGCGACGTCGCGCAGGACCTCCGGCGCGATGCCGCAGATCTCGGACATCTTTTCAGGCGAGAAACCGGCCAGGTGGGCGCGCATATCGTCAAAGCCCTCGGTCATCGCCTGGATGTACTGGACGTCGTAGAGCTCCTCCTCGACAATCGTGTGCATGATCGCGTTCAGCATGGCGACGTCGGCGCCAGGGCGAAATTGCAGCGTGTGCGAGGCAAAGCGCTTCATCCCGTGCGCGCGGGGGTCCATCAGGATCAGCTTGCCGCCACGTTTGGTAAACTGCTTGAAATAGGTGGCGGCGACGGGGTGGTTCTCCATGGGATTGCAGCCAATAACGATGGCGCAATCGGCATTTTCGATCTCGTTGAACGTGGCCGTTACGGCGCCCGAACCAACGTTTTCGATCAGCGCTGACACCGACGATGCATGGCAGAGACGCGTGCAGTGATCGACGTTGTTATGGCCGAAGCCCTGGCGGATAAGCTTTTGGAACAAATAAGCTTCTTCGTTCGAGCACTTGGCCGAGCCAAAGCCTGCGATATTGGTGCCTTTCTCGGCGCGCAGGCGCTTGAGACCGTTGGCGGCGGCGTCCAGCGCCTCCTCCCAGGTTGCTTCACGGAAGTGGGTCAAAAGGTTACCGGGATCGACGTTCAGACCCTTCGCGGGCGCATCCTCGCGCCGGATCAGCGGCTTGGTCAGACGGTGCGGGTGGCTGATATAGTCGAAGCCAAAACGGCCTTTGACGCACAAGCGGTTCTCATTGGCGGGGCCGTCGATGCCCTCGACCCAGGCGATCTTGTCGCGGCCGTCCTCGTCGGTCTTGATTTTGTACTTCAGCTGGCAGCCGACACCGCAGAAGGGGCAGACGCTTTCGACCTCGCGGTCATAGGCCTTGCTGTCGCCGCGTTGCGCGTCGTCCATCGCCGTGGCGGGCATCAGGGCGCCGGTGGGGCAGGCCTGCACGCACTCCCCACAGGCGACGCAGGTGGACTGGCCCATCGGGTCGTTGAAGTCGAAGACGACCTGCGCATCGTGGCCGCGGCCAGCCATGCCGATCACGTCGTTGACTTGCACCTCGCGGCAGGCGCGCACGCACAGATTGCAGTTGATGCAGCTGTCCAGGTTGACGCGCATGGCGACATGGCTGTCGTCCAGCAGCGGCACGCGCTCTTTCTCGATGGCAGGAAAGCGGCTGTCGGCCACGCCTTGCATGTCGGCCATCTGCCAAAGGTGGCTGGACTTGTCGCGGGCCTCCTCGCGCGCCGGCTGGTCGGCGACCAGCATCTCCATGACCATCTTACGCGCCTTGGTGGGCCGGTCCCCGGACGAGTTCACCACCATGCCGTCACGGGGTTCGCGCACGCACGAAGCGGCCAGCGTACGCTCGCCTTCGATCTCGACCATGCAGGCGCGGCAATTCCCGTCCGAGCGGTAACCCGGCGAGTCCTTGTGACAGAGATGAGGGATCAGTGTGCCTTCGCGCTTGGCAACCTCCCAAATCGATTCACCGGGCAGAGCCTCGACCTCGCGGCCATCCAGGGTGAAGCGGATGCCCTCGGGCGCGGTCTTATCGAACATGGCGTGCACCTTCTTTGTGCGGCTTTGCCCGGCATCCCAGACCAGAATACGCAAGCGTCGAATGGCACCAGACGCCAACGGTCGCTGCCACTCAAATCGAAATCGCAGAAGGCGTGTTCGGCAGGGCTTATCGTGCGCTGCTATCCAGGGCGTTCATCAGCGCCTGGACCGACGGCAACAGGGGTTTGCGGTCGGCGATGACGATGCCGATTTGCTTCGTCAATTCGGGGTCAACCAAAGGGATGCGCACGATCTCGGCCCGGCCCATCGTGTCTTCGGCTAGGGTGTCTGACGCGATCGTGGCCGCCGTCCCGCTGCCGACCTGGACCAGCGCGGCGGTGAAGGCATTGGTCTCCATCACCACGTTCGGGGTGACGCCTGCCTGGTTGAACGCATCATCGATGATCCGGCGGTTCATCATATTGCGCGTCAAGAGGCATAGAGGGAATTCCGCCACCTCCGCCCAGGTGATCGTCTTGACGTCCGCGGGCACCATGTCCGGCGGGGCTAAAAGCTCGTAGCGCTCGGCGAACAGGGGCTGGGCGATGAAGCCCGACGGCGTGGAGCTTTGAAGATAGGTGACCCCCGCATCCAGTTCGAAGCGTTCGACGCCTTGCGAAATCTCCGCCGCTGAACGCGAGTAGATCTGCGTGCGCAGGCCCGGGTGTCGCTGGCGCATGACGCCTGCCAGATTGGCCACGTAGCTCAGCGCGGTTGGTACAACGCCGATGGCCAGGTTGCCGGATAACTCATCGCGCGCCTGGCGGATTTCCTGGCGCAGACCCTCGGAGTCCGCGATCAGCCGGTGCGCCCAGCGCAGCGCGATCTCGCCCTCCGGCGTGAAGCCGGCGAACCGGTTGCCGCGCCGGACGATCGGTGCGCCCAGGTCCAGTTCCAGATTGCGGATCCGGGACGAAAAGGCGGGCTGCGATATCCCGCATTCGTCCGCCGCGCGGGCAAAATGGCTGTGCCGCGCCAGGGCGGCCAGCAATTCCATGTCCCTTAAATCCGGCATGATGGATCGATTGTCCCTTGGGCGTCTCTACGCGCCTGAAACTATTGGGTTCGCCCGGTCCGGTCCAGGGGCCAATCGGGGCGCGACTAATCGGCCAGTGCGGTGCGGATGAAGCCCAGCACCTTGTCGGTCGAGGCCGCGCGTGCATCCGCATTGCCGCCAAAACCCACGCCCCGGACGCCGCACACTTCCAGGTATTCGCGGCGCCGCTCCAGCGTCTCCAGCCCCAGGCCGCCTTCCAGCGCGACCGTGTTGCCCGCGGCATCGACGGTCAGCGTGCAGCGGGGTGAGGTGTCGCGCACCGTGATCGCCCGACCAATGGTGAGGTCCGGCGCCCGAGAGTCAAAGCCGTGGCGCGCCCCGGGGTAGACGACAACCTCGGCCGGTTGACCATTGGCGGCCCAGGCCTCCGCCTGGCGCACGCAGGGCGCCGCTGGCGTCCAATCGTCCTGATCCCCGATCAGGTAGAGCAATGGCGAGGCCAGCGTCTCCTCGTCCAGCTGGTAGCCGCAGAACGGATAAAAGGCGATGGCGAACGCCATGCGCTCGTCGCTGGCAAACCCCGCCAAACGGTCCACAGCGGCCAGCGAGGCGACGATGCCGCCCTTGGACCAGCCGATAATGCCGATCTTGTCGGCGGGAATACGCGGGTGCTGGGCCAGCAGATCGCGGGCCGCGAAGGCATCCGTCATCATTCCCTGGGCCGTCACGCGCAACTGATCCTCGACCGTCGAGCCGATGTTGCGCGGGCCAAAGTGATCGACCACCAGCGCGGCAAACCCCGCCTCCAGCAGAATGCCGGCCATGCGGTCCTGACGGCTGCCCGTCCCGCCGGAGCCGTGGCTGAGGATGGCCGCGCCCGCCACCGGCCCGTCGCCGGGCGGCAGGTAGAGCTTCGCCTCGATTGTGCGCGGCGCGGCATCGGCCATGGCGCCGAAATCGTAGGCGTCCTTGCCGGTGAAGGTGACATCGGCGCCGCCGGATGGTCCGCCGCACCCCGCCAGGGCCAGGGCGGTCAGGGCCACGATCAAGCTTCTCATCGGCCGGTCCTAATTGCTGCCTGCATTGGTCGTGGATTTAGGGCGCCTGGTGGCGGGAGGCGAGGGGGCAACTGTTCACCCCGACGAGAACGTCGAAAGACCCGGCGGTTCTGCCGGTTCGGGCGAGATCTCCGGTGCGGCGGACGGGCGCGGGGGCTGTGCCGCCGCAGGCGGCGTGCCTGTGCCACCGCCCAGCACCGGATCAACGTCAAAGACGATGCGCACAAAGCTGCCTGCATTGTAATTCAGCCCCTGGACGTTCAGGTGCAGCCGATTG
The DNA here is from genome assembly GCA_039026375.1 of Pseudomonadota bacterium. GTDB lineage: Bacteria > Pseudomonadota > Alphaproteobacteria > Rhodobacterales > Rhodobacteraceae > Thermohalobaculum. Next base: position 24,132 of record JBCCML010000019.1, read on the forward strand.
CCATCGGCCCTCAGGCGGGCCTGGCCAATCGGCAGGGTGGTGCGCGCCCGGTCGATGCGGGCATTGGACAGGGCAATCGGCGAGCGTTGGTCGAAGACAAACACGTAGGTGTTGCGATGGGCAGGGGTGAATTGGCCCGCGCCCGCCCGGCGAAAATCGACCTCGATCCAGTTTGGGCCGATATCGATCCAGGTGTTGACGAAGCGGTGCAACCGGCCCTGAGCGATGGCGCGCCGCGCCTCCGGCGTGTCGAAGAGACGGCTGACCTGCGGAAATTCGACGCCCGCGTTCTCGACGGTGGCGCGGGTCGGCACCGCCACGCGCACGACGCTGTGGCCGGGGGTTTCCTGGAACCAGCCCTCCAGCCCAAAGCGCGAGCCGATCAGATCGGCGGCATGGGCCAGGGCAGGCGCCGCGGCCAGGGTCATCGAGATCAACCAAACACGAAGCATGCGCACCCTCATCGATCGTCCCAAGGTCCAAGCAGCCTAAAGTTGCAAGATCGGACACAACACCGACCTTTGCCAGAACGAATTGATTGAACGGGTGTCACCTAAAGATCAGTCGGCCTGTGATCATAGCGCTGAAACGCGCGTTCCACGGCGTCGCTGCAACGTCGCTGCAACCGGATCGCGCCATAATGTGCCGCGGGGATCAAATGCTGCTGAGCTTCGAGCTGTCATTCATGCAGATCGACGCGAACGATTGGGCACAGCCCACAATAACCAAGCAGATATGATTACTCTGATGCCTGTTTCAGAGCAGACTTCGCTCGAATTCTCCTACGCCGGCCGATAGACCAATCCCATGAAAGACAAAATCCTTCTTTGCATTACTGGCAAATGGCGAGACGAGGTTGATTTCGTCGAGAAGCTTTCAGCCGGGACAGAAGGTCGGTTCATCGCCACAGGCGGACACATTTTCGATCGCCAGAAGCGTACTGCGTGTGAGTTTAATGTGTCACCCTCGGTTGAAGGGATGGAAGCAGCGTTTAAAATCGGCTCTTCAGCTGCACCAATTCCAGACAGTCTGCTGGATGAGATCGCACGGCATAAGAGCTACCTCAGCCTGTATGCTCAAAACAACGGGATCGCGGAAGCCTTCACGATATCAGAAGTCGCACTCGCAGCACTCGAAAGTGGTGGTCTGGCCGTCCGTGTCGAGGGCTCCAAACGGGCTTCGGATCCGGATCGTTGGCGGGAGCATTTGCAAAATGCACAGGAGATCAGTCCCAGTTTCTTGTGTCATCTTTTCGTCTGGGCCTTTGTCCAAGAAGCCGGCACCTACAACACAATCGGCATGCCGTTTCTCGGTCAACCCGATTTCTCAATCGAGACAAGCGATTTTGATACTGCAAGCGCTATCTATGACGAGTTCGCGAAGTACCTGCTTATCCAACAGCCTACCGTTCTCAACGGGCAAACAATTCGGTTCGAAGATGCAGATGGCCGCTGGCGCATCACCAAAGCAAATCACATCTATATTGACGATCCCGACATCGATTTTTCACGCGGAATGTGGCGGCTACAGCGGATCAGCGATTAATCGAAGGCGGCACAGACGCACACTATGTTCAGACGGACTTAGTGGCTCTTTGATCGTGCAAAATTCATGGCTGCTCCGTCCCGCACAGCTGCCAATGACGGGTGTAACGACAAATGGCCGTCGTCAGTTAAGGTCTGCTTTTCTCAAGGTCTTTCCTACACGCAAGCTCAGTCAACCGCCGATCACGCTGTTAGAAACGCGTCGGGGCTGTTTCCAGCTCAGGGAAATGCAGTCGTAGGCAGAGAGGGGCCTTAGCGGCCGCCCTCGATCATTCGGGCGTGGACGTAGCCTTTCACGATGTCGATCATCTCGGCCATACCGCGCTCGAAGAAGTGGTTGGCCTCGGGCACCGTCGTGTGGGTGATCGTGATGCCCTTCTGCGCCTTCAGCTTGTCGCTCAGCTTGACGACGTCGTCCATGGGCACGATCCGGTCGGACTCGCCGTTGATGATCAGGCCCGAGGACGGGCAGGGCGCCAGGAAGCTGAAATCATACATGTTCGCGGGCGGGGCGACCGAGATGAAACCGTTGATCTCGGGCCGGCGCATCAACAGCTGCATGCCGATCCAGGCCCCGAACGAGAAGCCGGCGACCCAGCAGGCCTTCGCCCCCTCGTGCATGGACTGTAAGTAATCGAGCGCCGAGGCGGCGTCGCTGAGTTCGCCAATGCCCTGGTCGAACTCGCCCTGGCTGCGCCCAACGCCGCGGAAATTGAACCGCATGACGGTGAAACCCAGATCGCGAAACGCGTAATGCAGGTTGTAGGTTACTGGATTATTCATCGTGCCGCCGTACTGCGGGTGCGGATGTAAGATCAGCGCGATGGGGGCGTCTTTCTCGGGCACGGGATGATACCGACCCTCGAGGCGGCCTTCAGGGCCGGGAAAATGTACTTCGGGCATGCCTGTCCTGTCCGGGGTCCTCTTCCGTCGGAGATGTTGACTCATCTCGTCAGGCAATCTAGAACCATTCTAGGTTATGACGTCGGCCCGGCCCACAACCGGGTGGGGGGCAGGTAGCTGCAGCGACCCGCGACGTCAACATGTCGCGCACTATGAGGATGGGGCATGAAGCTCAGTACCAAGGGTCGCTACGCCGTCACAGCTTTGGCGGATATCGCATTGCACGGAGACGAAGGTCCGGTGGCTCTGTCCGATATTGCTGAGCGGCAGGACATTTCGCTGGCGTATCTTGAGCAACTTTTCGTCAAGTTGCGTCGCGCGGGGCTGGTGGCTTCAGTACGTGGTCCTGGTGGTGGTTATTCCCTAGCGAATGCGCCCGATGAGACGACCATTGCCGAGGTGATGTCTGCGGTGGATGAGCGTCTCAACGCCATGGGCTGCAATGGCAAATATGACTCGGGCAAAGGATGCGCAGGATCGCACGAGGCCTGTTTGACCCACGGGCTGTGGGAGGAACTGTCCTCAAACGTACATGTATTTCTGAGCTCAAAGACAATCGCCCACGTCATCAGCGGTAAGGTTCAGCCGTGCCGCGCGGTGCCGCAGTTCATCGAATTCGTTGACGAAGCGGAGATCGTCGCGCCGTGACCGGGTTGCGGGGCAATCGCGTCTACCTCGACTGGAACGCAACGGCGCCGCTCAGGCCTGAGGCGCGCGCGGCCATGTTTGCAGCGCTGGATGTCGTCGGTAATCCGTCCTCGGTGCACACGGAAGGTCGCGCTGCAAAGTCCATTATTGAAACGGCGCGGGCGCAGGTGGCCACCCTGGTTGGATGCTTGCCGGAGGAAGTGGTCTTCACCAGCGGTGCCACGGAAGCCGCCGCAATGATCGGCTGGTCGTTCGACGATATTGTCTGCGGCAGCGTCGAACATCCCTGCGTTTTGATCCATGCGCGGTCCATTTACCCCACCGACCGCGATGGCCGGGTGCAAATGAGCCGGTACTCTGGTTTGGACACGGAACATGCCCTGCAGTTGGTCAACTCTGAAACGGGGGTGATCCAGCCGCCCATGTCGTTTGAGTTGGGGCTTGTCGATGCGGTGCAGGGCATTGGGCGCATCCCATGGCGGTTTGACGAAGCGAACACGAAGACTGCAATCATCTCTTCGCACAAAATCGGCGGGCCAAAGGGGGCTGGGGCAGCCATCATTCGGCGCGGCCTGGATATCGATCCGTTGATGGTGGGAGGCGGACAGGAACAGAGCCGTCGCGCCGGGACCGAGGATGTGGCCGCGATCGCAGGTTTTGGTGCCGCTGCTGAGGCTGCTTTGCGTGACCTAGAGGACGATGTTTGGCGTCGGGTGGAAAAACTTAGAAATATTCTAGAGTACCGCCTTGCAGAGGCCGCGCCAAAAACCATCTTCTTTGGTCAAGATGCCGAAAGAGCGCCTAATACAACGTGTTTTGCCGTACCGGGCTGGGCTGGCGAAACCCAGGTTATGCAGATGGACCTGGCTGGTTTCGCGGTAAGTGCGGGCAGCGCGTGCTCTTCCGGGAAGGTTCAAAAAGCCAGTTCCGTACTGGCGTCAATGGGGTTCGAGCCCGAGATCGCATCATCTGCGATCCGCGTCTCGATGGGCCCCAAGACGACCGAAGCAGAGGTTACGGCCTTTGCCGATGCATGGATCGAACAATACCGCCGCCGCCAGGCGCGGGCCGCTTGAGGAGAGACAGGATGAACGCTCTGGATACGGCAAAGCCGAGCGAAGCCGAAGTCAAAATCAAGGAAGGCGTCGATCTGGAAACTGTCGAGGCGGTTCGGTCGGTTGGTGAGCGCTACAAGTATGGCTGGGAGTCCGAGATCGAGACGGAGTTCGCTCCGAAAGGTCTCTCCGAGGACATCGTGCGCCTGATTTCGGAAAAAAAGGGCGAGCCCGAGTGGATGCTAAACTGGCGGCTTGCAGCTTTTCGCCGGTTCATGAAGATGGAAGAGCCCGATTGGGCAATGGTCGATTACCCTCCGATCGACCTGCAGGACCAGTATTATTACGCGGAACCGAAGAGCTTCAAGGAAAAACCCAAGAGCCTTGACGAAGTTGATCCCGAACTACTGCGGACCTACGAGAAATTGGGTATCCCACTGAGGGAACAGATGATCTTGGCGGGCGTTGAGGGCGCCGAAGCAGTGCCCGCCGCTGGCCGCAAGGTTGCCGTAGACGCCGTCTTCGACTCGGTGTCGGTTGGGACGACGTTCAAGGAAGAGCTGGCCAAAGCGGGCGTGATCTTTTGCTCGATCTCGGAAGCGCTGCGTGACTACCCAGACTTGGTGCGCAAGTACCTCGGCTCGGTCGTACCACAGACAGATAACTACTACGCCTGCTTGAATTCTGCGGTGTTTTCGGACGGCTCATTCGTTTACGTGCCCGAGGGTGTGCGGTGTCCGATGGAGCTGTCCACTTATTTCCGGATCAATGCCGAGAATACAGGCCAATTTGAGCGTACGCTCATCATTGCCGACAAGGGTTCCTACGTTTCCTACCTTGAGGGCTGCACGGCCCCTGAGCGCAAGACCAACCAGCTGCACGCAGCGGTGGTCGAACTCGTCCTGCTCGATGACGCGGAGATAAAATACTCGACGGTCCAGAATTGGTTCCCAGGGAACGAGAACGGCGAAGGCGGTATCTACAACTTCGTGACCAAGCGCGCGGATTGCCGTGGCGATCGTTCGAAGGTGATGTGGACGCAGGTGGAGACGGGCTCTGCTGTAACATGGAAATATCCGTCTTGTGTGTTGCGCGGCGACGATAGTCAGGGCGAGTTTTACTCGATCGCGATCGCGAATAATGCCCAACAGGCCGATACCGGGACAAAGATGATCCATCTTGGAAAGCGCACCAAGTCGCGCATTGTCTCCAAGGGCATCAGTGCCGGCCGCGCCCAGAACACGTACCGTGGCCTAGTGTCGATGAGCCCGGCGGCGCAGAACAGTCGGAACTTCACGCAGTGCGATAGCCTGCTGATCGGCGACAAATGCGGCGCCCACACCGTGCCGTATATCGAAATGAAGAACATGTCGTCGCGCTCTGAGCACGAGGCGACGACATCGAAAGTCGACGACGATCAACTGTTCTATTGCCGGCAACGCGGCATAGACGAGGAGGATGCCGTCGCACTGATCGTGAATGGCTTCTGCAAGGAGGTCTTGCAGGAATTACCCATGGAGTTCGCCATGGAGGCGCAAAGCTTGGTCGCGATTAGCCTGGAGGGCAGCGTCGGGTAACACGCGCCCTCCAAGCCAAAAAGTAAGTTTCAAAGCGGCGCTTAAGCTCCAGCGAAACCTGCGCAGGTTTGCAAGCCTAACGGCGCTTAAGCGCGCCGCCTAACACGGCGCATAGAAAGGACAACATGCTTCAGCATACCCAACAAGGTGACGCGTTAATGGAGTTGGCCCTTGAGGCCGAGGGTTTCCTGCGAGAAGCGGGACATGACGTTCGGGTGGCGCCTGACGAAGGCCCGACAGCCTTTGATATCGTGCCCGGCGCAGGCGGGGACATGCTTTGCCGAGTGCAAGCGGTCGGGAAAGAAACTTGGGAGATTGCCCGCCCTGGTGGAGAGACGCTGACGGGATTGGGCGATCGGACGGCATTTTTGCGAATGCTGGAGAACGTCGTCGCGGCTCAGATCAAACAAGCGGCCTGAGGTTCAGCATGATCGTCACGACCACCCCGTCGATCGAAGGCCGAGCAATCGCCCAGTACCACGGCATCGTGGTGGGAGAGGCGATCCTTGGCGCGAACGTTTTCAAGGACATCTTTGCCGGGATCACTGACATCCTGGGCGGGCGTTCAGGCGCCTACGAAGAGGAAATGGCCAAGGCCCGTGAGACCGCCCTGCAAGAGATGCAGGAGCGGGCAGCTGCGATGGGGGCGAATGCGGTTGTCGGTGTCGATCTAGACTACGAAGTCATCAACAACATGTTGATGGTGTCTGCGTCCGGCACCGCGGTCAGCCTTTCAGGGTAAGACTGATGCAACGGTGGTTAAAATATCCCGCACCAAGTAACCATTTGGTAGAGGAATCGTCAGACACCTCGATCAGCCGGGCTTGCAGAATGCACCCGGATTCTTGCCAGAAGGGATCGAGAAATGACCGACCAAAAAACCACCGTCGTGGGCGGCCAGGCACATCAATCGACAGTTTCGGACGAGATTGCCGCAGCACTGCATCAAGCATTCGCGCGGATCGACCAACTGGATACCGATCCAATAATTCGCCTAGCGCTTGCGCGGGTCGCAATCCGTTCCTTTGCGGCGGAGATCGCCGCCGCATATTCAACCCACGGGCAAGAGTTAGCCGACGAGTTCGAGGGTATGGCGGAGTCGCTTCGGGGTGACGAACACTTGCCAGCCGCCATCCAGCGCGTGCTGGGGACAGATCAGGGTGCCGAGGAGGCATTGTTAGGAGGAGAAGGCGATGTTGAAGGTCGAGAACCTGCAAGTCTCGCTGGAGGAAGAGGACAAACAGATCCTCAAGGGTCTGACATTGGAAGTCCCCGCCGGGGAAGTTCACGCAATAATGGGGCCGAACGGCTCCGGAAAGAGCACGCTATCTTACGTGTTGGCGGGGCGTGACGGCTACGAGGTAACGGGCGGTTCCGCCACGCTGGATGGCGAAGACGTCCTCGAGATGGAGCCGGAGGAGCGTGCCGCCGCAGGGCTCTTCCTAGCTTTCCAATACCCGGTCGAAATACCGGGTGTTGGTAACATGACATTCTTGCGCACTGCGCTGAATGCTCAGCGCAAATCACGTGGGGAAGAAGAAATCTCGGCGCCTGATTTCCTCAAGCTCGTTCGTTCCAAGGCAAAAGAGCTTTCGATTGACGCCGATATGTTGAAGCGTCCGGTCAACGTAGGGTTCTCGGGCGGCGAGAAAAAGCGCAACGAAATCTTGCAGATGGCAATCCTTGAGCCGCGGATGTGCATCCTCGACGAGACCGACTCGGGCTTGGATGTCGACGCGATGAAGCTGGTGTCACAGGGGGTGAACGCACTTCGTGACGCTGGGCGTGGGTTTTTGGTGATAACGCACTACCAGCGCCTGCTGGATCACATCAAACCAGACGTCGTACATATCATGGCAGATGGGCGCGTCGTGGAAACTGGCGGTCCAGAGCTGGCCCTGAAGGTCGAGAACGAAGGATACGCTGACATCCTCGCATCGGTGGCCTGAGATGAGCCGGAAAGCTGAGTTGCAGAACGCCAAAAGGTTGGCAGCAGAGGCGCAACTGTCCGCGTTGCCTATGCCAGTTGGCGAAGCGAATTGGGCCAGAGACACGCGCGCAAAGGCGAGGGCACGGTTACTCGACGCTGGCGCGCCGGCACGGCGTGACGAGTATTGGAGATACACGAACCCGGAAGAGTTTGCCGCACCGGCAGCACTGGCAGATGCCGCAGACATCGCGGCTGAACCCGACCCTTTTGAGGCCATTGCGGCGCCTAAGATTCGCTTCATCAATGGCCATCTACGGGCCGATCTATCGGATCCACTAGGGCAACAGGGCCTGGCGGTCGCAGCGTTGCAGCCGACCCTTCAACAGGACATTTCGATAGGAGCTCAGTTGTTCGGCCAGTTAGAGGCCCGTGGGCAGGACATGGTGCCCCGACCACTAGCAGTGTTGAATACGGCAGTAGCAACGCAGGGCCTTGTGATCCAGGCAACGGGTACCGCGGTTCAGCGGGTGGCCTATCAACAGATTGGCGCAGGAATAGGCTTTGTCCGACATCTAATCCGCGTTGAAAGTGGGGCTGAGTTCACGCTGCTTGAATCTGGCACACCCAGCAATTCAGTGATCGAAGTCGATCTTGCTGATGGTGCGATCTTCCATCATGTGCGGGTACAAGTTGCGCCGGATAGCGCACGCGCCACACACGTTTTTGCGCGGATTGCTGGAAATGCGGCATTCAAGAGCTTCACTTTGACCGCTGACGGAAAGCTCACTCGGAATGAAACCGTTATCGAACTGGTGGGTGGCGAGGCATCCGGTCACATCGCGGGAGCCGTGCTGGCAGAAGGTGACACCCATACCGACAGCACCGTCTTCGTCACGCATGACGCCGTGAATTGCGAGAGCCGCCAGGTCTTCAAGAACGTCGTTGGCGGGACGGCAAAGTCAATCTTCCAGGGCAAGATCTACGTGAAAGAAGGCGCCCAAAAGACAGATGGATATCAAATCAGCCAAGCGGTCCTGTTAAATGACGGCGCCGAGTTCTCAGCAAAACCCGAACTCGAAATCTATGCAGACGATGTAGCCTGTTCGCATGGCTCAACCACAGGTGCCTTGGATCCAACAGCGATGTTCTACCTCCGCTCGCGTGGGGTTCCGAAAGCCGAGGCTGAGGCGCTGTTGATTGCGGCGTTTGCCGACGAGGCCATCGAAGAAATCGCCGATACCGAACTGGGCGACATTGTGCGCAACGAAGTTGCTAAGTGGATGGCGGGTCGTGGCTGAGACGATCGCCCATCCCGGGCTGCTCCTCGGGATGGCACGTTTCTACCATTCTCCGCGTCTTTCGATGCGAGGCGTCCTAGATAGCGCGCCGACTGAATCCCGTTTGCTGGTTTATATGATGTTCGGCCTGGTCATCATGCTTGCCGGCAAGCTCTTACAGCTGGCGATGGAGGTGCCACCGGGGACCGAACGCTTCATGAGTAGAGCCGTCGCAGAGGCGGGTGCCTGGTTGTTCATCACGCCGCTCGTTTACTACGCCCTCGCAGCGATCGGCACCTTGATTAGCAAGCTGTTTCGAGGCCATGGCGGTTGGCAATCTGGCCGTGCAGCCTTTTTTTGGGCCTCGTTGGTGTCCGCGCCCATCATGGCTCTAAGCTACATCGTTCCACCTATGATTGTGAGCGCGCCTGCGTGGGTTCCGGCTGCTGTGATCCAACTGGGCCCTGTGTTCTTCATCTGGGCGTTGGCGCAGTGTTTCGCCGAGGCCTTTGAGTTTCGCCAAGTTTGGATGGTCTTTGCAACCATGTCTGCCCCGATCTTGGCGATCTTTGTTGTGTTGCGATTGGCAGGTTAAGGCAGAGATCGTCGCAGGATGGGACTGCCAAGAATAACAATGCTATATCGTCTTCCGCGAGCGCCGAAACGCGGGCACTTTGGGGTGAAGTTCGAATGATCGCTGAAGCGGTTTCACGTTTGGTGGAGGGGTATGTTTCCCCGCGTGCATCGGCGCGGCGGATGCTGGACAGCGACTTCGGCTGGGACACGATCGCCCTTCTGGTCATTTTGGGCTATTTGATCTCGGCTTGTTTTGCAATTTTTGTTCCGATCGAGCAGGCGACTACGTCGCTTATCGCCAAACACGTTTGGGGCGTTCTGAACCAAGTGCTTGGAATTGCGTTGATTAGCGCGTTGGCTTGGCAGCTTGGACGCTGGTCGGGCGGCACATCGACGTTCCAGCAAATGGCCCTGGTTCTGGGCTGGCATCAGGTGGTTATAGCGTTCCTGTCGCCATTTCTTTTGGGCTTGGTGGCACGGATGCAGTCTACCGTTGCGTCGATCGAGGAGCAGGCTGCGCGCGGTGAAACGCCGCCAGTTCCGGACGTTGGCGGCGGCGTGGTCTTGGGCGGCATGATTGCGGCCGGATATGCGCTGTGGCTGATGGCGAGTTTCATCGCGGAAGCACACGGTTTCCGAAGCGCCATGGGCGTGGTCGGCGTGATGCTCGGCCTGCCTCTAGCTTTCGCCTTTTTGGCTGCAGGTCTGCTGGGTGGGGCCGGCTGACACTCTGAAGGAGACGAGATGTACGACGTCAATCGCATTCGCGAGGACTTTCCGATCCTGTCACGGAAGGTGAACGGAGCCCCGCTGGTGTATCTGGATAACGGGGCCAGCGCGCAGAAACCACGCGTTGTTATCGATGCTGTCAGTCATGCCTACGAGCATGAGTACGCCAATGTTCACCGCGGTCTGCATTACCTGTCCAACGTGGCAACCGAAAACTACGAGGCAGTTCGGGGCAAGATCGCCAACTTCCTGGGTGCGGCCTCGGAAGAGGAAATCGTCTTTGTGTCAAATGGCACAGAGGCCACCAATATCGTAGCCTATTCATGGGCGATGCCGCGGATACAGCCCGGTGACGAGATCATCCTGTCGGTGATGGAACACCATGCCAACATCATTCCGTGGCACTTTCTACGCGAGCGATTTGGCGCCGTCCTTCGCTGGATTGATGTGGACATGAACGGCGATTTGGACCCGCAAGCGGTGATCGATGCTATGGGTCCGCGCACGAAGTTGGTCGCACTGACCCATATGTCGAACGTGCTGGGCACGGTGGTCGATGTCGAGACCATCTGCGCCGAAGCGCGTGAGCGCGGTATCGTGACCGTTTTGGACGGCTGTCAAGCCGCCGTTCACATGCCGGTCAACGTGGCTGAGATCGGCTGCGACTTCTATGTGATTACGGGGCACAAGCTTTACGGCCCATCGGGATCCGGCGCTCTCTACGCGAGGAGTGAGCGCCTGGCGGAAATGCAACCCTTCAAGGGGGGTGGCGACATGATCCGGACGGTCGCAAAAGAAGAAGTCAGTTACATGGATGGCCCATTGCGGTTTGAAGCGGGCACCCCGAACATTGTCCAGATGATAGGTTTGGGCGCGGCGATCGACTATATGCAAGCGCTCGGTATGGAGCAGATCGCGGCACATGAGGCTGAGTTGCGGGACTACACGGAGGAGCGCCTGGGTGGTCTCAACTGGCTGGATTTGTACGGAAAATCATCCACAAAGGGCGCAATCTTTTCGTTCAACTTGCAGGGTGGGGCACATCCTCACGATGTCTCTACAATCGTTGACAAAAAGGGTGTGGCGGTGCGTGCGGGTCATCACTGCGCCCAGCCCTTGATGACGCATCTTGGCGTGACATCCACCTGCCGCGCGTCCTTTGGTTTGTACAATACTAAAGAAGAGGTCGACACACTGGTCGAGGCGTTGGAGCTGTGCCGAGAGCTTTTCGGCTGAAAGCAGATATCGAAAATGGCCGTCGACGGCATGAGGCTTAGGCGGTCGCGATCTGCGGTCGCCCTGTAGCTACCACGCGCGCTCTGGCCTCAACAAAGACCTCTCTACCTTCGATCGGAACTGTTTTTGCTTCCCAGTGTTCCGTCAGGTCCACGTGAGCGGCCCCCGCAAAATCAGCATGCTTTGCCGCAAGGCGGCGCAGTGCTGTCAGTGCCTGGATCTTCGCAGTTTCAGAATCTGAGAAATGCATCGTCGTCTGGGGAAGATGCACGGTAAAGCGACCATCCGAGGGCTGGGTCACGCTGGCTTCCACGACCAGGCGTACCTGCCCGACGACAGCACCGATCGCATTGGCCACATCTGCATCGGGCGGCACAATCGGATCTGTGCCCAGGCGTTCCGCAATGGCGGGGTAGTAAAGCCCAGCAGATGCGCCAAGACCGATCAGCGGTAACGCCAATCCAATCGAGACCCTTGCAGCGCCATTATGTCCAGCCAACGCCGCCTTCGGCAATGCCGTCGCGCTGAGGGCTTGCGCTTCAAACCCATCATGGGCGAACGCCGCATCCAGCAGCACTTCTGCCGACCGGTGGACCAGCGTCCGACGGACGAGTTCGGCAAACGCGCGCGGTGTTTCTGCCACTGGCCTGCCACCCGCGTCGCGCCGTCTGGCCATCAGGCTGGCGGCTTTCTCGGCCGCCGCAGGATCGCCGGTGGTGTATGTTCGCAGTACATGAGAAGCATCTGTCGGCGTGAAGGCCGAGACCAACACTAACCCGCGCCCGATCAACCTGCCCAGCGCCGCTTCGCGCAAACGCGTCTTCAGGATCGTTGACGCAGGCTGGGGCGTCACAGAGATCTGGTCCAATAGTGCCAGATCCCCTTCTCGTAGACCTGCCGATGATCGTCCGGCAATTCGCAAGACAAAACGCCCATCGTGGGGGCTTGGTGTTGGTCGTGCGAGGCTTTCATCCAGTGCCGTGTGCACCAACTGGGCAAACTCGAGGGCAAGCGTTGTAATGGGACGCACGCGACGTGGGCCTAGGACAAGCCGGGGCGTAAGCGAGCTGTCATCGACATGAACTTCTGAGTCACCGCCAAGGCCATGTGTCGCCATGTCCACGGCACCCACCATGGTGCGGTGGCCACCAACGGAGGCACCTTGCGCCGATAGGGCTGGGCGTCCGTCGCGCAGGACCGCAATGTCAGTCGTGGTCCCCCCGATGTCGGAAACGATAGCATTCTTTTCACCGGAAAGGTAGGCGGCGCCAACTAGGCTGGCGGCCGGGCCGGACAAGATTGTTTCAATGGGGCGGTTGCGAGCGAACGCTGTGGAGACAAGTGACCCATCTCCGCGCACCAGCATCACGGGCGCGTGGACACCCCGCGCGGTCAGCGCTTCTTCGGTTGCTCTCAAGAGTTCGGCAATCATCCCAATCAGACGCGCATTCAGCACGGCCGTCACCGCCCTTTTGGGCCCGCCCAACTCGCTGGCCAGATCATGGCCACAAGTGATGGGTAACCCGCTGGCTTCTTGCAGAAGATCTCTTGCTGCCAGTTCGTCAACAGGGTCGCGCGTACCAAAATGAGCGACGACGGCAAAGGCATCGACTTGATTTGCGTAAGTGCTCGCGGCGTCTGCAAGGCCGGTTCTGTCGAGCTGGGCTTGGCGCTGGCCGGATGGGCCATGGCCACCGGCCAGGAAGACGACGGGGTCGCTACCCAACGCCTCGGCCAAACCAGCGCGGGACAACGCACCTTCATCAAATCCGATCAGGATAAGGCAGATGCGCCCCCCACGTCCCTCCACCAGCGCGTTCGTGGCGAGAGTTGTGGAAAGCGAGACCAATCCAATTTGGTTGCTGTTCTCGATGGCGGTAAGAACACCATCCAAAGCCCCAGCAATACCCACTGAAAGATCGTGATGGGTCGTGGGCGATTTTGCCTTCGCGATAACCTCGTGCTGGGCGTCTTGCGACCCCTCGGTCATCAAAACGGCGTCTGTGAACGTGCCACCTGTGTCGATGCCGAGGAGAAGCGTCATGGAGTGCCCGCGAGTCGATCACGGGGGTTGTCGGCCCAGTTGCAAGGCGCGTCAAGCGAATGGCATCGGGGCGGCATTCGCAGCGTCAAACTGCGTCCACAGTTAACGGGGCAGGGCTGCTGCTGTTTGAGCTAAGCGGACCAGGTTCACAAACTCGGCACGGTATCCGAAGGGATCGGTGCCTTTCGCGCTGGACGCCAGTTCAATCAGTGCGTCGTAACCCCAATCACCAGTGTACTGGCCGCCGCGTAGCAACTGACCGAAACCTGCGACCGCGGCGGCAAAGCGTGCATCGATGTCTGGCTCTTTTTGATCGGCCGCCGTGATCGGTCGCGTGATCACTTGGCTATTGGGCTGACCCGGGTGCTTGTATCGGAGTTTGAGAAACGCGAATTCATTGGCGTTTTGAAGGGTTTGCGACGCCTGATCGCCGTATCTGAGCGGGTCTATCAGGGTCTTCCCGCCAGTCGGGACAATCTCGTACAGTGCAGTGACTGTGTGACCTGCACCAATCTCGCCGGCATCGACGCGGTCGTTTTTGAAGTCTTCCCGCTCCAGAAGGCGCGTTTCATATCCGATCAGACGGTATTCTGCGATAGCGGCTGGATTGAACTCGACTTGGATCTTCACGTCCTGCGCGATTGGGAACAAGCTGGATGTCGCTTCCTCGACCAAGGTCTTGCGGGCCTCGGACAGGGTATCGATGTACGCCGCGTGGCCATTGCCATTCTGAGCGAGTGCCTGCATCAGGCGATCGTTCAGATTGCCCTGCCCAAACCCCAAGACGGACAAATAGATCCCGGTTTCACGCTTTCGCTCTACGAAGCCCTCAAGTTCTTCTGTCGATGTGATCCCAACGTTGAAGTCACCGTCCGTGGCAAGGATCACGCGGTTTACACCATCTGGGTCAAAGTTCTGTTCGGCCAAAGCATAGGCTTGACGGATGCCTTCTCCCCCAGCTGTGGCGCCACCGGCCCTCAGGCGCTCCAGGGCAGCAAAGATCTTCCCCTTCTGGGAGACAGATGTCGGCTCCAGCACTGTTCCGGCTGAACCCGCGTAGACAACAATCGACACTGTATCCTGGGGTGAAAGTGTATCCACCAACATTCGAAAAGAGTTGATCAACAGCGGCAGCTTATCCGGGGCGTTCATCGAGCCGGACGTATCCAAAAGAAACACCAGGTTCGCCCTCGGTCGCGTTGCGGGCTGCAATTCGTAGCCCTTAATCGCAATACGCATGAGCTGTGTTTCACTGTTCCAAGGCGTCTCGAAAACGCTGACATGCGTCTCAAACGGCATTTCGTCATCGGTGGGAGGCGCATATCCGTAAGGGAAATAGTTGATCATCTCTTCGATGCGCACAGCGTCTTTTTGCGGAAGCACGCCGCCGAGGATCTGACGCCGAATGAAGGCGTAGGAGGCCGTGTCCACGTCGACCGAAAATGTCGAAACAGGATCTTGGGCGGTCACGCGAACAGGATTTGTCTCTATCCGGTCGAAAGTGTCCCGTCCCTCGATCTGATCTGTGGGCGCAGGTCGATCCATTTGAACTGGCGCTTCAATCGACGGTTCCGGCGAGGCGGCGAGCCCACCGGACGGTTGCGCCGTTCTAGGTGCTGCTGACGGCTGGCCAGCTGCGCCGTGTGGCACCGTGGTGCCAGGCGCCATCCGGCGCTCCTGTCTTGGCTGGGTGACTTCGGCCTGCTCTGCGATGACAGGCTCAGCGGTTACCAGCGGTTGCGCTGCATCCCGCTCAGCTGTTGCAGCTATGCGCTCCTCGGAGACCGGTTCTACTGTGCCGGTGTCGCCGCCTGGCAGTTCCAAAGTCCTTATCTGGGCGCTTTGCTGCAAGCTGCCATAGCCAACAAACAGCGCTACGCTCAGAACTGCCAAAGAGCTCCCGCCGAGGAGAAGGCTTCTATATGACGGATTGGATGCGGACATTAGGCGTCTCCAGAGATGTATCAGGCCTGATTGCCTGCTTCTCTGACGCACCTCAGCCTTTGAACCTTGGCGTTCTCTATCAGATGCTGCCGCGTCGAAAGCCACCATCGCCTCCTGAACGCTCAGATCCCGTGCTGACGTACTTGCTAATGGCGGCGGAGAATTCGCGAGACGGCGGCGAAGCTCATCCTCGGTCATGCTCGCAGTCCTTCTTCTTTAGCGCGCACTGAGAGCGCTTCACGCACTTTCATGAGCCGCCATGAAACCGTGGTTTCTTTGATCTCCAAGACCTCTGCTGCTTGCGCATGGCTCATCCCTTCGTCCAAAACCAGAACCGCGGTTTCGCGGAGATCAGGTTTGAGTTGCGCGATCTCTGAGCGCAGCCAGTGCGCACTTTTGGCCTGCTCTCTGGCTTCGTCGCGACGAAGCTCGTCGAGTTCACCGAAAGCGGCTGCAGTTCGCGCTCGTGCACCGTCCCGTCGCACGCGGTCACGTGTTGCGTTTAACACAACCTTGTAGAGCCAGGTCGTGAAACGCGATTCGCCGCGGTAGCTGCGGATCTTGTTGCCGAGCGAGACGCAGATATCCTGCGCCAGATCCTCGCTATCCGGGGGACCGCCCGTGAACCGCCAAGCAAGGGCGTGGATACGTTCATAGTGCGTAGTGACAAGCCGGGCGAATGCGGCCCGATCACCTCGGGCAGCATCCAACGCCAAGCTGTCGTCATCGGTCTGGTCCAACATCCTTATCCTTGGACGCAGCGCACATGGCACTCCTTGGCGGTCATCATGCAAAAGGTGGAATTCGACGCTGAAATCTCGGGCGCTGCCAAACGGAAGGTCGCATGCACGTGCTGATTTGCGAAGGGTCGGGACCAGAGTTGATCTGTGGCGCCTCTCAACACTCAATTAAGTCCAGGGGATGGCGTGAAAGTCGCTGGACCCCTGTCTCAGTGACCAACACGGAGTGTCCCCAGCACATGGCAAGGCCACTCTCGGAGTCGACTAAAATCATGTGCAGGAAGAAGACTTGGTTCGCCTGAATGAGCAAAGGGTTACCACTGTAGAACATGGGGAACTCGACCCAGATCGGGTTGTACGCGATCCCCATACCGTAGCCGCAGGCTTGAAGCCGGGCATGGGAGAAGCCGTGCGCATCAAATACACGTGCATGTGCTTCGAAGACGTCTCCCATTGGTGCCGCGGGCTTTATGGCGTTCTCACAAGCAACCAATGCCTCCGTACAGGCGGCGTGCATCCGTCGCTGGGTATCGTTCGCTTTTCCTATCAGCAGCGTCCGCATCATCGCCGCATGATAGCGAGCATAGGTGCCCGACCATTCCAGTGTCATTTGATCATTGGGGGAGAGGTGCCGCCGCCCAGAAAAATACCGGACCAGCAGCGCACCAGACCCTGATCCCAGGATGAATTCGTTTCCTGCGTAGTCACCGCCGCCCTTGAACACGGCTCCTTGCATTGCAGCCAAGATGTCACCTTCGAAGGCGCCGGCCTTTGTCTCGGCGATCGCCGCGTCCAGCGCGTCGTCTGACAGCGCCGCGGCACGACGATGCATGGCGATCTCGGTCGGACTTTTTAATCGGCGGCAAGATGGGATCACATCTGATGCTTCAATCAGGTCAGGGATCGCCTGCCGGACCAAATCCCAATTCCAAGCCGTCAGGCCAGTGGTTTTGGTCTCGACCCCCAGGCGTTTGCCCGACAAGTTCAATTCGGCCAACAGGTTTGCCAGATCGTTGGCTGGGCTTGCGCCCTCTACTTCGACCCAGATGTGAATGTGATCTTCCGCGAGGTTTGACGTGTGCCGTGCCTGCCGCAGGTCCGGTGCACGTGTCAGCAAATGGATGCGACCGTCCGTTGCCAGCACCATGCACTGAAACATCGAGAATCCAAACGTGTCGTACCCTGTTAGCCAAAAGTGCGATTCCGGCGCGAAGAGTAAGATCCCGTCCAGATTTGCATCTGCTAATGCCGAGCAGGCACGTGATCTGCGCGCTGCATACTCGACTTCGTCAAAGTGCAGCGGCATCGCTATCTCCTGCTACACAGCCTGTGGCAGCGACCGCCTGCTGTTATCGAGCGTTGACCCTAAAGAAAATCGCGTAGATGCAGGGGGCAACGACCAGGGTCAGCACGGTGCCCACCAACAGGCCACCGGCAATCACAACAGCAAGGTCATAGAACAGCACATCGCGCGATAGGATGATTGGGGCAAGGCCAAGTGCCGTGGTGCATGTGGTCATAACAATTGGGCGCAGCCTGCTGACCCCGGCTTCGAGGATTGCGTCCAGATGTTCTCGTCCTGCTGCTAACTCGATGTCTACTCGATCAAGCAACACGATGGCGTTGTTGATCACGATTCCGGCCAAAGCCAGGAAACCGAGGATCCCCATGAAGCTGAAGTTCGCGCCTGGAAAGATCAGAAGGCCGGCAGCGACGCCAGTAATTGCGAAGGGAATCGTCAACACGATCACAACGGGTTTGCGTACGCTGTCAAACTGCCAGATCAAGGCGAGCATCATCAGCGCAAAGGCAAGAGGCACATTTGCAAACAGTCGCTCCTGCGCGTCGCTAGAGCCTTCAATTTCACCGCCCTTTTCGATCGCTGTACCGCTGGGACGCGCAGCCTGCACCGCTGCAATCTCATCCCAAACCTGACCGTCTAGCTCAATCGCAGTTAGCGTGGTGGCCTTTGCGGACACAATCATCACCCGCTGCAGATCGCGCCGCTTGATCCGTGAAAACTGTGGTTCACCGTCGAAGCGCGCAACTTGCAGCAGCGGCACCGGGGAGCCTCCCGCTCGGGTGATGTTCAGCGTACGCACTCTGTCTACGTTAAGGCGTTGGTCCCCCTCGGCCCGCACGACCACAGGGATCGACACGTCTCCCAAGCGATAATCGGTAACCTGAACACCGGCTAGCTGACTGTTGAGTGCATTTGCGATGTCCTCGGACGTTACACCGGCCCGACGGGCGGCATTCTGGTCGACGATGACCTTCAATGTCACGGTTGGGTTCTCCCAATCGGACTTTACCGAGCGAATGCCAGAGACAGAGCGAAGGGCCTGCATCACCTGATCGGCAGTGGCAGCCATTTCTGCGGCGTCTTGACCGATGATGCGGTACTCGACCAGGCCGATCTCTGACGGTCCCATCGACATCTCTTTCGGCGTGATGCGCGCCTCCGGCACATTCACTAAGGCGAAGGCGTTCAGACGTTCTCGCATGACCAGAACATCATCCGGCTCTTGCACGTTGACCAGCATGTAGGCGAGGTTCGGAAAGCCAAAGACAGGCTCCAAAGCCAGATAGAACCGCGGGCCACCGGATGCCACGTAGGCCGCAGTTGAAACCACCTCTGGGTTCTGTTCGTCGTCCAAAAGCCAATCATTCAGACCCTGAACAACAGCGCCAGTAGCGTGGGTGTTCGCCCCGACGGGCAATTCCACAAGGACTTGTAGCTGCGTGCGTTCAGAGGCCGGGAAGAATGTCTTGCCCACAAACTGGAATAGCCAGCCGCCGAAGAACAGAAATGCAACCGAGGCCACAATCACCAGCCAGCGAAAGCGTATCGCGCCAGTCATCAGCCGGCGATAAATCTGATAGACGGCACCATCATAACTTGGCGCGTCATCAGACGCCCCGACCTTCATGAACCACACACATAGCAGAGGCAGCAGGGTCAGCGCGATTACCCAAGATATTGCCAGGGCAATTGCAATAACCAAACTGATCGAGCGTGTGTATTCCCCGGCACCACCAGGTGCTAGCATCAAGGGCATGAACGCCAGAACTGTCGTAAGCGAGGCGGCCAAAAGCGGTTTGGTTAGACCACGCCCGACTTCGATTGCCGCTTGGACGCGCTCCTGTCCACGTCGCAATCTGTTCTGCATCTCTTCGGCAACCACGATGCCGTTATCGACCAGCAGCCCAAGAGAAATGATAAGGGATGCAAGCGACATGCGTTCCAACTCAATGCCCAACTCGCGCATCGCAAGCGTGGACACAAGCATCACCAAGGGCACCATTGCGCCAACGATTAATCCGGTGCGCAGGCCAAGGAAGGCCACAACAACGGCTAGTACAACCAGGATCGTCTGCCAGAGATTGTTCAAGACCGAGAAGATCGCCGCTTCGATGTCGTCCCGCTGATAGGTGATGAACTCAAGTTCAAATCCCCAGGGTAGCTGGGTTTCGAACTCCTCTACCAGGCGCTTCAAAGCGACCGAAAACGCCTGGGAGTCCACCTGGTCAATCATCGAAACGCCCACAACGACCGCAGGCTTGCCGTTGAAGTACGCAGGCTCTCCGGGCGGGTCCTCGTAGTCGAAGCGAATATCGGCCAGGTCGCGCAGGTATAGCGTCACCGGCTCTTCGTCTCCGATCCGGACAGCCACGCTCTCAAGGTCTTCGAGGTCTTCAAAATCACCGGTTGGTTCGATTGTCAGCGTGATGCCGTCCGCCTCTACCCGGCCACCGGGCAGTATGACGTTCTGGCGTTGCACCGCATCGATCACCTCGGCCGGGGAAACCCCAAGCTGGGCCAGTCTCACATTGTCGAAATCCACGAAGATACGTTGTTCCTCAACGCCGAAGAACTCGACCTTTCGGACGCCGGGCACGATGGCGTAGATCTGTCGACGCAACTCCTTCGCTGCCTCTCGGATTTCAGCATTTTCAAAGCCCTCACCCGTCATGGCAATCGTCGCCATTGCAACGTTACCCTGATCATCTTGGACAATCGGTCCGATCGTGCCGGAAGGTAAATCAGCCTGGATATCGCGCATCTTGTTGCGCAGATCCGTCCAAACTGGATCCATATCGATGTATTGTTCGCGAACCTCGATCGACAGGAAGGACCGGCCGGTCGAGGACGTCGACTCGATATGCCAAATCTCGGGAATCTCTCGGATCTTCTCTTCCAACGGGCGAGTAATCAGGTCTTCGACCCGGCCGGCGGACATGCCAGGAAAGTCCGCGATGACGCGCGCATTTCTGATGGTGATCGAGGGGTCTTCGCGTGACGGGTGTGTCAAGAAGCTCAGCGGCCCGAAGATCAGGCATGCCAAAGTGATGGCGACGACTAGCGTCCTGTTCCCCAGGGCAATCTGTGTGAGCATGGCTTAGCGCAGGATTTCTGGATCGAACAATTCGACCTGCATACCGTCGTGCAGGAAGCTAACACCGGCGGTTGCGATAATCACTCCGGGTTCAAGATCGCCAAGGATCAACAACATATTATCTCGGACATTGCCCACCGTGACATCTCGCTTGGTCAGGGTCTGACTTTCCGGGTTGTAGACAAAGACAAAACCTTCGGAACTGTTCGGGTCCGGCAGGACCGCACTCATTGGAACAGCAAAGGCCACACCAGTTTCTTCGGACTCGAACTGAAAGACGATTTCGGCAGACATCCCGGCGCGCAGTCCCGCTGGGGTCTCATCTAGGGTAATCTCGATCGGATAAGCGTTCGCATCACCCGTCAGCGGCGAAATCTCCGTAATCGACCCAGTGACCGAGACCCCCTCGAGTGGAGGAAACGTGATTTCTACAGGTGTCCCGAGTGAGACCGTGTTGATAAGCGTCTCGGGCAATGAGCCGTCGATTTTGTCTTCGCCCGCTGTTTGCATCGCGTAGATCGCTTGCCCGCCGGATACCTCCTCGAAGACTTCCACCTCCTTGCGAGAGATGACGCCCGTGAACGGCGCCAATAGTTCTGTCTTAGTCAGATTGCGTTCGGCAACATCGAGTTGAGAGCGTGAGACGCCAACGGCGCCCTCTGCGTTTTTCAGTGTTGCTGTGGCGCTATCAAGGGCCGTTCGTGTCGCGAAACCTTCGCTGAAAAGACGTTCTTGTTGGGCAAACTTCTTTTCTGCGTCGTCTAACGACGCAACCGCCTGCGCCAAGGACGCCTGCGCCTGTGCGACCTGTATCTCAAACGGCTCTGGGTCCAACCGTGCGATCAAATCACCCTGTTCGACTTCGTCACCGGCCGAGTTGATCAGCTCGATGACCCGCCCGGCAGTCTCGAACGCGACGTTTGTGCTGATCGATGCAGACACGACCCCCGCAATCCGACGCTGCTGATCGCCAGCGCGCTCGTCCAGGGTCATGAACTTGATCGAGCGTATCTCCTCTACGGCGGCAACGTCTTCATCCTCGTCGCAGCCTGCAAGAACCAGGGGCAAGGCGACAACAGCGGCGGCGACACGCCAAGAAAACCCGGGCATTACGATCTCCGTTAACTCTTTGCGGAGCATCGCACGCCTTTGTCGATCATGCGAGAGGAGAAAATCCTGTCGCTCCTACACGATGCCAGTACTCAATCCGAATTGGGTCCGCCGTCCGACCCCTCGCTCGCACCGTCCGTCGGGCCAAACGGACCGCGTGTCGGCGGCGCGGGTGGAAACGCCCGCGGCTGGATTGCCGGTGGACCTGCAACACAGGCAGATGCTGTGCATTCGGCGTAGGTTGGTGCTTCGAAGACGTAGTTTTCGCCGGTGCCGCGCGTCTGGACCGTCACTGCGCCATCATCAACCCAAAGCTTGAGGAGTTCTGGGGTCGTTGCTTCCAACGTAAACAGCGTGCCCCGAATCCCAACCAGGGCCACCGGGGTTTGAATACGAACCCTTTCCGATGGCAGACGGCCACTGAGGACACGAAGCATCCCTGTCGCTAGACGAAGCCCCGCTCGCCCATCGGCGGCATCCGGATCAAACACAAACTCATCGATTACGATCTTAGAGTTAGGACCAATCGTAAGCTTGGATCCATCGTCCATGTCGACCTCGGCACTGCCATAACGCGCGGTTACTACGCGCGCTTGCTGCCAGACCGGATCGCCGGTTGTGAGTACACCAATGCTACCGCCGAGTTCTTGCTCTGTGTCTGCTTGGACCAGCCGGGCCTGCCCTGCTCGATCAGCTGCGTGGACAGATTGCGCCAACGCAACGAGACACCCGATGGCTACCAGTGATTTCGAAAAACGCATCGACAATATCTCCCCTATTCCCGAAAGCGATTCTAACAGACGCCCCTGCCGTCTGACTACTGATGATGATCAAAGGTCGGTCTTTGTCGCAGAGAACGAAGTTTGCTTTGCCAACCCCATTGTGCGGGCGAGATGATGGTCTCAAAAATGGGTACTGGCGACGCTCATAGTGTCCGCAAGCAATGTGTTGGCGAACTCGCCCCAATCAGAATAGAACTGCAACGGGAGAGTGGGCAGTCCGTAAGTGGCCCGCTGGAGGAAAAACAATGTTCAGAAGACTGCTAGCGCCGATCACAGGACTTGCCGTTGCGCTCACGACTAGTGTGGCGGCCGTTGCCGCAGAACCAGTGAAGATCGCTTTCATTGACCCGCTTTCAGGACCATTCGCATCAACCGGCATTCAGGGCTTGGCGCAATACGAGTACGCGGCCGATGTGTTGGTCAACCAAAAGGGCGGCATTCTGGGTGGTCGTGCATTCGAAATAGTCGGGTTTGACAACAAAATCAGCCCGAAGGAGAGCTTGATCCAACTTCAAGTGGCGATCGATCAGGGCATCCGCTTCATCGCGCAAGGAAACTCCTCGGGTGTTGCAAATGCGTTGACCGATGCGATCCGCAAGCACAATCGCCGAAACCCGGATCGACAGGTGCTTTTCTTGAATTATTCAGCTGTCGATCCAGCGTTGACCAACGACAAATGCAATTTTTGGCATTTCCGTTTCGATGCCAACGCAGACATCAAAATGGACGCGTTGACGGAAGTGATCGCCGCAGATGACAGCGTCAAGCGCGTCTACATAATCGGCCAAGATTACTCTTTTGGGAAAGCCGTAGCTGCGGCCGCCGTATCGTTTTTGGCTGAGAAGCGCCCGGACATAGAAATCGTTGGCAACGAATTACACCCGATTGGCAAGGTGAAAGACTTCACCCCCTATGCGCGCAAGATCATTGATTCGGGCGCTCAGGCCATCATCACCGGAAACTGGGGTGCCGATATGGTGAACCTAGGTAAAGCCGTGATCCAGGCGGGCTTCGACGGACCGATCTACACCTATTATGCCGCGGCGGACGGCATCACGCAGACGTTTGGGGAAGATGGCGTAGATCGCATACGCCAGGTCATGGAAGGCCAGTTGAACCCCGCCCCAAGTGACAGGGCGCAGGCTTACATCGATGGCTTCAAAGCGAAGCATCCCAACACTGACGTAGGTCAGCCCCGGATCACCAATGTCATAGAGATGCTTGCCAGGGCCATTGAAGCGGCTGGCTCGGCTGACGACATGGTTGCAATCGCGAAAGCGCTGGAGGGAATGGAACACGACTCGATCTGGGGAACGCGCGTCTATATGCGCCCGCAGGACCACCAGGCAATCCAGAATGTACACATTGCGCGGCATGACCGCGTGCCCAATGACTATGACAACTCTGGTTTCGGCATGATGGTTGAAAGCACCGTTGAGATGGCTGCGATGAACTCGCCGACATCTTGCGAAATTGTGCGCCCCTAAGCGCTTTGGGTGTGCCGAGACCGTTTGGCACACCTTAAACCCTTCTCATCTTCTCCTATCTCTCTGAAGAAGTCCGCAGGCTAGCGGACACCCAGCATCGTCAATGCCAAAGAGGCCGGATGGACGCGCCCACTATCCCAGAACATGATTTTTTGGTCTACGATGGGGAATGCCCAGTCTGCGACCGCTACGTGGTTTGGACCGGTCTGCGTCGCCAGCGACCGGAAATCCAGCTCTTGGATGCGCGATTGCATCCCGCCCTTGTCAGCGCGCTGAGGGCAGACGGGATCGAGGTCAATGACACTTTCGTGCTGCAGCTCGATGGCACACGGCACATCGGCGCTGCGGCGATGTCTCGAATTAGCAATGCGATAGCACCTGCTTCTAAAGCGCAAAGGTTGCTCAAATGGATGACACGGAGCGAGCATTTGATGAGACCGCTTTATCCGCTTCTTGTGCGTGCACGAAAGTTTTTGCTCGCTGCCTTGGGTCGCAATCAGATCCGGTAACGTACGGTGTCGAGTGCTTTTTCAGGATCTTCTTGGCAAAACGCGCGTCTGGTATCCGCGCGGCTGGTATCGACGTGTCGCTTAACTCAGAAACCGCTTGCTGCTTGGGCGCCGGTTCGGCAGCCTCAGGAGATGTTCGTGTGCGGCGGATTGATCTGCAGAACGGGAGCGCAGTAGGAAATGATCTTTGCTGCCATCACACTTTCTCACGGTGGTGCTCATGCGGAATGATCCCCGACCCGGCAAACGTCGCCTTCGGGGCTACGCGATCGCCAAGATCAGCCTTCTTCTTCTCTTTGGGCTCTACGTGCCGATCGCGATAATCGGTGGCGCGCGTGGTGGTGAGTATTTCCCCGTCTTCAACTGGTCGCTGTTTAGTTCAGTGCGAAACCCGACCGTTCGGCTTGAAATCGAAGTTTCCCGTATCGGCGATGAGTTGTTCAACCCGCCAGTAAACTTCTTCGAGCTTCCTGATCACTTTCCAGCGGCGAAGGAACGCGATGTCAGGTTGATCAAGGGAAGTCGGGGCTACCTTGCACTCAAGCGGGACAACCATGAACACGCCGAGATCTTCCTTGATCGACTGGAGCAGCGGTATTTCGCGATCGGGAAGCCAGTCACCTACCGCCTGGTTGCCGTCGCTTACGATCCGGTCGAGCGCTATCATTCGGGTGAAGTCATCGGGAAGGAGACAATCTCCGAACATAAGTTCTCGGGCCGACCATGATCGTCAAGACCCCCGGCTTCAGGCGACTTTCACGGTACCTTTCGAAGGAGCAGACGCACCCTCAGTGGGCGAGGCACCAGGAGATCTCCCGAAAGGCCTGCCTTGTCGTACAGCTATTCTACGTTGTTGTTCTGGTTGCATTCGTTGAATTCGTTTCTTCGCTCCAGGCCTATGCTGCGGAGCCCGATGGCTTCACGCCGATGTGGCCGGTGTTCTGGGTGGACAGCGTTGGCATGGGGTTGGCAGCCAAGCTCTTGATCCCGATCTACATATTGGTCGGCGTTTGCACCGTCATGTTCTGGTGGTCGTTCTGGCTCCGCCTGGCTTGCTCGATCCTCTTGCTCCAATACATGTCGCTGTACAATTCATGGGGGGGGATTAATCACAGCTACCACGAGATCTTCTGGGTCTCAGTTTGCTTCATCTTTCTCCCGACCGTGAAGCAGTCTGAGGTTCTGAATTCTCGCCCCGCACGCCTTCAATTGTTGACCTGTGTCTACGCAGCTATGGCGCTGGTGCTGCTGTTTTATTCCATGGCAGGTGCTTACAAGGTCTGGGACGCAACGCAGATGTTGCTGAGCGGCCAAACAGGTGGCTTTTCGCCTTATGCGATGGCCAACACGATCGCCTGGCGTCAAATCTCTACGAACACCGATCCGATCTATGCGGACATGCTAATGGATGCGCCGCTGCTGGGATGGCCACTTTACCTCGGCCTCTACTACGCGCAGTTCTTTGCGATCGTCATCCTGTTCCGGCCTGCCCTGCACAGGCTGTGGGGCGTCATTCTGATTGGATTTCACTTCGGAACGATCGTCTTAATGGACATTTCGTTTCCGTATCACATCGCGATCAACGCCATCCTTTTGCTGCTTTCGCCTTATGCGCCCGACAGGTTTGACTTGCGCCAGATCGCTGCATCACTACCACTTTTCGGTGTGCTCTTTAGGGCTGGCTTGGGCTGGAAGACACATTCTGATGAAATGGAAGCCGCAAGAACGTCGTCTCCATGAAGACTGGCCTTTGTTGCTGGCGGCAAACCTTCCTGCTTCTTCGCAGGCCCCACTGCCTCACGCAGTGAGCAAGAGGCTTTAAGTGGATCTGGTCCTCGTCAATTTGGTCGACGGTTTGGTGACCGGCCTGCTGCTGTTCATGTTGTCGGCAGGACTGACCTTGGTCTTTTCGATGATGGGCGTGCTGAACTTCGCCCATGCCTCGTTCTACATGCTGGGCGCCTACTTCGCCTATCAGATCAGTCGCCACATCGGGTTCTGGCCTGGCCTTGTCTTTGCACCCTTGATCGTCGGTGTGCTGGGTGCGCTGGTCGAGCGGTATGGCTTGCGACGCGTCCACCGCCATGGCCATGTCCCGGAACTGATCTTCACCTTTGGTCTGGCGCTGCTGATCGAAGAATTGGTGCAGTTTATCTGGGGCCGGGATCACAAGGATTACCGCGCGCCAGAGGTGCTGGACTTTGCCCTCTTCCACATTGGGAACAACCCGGTCTTTGCCTACAAGGCCTTTATGGTCGTCGTTACCGCAATGATTTTCCTGGCCCTCTTGATGGTCCTTAAACGAACGCGGGTTGGGCTGGTCATCCAAGCCGCTTTGACCCACCCGCAAACTGTTCAAGCACTGGGCCACAACGTGCCTAGGGTCTTTATGGGGGTTTTCGGGGTTGGAACCGCGCTTGCCGGGGTGGCGGGAGTCATCGCTGGGCCGGTGCTCGGCACCTTCCCGGGCATGGCCGTGGTCCTTGGGTCAATCGTCTTTGTGACGATCGTGGTGGGCGGTCTCGGATCGTTGTGGGGTGCGCTGATCGCCTCGTTACTCATCGGATGGATGACGACCTTTGCCAAAGCATACAACGTCTCCGGTGCGGATGTGCTGGGCTTGGTTGGCCTGTCGCCCCCGACGGATCTATCCGAAAGCCCGTTGCGTGATCTCTGGACCATCACCCTGCCGCAAGTTGCCGACATTCTGCCCTATCTCTTTATGGTCCTGGTTCTGGTGTTCCGGCCAAACGGGCTGATGGGCAGGCGCGAGACATGAGCCGAACGGCCATCGTCTGGCTGGGTGCAGCGCTTGTCGTGCTCTGCCTGCCTTTTCTCTTCCCGGCGCCAGCGGCCATCACGATCATGAATCAGATGGCCATCACCATCGTCTTTGCCCTCAGCTACAACATGCTGCTGGGGCAGGGCGGGATGTTGTCCTTCGGGCACGCGGTCTACATGGGGCTGGGCGGCTTCTTCGCGATGCACCTGATGCGGTACATAGAATATGACGCCTGGCCCATTCCCTTGCCGCTACTGCCGCTGTTTGCAGGCTTCTTCGGCCTGGCCTTCGCCGCCGTCATCGGCGCGTTCTCGACGCGCCGGGCCGGCACCACATTCGCGATGATCTCTTTGGGGATCGGCGAACTGGTGGCCGCGTCGTCCATCATCGTCGTGGCGTTCTTCGGGGGAGAGGAGGGCATCTCCGGCGACCGCACGATGGGCCCACCGGTCTTCGGGGTCGAGTGGTTCACGTCGGGCGAGGTCTATTGGGTCATCGCGGGCTGGGCCTTCCTGTCAACCCTGCTGATGTACCTGTTCTCGCAGACACCGGCTGGTCGCATGGCCAACGCGGTCCGGGACAACCCCGAACGAGCAGAGTTTCTCGGTTATTCGCAGCGACGTGTGCGCTTCATTTCGTTCTGCGCCTCGGGCTTCTTTGCGGGTGTGGCGGGCGGTTTGTTCTGCATCAACCTCGAGATCCTGACTGAGGAAAACCTTAACCTTGCGACTTCAGGCGAGATCTTGCTGATCGCCTTTGTGGGCGGGGTTGGCTACTTCGCAGGGCCTGTTGTCGGGGCCATTGTTTTCACGCTGCTCAAGACCGTTCTGGGCCTGGAGACGCAGCTATGGAGCCTCTATGCGGGAATCCTGTTCGTCGCGACGGTGATGTTCTTCCCGACGGGCCTGGCCGGGCTGTTCGCGATGCATGCGGTGCCGGCACAATTGGGGCGTCTGCGGTCCTTGATCACGCCATACACGGCCGTGTTGATTCCGGGCGCCGGGGCAGTCCTTGGCGCCGCTGGCTTGATGGAAATGCTGTTTCATGTCCGGGAGGCGAGTAGCGGCGAGACGGTGATGCGCCTCTTCTGGCTCAGCCTGGACACCCATGCCCCGCTGCCCTGGTTTGCCTTCGGCGGCATGCTGCTGGGGGGGGCTTGGCTGGCCCGTCACCGGGCGCCGGCCATGCAGGCCGCCTACACCCAGGCCAGCACACCATGACCGCTCTGCAAACCGTTGGACTGCGTAAGGCCTTTGGCCGGACCGAGATCATTCGCGGCGTCGATCTCGCGGTCGCGCGCGGCGAACGGCATGCCGTGATCGGCCCTAACGGGGCAGGCAAATCCACGCTATTCAATCTGATCACTGGCCGCTACCCACCCAGCAACGGCAAAGTTTTGCTGAAAGGCCAGGACGTTACGGGCCTCGCGCCCTTCCGGATCAATCGCCTGGGGCTGTCCCGCAGTTTTCAGATCACCAACATTTTCCCCCGCATGTCGGTGTTCGAGAATGTGCGTTGCGCGCTGCTCTGGCCCTATGGCTTCGGCTATGCGTTCTGGCGACTTTTGCATCGCGAAACGACGCTGAACGCCGCTGCTGACGCGATCTTAGAGCGCATCAATCTGACCGCCCGGCGCAACCTGCCGGCGGGTGTGCTGTCCTATGCCGAGCAACGCGCGCTGGAGATCGGGCTGACCATCGGCGGTGGTGCGGACGTGATCCTGCTGGACGAGCCCACCGCCGGCATGAGCCGGTCCGAGACCGAGTATATCGTCGAATTGATCCGCGACGTGACCGCGGACAAGACCCTGGTGATGGTCGAGCATGACATGGGCGTGGTCTTTGGGCTGGCCGATCGGATCAGCGTGCTGGCCCGCGGCCAGATCATCGCCTCGGGCACGCCCGCCGAAGTGCGCGCCAACCCGATCGTGCAGGAAGCCTACCTCGGCGCCACGCTTCAGGACGCCTCCTGATGTTGCGCGTCCGCGACCTCCACGCCTACTACGGCAAAAGCCACATCCTGCAAGGCGTCGACATGGACGTGGCCGAGGGCGAGATCGTCGCCCTGCTAGGCCGCAACGGTGTGGGCCGCTCGACCACCTGTAAGGCGATCATGGGCGAGGTCGCCCCCAAAGGCTCCGTCAGCTTCAAAGGGGCCGAGATCGCCGGTCTGCCAGCCTACCGCGTGGCGCGCCTGGGTCTTGGCTATGTCCCTGAAAACCGTGATATTTTCCCGGGCTTGACCACTCGCCAGAACCTGATCCTAGGGTTGAAGCCGGGCCATCAGGACGGCACCGGCCGCTGGTCCACCACCGACATGTTTGACCTTTTCGAGAACTTGGCTGAGCGCGCGGATGTCGACGCATCGGTCCTGTCAGGCGGAGAGCAGCAGATGTTGACCATCTGCCGGACCCTGATGGGCGATCCAGATCTGATTATGGTGGACGAGCCGACCGAGGGTCTCTCGCCCCAAATGACGGCAAGGGTCGGTGCCCTGCTGGAAGAGATCGCGCGCCGCGGCGTCGCGATCCTGCTGGTCGAACAGAAACTATCCATCGCGCTGAAGATATCGGCACGGGTCTATGTCATGGGACACGGGCGGATGGTATTCGAAGGCAATCCCGCGGCACTGCAGGTACGCGAAGACGTGCGCCGCGAATGGCTGGAAGTATAGGGCGACCGCACCGGGTAGGGCCGCACACGTAGTATGTGGGAGGGACGATGATCCAGATTAACAATCCGCTGCGCGACATGTTGGACCGAGACGAGCTGGCTCTCGGTGTCGGCCTGCGCGGCTCACGCACCGTAGAGATCGCGCGGGCCATGAAGACCGCTGGCTTCGACTGGCTGTTCATCGACATGGAGCACAACACCATGTCGCTGGACGATGCGTGCAACATCTCGGTTGCCGCGCAAGCAGAGGGCATCACCCCGCTGGTGCGCGTGCCGGGCACCGAACACCACCACGCAACGCGGGCGCTGGACGGTGGCGCCATGGGCATCGTTGTCCCGCATGTCGACGATCTGGAGACCGCCCAACAGATGGTGGCAAATGTCCGGTATCCCCCGACCGGCCGCCGTTCCATGTATGGCGCGCTGCCCCAGGCCAATTTCGGCGCCTATCCGCAAGCTGAGCTTATGGCGGCGCTGAACGACGCGCTGTACCTGGTCCTTATGATCGAAAGTCCTGAAGGTGTCGTTAATGCAGATAAAATTGCAGCTTTGGACGGCGTGGACTGCCTGCTGATCGGCACCTCGGACCTGACGGCGGAAATGGGCGTGCCGGGCCAGCTGGATCATCCCGACATCGTTTCGGCGTATGAGACGGTGATTGCGGCCTGCCAGAAACACGGCAAGCATGTGGGCATGGGCGGCGTCTATGCGCCTGATCTCATTCAGAAATACGTGGACATGGGCATGCGGATGATCCTGACCGGGTCCGAGTTCTCGTTCATGATGCAAGGCGCCAAGGCTCAGGCCAGCGCCGTGCGGGCCCTGAAATGAGCTTTCTGTCTGACTTTTTTGCGCGGCGCACCGACGATCGGCGCTTTCCGTCGATCGACTCCATGGCCTGCGTCGCGCGGGGACGGATCCCCAAATTCGCCCACGAATACATGTCGGGCGGCATTGGGACCGAAGACGGGTTGGCGCGGAATATCAGCGATTTCAACAAGATCCGCTTCGTGCCGCGATACCTCATGGACTACGAGGCGCCCAACTTCGAGACCAAGATTCTGGGCCAGAAGCATGCCATGCCGTTCGGGCCGGGGCCGATCGGGCTGACCGGGCTGATGTGGCCCAATACGCCCGTGCATGTGGCACGCGCCGCGGTCGCACACGGGCTGCCCACGGGGCTCAGCACCTATGCCACCAACTCGATCGAGGAAGTGGGCGCTGTGGCCGGTAAGTCCATGTGGTTTCAGCTTTATCCGCTGGCCGACACGGATATCGAGGAGGACCTGCTGAAGCGCTTTGCGGCCGTTGGGGGGGAGGTTCTGCTGATAACGGTGGACATCCCCGGGCCCACACGGCGGCCACGCGACATCGCCAGTGGCCTGTCGGTACCCCCGGCCAAGGACTGGCGCACCTATCTGGCGGGTGCCGTGCGCCCCCACTGGGCGATGGAGACGCTGAAAAACGGCCTACCGACGTTCAAGAACATCATGCGCTATGTGCCTGATGGACCAAAGGAAATGGCGGCGATGACCTTCCTGTCCAGCATCTCGGCCGGGCATGTTGGGCCGGAACGGCTGAAGCGCTATCGCGAGCTTTGGCCAGGTAAGATCGTGATTAAGGGCGTGCTGTCGGTCGATGATGCGCGGGTTGCGATGGACCATGGGGCGGACGGGATCGTCGTCTCGAACCATGGGGGACGCCAGCTGGACGGGGCGCCCACGGCGATCGATGTGCTGCCGACAATCCGCCAGGCGGTGGGCGGTCAGATGGCCGTGATCGCCGATGGCGGGGTGCGCCAAGGGCTTGATATCGCGCGGCTTTTGGCGTTGGGCGCGGACTTCGTACTGTTGGGCCGGGCTATGACCTTTGCGGTCGCCGCTATGGGGGGCGAAGGGCCAAACCATGCGCTTGAGATCCTGAAACAGGAATTCGTCAACTCGCTCAGTCAGATGGGCTGCGAGGATCTTTCCGATCTGCCGAAGTTCCTGGAAAATCCGGAGGTTCTGGGATGAAAGTCTACCATTGTCCGGGCACCAGATCGGTCCGTATCCTCTGGCTGCTAGAGGAGCTTGGCCTGGAATATGATATTGTTTCCATGCCCTTAGGTGATCCTAAGATGCGCGAGCCCGCGTATCTGAAAATCCATCCGGCAGGTCGGGTGCCAGCGCTGGAGGATGGCGAGGTCACGCTGTTCGAGTCCGGTGCCATCGTCCAGTACATCCTGGCCCGGCATGCCGAGGGGCGGCTACAGCCAGACGTCGGCTCAGCGGAATTTCCCGTTTATCTTCAATGGCTTCACTATGCCGAGGGCATGATGATGCCGCAGGTCAACATCATCGTGGTCGAGACCAAGTTCCTGCCGCCGGAAAAGCGCAACGAGACCAATGTTGCGCGGGCCACAAAGTTGCTGACACGCATGTTAGCGGCCGTGGATAAGGCATTGGAGGGAAAGGATTTTCTGGCGGGTGAGTTCTCGGGTGCGGACATCATGACGGGCCATGCCTGCACCGTCGCCGCGCGTCTTGGCGCAGACTTGTCCGGCACGCCGAACGTGCGCGCCTATGTGGACCGCCTGAACGCCCGTCCGGCGCTGGCCAAGGCGTTTGCCGCCGCCTGATCCGGGCCCGGCGGTGGGCGACCAGCGCGACCTGACGCTGGGATCTGGCGTGTATGATTTGCGTATGACAAACGTATGATCTGCGTATGCCAACCGTGTCAGACAAAGTCGACTGGGCCTCAGCCCCGTTTGGTGGCCCGCTTGGCCAGGAATTCCCCCATGATCCGCTGGGGCTCGCCGGCCTGGAAGGCCATGCGCTGGGTGGTGACGGCCTCGTCCAGGGCCGCGTCGAAACCGGCCAGTGCCTCGCGACGGAACCGAGCTTTGGTCGCGCGGAAGGCGATGGCGGATTTGCCGGCCATCAGATCGGCCTGCTCGGTGGCTTTGGCCAATAGATCGTCAGGCGGCACGACGTGTTGGACCAGACCGTGGCGGTGGGCCTCGTCCATCTCCATCATGCGCCCGGTCAGCGAGAGGTCCTGGTTCACCGCGCGGGGCAGGTGCAAGCTCATCCAATAGGTGCCCATGATCGAGGGCAGACCGGCATTGATCTCGGGTTGCCCCAACCGCGCACCTTCCGCCGCAATGCGCATGTCCGAGCACAACGCCATCTGAAACCCGGCCCCGGCCGCCACCCCGTTGATGGCAGCGATGACGGGTTTCTCGACCTCGAGGATCGCCTTGTAGGTGGCGGCGACCTTACTGAACCAACCTGGCACCGTCTCGGGTGTTTGCTGGGAACCCTCCGCCAGATCGACGCCTGCGCAGAACGCGCGGCCCTGTCCGGTGAGGATGATCGCTTTGACCGCCGCGTCCCGGTCCAGATCGGCCAAGGCCGCGACCACCCCGTCGGCCAGCGCCATGGTGACCGAGTTCAACGCCTCCGGCCGGGCGAGAGAGAGGGTGGCGATGCCGTCGGTGATGTCTGTTTGAGTGAACTCTGCCATGGCCCGCACGCTAACCCTGCTAGCTTTGCGTCATCAACCACCAGAAAGTGTAGGCAAAAGACAAGATAGCAGACCTGCGCGCCCATGGCAGCAGATACGGTCGCTTCTTGACAGGAAAGGCACTGCTTTTTCCAAGCCCGCCGTTACCTAAGAAGATCAATGCCACTGTCGGCAACCACGCGAGAAGAACAGTCTCGGCAAGCATGTTTCGTAAGGAGTAGGGTGGGGTTAAACCCCACCCTACCGTTGGTTACTTCGGCAGGTCGCCGGAGACGCCCTGCACGAACCAGTCCATGGTCAGCATCATCTCTTCCGTGGCGACCTCGCCGGCTGCGATGCGTTCAGTGCCGTCGCGGTCAACAATGGGCCCGGTGAAGGGATGCATCTCGCCCACGCGGATGGCGGCCTCGGTCTGGGCGGCCGTCACGGCGACTTCGTAGGGCATGTTCCAGTAGGGGCTCATGACGACCTCGTTCTTCGCCATGCCCTCCCAGCTGTCCTGGCTTTCCCAGGTGCCGTCCAGCACCGCCTGGGTGCGGGCCACGTAGTAGGGCGCCCAGTTATCCTCGATCGCTGTCAGCTGCGCGGTGGGCGCGAACTTGTGCATGTTTGAGGCTTGGCCAAACGCCTTGACGCCCGCGGCTTCGGCGGCTTGCAGGGCGGCGGGGCTGTCGGTGTGCTGCATGATCATGTCGGCGCCTTGGGCGATCAGCGCTTTGGCGGCGTCGGCTTCCTTGCCCGGGTCATACCATGTGTTGACCCAGACGACCTGCACCTCGATGTCGGGGTTGACCGCCTGGGCGGCCAGGGTGGCGGCGTTGATGCCGCGCACGACCTCGGGGATCGGGAAGCTGGCGATATAGCCGATCTTGTTCGTTTCGGTCATCATGCCGGCGATTTTGCCGATGACGGTGCGCCCTTCGTAGAATCGGCCGGAATAGGTCGAGACGTTGGGCGCGCGCTTATAGCCGGTGGCATGTTCGAACTTCACGTCAGGGAACATAGCGGCGACCTTGACGGTCGGGTCCATGAAGCCGAACGAGGTGGTGAAGATCAGACCGTGGCCGCTGGCGGCCAGCTGACGGATGACCCGTTCGGCGTCGGGGCCTTCCTTGACGCTTTCGACGAACGTCGTCTCGACCCGGTCGCCAAAGGCGTCTTCGATGGCCAGGCGGCCCTGGTCGTGCTGGTAGGTCCAGCCATGGTCGCCGACGGGGCCGACATAGACAAAGCCGACCTTAAGTTCAGGCTCTGCCAAAGCCGGGGAGGCCAGCAAGAGGGCGGCCGAAAGGCCCAGGAAGGTTCTGCGGATCATCAAGTCTCTCCTCTGTCGGGTGTGGGCGTTTCCCCAGCCTTATCTTTGATTAACGGGATAGAGCGCGGGGCGCCCCCCGGCAAGGCGGGTTGGGCCGCGATTGCGCGGTTTTACCGGCCTCTAGGCTGTGCCGCGGTAGGGTTCCACATATTGCAGAGCCATGTCCCAGGGGAAGAAGATCCAGGTGTCCTGGCTCACCTCGGTGACATAGCTTTCGACCAGCAGCTTGCCCTGGGGTTTGGCGTAGATCGTGGCGAAATGGGCCTGGGGCATCAGGGTGCGCACGACCTCTAGGGTGCGGCCGGTATCGACCAGGTCGTCGATCACCAGAACGCCCGTACCATCGCCGATCAGCGCTGCATCGGGGGCCTTCAGGACCGAGGCTTCCGCCTGGCTTTGGTGGTCATAGGATTTGACCGAGATCGTGTCGACGAGGCGGATGTTCAGCTCGCGCGCGATGATGCAGGCGGGCACCATGCCGCCGCGGGTGATCGCCACCACGGCCCGCCAGGCGCCCTGATCGCCGGGGCCTTGGCGGTCCAGCCGCCAGGCCAGCGCGCGTGCGTCGCGGTGCAGCTGGTCCCAGGAGACGTGAAAGCCCTTCTCGTGCGGTAGATAGTCGGTCACGCCCATGCTCCTCAGGTGCCTTTAGCGGCTGTCTAACCGGGAGGGCGGCCTTGGGTCGACACGAAACTGATTGGGTGCGCTCTGGCGTGCGCGCTATTCAGGCGCCGATGGTGATCTCGACGACCATGGCCGAGTAGAAGACGAAGCTGGCTGCCAGCACGAAGAGGTGCCAGATCGCGTTCTGGAAGGGCAGTCGTTCACACAGGTGGAAAACAACCCCCAGCGTGTAGAGGCAGCCACCCACCACGATCAGCACCAGCGTGGCCGTAGTGATGGCTGCGCTGACCGGGCCTGCCACCAGCACAAAGCACCAGCCCAGCGCCAGGTAAAGCGCCAGTGACAATCGCTCCCACTTTTCGGGGGCCAGCAGTTTGGCCAGCATGCCCACCGTGGCACCCGTCCAGATGCCCGCCAACAACCAGCGCCCGGTCGCGCCACCGGCCAGCACCGCATAGGGCGTGTAGGTCCCGGCGATCTTCATATAGATCGCCCCATGGTCTAGGCGGCGCAGCCAGTCCAGCACGCGCCCGCCCTCCAGCCGCAGATTGGCCATGTTATAGCCGGCCGAGGCCGCCAGCATGAGCACCAGACTGATGCCGTAGACGGCGACCGCCGCCACCAACCAGCCGTCATCGCGCCAAACCGCGGCCAGTGTGACCATGATCGGCACGGCGATCAACGCGCTCAACACACCCACGATGTGGATGGTCGTATCGGCCAGACGTTCGGCACGGCTATAAGCGCGGGTGGCTGATTTCATGAACCGGATCCCGGGTGTCGTTCACGTCAAGCGTGGCGGATTTCTGCCCTGCACGCAATCTATGACCATCTTCCGCCCTATTTGTTAGCGGTATCTTTACCTCGTCGCACAATCGTCAGTGGACCAGACGTCACTAGAAGATGGTGTGTTGATGGCGGTTGCTGAACCGAAGGCCAATTTTGTGCCGGGCCCGCAGGATGCGGCGGTGGCGCTTGAAGTGGGTGATCCACTCCCCTCTGTCGTGCCCGGACCTGTCCGATGTTTGTTGTTGGGCGATGGGGCGGGTGCTGGCACGCTCCTCCAGGGGATCAGCGCGCAGACCCGCCATGAACTGGTTTTTACGCCGTGTCGTGATCTGGACGAAGCCCGCGCTTTGGTGGGTGCCGGTCACGGGGATCTGATTATTCTGACCGGGTCGGGGGAGGCGGACGCGCTGACTTGCATGCGGACTATCGGGCAGGATGGCCAACTTTCGGGCACACCGGTGGTGCTGTTGGGCGCCGATATGGTGTTGGAGGATGTGGTCGCGGCGATGCGTGCCGGCGTCGCAGAATGCCTGGCGATGGATGACCTGACCGCCAACTCGCTGGATCAGGCTGTCGAGGCGGCCTTGGCCCGTTCAATGGGCACAGCCTCGGACCAGCGGGCGCGTCTGTCCAACATCTCAGCTGAAAATGACGCGCTGCGTCGGATTTCCGCGCGCAACATGCGCCTTCTGAAAAGCGAAACGGTGCCGTTACTGGCGCTGGCCTGGCGTTTTGTCTCCGGCGAAAAGCTGGCGCCCGACGAAATGACCCGTCATGCGAAGGGCTTGGCGCGCATCACGCGCAACGTCACTGGCCTGGTTGACGACACCGTCATCGTGGCAGCGACCTATCGCGCGATCCAAACGGATGAGCCGATTGCCCTGAACGAGCTGGTCGACCAGGTATTGCGCGAGGACATGGGCGAAATATCTGCCAGCCGTGCCCACATCGTGGTGCACGGTTTGCCCACGTTGCGCGGACGGCGCCCGCATTTCGAAATGCTGTTCGAAGAGCTGCTGCTAACGGCTGTCCGTCAGGGGCGGGTAGGCCGCGTGCCCGAGGTTGAGGTCTCCTCGGGCCATGATCCCGACGGCAATCCGATCATCATCTTCACCGAGCGTGGCCTCCACTTGTCGGCGCGCAAGCAAGGGATAGCACAGCGCGGCAAAGATCTGACGGGCACATCCGATCGTTCCGGTACTGATCCGCATGCCTGGTCGCTGTGTCAGCGCTTGGTTGAAAAAAACCAAGGCACGCTCCGGATCACCGAAACCGATGGGGGCGGCACCCGGTTGATGATGCGTTTCCCGTCAGAGATGCAGGTCGCAGCCGCGCCCGATCCGGCGACGGTAACTGCCTGAACCATTGGCTAAAGGTCGCTGAGCTTCGCCTCCAGACCGCGCAGCGACAGGATCACCATCGATTTGCCTTCGCGATCGATCAGCCCCTGATCCTTCAACTTCGACATCTCCCGCCCAACCGACTCACGCTGAGACGAGATAAGTGTGGCGATCTCCTGTTGTGTAGCGACCTTCTCAATCAAGCCGGTGTCCTTGCCGGTCTTGACGCAGCTGCGCAGCAATTGCGCGCACAACCGCTGTTCCGTCGACAGGGTCGTCGCTTCGGTCATGCGGCCCGACAGGTATCGGATCCGATCGACCAGATAGAGTATGAAGGCCCTGTTGACGTTGGCATTGCCGTATAGCACTTCGCGGAACTGGTTGGCAGACAGGCGCGCGATGCGGCTGTGCTCCTTTGCGAAAACGTTTGTCGATCGGGGCTGGCCGTCGATCGCCGCAAAGATCCCAAAACTGTCGCCGCGTGGTAGGTCAGAGTACAGCACTTCCCTGCCGTTATCGGTGAAGGTCGCCGCGCGCGCGAGACCGTCGACCACGAAGAAGACGTCGTCATCGGTGTCGCTTTCGCTGACGATCACGGACTTCGGCGTGAAATTGCTTTCGGTCCAATACTTTGCCAGGGCTGCACAGCCGTCATCGCCGCAATCGCGAAGTGTGCTGCCCTCTGGAAAATCCTCTGCCTTCATGTCCCCCATCCGGTCGAGCCTCCTGCTCTCGAACGTCCCAATGTGTGGCGTCCCCCAACGCCTGATAACTGAGCTTACCTAGTCCCAGCGCAACGAAGAATCTTGTTTAGTTCAAAGTGTAACAAAAGTCACAGCAGAGCACGCGCCTTTTGCTCAGGCTTGCGGTGTTTCTGCCGGGATTTGCCCAATGCCCTTGCTTCCTGTGGCATCAGTGGGTCTACATCCGGCAAAGTTGCAGGCGTTCGATGAGTTGCGTGCGGGCAGTTCTTTGGGGGCTGCCCGCGATCGATCCGGCAACCGCGGTCCGATCAGATCAGTTTGCGCAGGTCTTGAGACCCATCCGCCAATAGCTCCGGCGTAGGCGAGATGCCTGCCGCAATCCACCGTTTGCCCTGCATATAAGCCTTGGGGTCGTTCATGGCATCGACGGCAATCAGATCGTTGCTGCGGAAGTACCAGACCGACTGTCCACCGGGGCGCGTGCCCGGCCGAACAACGGTGCGGGTAAAGCCCGTATTCAGCCCCGCGATCTGAAGCTTACAGTCATACTGATCAGACCAGAACCACGGCTCCGGCACATAGGCGGCATCCGATCCCATGATCGCCTCCGCCGCATGTTCGGCTTGATCGATGGCATTTTGCACGGACTCCAACCGCAGGCGCCCACCCTGCCAGGGGAAGGACGCGCAATCGCCCGCCGCATAGATCGCGGGATCGGAGGTGCGGCAGTGCTCGTCCACGGCGATGCCGTTCTCCAGAGTTAGGCCTGCCGTCTCGGCCAGCGCCGTTTCGGGTGCGATACCGATACCTACGACGGCGAAGTCGATGGCGATCTGGCTGCCATCGCTAAGCTCGGCGCCGGTTACCCGCCCGTTCTCGCCGATCAGCCGGGCCAAGCCCATTTCCTCGCGGATAGTGACGCCGCGCGTCTGGTGCAGGTCGCGGAAAAAGTCGCTGGTTTCTGCCGCTGCAACACGGCCTAGAATGCGCGGCCCCTGTTCGATGACTGTGGTCTGCACGCGGCGCGCGGCCAGAACCGCCGCTGCCTCCAGCCCGATATAGCCGCCACCGATGACCAGCGCCCGCTTGCCGTCAATCACCTCCGGCGCCATTCGGTCGACATCGGCAATGTTGCGAACCTCGAAGACCCCTTGCAGATCACCGCCGATCGCCGCCGGCAACCGCCGAACCCCGGCGCCCAGGGTCAGAGCCAAAACATCGTAGTCCAGCTGCACATCGCCCAAATGAAGTTGACGCGCAGCTGGATCAATCGCCGTGGCCCGCGTGCCCCACCGCGTCTCGATCTGTTGTTCAGCGTAAAAGCTCTCAGGACGAAGATATAGCCGCTCCAGATCCATCTCGCCCAGCAAATACTTCTTCGATAACGGTGGGCGCTGATAGGGTGGCTGCGGCTCCTCGCCGATCAGCGTGACCCGCCCTTCGTGCCCCAATGCCCGAAGCTTCGCGACAAGGGACGATCCCGCCTGTCCCGCCCCAACCACGACGACATGTTGCGCCATCTTTTCCTCCGTTTTCTCGGGCGGATCGTTGCCGTGCGCGCCGCGCGAATGCAAGCAACCTCGCGCAGGCGGTGCGATATGTTGCAGGCAAGGCCGACGAGGGGATCGCGGCGCTGGCGGATCCGCGCTTTTTCCGCGCCTGCGATAGAGGTTGCGCGCATCGCGGCGTGCATCTTGGTCTTTGTGATCGTCTACGCGATGCTGTCACGCGATCTGGGGCTGATCGGGCTGCTTTAACGCGGTCAGCGTACGGTGACGCTCGCCTCGATCTCGTCAATTTCTGCGCCGTCGCGCAGCAAGACCGCGCGCCCGCGATAAACGCCGGGCGGCCATGGCGTTCGGGTCCGGCGCCCCACCGCGCGAAATTGCGTGGCGCGGGGTCGGGTCGCGTCATATGCGTTGCGCGCAAGCTCGGCACCGTCCGGGTCATATAGCGTCAGCGATAATCGGTCACCGTTGCGCAGGCCGAAGAAGTGTGTCCAAAAAACCAAGCCAGCTGCGTCTGGGGGCAGGGTGGTTTGCCCGGCGGTGCCCGCGCGGACATCGTCGTAGTCTGGGATGCCATCGGCAAACCCTGCGCTGAGCGGGCCACCCGGCTGGTAGTCAGCGATTGGACTAAGTGTGGCCCACATGGTGCGGCGATCGGTCAGGCGGCACGATTCGTTCTGCTCGCGGGCATCGAACGGATCGATAATCCGCCCGGCTTGATCGCGCACTTGAAAGTGCAGGTGCGGAAATTGCGTCATGCCGGAAAGACCGATCCGTCCCAGTTTTTGGCCAGGTTCAACGGCGTCGCCCGGACTGACCGCAACGGAACCGCGGGCCAGGTGGCAGTACTGGAACTGCCAGCCGTCTGCGCGTTCGATTAGCACCGCGTTACCGCATTCCCGACCCTCGACGTCTGGCGCGTTCCGGCCAAACTGGGCGTGGTCTGCCATCCCGTCGCGGGTGGCGACCACGCGTCCTGCCGTGGCGGAGACGACATCCACGCCGGCCGCCATGGCCGAGAGATCAGCCACGCGAAAGTCAGTGCCCTTGTGGCCGTCATAACTTAGCGGCCCGCAAGTGAAATCAACCGCGCCCCGTCCCGGGTCACGATCGACGTATTGCTGGATGAAGCAAGTCTCGCCCAGTTTGCAATTGACGGGTTGGACCAAGCCTGCGGGCTCAGCGTTCGCGACAATCGCAGTACTTGAAAGGGTGCCTGCGGCGAGCGTTGCCCGCCACAGGCGCCGAAACCGCTGAGGCATCTGCCCCGATCAGTCTGCGGTTAGCAGCGGCGTCTCTTCCCGGGGCAGTTGCGGTTTGCCGGGCGGAATGCTCTCCAGCACCAACTTGCCGTCTGCCACAGCGACCCGAACGACACCGCCCTTGGATAGTTTGCCGAACAACAGCTCCTCGGCCAGGGGTTTCTTGATGTTGTCCTGGATCACGCGGCTGAGCGGTCGCGCGCCCATCTTGTCGTCGTAGCCCTTTTCCGCGATCCATTCGGCCGCTTCGGTGGTCAGTTCGATGGTGACGCCGCGCTCCATCAGTTGCGCTTCAAGCTGCATGACGAACTTTTCGACGACGCGCAGGATGACCTCTTTCGGCAGTGGGCCGAACGAGATGATCGCATCCAGACGGTTGCGGAACTCAGGCGTGAACATCCGTTCGATCGCCTCGGTGTCCTCGCCCTCGCGCCGGTCGCGACCGAAGCCGATGGCCGCACGCGCTTGTTCTGTCGCCCCAGCATTCGACGTCATGATCAGCACAACATTGCGGAAGTTGACCGCCTTGCCGTTGTGATCCGTCAGTTTGCCGTGGTCCATGACCTGCAGCAGGATGTTGAAGACATCTGGATGCGCCTTCTCGATTTCATCCAGAAGCAACACGCAGTGCGGGTGTTGGTCGACCGCGTCGGTCAGCAGACCGCCTTGGTCAAATCCGACATAGCCCGGCGGCGCACCGATCAGGCGGCTGACGGAGTGTTTTTCCATGTATTCCGACATGTCAAAACGCGCAAACTCGATGCCGAGAACCGTTGCCAGCTGCTTCGCAACCTCGGTCTTGCCGACGCCCGTGGGGCCGGTGAAGAGGTACGAGCCAATCGGCTTTTCAGGTTCGCGCAGACCCGCGCGGCTGAGCTTGATCGCGGAGGTCAGCGCGTCGATGGCGCTGTCCTGTCCGAAGACCACGCGCTTCAGATTGCCCTCCAGATCGCGCAGTGCCTCGGTATCCGATTTGGAAACGGACTTCGGCGGGATGCGCGCGATCTTCGACACAACGGTCTCAATCTCCTTCGGCGTAATCGTCTTACGGCGTTTTGAGTCGGGTAGCAGGTGTTGTGCGGCGCCCGCCTCATCGATCACGTCGATCGCCTTGTCGGGCAGCTTGCGATCATTGATGTAACGCGATGACAGATCCACCGCGGTTTTGATGGCATCGGCTGTGTAGCGCACGTCATGATGCTCTTCGAAGAACGGCTTAAGACCGCGCAGAATTTTCACCGCGTCGTCAGCCGAGGGTTCGTTGACATCGATCTTTTGGAACCTGCGGCTAAGTGCACGGTCTTTTTCAAAGTGCTGGCGGAACTCGCTGTATGTGGTCGAGCCCATGCAGCGCAGCGTACCCGATTGAAGCGCGGGCTTCAGCAGGTTCGAGGCATCCATCGCGCCACCGGTCGTTGCGCCAGCGCCGATCACGGTATGGATCTCGTCGATGAAGAGGATCGCGTCCGGATGCTCTTCGAGTTCCTTGACGACCGCTTTCAAGCGTTCTTCAAAATCGCCGCGGTAGCGCGTGCCAGCGAGCAGGGCGCCCATGTCCAGTGAGAAGATCGTCGCCCCGGCCAGAACATCGGGCACTTCCTCCTCAACGATCTTCTTGGCCAAGCCTTCCGCAATCGCGGTTTTGCCCACGCCAGGGTCGCCCACTAGCAGCGGGTTGTTTTTCCGGCGGCGGCACAGAACCTGCACGCAGCGCTCAACCTCGGCATTGCGGCCGATCAGCGGGTCAACCTTGCCCTGACGCGCCTTTGCGTTGAGATCGACGCAGAACTTGCCCAGCGACGTCTCTTCGCCGGTTTCTTCGGAAGTTGTCGTCTCGTCGGGCATGTCTTCATCGTCCGATCCGCGCACGGGACGGCGTTCACCGAAGGCAGGGTCCTTCGCAACGCCGTGGCTGAGGTAGTTGACGGCGTCGTAACGGGTCATGTCCTGTTCCTGCAGGAAGAAGGCCGCGTGGCTTTCGCGTTCGTTGAAGATCGCCACCAGCACATTCGCGCCGGTCACTTCAGACCGCGAGGACGACTGCACATGGATCGCGGCGCGCTGAATGACGCGCTGGAAGCCGGTGGAGGGCGCGGCCTCGGACCCTTCCATGTCAAAGACCAGCGTCTCTAACTCGGTGTCTATAAACTTCGTCAGCGTCTTGCGCAGTTCCGCCAGATCGACCGAGCAGGCACGCATGACCCGCGCTGCATCCGGTTCGTCGATCAGCGCCAACAGCAGATGCTCCAACGTCGCCAGCTCGTGCCGACGCGCGTTGGCGAAGCCGATCGCTCGGTGGATCGCGTCTTCAAGCGAGTTTGTCAGCGAAGGCATGGCTTCTCCTTAACGTTTTCCGTCGATCGCGAACCACTGCCCGAGCATGAGCCCAGATCTCGGATCCCGCAAGACCACGCGACCACACAATGGTTATTTTGGCGTTGTCATGAGAGTGATCAAGGCCGTACGCGCCGTTGTGACAGGAGCGCGCGGTGGTCTGTCACTCCTTTTCCATCGTGCATTGCAGCGGATGCTGGTTCGAACGCGCGCAATCCATGACCTGCGTGACCTTGGTTTCGGCGACCTCAAACGGGTAAACGCCGACCACTGCAACACCCTTGGTGTGCACTGTCAGCATGATGTCGACGGCCCTGCCGTGGTCCAGGTTGAAGAACCGCTCCAAAACGTAGACGACGAATTCCATCGGGGTGTAATCGTCGTTCAGCATCAAAACTTTGTAGAGTGACGGGCGCCGCGTCTTCGGCTTCGCCTTGACGACAACATCGACGTCGCCGTCCGAGCCGCTGTCTTTGCGCCCATCATCGTCATCGTCCGCGGAATTCGCGGTGACGTGTAGGTTGGAGCGATGGTCCGGCGATGCCGTCATGTGCGTCATGTCCTGGGATGGCTGCCGTGGCGGCTGCGACGCAATATAGGCGATCGTGAGAAAGATAAAAGGGGGCCGACAGCCCCCTTTGACGACGTTGCTATGCCAGCTGTGGATCAGGTGTTGTAGGTCTTCACGATGTCGCTGGCCGCGGTGAAACGCGCATTGATCGGCTCAAAGGCGTCTTTGGCGGCGGCGGTGTACATCTCGTTCAGCTTAGTAGCTTCGGCGACGTAGGCCTCAAACGCGAACTTTGCGAACTCGGTCTGTTTTTCGAAGAACTCGGTGACCGATTTGGCCGACGACAATTCCTTGGCGGCCGCCATGCCGTCTTGGTATGACTTCTTAGAGAACGCGATCACTTCAGCGTTCATCTCTTCAGCCGCCTTCGCGACCACTTTGCCCGAAGCGACCATCGCCTCGACGTTTTCTTGACCGAACTTGGTGGCGTCCTCGACGCTCTGGGTCATTTTTTCAACGCCCTCTTCCATGGTCTTTTTGGCTTCGGCGGTGAACTCTTCGACCTGCTTGGTGGCGACTTTGTTCATCGTGTCTTCCTCCGGTTTAGCGTGCCCTGGCACGGTTGTGACGTTGTCGCGTCTTGTGCGCAGACGAATCTGCAGGCGAGCACGGGGTTAATATGAGGCATGCTGCGCTGCGTCAAGCTGTTTTTGTGCGCTGCACAAAGATCAGATCGCGCGCTCTATCGGCGGGATACTTCGCAAAATCAGCAAGGGCGAAATTATCGTTAATAATTGATTCTCTTCTTGCTTCCAATGTGTTAGCCTGAGAACGGCAGCAGGGTTGACCAGTCGGCGCAGAACGGCGGCTTCCCAGGACAGGCAAGGAGCGCGCTTATGAAGTGTGCCGTTTTTGGATCTCGCTGGGCCGTGTTGGTCTTGGCGGCCGTGCTTTGTGTGGCGGTCACGCCGCACGCTGAAGCGCGCTCGCAGGCAGCCATCGTGATGGACATGCGCAACG
The DNA here is from genome assembly GCA_039026375.1 of Pseudomonadota bacterium. Classification (GTDB taxonomy): domain Bacteria; phylum Pseudomonadota; class Alphaproteobacteria; order Rhodobacterales; family Rhodobacteraceae; genus Thermohalobaculum. Next base: position 68,988 of record JBCCML010000019.1, read on the forward strand.
GCAAGGTCCTGTACGCGCGCAGCGCCGATGTGCAGCGCCACCCAGCCTCACTGACCAAAATGATGACACTCTATCTGACGTTCGAGGCGGTCAGGGACGGGCGTCTGCGGCTGGATCAAAAGTTGCGGGTTTCGCGCCATGCGGCGCGGCAACCGGCCTCCAAGCTCTACTTAAGGGCTGGCCAACGCGTGAGCGTGCGCAGTCTTATCAGGGCCACCGCGCTGAAATCCGCCAACGACGCAGCGATGGTGCTGGCGGAAGCGATCGGCGGCAGTCAGGCCGGTTTCGCTAGGATGATGACGCGTAAGGCGGGCGCGTTGGCCATGCGCAACTCCCGTTTCCGCAATCCACATGGCTTAACGCAGGCAGGCCATTACTCGACTGCCCGTGACATGGCGATCCTGGCCCGGCACCTATATTTCGATTTTCCGAAGTACTGGAACATTTTTTCGCGCCGCACCGATCATGCGGCTGGCAAGCGCATCTGGAATACAAATCGACTGCTTGCGGTGTATCGCGGCGCCGATGGCTTGAAGACCGGGTACACGCGTGCGGCCGGGTATAATTTGGCGGCTACGGCCGTGCGGGGCCGCAAGCGGATCGTGGCCGTCCAGATGGGGGCGAGTTCCTCCGCTGACCGTACGCGGAAGGTGACGCGTCTGCTGGACATGGGCTTTGCACGGGCGCAATCACGGGTCAGGACAGTGCGACCAACCGGCGCCCGCCGTGAGCCGTTGTTGGTGTTGAACAGCCCAGAGCCCCGGGACAAGCCGATACAGACGGCAACTGGAGTCGCGGCTGTCAGTGCCGTTTTGGCGCCGCAGCCAGCCCAAGCCGCCTTGCCGCCAACGACGCCGGACCAGGCGCCCGCACCGGTGGCGGAGACTGTGATCTCGGCATCCCGTCTAGCGCCGGTAGAGGCGAAGTTGCCGCCCGTATCACCGCGCGCTGTGGGTACGGCTCCGGTGCGTGCGTCGACGCCGGCACACGACGTGCCAGAACCACCGATACGTCCCGTTCGGGTGGCAAAAAGCGGTCAGCTGTCTTGGGCGGCCGAAATTGGCCCATTTGACAGCGAATCCGATGCGCTGGTGCAGTTGGCGGGGCTTCCAGAAACAGTAAACGCGGTTGTCAGCAAGTCACCCGCCCCTGGCTTGGGAAGCGTCTTTACCATCCGCCTGCCTAGGCCAAACGAAACGCAGGCAGCCGCTGTCTGTGCGGTTGCAATTAAGCGCCCGGCCACCTGTCGGGTCATGCCGACTGGGGCGGAGCGCTAAGCCAACCCGTTACTGGCGTCCGATCGAGCTGTAGTGGAAGCCCGCAGCACGGGCCTCTTCCGGCACATAGACGTTACGCAAATCCACCAGGACATCGCCGGACATCTGCTGCAACAAGCGCTTCAAGTCCAGGGCCCGAAACTCGTTCCACTCTGTCATTAGCACGACAACATCCGCGTCTTTTGCAGCTTGATACGCGTCGTCTGCCCAAAGCGCGCCGGGGAAAAGCTCTTCGCCTTCTCTGCGCCCTTGCGGATCGCAAAGAACAACTTCGGCGCCACCGGCTTGCAGGACAGGGACAACATCAAGGCTGGGCGCCTCGCGCATGTCATCCGTGTTGGGCTTGAAGGTAATGCCCAACATGGCGACGCGCTTCCCAGACACGCTGCCCCCGGCTTCGGCGACGATGCGATCCGCCATTGCCCGTCGGCGGTCTGCATTGACGTACACAACGGTCGAGACAATCCTGAGCGGGGCGTCATGATCGACCGCAGTCTGGACCAACGCTTGCGTGTCTTTCGGGAAGCACGACCCGCCATAGCCCGGTCCCGGATGCAGGAACTTCGATCCGATGCGATTATCCAGGCCTATCCCCTTCGCGACCGATTGCACATCGGCGCCCGCCTTCTCACAGAGATCCGCAATCTCGTTGATGAATGTGATCTTGGTCGCCAGGAACGCGTTGGCCGCGTATTTTATCATCTCGGCTGACTCGAGATCTGTGAAAACCAGCGGACGGTCCCGCAGATAGAGGGGTCGATAGATATCCGACATCACTTGTTTTGCGCGATCGCTCTCGACACCGCAGACAATTCTGTCCGGCCGCATGAAGTCTTCGATGGCCGCCCCTTCACGCAAGAATTCGGGGTTTGACGCAACGTCGAAGTCAGCCTCGGGCGCGACGGCGCGGATACGCCGGCCAACCTCGCGATTGGTTCCAACGGGTACGGTCGATTTCGTCACAACAACCGTATACTGCGATATCAGTTGGCCAACTTCCTCGGCGGCGGCGTAGACGTAACTGAGGTCCGCGTGTCCGTCCCCGCGTCGGCTGGGTGTTCCAACGGCGATGAAAACGGCGTCGGCCCCTTGCATCCCGTTGGCCAGATCGGTGGTAAACGACAAGCGGCCTGCCTCGACGTTGCGGCGAACGACATCTTCCAAGCCAGGCTCGAAGATCGGAACGCCGCCGGATTTCAGTAAGTCGACCTTGCGTTGATCTTTGTCGACGCAGACGACCTCGTGGCCGAAATCTGAAAAACACACGCCGGATACCAGGCCAACATAGCCCGTGCCAATCATCGCAATACGCATGGATCAGTCTACCCCGTTTAAACACCCGGAAGGTCGAGAGCGCGGACCATATCGCGCAATTCTTGTCGCGCCGCAACATGGCTGAGTGTCAGCGGGATGGGACCGTCTTGCTTCAAATCGAGAAGCGTTAGCCCATTCAGGAACAGCTCGCGAAAAATCACCCGTTCGGAAAAGCCAGGGATGACGCGGAAACCGATCCGTCGGCTCAGTTCAGCCAAGGCGCCACCGACCCGCCGTTTGTTGCGGCTTTCTAGCGTGGACAGGCGGTTGCGCAGTACCAGCCAATCTATGGGCGGCCGCTCCTCGGCGGCGCGGTACTGACGCGCGGACCAGACCATTTCCGAATAAACCGATGGTCCGGCGACTTTGCCGCTGCTGGGGTCTAATCGCCCAAGCAGGTCGAAGTCGATCAGACTGTCATTCATCGGGGTGATCAGCGTATCTGCCGCCGCATGCGCCGCTTCACTCAGCGGCGTCACCGCCCCCGGCGTATCGATGATAATGAGAGTGCAAGTCCGACCCAAATGGCGGATTGCTTCTCTTAGGTTGTCGCGGTCTTCGATCGCGGCCTTGGCCCGCATGGGCGCTGTGGACGGTTCGACAGCCGCAAGTTGAGGCAGAAGCAACGGTTGCCCGATGCGTTCGGCATGTGCGGCGCGGTTGTCGAGATACCGAAAGAATGTTTGCTGCCGGCTGTCTAGGTCGACCGCACCGACCTTGTGGCCCTGTCGGGCCAGAGCCACAAAAAGGTGCATTGCAGTGGTCGATTTCCCTGAGCCGCCTTTTTCGTTGCCAAGAACGATAACGTGCGGCGAGGGTTCGGTCATTTGGCTAGCGTATGCGCCCCTGCACATTTCTGTCTGAGCGGTAGGGCAAGCCCAAACCAGCACATCTTCGCCGGCTCCCTGGCACTGGCCTAGCGCTGGCGCGTACGTCGACGCTGGCCGGTTTCCCAGACCAACGCCTAACTGTATCAGATGCCGAAACCGTCGTACTTCTTCTTGAAGCGCGAGACACGACCGCCGGTATCCAGCAAGCGCTGACCGCCCCCGGTCCAAGCCGGGTGCGCGCTAGGGTCAATTTCTAGCGTCAGGGTGTCGTCCGCCTTGCCCCAGGTCGAGCGCATCTTAATGATGCTGCCATCTGTCATCTTCACGTCGATGACATGGTAGTCCGGGTGAATGTCCGCTTTCATCTCGATGCTCCGCTGCAGGCGCGTACGGCGCGCTCCACATAAATCTATTTCCGCCGACCATGACGGCCCTCGGAGAGCGGCTGCTATAGGCGAAATGCTGCCCCGCTGCAAGGCCGGAAGACAGGCTTGCCAAGCATTAGCCTAGGGGGCAGAGAGCTCTTATGCGCGACACCCTCAATCTGGTCATTTTCGACGTCGATGGCACCCTTGTAGACAGCCAGGCGGCGATCCTTTGGTCCATGCGTTATGCTTTTGAAAAGGCGGGGCGTTCTGTGCCGCCTCGAGACGACATCCTGGGTATCGTCGGCTTGTCATTACCTCAGGCGATGGCCGTACTGCTTCCCGTGGAAAGACAAACTGAACACCAGAAAATGGTAGATTTGTATAAAGGGGCCTATCTGGCGCGGCGGGCTGCTGGCGCGGGCGAAGCTGTACAGCCCCTGTACCCCGGTGCCCGGGAAGCGATCGATCATCTGGACGGCACAGGATACTTACTTTCAGCTGCCACGGGGAAAGGGCGCCGCGGTCTTTTGCACTTTATGGCGGCGCATGATTTTGATCGCCAGTTTGTCGCGGCTCAGTCTGCAGATGACGCGCCTTCGAAACCCAATCCAGGCATGGTGATCAACTGTCTGGCGGCCACAGGGGTAGAGCCCGCCAATGCGGTAATGGTTGGCGACACAGAATTCGACATGGAAATGGGCGCCAGTGCTGGCGTGCGCTGTATTGGTGTCTCTTGGGGCTACCATCCCCAGCAGCGCATTGTGAGAGGTGGGGCCGAGGCCATCGCCCGGGACTTCTCGCATCTTGTCGAGTTGATTGAGGGTCTGTGGCCATGAAGCGGTTTTGGAAGACGGCCCTCGTTGAGAAAAGCGATGCCGGCTGGGCTGTTTTTTTGGATACACGTCCGGTCAAAACACCGGCAGGGCGGGCGATCGTGACGCCAATACCGGCGATGGCAGAGGCGATCTCTGCTGAGTGGGAGGCCCAGACCGAATTCGTCAATCCGCTATCGATGCCGATGACACGCCTGGCTGCCACATGCCTGGACCGGGTCGCTCCGGAGTTGGCAGGCGTCGCACAGACTTTGGCTTCTTATGGTGAGAGCGACTTACTTTGCTACCGCGCCGACCACCCGGACGAGCTAGTTGCCCGCCAGGCGAACGGTTGGGATCCCGTGCTGGATTGGGCTGCGCAGCGCTTTGGCAGCAGACTGAACGTGCAGACCGGTGTCATGCACGTTGATCAACCGCCAGACGATTTGCAGGCACTTGCAAACGAAGTCTTGACGCTGGATGCGTGGCAGATGACGGCAATGGCGGACTTGGTCACGATCAGCGGTTCGTTGTTGCTGGGTCTGGCGGTGCGTGAAGGACGGTTAAGGGCAGCCGATGCCTGGGCGCTCTCCCGCATAGACGAACAGTGGAACATCGAACAATGGGGCGAGGACCACGAAGCGGCGGTGCAATCGGCCAAGCGTGAAAGTGACTTTCACGATGCGGCAAAGCTGCTAGGGTGGCTGACCAGAGGCTGAGACAGGGAGGGTCCGGTGAACGTGCCCCCGATCTTTGACGGCCACAATGACGTCCTCACCCGCATCTATCGTTCGGGCCTCGACCCGGCCGAGGAGTTTCGTGCGCCCGATAGCGGTCACATCACGCAATCCTCCGCGGCGGCTGGCGGACTTGGCGGTGGCTTCTTTGCTGTTTGGATTCCGTCCCCCGTCAATCTTGACGACCTTTCCGAGGAAATGACGAAAGACGTCTACGACGTTCCGATGCCGGCGCCCATCGCGCGCGATCACGCACTGTCCATCGCGCTCCGCCAGATCGCCATTTTGGATGGATTGGAAAGAGCCGGTCTGGTTGAAGTGGTGTGCTCAGCGGACAGGCTGGAATCCTGCATGCAAACCGGGAGCTTTGCCGCGATCTTGCACATGGAGGGCGCGGAGGCCATTGATCCTGACCTCAAGTGCCTGCGCGTTCTTTATCGGGCGGGATTGCGTTCGTTGGGTCTGGTCTGGTCTCGCAACACTGTATTCGCCAACGGCGTCCCGTTTCGCTTTCCCTCGACGCCGGATATCGGCCTGGGGCTGACACCAGCAGGGCGTGATCTGGTGCGGGCCTGTAATAGCCTTGGCATCATGGTCGACGTCAGCCACTTGAACGAGGCTGGCTTTTGGGACGTGGCCGAGATTTCCTCAGCGCCCATTGTCGCCACCCATTCGAACGCGCACGCGCTGTGCCAGCACGCAAGGAACCTGACCGACAGCCAGCTGGCGCGCGTCGCCGAAACGCAAGGAATGGTTGGATTGAACTTTGCGGCCGCGTTTTTGCGCCCGGATGGCAAGATGGATGAAGACGTGCCGATGGAACTTGTTCTGGCCCAAACTGATTATCTGATCGCGAAACTGGGCGAAGACAGCGTGGGCTTGGGCTCGGATTTCGACGGGGCAGTGGTGCCGAAGGAAATTGGTGACGCGGCGGGCTTGCCCGTTCTACGCGCGGCCATGGCTGCCCATGGATACTCGTCCGAGCGGATCGAGAAGCTCTGTTGGCGAAACTGGGTGCGTGTGTTGCGCCCGACCTGGAGAGAGTAACCGCCCGGTGACGGCTTCCCGCTCCAGGTGGCGCCAACGCGCCGAAGCGGCGCTAGCGGCGGGCCCCCAACCGCAACGGCTCCCCGCGCGGCAACCCTTAGCACCTTGTGGTTAACGGAAGCAGAAGCCGCGTAACCGTCCGGTGTGACCGCTAGAGACGGTAGCCTCCGGAGACTTCGAGAATTTGCCCGGTTACGAACTCCGCATCGTCGCTTGCCAGGAACCTGACAGCTTTGGCGATGTCTTCCGGTCTCCCGATGCGTCCA
>JBCCML010000020.1:0-75144 GCA_039026375.1 Pseudomonadota bacterium
AGAGCGCCGTGGCGTAACGAAGAAGAGGAAAATCGCAAGCCGAACATCAAATCGACAACGGAAAAGAAGACCTCCTTGCTTCGCTGGCCCAAGATCATGCAGCAGCAGTCAGAAAACAGGGTTCTTCAAGGCTTCCGAGTGTCTTTGGTTTGTTCTGAGCGGTCAGTGGCGGCTCTTTGTGCCGGAATTGGCTTACAATACTTCAGGCAGCTTTGAGCGCTGCCATGATGGGTTCGAGCCCGACGAAGTTGAGGACGCGTTTAATGTTGTAAGCCAGCACGTGCAGGCTCATCTCGGTCGCGACGTTTGGACGTGTCCGCATCAGGAAATGTGTCGCGCCCATCCATGCCTTCATCGTGGCGAAGGGGTGCTCAGCAGTCGAGCGACGGATCCTCATCATCTCCGGTGCTGCATCCAATCGACGGTCAACATCGTCCAAAACATCTTCGTGATCCCAGCGCCGGATGCGGCGCAGCTTCTCTGGTGTACAACGGGATTTCAGGGCGCAAGTGAAGCACGCGGTCAAATGGCGATAGAAATTGACGTCGCCTCGGCGGTCAGAACGATGGTGCCCTTTGGTCAGTGTCTGACCAGCCGGGCAAACATACCAATCGTTGTCGCGATCATAGACGAAGTCCTGCTTGGTGAAGAGCCCGCGTTTGGTACCGCTCGACGTCAGCGCCTTTGGAACATACGCGGTGATGCCGCTCTCAGCGCACTCGAGCAGTTGGTCGCCGCTGAAGTAACCACGGTCCGCGAGGACTGTGATCTCGTCAACGCCCAGGGCGGCGCGAGCCCGGTTCGCCATCGGAACCAACTGCGCCCGATCCGAGCCCTTGCTGATGACATCATGCGCGACGATGATGTGGTTCTCGGGATCAACGGCGGATTGAACATTATAGCCGACTGTACCAGAGGCGCTGCCATTGCTTGTCATAGAACGGCTATCCGGATCAGTGAGCGAGAGCTGTTCATCCGGTGACGCCAGCATCTCTGCTTCCAGTTCCTTCAGCCTTGCCATCTTCTCACGTAATGTAGCGATCTTCTCGGTCAGACGCTCACTCTTGAGTGCCCGCGCCTCGGACGGGTCCCGTCTGTCATTGGTGTCCAACTGATCGAGATAACGTGCGATGCTTTTGGTATCTGATCCTGACGCCGCTGCATCTTCGCCTTTGTGAAGTTCTGATCACGATTGTTGACCGCTTTGAATTTCGACCCATCGATTGCGACGGTCGCGGTCGTCAGAAGGCCGATCTCCCGGCAGACTTGGACGAACTGAGCACAGACCTTGCGGATCGCCACGCCGTTGTCCTTCCTGAAATCTGCGATCGTCTTGTGATCCGGTGCCAGCCGCCCGGTTAGCCACATTACCTCGACATTGCGCCCGGCCTCTCGCTCCAGCCGACGGCTTGATTGCACCTGGTTCAGGTAGCCGTAGATATAGAGCTTCAGCAGGACCGGCGGGTGATAACCTGGTCTCCCCGTGGTCGCCGCATCCGCAAAACCGAGGTCAGTAAGATCAAGGCCGTCAACGAACGCATCGACCACGCGAACAGGATTGTCGTCGTCGATCCAATCCTCAAGATGCTCAGGGAACAGCGTCGCTTGCGAGCGATCTACGCCTTCTATGAAACGCTTCAACCGATACCTCCTGCCTCGAAGACGAAGATATCAAATCAACACGTTTCCACACAGCCTCGCGCAGAACCGGTCGTTGCAGATGTGCACCTTTAACTTCAGGAACAGCCCGCGACGAGGCAACCGCACCTTGAACGCTATGCCCGCGGTATAGTTGCGTCGGCGACTTGCAGTGGACGCTACCGAACACCATATCTGGGCTGATCAAATTTCCGGAACGCAAGATATGGCGTCACACAGCGCGTATATTCGGAAGGCCCCCGCCGAGCGGTTGAGTCAGTTCTTTTGGGCGCGGCGGGTCGATGTCCCCGAAGACTTCGACTGGGCAAGCGAGGGGCGTGGGACGGCTCTGGTCCGCGCAATTGATGAACTCTTGGACGGCTTGCCCGCCAAACAGCAAGATGGCTTGAAGGCAGAATTGGACCTGCTCGCCAGCCTCGCGGACGGGAATGGATGCTTAGCGCGGATCAGGTGTGCCGTGGGCATGGCATCGACTTGGAAGGTCTCGAAGGCGTCCAGGACGTTCTGTTGATGCTCGCCATCGACCACCCGCAAGTCTTGGACCGGGTGGCGGCTCAAGCGTCGCTTCTTCGTCGCGCGGGCGGAAAGAAGTGGGCGTCGTTCCAGTTCGAGGACGATGGTACGTCTTGGGCGCTCGACGACGCGGCGGCAAAGGATGCCTTTCTGACCGACGCCATTGGAATTCTCGATCTACCGCCTCACCGGCAGCGGGAGGCCGATTGGTACACGGTGGTTCGGGTTCACCCGATCACTGGCGAAGAAACCGAGATTGTTCGGGCGACGATCTATGTCGAGGACCGGGCTGAGAGTGAGTTGGCGTTTGGGTCGCAAGCGGGCCTCGAACGTCAGATCGTCCAGAAGGTTGTCGAGGTCGGCCTGGCCTGCAATCCAGAAGAGCGCATTGTCGAGATTTGCGCCCGCGGCGGAAAGCGTGCTCTGGACGAGTATGCAAAGTCCTTCACGAAGCACTTCGCGCCATCATCGGAACCACCGGTCGAGGTCCCGCGCCGGGAGGTCACTTTAGACCGCTTACGCAAGCCGGCACCCTTCGAGACCGAGCCCGCCGATGGCATTGAGCAGATTGAGGTCTCGTCGTTGGAATTCTATTCGTCCGGCGGCGGGTTCGCTCGGTATGAGCGACGTGGCGACGACGAGACGCTCTATGAGTTCTTGGAACGTCGCTTCGGGGACTTCTCCCCACTCAAGACGGGCGGATGGCAGATCGTGTCGGCGACCATACGGATCGTTGTTGCGGCTACGGAAGGGAAGCGACGTAAAACCCTGACCGTGACGTTGCGCAGCCCGAACACGACAACCGTGCCCAACAAGACAGAGACAGACCGAAAGTTCGTGTTGGATTTGTTGGAACGGTGGCAACTGATTGCACCGCCGCCCGGCGATGACGAGTTGATCGAGGCGGCCTGACCGTTGGCGATTGACCTCCTCTGCGAGATCATTGCTCAAGGCGGGCGGGTATCGGCAGAAGCTTACTGCCCCCAACGCGGATACAAGGCCCTGATCCGTGCATGCCTTCTGCGAGAGACTGGCGTCATCCAATCGGTTGTCTGTATGGAGTGCGATGGCCCCCACGATGCCGAAGTTATCCACCACAACGGACGTGACGGCTACTGGTGCCCCGATCTCGGATTTGTTCCGCTTGATCGACCGGCACTCACCGCACTCGCGCCGGACCTGACGGCCCTTGTCGCCAAGCTGGCAGATGCCTTCGCATGCAAACGTCGGAAGTCAACGCCGGTACATGGCGCAACATGGCGAGTTGGTGCTGTCGAGACGCACGCAGGGGATCTGGCAGTCTATCTGCATCCGCGGCTGATGACGGGTGGGGACGTCCAGGAAGCCGATGGTGCGGTTCGTTCGCAGGTCGGCTCTGCATACGCTGTGATTCTGACGGCGGCTGGATCTCTCGTGGTCCCCGGAGCCAAAACACTACACCTCGCTGATGTGGTGGCCCTTGAGCAGGATGGCGACGCACTGGTCGCAACCGCAGATTTGGCTCTCGCTATCGGCGTGCAGCCAGTCCTGCAAACTGGTCGCCCGAACAAGTATGGGGACCGTCTGCGGTCCATCATCACTGCACGTGACCGCGACGGCGAGACGTCCAGTGGAACGAACAAGGAAGCCCGGGCGATTCAGGACGCCTTTCGCCGGAAGCATCCCGGCGAACAGGCCCCATCGATCCCGACGGTCAAACGCTATCTGGCCGCTTTCCAAGCTGGTTCATAACTGGTTCAAAACGCTGGCAGTATTCTGACCCAGGTGTGATCCGCGACTGCTCACATGCACCCATACGAAGGAGCATGTGCAATGACGGACCAGAACCACTTCCAAGCCCAATCCCTGCAACCCATCGCAGTATCCCCGAACGAGGCTGCGCGCCTTGCCGGTGTTGGCCGCACAACCCTCTATGCCGCGCTGTCATCTGGGGACCTCCGGAGCGTCAAGATCGGCACGCGCCGTCTGATCACCGTGGACGCCATCCGCGCGTGGCTGCACCAGCACGAGATCTCGGCGAGCGAGTGAGCGCGCACCATGCCCAAGAAAGCGCGTCTGAGCGGGATCAAGGCGTTCCGCTGCTATACCATCGACGAGGCGGCGGAGATCACCGGCGTCTCGACCCGGACGATCCGCAACTGGAGCAAGCGAGGTCTGCGCCTGATGGATTGCGGGCGCCCGCCCCTGATCCGGGGCGACGACCTGATCGCTTTCATCAAGGCAGAGCGAGAGGGCCGCAAGGTCAAGGTCGGTCTCACCGAGTTCTATTGCTGCCGATGCCGGGCGGCGAAACCGGCGGCTGCCGGGATCGCTGACTGCGTGATCACGGGTAACCGCGTGATGCTGACGGCCCTTTGCGCCACCTGTGAAGGCGTGGTGTCAAAGCCGGTCGCTGAAGCGCGCCTGCCCGAAATCGCCCAGACGCTCGACCTCAAAATCACACGGCATGAGCCAACACTATAGAGGCGGACACATCCCCCCGTGTTCTTCCGCTTATAGCCTGATCGGCGTTGCCGCATTGCGGACCCATCTGATCAGCGACAAAGGAGGCGAGAGTGCGCAGAACGCCCAATGAAAAGAACGAGCGGATCAAGCGCCGGTTCCTCGAATACCGCAAGCATGCCAAGCGGCTGTCAGAGAAATCCCTGGACCGGGAGATCGCTGCCCTTGAGCGCTTCGATGTCTGGAACGGGCGCGGCGACTTCGCCAAGTTCCACATCGAGCAGGCCATGGGGTTCCGCAGCCATCTGGAAGAGGCAAAAGGGGCCACCGGCAAACCGCTCGGCAAATCGACAATGCGCGGCATCCTGGCCACCCTGCGCGAGTTCGTTCTCTGGCTGTCGCAGCAGGACGGCTTCCGCAGCCGGATCAAGGCCGCGGATGCGGACTATTTCAACCTGTCCCGTCGCGACGAAGCCGAGGCCCGCGCGGCACCTGCAAGACCAGCCCCGAGCGTCAACCAGGCGAAGCGCGCGTTGGCCGCTATGCCGTCGACGACACCACGAGAGCTGCGGGACAAGGCGGTCTTCGCGCTGCTCTGCCTAACAGGCATCCGTGTGGCCGCGCTTGTCTCCATCCGAGTCAAGCACCTGGACCTTACCGAGAAGTCGGTGTCACAGAACCCGCGCGAGGTTGCGACCAAGTTCGGCAAGAGCATCGACACCTTCTTTGCCAAGGGCTTCGACGAAGCCCAGGAAGAGCTGGCCGCCTGGATCGTGTACTTGGACGAAGTGGCGCTATACGGCCCTGACGATCCGCTGTTCCCGGCAACTGCTATTGCGGCGGAAGCCAACACAGGCTTCAAGGCCAAGGGTTTCGAGCGCCGCCATTGGCAAAGCACCGAACCCGTACGCAAGATCGTCAGCGCCGCTTTTGAACGGATTGGTCTGCCTAACTACGGCCCCCATGCCTTTCGGCATATGCTGGCCCGTCACGCCGTCATCACATCAAACTCGGTCGCAGAGTTGGTCGCCAACTCCCAGAACCTCGGTCACACGGATGTCCTCACGACCCTACGAAGCTACGGTCAGATCAGCCGCGAACGGCAAAGGGAGTTGGTTACAGGAAAGTCGGGTGATGAATGAGGCTTCGCGCGGAAAGACGTTGATCAAAGTTACGGAGTAACGTGGGATCAAATGTGGGAACGACTTCAGAAACTCACCGAAATTATGTTTTATATCAGTAGACTAGACAAGATCATTGGCGGAGAGAGCGGGATTCGAACCCGCGATAGAGTTTCCCCTATACACGCTTTCCAGGCGTGCGCCTTCGACCACTCGGCCACCTCTCCGGCGGGGCGGAACCTAGTCTGGGTGCCGCCCTGGCGCAAGCCCGCCGAAACGCAGCCGATCCCTGCCGCCTGACGAAAATTGCTGAAAGCGCTGCGGGAACTGTGCAAGGCTGGACGCCGGTGAGGAAACCGCACCGACAGGGAGATAGAAATGAACAAGCAACTCATGGCCATGGCCGCGGCGTCCATGCTGTCGGTTCCTGTCCTGGCAGCCGATCTGGGCGCCGTCGACGAACCGATCAAGCTGGCCATCAACGAATGGACCGGCCAGCACGTCACGACCCATGTGGCGGGTCAGATGCTGGAAGCCGCGGGCTACGAGGTCGAGTACGTCACCGCGGGTTACATGAACATGTGGCAGGCCATGGCCGACGGAGAAGTGCATGCGGCACTTGAAGTCTGGACCTCGAACGTCTCGGACAACTTTGCCGCACTCCGCGATGCCGGCAAGGTCGTCGATATCTCGGGTCTGGGCCTGGAAGCCAAGGAAGGCTTTGCCTATCCGGCGCACGTCGAAAACCTGTGCCCCGGCCTGCCCAAGTGGGAGGCCTTGATGGAATGCGCCGGGCAATTCGCCACGGCCGAGACCCTGCCCATGGGCCGCCTGGTGGACTATCCGGCTGACTGGGGCACGCCCGGCGCAGATCGCGCAACCGGCCTGCAATTGCCCTTCAAGGCCGTGCCCGCCGGCTCGGAAGGGGCCCTGATCGCGGAACTGCGCGCGTCGACCGAGAAGAACACACCGCTGCTGATTGTCTTCTGGCAGCCGCACTGGGCAATGTCGGCCTATGACGTGAAGTTCGTGGACCTGCCAGAAGGGACAGAGGCCTGCTACGAAGATCCCGCTTGGGGCCCGAACCCGAACGCCACGTCGGACTGCGACTTCATCCCGACCCGGATTTTCAAGGCCGGTTGGGGCGGCTTTGCCGACAAATGGCCCGCTGCCTACGAGATCCTAGAAGCCTACAAACTGTCCACCGCCGTGCAGCAGCCGCTGATGGGCTCGGTCGACGTTGACGGCCGCCCGGTCGAGGATGTCGTCGCAGAATGGATGGCTGCCAATGAAGCCGACTGGAAGCCAGTCGTCGACGCGGCGGTGAACTGACGCCGCTTTTGGGGCGACTACGATGGCCGACGACCCCGTGATCGACTGCGAAGACCTGTGGATGGTCTTCGGCGACCGCGCCGGTCAGCACTTGACTGACGCCCGCCGGGCTGGTCGCCACCCGCGCGACATTGCCGCTGATCTGGCGGAGCGCGATCTGATCCCCGCGGTACGCGGGGTCGGATTCAAGGTGGGACAGGGCGAGCTGTTCGTGGTGATGGGCCTCTCAGGCTCGGGCAAATCCACGGTGATCCGCTGCTTGTCCCGCCTTCTGGAGCCCACGGCGGGCACCGTGCGCATCGATGGCGAGGATATCACCGCGGTGCCCGACAAGCGGCTGGTCGACCTGCGCCGGCGCAAGATGGGCATGGTTTTCCAACACTTTGGCCTATTCCCGCACATGAGCGTGGCCGAGAATGTCGCCTATCCGCTGAAGGTGCAGGGCGTCACCGCCAAGGATCGCCTGGCCAGGGCGGGCGAGGTGATCGAGCTGGTGGGCCTTGCCGGGCGCGATGCCGCCTACCCGCGCGAGCTATCAGGCGGTCAGCGGCAGCGCGTTGGCATCGCCCGCTCGTTGGCGGTGAACCCCGAGATCTGGTTCCTCGATGAACCCTTCAGCGCGCTCGATCCCCTGATCCGGCGCCAGCTACAGGACGAATTCCTGCGCCTGCAGGGCGAGCTGCGCAAATCGATCGTCTTCATCACCCACGACATTGCCGAGGCCCTGAAATTGGCAGACCGCATTGCCATCATGCGCGACGGCGAAATCGTCCAGATCGGCACGCCTGGTGAGATCGTACTGAACCCGGCGGACGATTATGTGGCCGAGTTCGCCCGCGAAGTGCCGCGCACCCGGCTGATGACCGTCTCCGAATTGGTCGAGCCGCTGGACGGGCGGGCACCCGATCAGCGCGCCCCTGCCCTGCCCCTGGATATCACGCTGGAGGACGCGCTGATGCGCTGTCTGGCTGCCGAGGAATGCCGGTTGATGCCCGTGGTCAATGGGTCCGGCGACGTGGTTGGCCAATTGTCGGCGCAGGCACTGGCCCGCGGCATCGGCACGTCGGGGGCGGCGGCGTGACGCTGGCCCTACCCGCACTGGCCGAGCGCGCACCCCTCAGCAAGGGGACGTGGGCCGCCATCCTGATCGTCGCTGCCGGGCTTGGCTTCGCCGCGCTGGCCCATCAGGTCCCCTGGATCGCGAAGTGGCCGGATGCCTGGACCCTGCCGGCGACCGAGTGGATCGGCGCGGGGCTGGGTTGGTTTTTGGAGGCGATGAAGCCCGCCGCACGCGCCTTCTCCTGGCTGTTGGGCCAGCCGATGAGCGCGGCCAACTGGGCGCTGACCAGCACGCCGTGGCCCATGGTCTTCGGCCTGTTCGTGGCGCTGGCCTGGCGCACGGGCGGCCTGGCGCTGGCGCTGATGACGGCGCTGAGCCTGGGGTTTGTGCTGGCCTCTGGCTACTGGACGAAAAGCATGAGCACCCTGGCGCTGGTCGCCGTGTCGGTCCCGCTGGCCCTATCCCTGGGCCTGGCGATCGGCGTTTTGGCCCGTGAAGTCGCCTGGTTGAAGCGCGGGGTCGAGACCGTGCTGGACGTCATGCAGACGGTGCCGACCTTCGCCTATCTCACTCCTTTGCTTGTACTTTTCGGCTTCGGGCCAGTCGTTGGCATGATCGCCTCGGCCATTTATGCGGCGCCGCCCATGGCCCGAAACGTCCTGCTGGGCCTGGAGCGTGTCGATCCGGAAATCCGCGAATCCGCCTTAATGATGGGTACGACCCGGTGGCAACGGCTGCTGCAGGTCGAGATTCCGGCCGCGATGCCCCAGATCCTGGTTGGCGTGAACCAATGCGTCATGGCCGCACTCAGCATGGTGATCATCGCCGCCTTGATCGGGGGCTTCAACGATATCGGCTGGGAGGTGCTGCTGACCATGCGCAAGGCCCAGTTCGGGCAGGCGCTGCTGGCCGGCTTGGTGATCGTGGTCTTCGCCATCATGATCGACCGCATGAGCACCTCGCTGGCCCGCCCGGAAGGCCGCGGCCAGGGCAGCATCGCGCTGGTGCTGATGGGGATTTCGGTCCTGGTGGGCGTGGTCCTGGCGCTGACCGATGTCCTTGCCCCGCCGGAGACTTTGGGCGTCATGGGCCCCGTGGCCGACTGGGTCGATGGCGGCCTGACCGCGTTCACCAAAGCCAATGGCGCGGGCCTAGATGCGTTTAAAAACAATGCGATGTACTATGGTCTGCTGCCGATCAGGATCGGTCTGGACGATGCTGTTCTGCCCTTCACCTGGACCTGGAACCACAGCGCCTGGTTCCTGGGATTGTCCGGCGCGGCGGCCACTTTACTGGTCTGGCGCGGGTGGCTGGTCGCCGGTGTCGTGTTGGGTGTGGCGGCAGGCATCTACCACACCGGCCTGACCAATCTGCCATGGCCCGCGGTGATCGCGACCGTGGCGGTGTTGGGCTGGCGCTTGGGTGGCTGGCCCCTGGCACTGCTCGCCGGGGGCGCCTTCGCCGCCATCCTGCTGGCGGGGCTGTGGGATCGGGCGGTGCTGTCGATCTATCTATGCGGCGCGGCGGTCCTGATCTGCGCCCTGGTGGGCGGCGCCCTGGGCCTGCTGGCTGCCCTCAGCCCCCTGGCCTGGCGCGTGCTCAGGCCCGTCTGCGATACCCTGCAAACGATCCCCCTGTTCGTCTTCCTGATCCCGATGCTGATGTTCTTCCAGATCGGCGAATTCTCGGCCCTTTTGGCCATCTGCGCCTACGCGATCGTGCCCATGATCCGCTACACGCGGCACGGAATTATCTCGACGCCGGAAGAACTTATCGAAGCGTCGGTCGCCTCGGGCGCCACTGGCGGCCAGACGCTGAGGGACGTGCGCATTCCTTACGCCGCACCGGCCATTTTGCTGGGTTTGAACCAGACGATCCTCTACGCGTTTGCCATGCTGGTGATCGCCGCCTTGATCGGCACCACGGGGCTGGGCCAGTCGATCTACATCGCACTCGGCTCGGCCGATGTGGGGCTGGGGATTGCCTCGGGCGCGGCCATGGCGCTGCTCGCCCTGGTGGCTGACCGGCTGGTCCAGGCATTCGCTGCGGAACGCCGCCGGGCGCTGGGTCTCTGACCCGAAAAACCCCGCAAAACCGCCCCGGAAAATCCCGCCAAAACCCCGCTTGGCGCCGGGATTACACCGTACAGCAGGCGTACAGCACCCGTGCAGCAAGTGTACAGCATCTGTACAGCAAGTGTGCAGCACCCGTATGTACAGAAAGTCGACTTTGGCCGCAGTGCCCAGCGCGGGAGGAGAGATAGACCATGACGAAACCCTGCATCATCTGCGTGGCCATCACAGGCTCGGTCCCCACCAAGGCGGACAACCCCGCGGTGCCGATCGAGGTGGCCGAACAGGTCGAGTCGACCCAGGCCGCCTGGGAGGCTGGTGCCGCCATCTGCCACGCCCATGTGCGCAACGCGGATCAGACACCCACCGCGGACCCCGAGAAGTTTGCCCGCCTGAAGGAGGGGCTGGAGAAGCACTGCCCCGGCATGATCGTCCAGTTCTCGACCGGCGGGCGGTCGGGCGCCGGCCAGGCACGCGGCGGCATGCTGCCCCTGGGGCCCGACATGGCGTCGTTGTCGGTCGGCTCTAACAACTTCCCGACCCGCGTCTACGAGAACCCACCCGACCTGGTGGACTGGCTGGCCAGCGAGATGATCCAGTACGACGTCAAACCCGAGATCGAGGCCTTCGACCTCAGCCACATCCACCACGCCGCGCTGATGCAAAGCCAGGGCAAGCTGAAGCCCGAGATCTATGTGCAGTTCGTCATGGGCGTGAAGAACGCGATGCCGGTCGACCGCGATGTATTCGACTATTACGTCCAGACCATGGAGCGTCTGCTGCCCGGATCGGAGTGGTGCGCGGCAGGGATCGGCCGTGGCCAGTTGATCCTGAACGAATGGGCGGTGGCCGCGGGCGGGCACGCGCGCACAGGCCTGGAGGATAACGTCCGTATGGACCGCGAGACCTTGGCGCCGTCGAACGCCGCACTGGTGCAGCGGGTGGTCGACATCTGCGAACAGCACGAACGCCCGGTTGCCAGCACGGCTCAGGCCCGAGAGATGCTGGGGCTGCGAGCGGCCTAAGGCGCCGCCTGAGGAGCCGCGCCCCACGACAATCCCCAGACTGTCCGCCAAGCCCCACGCTTGACGCCTCGCGCTGGTTAAGGGACCATCACGTGGGGAACTTGGGGAGGAGCCGACGGGACTCCGGGCTGGGGACGTATTATTCCACTACGCCGCGCGACTAGAAGCTGACGACCTAGACGACTTCCTAGCGACACTCCCGGAGGAGCAAGCCACACGACTGTCCGAAGTCCTGGGCCTGACCGGCTCGGACCCCGGCGTCTTGTCCGGCGATGTGTTTTCAGGCGGCGTGGTGACGTTTGAGCAGACCACGGATCCCGACGACGAACCCGCGCCGGAGCCAAAGATCAATTGGACGCCCAGCGTCAATGGCCTCAACACCCCGCCGCCAACGCCCGAAGGGCCGGACGCCGACAAGGACGATCCGGACGGCGAAGAGGTAGCGCCCCCAATCCCAGTCGCGGCGCAATTCCTGGCCCCTACCCCCGACCCGGTGACGGTCATCGCAGCGGTCGAGACGCCGTCCCTGCTGGTCAACACCAACGAGGACGTGGTCGACGACATGGACGGCCTCACGTCGCTGCGTGAAGCGCTGGACCACATTGCAAACGGTCGCTTTTCCGCGGGCTCGACGATCGAGTTCGACACGCGCGCCTTCGATGGTGTCGGCAGCAACAACACCATTACCCTGCGCGGCGCACGGCTGGATATTCTGGACTCGCTGACCATCGACGGCGATCTGGACCATGATGGCACGCCGGACATCACGATCGATGCGAACAACGGCTCGCAGGCGTTCTATTCCCGCGGCATCAGCGTCACGATTGACGGGCTGATCATCGAGAACGGCCGCGCCAGCGAAGGCGCCGGCATCTACCACGTCTCGGGCGGGCTCAGGCTCCTGAACTCCACGTTGAACAGCAATGATGCCACGCGCATCGGCGGTGGGATCGCGTCGTTCGGCGCGTTGATCGTCGAAAACTCTACGATCACCAAAAACGATGCGGCGTTGGGCGGCGGTCTGTTCACGACCGGAACCGCGGCGCTTCTTGGCTCGACCGTCTTGGGCAACGATGCAAAGGCTGGCGGGGGTATCAGCCCCATTGGTGGCGGGATCTACGCGGTCGGCAACCTGACGCTTTATAACTCGGCCATCGTGGGGAACACCGCTGGCAGCGGGCCCGGCGGCGGGATCTACAGCACGGACGGCGATGTATTGGTGACCAACACCACGATCGCCAATAACACGGCCGAAGACGGCGCGGGCATCCAGCAGAGCAATACCACCAGCACCGGGACCCTGACCCTGATCAACGCGACGGTGTCGGGCAACGTCGCGGTGAACACCGGCGGCGGTCTGGTCGCGGGGGCATCAGGGGCGGTGCTTTACAATTCGCTGATCGTGGGCAACTCGGCCGCAACCGACGCCGAGGTGTCGGGCAAGATCAGCGGGTCCCGCTATCTGACGTCTGGGACGGCAGCGGACATCTTCGCCGCCATCGACGGCACGACAGGCGGCGGTCAGTTGAGCCTGCCCAGCGGCATCGTGCCGGTGATCGAGCTGAAGAGTGATCTGAGCAATCCCGCCCTGGATGCGGGCGACGACCGGTTCCTGGACGAGAGCACGCTGAGCCTGGACCTGAACGTCAACCGGACCGCCATTGACACTATCACCGCGGATGCGGCCGGGCGGGACCGGGTGGAGGATGTCCCGGGCCTGGCCAATAACGGGCGCGATGCGGTGGATTTGGGCGCGGCCGAGCTGCAGCTGGATCCAGCCAGCCTGACGGTCGACACGGATCTGGACACCATCGATCTGACGGATGGGCTGACCAGCCTGCGCGAGGCGATCCTGTTCGTGAATTCCGGGCTGCTGAGCGCGGGCTCGACCATCGAGTTCGCCGATGGGTCAGGTGAGATCTTCGAGAACGGCGGCACCATCCGCCTGGACGCGAGCCTGGGCACCTTGCGGCCTAGCGCGGATGTGGTCATCGACGGGGCCGGGATCATCACGATCACCGGCGACAGCGGCAACGACGACATCCTGTTCCGCGACGGCACCAGCAACATGGCCGCGGCCAGCAACAACGCCGACACGGATGGGCTGGACAATGACGGCGATGGCCTGATCGACGGGGCGGACACCGACGGCGAGACGCTGTTGGACAACAACGTGCGGCTGTTCTTCCCGACCAATGGGAACCTAACCCTGGACGGCCTGACCCTGACGGGCGGCTACACCACGACCAGCGGCGCCGCGGCCCAGAGCGCCAGCAACGGTGCGCTGGTAATCACGGACAGCGTGGTGCGCGGCAACTATGCCAACGGTTCAGGCGGCGGGGTATTCATCTACTCCAGCGGCTCTGGAACGGTCACCGGCAGCCAGTTTTCCGACAATATTGCAGGTAAGCGGGGAGGAGGGTTGTCGGCGGCGGGGACCGCAACGGTCTACAACAGCAGCTTTACCGACAACACAGCCAGCGCGGACGGCGGCGGTATCGCCACGGCCAATGCGGCCCTAACGCTGACGAATGTGACCTTGGCCGGTAACGCCGCGAAAAACGGCGGGGGCTTGGCGACCTCGTCTGCCCTGATCACCAACGCGACGATCACCGGCAATACGGCCAATATCAACGGCGGCGGTATCGAGATCCTGGGTAACGCGGTGCGCATGGTGAACTCGATCGTCCTGGGCAACACCGGCGCAACCGGCACCGAGATCTACGGCACCCTGGCCGCCGGCAGCGCCAACAACCTGACCAGCGGGTCACCCGCCGCTGTCTTCGATGCCATAGACAGCGGAACCGGCGGCGGCCAGTTGGCCGACAATGGCGGCGGCATCAGCACGGTCAAACTGTCAGGCGACATCGCTAACCCCGCCTTGGACGCGGGCAACGACATCGTTCTGAACGAAGGCATCGTCGGGCGCGATCTGAACGGCGACGGCCTGACCACCGGGACGGTCAGCCAGGATGCGGCGGAGGCGACGCGCGCCACCGACATTCCGGGCCTTTTCAATAACGGCGTCAGCACCGTGGATCTGGGCGCGCTGGAGCTGCAGCCCGATACCCCCAGCCTGGTGGTCAACACCAATGCCGACGGCATCGACCTGACCGACGGGGTCACCACGCTGCGCGAGGCGATCCGCGCCGTCGAGATCGGGGCCTTCTCGCCCGGCGCGACCATTGAGTTCGACAGCACCGTCTTCGACGGCCAGGGTAGCAACAATACGATCACCCTGACCGGCCAGTTGGCGATCAACGACGCGCTGACGATCGACGGCGATCTGAACAATGACGGCATCCCCGATGTCACCATCGACGCGGATGGCGTCAGCCGTGCCTTCAGGGTCGGCCAAACCGATGTGGTCTTTGACGGGCTGGTGATCACCGGCGGCGATGCCAGCGGATCCGATGGCGGGGGCATCCTGATCGACACCGCGGCCAAACTGACCTTGCAGTCCAGCCTGGTCACCGGGAATACGGCGTACTTTGGCGGCGGCCTATACGTCTACAGCGGCGGCGAGCTGCTGGTGTTGAACTCCATTGTCGACAGCAATGTGGCGGGCGACACCGGCGGCGGCATTCTGAACGCCGGCAGCACCACGGTGCTGAATTCGGCGCTCTACCGGAACGAAGCGAACGTCGACAATGGCAGCAGCTATGGCGGCGGCGCCATTGCGAACACCTTCTTGGGCGATCTGGTGGTCACGAACACCACCTTCGTTGCGAATACGGCCACGAATGGCGCCCGCGGCGGCGGCATCGACAACCAGGATGGCCGCGTCGACGTCACCAATGCGACGTTCGACGGCAACACGGCCGCCACCGGGGGCGCGATCTTTGCCAATCCAACGGTCGGCGCCAGCGGTGTCGTCACGATCAGCAACAGCCTGCTGACCAACAACACGCCGAACGCCGTGTCGGGCGGCGCGTCATTCTACAGCAACTCGATCTTTGCGGACTACGTGTTCAGCACCGGCACCCTGGCGCTGAACGGGGGCGCCTTCGTGCCGACGCTTGCCTTGGCGGCGGATCTGCGCAGCAGTGCGCTGGACGGTGGCGACGACAGCCGCCTGAGCGAGGCGCTGACCGGCATCGATTTCAACGGTGACGGGTTGCTGAACTACACGATCAGCCAGGACGCCGCGGGCAATGCGCGCATCAGCGATTTCGCGGGCGTTCCCGCGTCGGGAACCAACAAGGTCGATATCGGCGCGTTCGAGGTCGGCGGCAGCAGCGCGCCCAGCCTGCGGGTCAACAGCCGCCTGGACAACGCCATCGTCAATGACGGTGTCACCACCCTGCGCGAAGCGATCGAGTACATCAACAAGGGCGTCTTCGCCCCAGGCTCGAAGATCACCTTTGACGGCGCTGTCTTCGACGGGGTTGGCAGCAACGATACCATCACGCTGTCGGGCACCGAATTGGCCGTCACCGCCGCCATGGAGATCGACGGCGATATCGACAATGACGGCCTGCCCGATGTGGTGATCGACGCGGACGCGGCCTCACGGGTGCTGAGCTTCTCGCCCACGTCGGCCGACACGCTGACGCTGCGCGGCCTGATCCTGCAGAACGGCAGCACGGCATCTTACACCGGCACCCAGGCGGATGGCGCGGGGATCCGCACCACCGGCGCCGGCATGCTGGAGCTTTTGGACAGCCAGGTGATCAACAACACCACCGGCTTTGACGGGCGCGGTGGCGGGATCGCTGCCAGCAACCTGTTGATGCTGAACTCGGTCGTGGCGGGCAACACGGCTTCGTACAAAGGCGGCGGGATCTGGACGGCCTATGGCGACGCGACGATCCTGGCCTCGGCCGTTCACGGAAACACGCTGACCGGGGTCGTGACCCAGGGCGGCGGCATTGCCGGCAGCTCGTTCCTGCGCCTTACGAACAGCACAGTCGCGAACAACACGGGCGCCGACTATGGCGGTGGCCTGTCGCTGAACGGGAATCTCTATGTCCTGAACAGCACTTTGACGGGGAACGCAACGCCGACGCTCCTCACGCCCAATGGCTCGGCCATCTACATCTACGGCAGCACAGCGACGACCAAGCTGATCGCCAACTCGTTGATCTCCGCCAACAGGGGCGGGGGCTTCGACCAGATCACGGGCACCTACACCGGCTTCCGCGACAACGTCGTCTCGTTCTCGGCGTTCAATTACTTCGACGCCGTGGACAGCACCTATCAGGGTGGCCAGCTGAGCACACCTGCGGGCCGGAACGTGCCCGTCGCCCTGCTGAAGAACGTGATCAGCAACGCAGCCTTGGATACCAGCCGCCTCAACGGCTTGCAGGAGTCTTTCCAGAACATCGACGTGGACGGCGACGGCCTGTTCACCAGCACGATCATGACGGATGCGCTGGGGCAGACCCGGGCCGTGGATATCGCGGGACTTGGGCAAGCAGGCTATGCGGTCGACGCGGGCGCGGTCGAGTTACAGGCTGATGCGCGCAGCCTGACGGTCACCACCACGGCGGACGTCTTGGACCTGACCGATGGCGAGACATCGCTGCGCGAAGCGATCGAGGCGATCAACGCCGGTGTCTTCGCGGAGGGCTCGACGATCCAGTTCGCAACCGGGCCTGGTGAGGCGTTCGAGAACGGCGGTACCATCACTCTGTCTGGCACCGATCTGGTGTTGCGCAAGGGTCTGCAGATCAACGGCGATCTGAACGGTGACGATGTGCCGGACGTGGTGATCGACGGGAACAATGCCTCGCGGGTGTTCCAGATACGCGACGGCGAGATCACCCTGCAGGGCTTGGAGATCACGGGCGGCAATGCAACCGGCAAGGGTGGCGGGATCTATATCGGTGACGCGGACCCTGCGCTGCGGCTGGTCTCGTCCGTGGTGCACGGCAACACGGCCGGACAGGGGGGTGGCGGCCTGTCGATCGGCTCTGGGGCCACCGTCTACATTGGTGGGTCGATCATCAGGGACAACACCGCAACCGGTTTTGACGGTGGCGGGATCGAGAACGAGGGATCGCTGACCATCCTGGGCTCCGCCCTCTACGGGAACAGCGCCGTCGATGGCGGCGGGCTGATCAACCGTGAAGAAGCCACCGTCACCAACACGACCATCGCCAACAACACCGCGTCCGACGATGGCGGCGGGATTTACAATCTGAAAAATCTCAGGCTGCTGCAAAACACGATCAGCGGCAACGAGGCCGTCAATGGCGGCGGATTGTACGCCAAGCCCGGGGGCTCCTTCACCCTGACACTCAACAACTTGATCCTCGGCAATAGTGCCGGACCCGGCGGCGCGGCGGAAATCGCGGGTTCAGTCTCAGGCCCAAGCGGTGTCAGCGGGGCCGTCAGCGATGTCTTTGCGGCAACCGACCCCATCACCGGCGGCGGCCTGTTGGCCCTAAACGGCCACACAGTGCCAACGATGGCGCTGCGTGCAGACGTCAGCAACCCGGCCTTGGACGGCGGATCGGACATCCTATTGCTCGAGGCATCGACCACGACGGATTTCAACGGTGACGGCGATACGAACGACACGCTGATGGTCGATGCCCGCGGCCAGTTGCGCCCGGTCGACATCGCCGGTGCGCCCAGCGGCGGGTCTGACACCACTGACGCAGGCGCCTTCGAGCTGCAGCCCGAGCCCGCCAGCCTGGTGGTCACCACCACCGCCGATACCGTCGATCAGTTCGACGGCGAGACATCGCTGCGCGAGGCCATCGCCGCCGCCGCGACCGGCGCCTTCCCGAACGCGGTCATCACCTTTGCCAACGGCACGGGCGAGGCGTTCGAGAACGGCGGCACCATCACGCTATCCGGTACCCAGCTGTCGCTGACCAACGCAGTGACGATCGACGGCGACCTGGATGACGACGGCGTCGCGGACATCACCGTCGATGCGAACGGCGGCTCTCGCGTCTTCCGGGTCACGGCCGCCGATGTCGAGATCGATGGGCTGGTCATCACCGGCGGCGCCGTCGGCTTATCAAATGGCGGGGGCATCACGGTCTCTGGTGACCTGACGCTGACCAACTCCGTCGTGACCGGGAACACCAGCGGGTTGAGCGGCGCTGGCATCTTTGTCAGCGGTACGGGCGATCTCGTCCTGACCGGGTCGACGATCTCGAACAACACCGCGACTTCTTTGGGCGGGGGGCTGCAAAGCTTTGGCAGCACCACGATCTATGCCTCGGCCATTACCGGGAACCAGGCGCGCAACGGCGGCGGTATCTACAGCCTGGGCGATACCACGGTTACCAACAGTACGGTCGCCAACAATACGGCGGCGGGCAGCAACGGTGGCGGGATTGCGCATCTTGGCATCAATCCCAGCGATAAACTCACGCTGATACAGAGCACGCTGACCGGCAACCAAACGACCAGTTCCGGTAATGGTGGTGGCTTGTACATCGACCCCAGTTCGTCCGGTGGCGTCGTTCTGGCCAATGCACTGATCGTGGGCAACACAGCGGCGGGACTGGATGACGAGATCTTCGGCACCTACAGCGGCAGCGGCCTGACCTCTGGCACGGCAGCGGACATCTTCGCCGCGGTCGACGGTACCACGGGCGGCGGGCAATTGGGCATGAACGACGGCAATGTGCAGACGGCACTGTTGCGCAGCAATCCGTCGAACCCCGCGATTGATGCGGGCGTCGATGCCAGTCTGTCCGAGGCGACACTGTCGCTGGACGTCAATGGCAATGGCACGACGAACGACACCATCATGGTGGACGGCCGGGGGGCGGCGCGCACTTCGGATGCAACCGGGATCATCGGCAATGGGGCGAACACTGTCGACCTGGGTGCCGTCGAATTGCAGCAGGATGTGCCGTCGCTGCTGGTCAACACCAACCAGGACATTGTGGACCCCTTGGACGGGCTGACCTCTCTGCGCGAGGCCATTGACTACGTGAACAGCGGGGTCATCGGCGGCGGGCCGACCGTTATCGCTCGGTTGAACGGCCTTTCCTCAGTTAACGAGACTAACGGCTACATCAACAATGGGTCCCTGTCAGGCTCGCCGACCATTGAGTTTGACCCGCACGTCTTCGACGGGATCGGCACCAACAACACGATCTATCTGGACAACGCGGACCTGTCGCTGCGTGCGTCGATGACCATCGATGGGGACTTGGACAATGACGGAAGGCCGGACATCACCATTGATGCCGGAGGCGGATCTAGAGTCTTTGTGGTTAACGGCTATAGGGAGACGATCGCGCTTACAGGGCTGGATATCGCCAACGGTTATTCGGTCAACGGCGGTAACATCCGGACACTGACCAACTCGGGCACATTGTTTATTGAGGACTCCGTTGTCCGAGATGGGATGGCGGGCTTTCGAGGTGGTGGGATCTATGCCGAAGCAGAACTAAGGATCACAAACTCGGTGATATCCGAGAACAGAGCAATGGGCGGAGATGGCGGGGGCATCTACGCCAAGGACTTCCTGGGCATCTATAGTTCGACCATCACCGAGAACACCGCGGCAACGACTTACAATACCAGCGGCGGTGGCGTGAAAGCATTAGGCGAGATCTACGTCATCAACTCAACCTTCGAAGGCAACAACGCAATTGTCTATGGCGGCGGACTTTACACCTCCGGTGACGGCGCTGTAATCAACTCAACCTTCACAGGAAACTTGGCCGGCACTGCTGGCGGTCTATTCGCTAGCGGCCCTGGTCAGCTTAATCTGGTCAACTCGATCATACTCGGGAACTCTTCCTCTCCAGGCTCAAGTATCGAAGCGGGAGGCAACTACCAGTCGTCATTCAACCTGATCGGCGGCGCCGCCGTGGCCGATGTGTTCGATGCCGTTGATGGCTACACGAACGGCGGCCAGCTGGCGCTGAATGGCGGGACGGTCCCGACGGTCAAGCTGAAGATCGACCCCAGCAACCCTGCCTTGGACGCGGGCAACGACAGCTTCCTGGACGAGGCGTTCTTCAGCGCCGATCTCAACAACAATCACGTCGCCAATGACCTGATCCTGTTGGATGGGCGCGGGGCATTGCGACCGATGGATGCAGGCGGCGTATCGAACGTGGGCGCAGGCGATGTGGATCTGGGCGCCTACGAGGCGCAGGTCGATCCCGACAATCTGATCGTGACCACCACGGACGACGTGGTCGACTATGGCGACGGGTTGGTCAGCCTGCGCGAAGCGATCCTGCGGGTGAACGACGGCACCTTCGCGGCGGGCTCGACCATCACCTTTGCCGCCGGGGCGGGCGAGGCGTTCGAGAACGGCGGCGTCATCCGCCTGGACGAGGCCCTGGGCGCGCTGAGCGTCACGGGTGAGATGACGATCGAAGGCGCGGACGTGGTGACGATCACCGGGGACACGCTGAACGACGACATCGGTGTCTCGGGCAGCGAGGTCACGGACCTGCTGGCCACTCTGGGCAGCGCCGATGCGGGCAGTGACGGCCTGGACAATGACGGTGACGGGCAGATCGACGGCTCGGACACAAATGGCGAGGCGCTGCTGGACAACAACATCCAGGTCTTCGCGTTGGGGGCGACCGCCGATGTGACGCTGGACCAGCTGACCATCACCGGGGGCGGTGTCGGCGGCGGCATTGGCGCAGCCTCTGGCGCCAAGTTCACGCTGACGGGTTCCGACGTCCTGGGCAACTACAGCGCCGGGTCAGGCGGCGGCATCAACGCCGTGGTAGGCGCGACGGCCCTGATCACCGAGACGACGATTGCGGGCAATGTCGCCGCGCAGAATGGCGGGGCGCTGTACAACAACGGCAGTTTGACGATGCTGAGCTCCACGATCTCAGGCAACGTCGCGCAGCAGGGCGCAGGCGGCGGCGTGTACAATGGTGTGTCGGCAACATCCCGTTTGACGAACGTTACCATTGCGAACAACCAAGCCGCGACGTTGGGCGGTGGGGTTTATGCGGGCAGCCTTTTCTATTCTCCGTTGCGTCTGACTAACGTCACGATTTCCGGCAATTCTGCGGGCACAAACGGCGGCGGGCTTAAAACGGAAGGACTGATGTCGGCCTTAGTGTTCGACACAATCATCAGCGGAAACACGGCCCCAATCAATGCAGACGTGGACCTTACAACGACCTTACTCTTAAATGGACGGGTACTGTTGGGTGCTCACTCCGACTTGTTCGATGGGGTTGATGGATCGACCGGCGGCGGAGTGTTGGCAGACAATGGCGGGCCGGTCCAGACGATCGCACTGAAGGCCGACCGGGCGAATCCCGCGCTTGATAGAGCTGGGCGACTCCTTGAAGAAAGCAATCAAACGGGGGACCTGAACGGCGATGGAGACCAGAACGACATCATTGCCACAGATGCTCGGGGTGAAGTACGCAATGTGGATCTGGCCAGGATTTTCTCTGGTTTCGTCGATTTCGGCGCCTTCGAAATGCAAAGCACGCCCACGCCGGGGCCGGACTTGCTCTCGGATACCCCGGGGAATGACACGCTGACATCCGAAGGCGGCAACGACCTGATCGTCCTGGGGGCCGGTGACGATACAGCCAGCGGCGGCGAAGGGGACAATGACACGGTCAGCTACGAAAACCTGTTCTTGCTGCTGCCAGACCGGGACGAGTTGGGGGCCATCATCTCGCTGGACAAGCAGGGCACCCCACAAGGAACGCAGGCCACCGGCCAGGACGTGTTGGATGGTTTTGAAAACCTGACGGGCAGCCGAGCCGTCGACAATCTGTTTGGCGACGCGGCTGACAACATCCTGCGCGGGCTGGATCGGTCGGACGCGCTGACCGGAAATGCCGGCAACGACACGCTGTTCGGTGGCCCCGGCAGTGATATCCTGGTGGGCGGCGAAGGCGTCGATGTCCTCTATGGGGGTAGCGACGGCTTGAATTTGGACCGGGCTAGCTGGCGCACTGAAAACCAAGACCTGTACTTCGACTTCACGTCCAGCTTTATCACGCGTGGCAACCTGACGTCCGATGTGATCAAGGAAGATCTGATCTATGAAGTTGAAGGCTGGGAGGGGTCGCGCTCGAACTTCAATACCTTCGATGCGACCGGTGCGACCGAGACCTTCAACTTCTTCGGCGGTGATGGCGGCAACCTGATCATCGGCGGGAACGGCGGCGATGGCGCCGGTGCGGGCCTGGGCGACGGTCTGATCGGGTTCCAGGGCAACGATACGATCATTGGCAATGAAGGCGGCGACATCATTTGGGGCCGGCGCGGGGACGACTACTTGGACGCCGGTCTAAACCTGTCCCGAACGGATACTGACGGCGACGCCGACCAATTCAATTTCGAGCGGTTATCCGGCAACGATGTCATCGTGAATTTTGAAGTTGGCCTTGATCTCGTGGTGTTGCGCGAGAACGATGTCGACGATCAGGACGGGATCGCCGGGATATCGGCCGACGATCTGATCTTCTCGACCGTGAACGCGGGCGGAGACGCCGCAGTAGACGATACCAAACTGGCTTTCGAGACGACCGGCACCGGCGCAAATCCGCAGGTTTTCCGGTCAGAGATCATTTTCTACGACGTGGATCAGAGCGACTTGAAGGACAACGGAGTATTCCTGTTCTTCTAGCCGCGCGTCAGCCGGGGGCCACGGCCAGATTGTCCAGCGCAGCGATCACATCACGTACCTGCGAAGGATCCTGAGCAGCCGGGTGTGGCTGATTGAACTGGCCTATATCATTGTCGAAATAGGCGCCACTGCGACCCGCAAAGGACGCGTCCAGTGCAGCCTGGCAAAGAACGCGCGCCCCGATATCCAAATCATTGCCCGCGACGCCCAAGCCTTCCTTGACCATCTTTGACGCCAACAAAGAACCTGGATTGACCGCCACAGTGACCTGGCCAGCGGTGAGATGCTCCGACAGCTGTTGCGTCCAGATGGTCAGAGCCAGCTTGCTTTGGGCGTAGGCGTCGAAATCGGCCAGCGACCGTTCCCCCGCCATGGCCCACACATCCACCGGTGCTTGAGCCGCGGACGACAAGTTCACGATCCGGCCATCCGCCGGGAACAAGGGCAACAGCAGATCCGTCAGAAGCTTTGCCGCAAACGTGTTCACGACAAAACGGACATCATGGCCGCTGGCGGTCTTGGTCTGCGGCGTTCGGTAGACGCCAGCATTGTTGATCAGAACGTCAAGGGTCTGGTGTTGCGCCAGAATCTGATTAGCCATCTCCGCAACCTGCCCGAGGTCCGAAAAGTCGGCGACGTAGCTGCCAGCGACAGTGCCCACCTGCTGGGCGGCGGCCTCTAACTTGGCAGGGCTGCGACCGTGTAACAGAACCTGATGACCGTCCGCGACAAGCATCTGCGCGGTGCGCAGCCCAATGCCGTCCGTTGCGCCCGTGATTAGGATAAGCTTGCTCATTGGGCATTCTCCCGACTTTGTCCGATCCCGTATCAAGCAATCGGTACGGCGTTTTCAACGGCACTTATTTGACACCGTCCCCACCTTGCTTCCCGCTGGTGGCCTGCGGTGGGACTGTCCATCAACACTAGACATCCTAGCGCGGGTGCGCCGGCAACACTGCAGCTTGATAGCCAGCCGGCGGCACGTCTTAGACCTTGGGCCTAATCTTCCCGGCGCTGAAAGTTGGGCTGCAAATCGACGGGAGCGAGCGTATCCAGGGTCGGCGTGATCACAGGCGTCGAAATTGTCGCCATCGGCACGGCTACGGTGTCAGACGGCGCCAGACCAGGCGTCTCGGGCGCTTGTGCACCTAGAACCGCCTGGAGATCCTCCAATCCGGTGACCAGGCCCGCTTCCGCTAGGCCATCTAGTTCCCGCAACAGGCGCTCGCGGTCCAGCAGACCGCTGTCCTGGGGCTGCGCGGTTCCCAGACCGGGGGATTGATTTGGCGCTGGTATGGACGCGCTTTCTTTGATCACGGGCCGCCACGGCTGAACGGTCAACGTCTTCTGCGCGGCCTGGCCTGCACCGTCGGTCATGGTCACAGTTATCGTAAAACGTTCAGGGTTTCCCTGTGCCAGGCTTTCGAAGCCACCGCCAGCCAGCAGCGTTGGCAATACCGGGTTGATGCGACGAGACGTGTTGAAGGCGTCAAAGCTGAGTGGGCGCAACGGAAAGCTGGCAGGCTGCGGCGTACAGGGGATCGCGAGGCGCGTGGGCAAGGTTGCCACCGTGATGCTGCCCCACCGCCCCTGCGTTGTTGTCCAATCAAGTCGATAGGGACCAGGCCCAAGCTGCCCACCGGTGACCCGTATGGATACGGGCGAATAGCCCTGCTGATCGACCGTGCCCGGTGCCAGAGCCGTGCCATCGGCGCTTTCCAGCGGTCGGTGTGATGACGCGCCGAAGGGATGCGACGTCGCAATGTCCACCGTTAGGCTGATCATTGGGGCGGGCAGCAGGACATGGGCTGCACCGATGATCGAGGCGCCGGTCTTGTCAGCGGCCAGCAGGGTCACACTCAGCGCGTCGCCGGCGCGTCCTTCCACGTCGATCGCGATCCGGCGCTCTTTGGTGCGCGCTTCATTCGGCTCGCCATCGTTAAGCTTCCAGACCCAATCGAACAGCGCGCTTTCGCCCAAGCGAGCGGGCGCCTCCAGGATAAGCCGGCGGCGGACACGGCCCTCACCAAGCGGTTGGGCCGAACCTTCCCAAGATCGCGATAGCGTCACCGTCTCCGGCGGCGGCACCTCCATCGTCAGGGCCGCCGTCAGCGCCATCGAGCCCATGGAACGCGAGTCCGCCGCGATGCTTCGAACAATTTGGCCGTCATCTGAACGCACCTGCACCTCGATCGGGTATGCCTCCGCCGGTTTGATCGGATTGTCTCCGAACAATCCAACGCTGGATCGGCGGCCAGCCCAGGCGTCGATGCGCGCGCACGCCTCTCTTACAATGGTCCAAAGAATCATCGCCGCGCCCATATCTCGTCTGGCAAGCGTCTCGGCCTGAAGCTGCAGGGTATCTTCGACCGGGCTGACGCGCTGCTCGTCCAGATGGAACCAAACCTCTGCCTCGAGGTCCCGGGCCCGCGGCAGCAGCAGTGCAAGCGTCGGACTGGTCTTTGCAGTGCCCAGCGCTCTAGCCGTTTCGCCGAGGTCCAGGCCTCCGGCACTCGCCCCTGTTTCCTCGTTGGGCAAGCCCGTGACAAAGCCCAGCAGCATCAATGCCACCTCGACCAGCGGGACAGCATCCAAAACCGGCGGCATGGCTAAGAACAATCGAAGCCTTTCCAGCACGTAGTCTTCATGCTGGCGCCTGAAGTGCAGGATGAACGGATGCGGCATCGGCACGGGCCAGGGCTTTGGCACACCGCCACGACCGCGGAAGGAGACGTCCAGGAAAACCGCTTCGGGCTTTGGCAGTGGCACACCGCGATGGCTCCAGTCGGATTGGCCCCAATCGACAAGCGGCACAAAAGCAAAGTCGTCCGAGTTGTGGTAATCCCAGCGCCGCCACGAAAACAGCCGGGCGCCCGGGCGCAGGATACCAACGACCGAATGAGAGGCTGTGAGAATGGCGTCAGGACCGTCAATCAGCCCAGCTTCGCGGCGGTCCTCCGCGGTGGCAGTGCCGGGCACGGCGCGCCAGGCCGGCATCATTGGCTCCTCATCAACATAAAGGAGGCGCCCGTCTTCCATCAGCACATAGAGGGTTGTGACCGTGTGATGCCAATTGCCAACAGCAATATCGGCAACCTCGCCCACATCAGGCCCGGCCAGATTGTCAACGACGCCACGTCGCACTTGGTTCCAAGGCCCGTGTAGTGCGCCAGCTGACGCGGAATGGGCGAATTCGAGCCGCGTACGATAGGCCGTCAACCACGTTGTAATTTGCTGCACGCGGTCGCTTGGGATCGGCGGGACCAGACCATTCGGCCAGAGGTCACCGACCGAGAAGAACGCATCCAATTGAGGGCCAAGGTCGAACTCGGGGACAGCCAAGTCCAGCACGTCTCGAACCAGTTGCGAACTGCCGACCAATTCGGTGATGACGCGGAAGTTGTAGTCCACCCATGCGCCAACGTCGGTGCGCAGAACACACCAATGGAGGCTGCGGTCAGCCAGTCGGACAAAGACACGGTTGTTGTCTGCAGACAGATGCGTGACACGCCCCGGCGGCTGCGGGTCGAAGACCTGCCACAGGCCCATGCCTTCCTGATACTCAAGTTTACCATCCACAAGGCGCAGGGCGTAAGGCTCGGGCACCGATACGCCCTGTGCGTTACGCGAAGCGGTGAAGGTCTTTGTATCCAATTGCAGCTCCATCGAGACGCCGGCCACCCGCGGCGGAGAGTCAAATCAATAGCCGAAATGGTGCCTACGCCCTGGGGCCCGCACAATCAGGAATTGCAGCGTGCGCCAAAAGGTTGCGGCGTTTTTGAAGGGGATTTGTCGGTCTCGGGCAGGCTTGGCAGGCTTCAGCCGCCATTGACCCCACACGTGTCGTCAGTCCTGTCGACTTATTCGGCTGCGGCTGCGGCTGCGGCAAGCTGATGGGCGATCAGTTGAGCGTACAGCCCACCTTTCGCGAGCAAAGCATCGTGCGCTCCGGTCTCGACCAGTTGGCCTTCGTCCAGGACCACGATGAGATCGGCATCGCGAATAGTGGACAGCCGGTGCGCGATCACAATCGTCGTGCGGTCTGCGCGCAAGTCGTCCAGCGCGTGGCGCAAGGCCTGCTCGTTCAAGGCATCCAGGTGCGACGTCGCCTCGTCCAGAATCAGTACGGACGCGTCTTTCAGGAAGGCCCTGGCGATGGCCACGCGCTGGCGCTGGCCGCCGGACAGGCTGGTGCCCCGCTCGCCGACCTGGGTATCCAGGCCGTCGGGCAGCGTCTCGATCAAATCGCCCAGCGAGGCGCGTGCGACCGCGGCCATCAGGTCGGTGTCATTGGCGTCGGGGCGGCCAATCAGGATGTTGCTGCGCAGGGTGTCGTTGAACAGGTAAGTGTCCTGCGCGACCAGGGCGATGCTGCGGCGCAGATCATCCAGCTTGTAGTCCCGAAGATCATGGCCGTTCATGGTGATCCGCCCGCCATCAGGGTCCCAAAAGCGCATCAAAAGCTGCGCCGTGGTCGTCTTCCCAGCGCCCGAGGTGCCCACCAGCGCCACGGTCTTTCCCGCCGGAATACTGAAGCTAATGTCTGTCAACGCGTGCCGCGCCTGTCCGGGGTAGGCGAAGATGACGTTTTCCAATCCGATCGAAGCGGCCCCCGGCGGGATCGGCACCCCTGGCCCGTCTGTCACCGGCACAGGCTCGTTGGCCAGCCCATAGATCCGTCGCGTGGCGCCGAGGGTATCGGCAAGCTGACGGCCCACCTGAGCGATTTCCGACACCGGCAGGAACGCAGCCATGGCAAGAATGGTTAAGAGTGGCAGTACGGCCGGGTCGATCCGGCCATCCGAGATAGCGGTCGCGCCGACAACCACCACCGCAAGCCCGCCAAGCCCCGTGAGCGCCTCCAGCAAGCTTTGCTGCAGGGTCAGCTGGCTAAAGAACGGAAGCCGCAGTTTGATGTGCGCCTCGGACAACCGATCGAGATGGCGGCCACGCTCTTCCTCTTGCTGGAAGGCGACGATCTCGCCGACACCTTGAACCGAGTCGACCGAGAAGGCACCCAACTCACCGGCGGCTTCTCGTGCTGCCGAGCCCAGCCGGTCGACACGTTTGCGCAGCAACAGCGGACTGACGGCTACTGCTAACAGGAAGGGCACCAATGCCAATGCGATCCACGGGTCGTTCAGACCCAGAACAGCCAGCACGACGCTGGGAACCAGAACCGCGACGAAGATCGGCGCGACAGTGTGCGCGAAGAAGTACTCCACAAGCTCGACGTCGTGGGTGGCCAGAGCCATTAGATCACCCGTGTGGCGGCGCACCAAGTAGGCCGGCGCCAGAGCATCCAGCCGTCGGAAGGTCTCGATCCGCATCTCGGCCAGCAGGCGGAACGCCATGTCGTGGGCAAGCCAGGATTCCAGCCAGTGAAGCACCCCGGTCAGCGGCGCAACGACGGCCAGCCACCAAAGCCATTGGGTGAACGGCTCGCCGTTCTTCAGCGCGACAATCACCAGCGCGCTGAGGACGCCCACGCCGATGAACGTCAGGACCCGCAGGACGCCGAAAATGAATGTGCCGGCCAGCTTGCCCTTCCAGGGCATGATGACCTTCATCAGTTCAGTGATCAGCTGAGGCCAGGTCAAACCCTCCGCCTTGATGATGCCTTCGGTGACGGGGTTCGACTTCGGAACCGCGGAGGCCTGCGCGGGGCCCGTTGAGCGGTCCCGCAACTCAAACTGGACAGTGTCCGCAGAGGCTGATTCCCGGGCTTGTTCAGCCATCAATTGAGCGTAGACACCGCCGCTTGAGATCAGTTCGCCATGACGACCGCTTTCGATGACCCGGCCCCCATCCAGCACCAGGATCCGGTCGCTATCGATCACACTGGACAGGCGATGGGCCAGCGTCAGGGTTGTGCGCCC
Organism: Pseudomonadota bacterium; assembly: GCA_039026375.1. GTDB lineage: Bacteria > Pseudomonadota > Alphaproteobacteria > Rhodobacterales > Rhodobacteraceae > Thermohalobaculum. Next base: position 28,652 of record JBCCML010000020.1, read on the forward strand.
CTGCATCAACCGATCCATCGCCTCCTGAATGACGACCTCGTTTTCGGCGTCTACGGCAGACAGCGCCTCGTCCAGGATCAGGATCGGCGTGTCACGCAGAACCGCCCTGGCGATCGCCACGCGTTGGCGTTGCCCGCCGGACAGTTTGATGCCCTTCTCCCCGATGATCGTCTGGTAGCCTGCCGGCAGCGACTGGACAAAATCGTGGATGTTCGCCGCCCTGGCGGCGGCCTCGACCTCGGCGGCGCTGGCGTTCGGCAGGCCCATGCGGATGTTCTCTTCGACGGTGCCATGGAACAGGAAGGTGTCCTGGTTGACGACCGAAATCATTGAACGGATCTGGTCGAACGAAAGGTTGCGCAATTCATGCCCGCCGATCCGAACGGAGCCTTCGTCGGGGTCATAAAAGCGCAGCAGCAGCCGCACGATCGAGGATTTCCCGCCTCCAGACGTGCCGACCAGCCCGATACGGGCCCCTGCCTCGATGTGGAAATCCAAGCCATTGTGGACATCGCGCCGGGTGCCTGGATAACGGAACCGCACATCCTCAAAGTCGATGGTCGGCGTCAGCGCGTCTGGCAGGGCCGCGGGACGCGCGTCCTGGATCAATGGCTTTGCATCGAGGATACGGAAGATGCCCTGCGCGGCCGACATGCCGACCATGCCCTGGTGCAGCACGTTGCGAAGCTCGCGCATCGGGCGAAAGATCTCGACACCCATCATCAGGATGACCAACAGGGCCGTCAGTTCCATGGCGCCCGCTTCCACCCGGAAGGCACCCAGAGCAAGCGCGAATGCCGCCCCGCAGGCGATGGCGGAGTCGGTGATGCCGCGGCTCAGCACGTTGGTCGCCAGCACCCACATCGTGGTGCGGAAAACCTCGCGGGCCTTGAACGCCAGCGTGTCGCCACGCGATTTGCTTTGGCCGAAAGCCTTCAACGTCGCCAGCCCCTGGACCGAGTCCAAGAATTCCGCGGCGAAGCTGGCATAGGCTTTCTGACGATCCAGCGACCGGGCGACGTCGAAATTGTGCCATGCCGCCGGTGCGAACAGGGCAATCAAAGCAAAGACCAACAACACGGCGGCGACCGGCAGGTCGATGAATGCCACGAAGGCGAAGATCAACACTGGGGTCAACAGCGACACCAGGAACTGAGGCAGGAACTGGCCGAAATAGGTCTCCAACTGCTCGACGCCGTCAATCAACGACAGGGTCAGCGACCCCGAACGTTCGCGGGCTACGGCGCCTGGACCTAGAGCGGCGATCTTGTCATAAATTGTGCGCCGCAACGTCTTCTGAACCTTGGCCGCAGTTTCGTGCGCCACCATGGTGCGCCAATGCTCGAAGACTCCCCTCAGCACCATCACACCGGCGATCAGCAAGACACTATCGGTCAGCTCGGCCAATACCCGCCCTGCAAAGAGTTGACCTATCAGCCAGCCAAGCAGCGCCAGTCGGGCAACACCCAGCGCCACTGCAATAAGCCCGATGATTACTGTCCAGGCGATACGACCCCTGACACCTTCTGTGAAAACCCAGAGCCGCTGGTCGAAATGCATTGGGCCTCTCCATCCGGGATGTGCAGGCAGCGCGGGCAGTAAGCGGTGCGACGCGGCTGCTTGGCAGAACATAGCGCTACCAGACCCAGATGGCAGCGGTTTCTTCAGCCCAAACAGGCGTCTTCAGATCACACCTCGAATGCGCACCAATAAATAAAACGTGGGCGCGTCTGAAACTATGGCCGCCACGGCGCTCGCGCAGGCATGCTAGTCAAAAAAACCAGCCCAGCGAAGAAGCGGATCATTGACGTGCGGCCTGGATTGTCCGCTGAGCAAACCGGTCGTAAACTGATCCAGCCCGACGCGCGGACGTGATGTCCGTTGAAGACCGACAATCGCCGAATAGGCAGATTTGCCTACGTAATCAGACCAATTTTTTGAGCGCTACAGGTGTGCCTAAGTTGACGCTGCCGGGTTGAAAAACCTGCAGCGATGGCCTTACGAACTATGCAAGATCAAACAGACGATCCCCATTGGCTTGAGGTTGCTCTCAGGCGTTTCAATGCAAGAGCGTTGACAGAATGCTGTCCCGTGAACCAACGCGCGGAAGGCCACGCCGCCAAAGCAAAGATGCAGTGTCCGAGCGCGCCGTCTGACGATGAGGAATTGGCCGGTCGGGTCCAACGCACTCAAACTGCCCAGAAGATCTGCCGATAGGGAGATCCTTGAGAGTCCCCATTTTGATCGATGACGCCAACAAGAGCCTGTGCCGTCTTGAAGTAGCAAACACCCGCACCCCCTTTGACGTTCGTGGAAAACCAAGGGTACGCTATCAGCCAGGGAAAGAGCTGACGGAAGTCTTGGAAGTCATGCCTTACAACGCAACGCAAGCCAGACAGCAAAGATCTATGGTCCCGCGTGAAGATGTGCTTCACCAGGACAGCGACACATCATGCTTTGCCAAACCCCCTGCCCTCGGGGCGACGCACGATACGGTGTTTCGCCCATACCTATTCAAGCGGACGCAACATGATTTCCCGAGTGCGGGTGAATACTCCCTCTGCGCAGCCCCAAACGAACGTTGCCGTCATGACTGGCGAGGTTTTGGAAGGTTCCGAGCTCCATGAAGCTATCCTTAGGCATCTTGCTGGCGTGTTGCCTGGCTGGTCTGCAGTTTCTTGCAGTGACCGTCGTCGTGTACTCTTACTACGTGTCGTCAGAGCGCGTTTTGCTGGATCACGCCCGAAACCTCTTGGGCGACGTTGGCCGGAATACGATTGAGCACGCCAAAGGCTTTCTAAGCCCGGCGCGCGGGGCTGCGGAACTGGCGGCCCGCCTGGCTGAGAACAGGATCATTGCCAGTGACAACGCCCGCCGCGTCGAGCAGTTGCTTTTTCAGCAGCTCCGCATCGCCCCGCAGTTTGCCGGTGTCTATTACGGAGATCGTTCGGGGAGTTTTGTCTACGTGAAGCACAGCGAGGGCCCAGGCGCTTACCGCAGTAAAATCGTCAAAGCGGATGGAGCGACGCGATCAACACAACTGATCTGGCGTGATCGCGAGTTCGGCGTGGTCGACACACGGCCGGATCCGATGGATCAGTACGACCCACGGACGCGTCCCTGGTATCAGACAGCAAAGTCCCAAGCGGAAAGCGTTTGGACCGACCCGTACATCTTCTTCTCCTCTCGGAAACCCGGGATCACAGTGGCAGCACCGGTCCTGACAGAGACTGGTGAACTCCAGGGAGTTGTTGGGGTAGATATCGAGATTGATGAAATCTCTCGATTTCTAGCGGAACTTAGGATTGGTGAGAGTGGCGCGGCAGTGATCGTGAATGCGAATGGCGACGTGATCGCGCATCCTGATCAACAGCTGCTCCAACAGATCACCGCCGATGGCACGTTCCAGTTTGTCGATATCCAAGAGATTGATGATCCCGTTGCGCGGGCGGCGTTTGCGGGCGTTTCGCCGGGAACAGGCACGGTGTCGCAAGAGACATATTCGACGTTCATCCACGAAGGTCAAAACTACGTCACGACGGTCATGCCACCGATCAGTGAGCAATTGCCCTGGACGATTGCCGTCTTTGCACCGGAGGCGGATTTCATCGGATCCATCAAGGAAAACCGCGAGCTGAACATTTGGATTGCCGCGGGTGTGGCCTGCTTGACGGCGTTGATCGGTGTGCTTTTGGCGCATTTCATCCAACGCCCAGTCAGCGCTTTCGCCGTGCGCGCGGCGTTAGTTTCGCAGGGCGAGATCGACCCATCCACGCCGACACCCAAGACGTACCGAGAGCTGGACCTGGCCAATGAGACTTTGATGCGCGAGATCTCGCAGCGGCGTCAAACCGAGCAAGTCTATGGGCAGACTTTTGACCACTCGTCGCACGGCATGGTCCAGATCTCTCAGGACACCGGACGCTTTATCAGGGTCAATCAGAAGTTCTGCGAAATCTCGGGCTACCGCTCAGAGGAGTTGCTGCAAAAGTCGGTGAACGACCTTATTCACCCAGACGACGCGGTTTTTCTGTTGACCGGCCGCACGGATACACAAGCGATCAATGGCGATTGGCGCTGTATGCACAAGACCGGAAAGGTGGTTTGGGTAAATGTAAACGTCATCATGATCCGAGACGATAAGGACATGCCGCAATACTACGTTGCGACGATTGCCGACATTACCGAAACGAAGAAGGCGGCGGCGAAAATCAAGAACCTGAGCCGCGACTTGTCACACCTGGCACGTGGCCAAGTGCTCAGTCAGATGGCATCCGGCCTCGCTCACGAGTTGAACCAACCGCTGACAGCGATTGCCCAGAATGCCGATACGGCGATGCTTACCGCTAAAGAGCCTAACATGCCGAGACCGGCCCTGATGGAGCTGCTGTCCGACATCGAAAAACAAGCGCACCGCGCCGGCGAAATCATCCATGCTTTGCGCAATTTTGCCAAAAAGGGCGAGGAAGAAAGGCTGCCCTTTGACCTACGTGCCCTCCTGCGCCACTCGCTGAACCTTGTCCGAGCAGAGGCCGCCGAAAATGGTATCCGGATATTAGTTGAGGACAGCAAGACACCAGAGGTCGTCGGCATTCGCGTTCAGGTCGCACAAGTGATTGTCAACTTGGTTCGCAATTCAATCGAGGCGATGGCGGACAGTGCATCAGCCGAACGGGAGATCCGAATATCCACTGCACTTGCAGGCGAGTTCGTACAGATCAAGTTGGAAGATACGGGCCCAGGCATACCCGCGGGCTTCGAACTTTTCACTCAATTCGAGACGACGAAACCAGACGGCATGGGTCTCGGCTTATCTATTTCCCGTTCGATGATCGAAGCGATGCATGGACGCCTGTGGCTGGACAAAGACTACGCAAACGGCGCGCGCTTTCATGTCACCCTACCAGTCGCTGAAGACGTTGACGCCGATGTTGGGGCAATATCTTTGTCCGTGCATGTCTAGGGTCATCGAGTTGCAGGCAGTGGCACGGTTTCGTTGAGTTCAGGATCAGCTAGGTAGACGTTCAATGAGTATCGATGCGGCCGAGCAAACAGTTTTTATCATCGATGACGACGAAGACGTGCGGGTCTCGCTGACCCGGTCGATGACCAAGCGCGGCTTTACCGTCGAGGCGTTCGCCACAGCGCGGGCATTCCTGGATCAGTTTGCGCCGAAACTCTCTGGATGTCTGATTTTGGATTACGGGATGCCCGAGATGAACGGTCTGGAGCTCCAAGCAGAGTTGGCAAAAATGGGCTTGAGCATTCCGATCATCTTCATAACGGGTCATGGAGGCGTGCCTGTATCGGTTCAGGCCATGAAGATGGGTGCCATCGACTTCCTGGAGAAGCCGTTTTCGCCCGAAGCCCTGGCCGAGCGAGTTCGCGAGGCATTCGCTATCGACCGTGCCGCGCGCGCCGACAGGGAAAAGACCGCAAGACTAAACCAAAGGTTCTCTGCGTTAACGGCGAGAGAGCGTGAAATCGCACAGTTCATCTTTGCAAACCCCGGGGCCGCCTCGAGCAAGGAGATTGCCCGCAAATTGGACATAAGCCCACGCACGATCGACCATCACCGTGCCCGTATCCTTGAGAAGTTACAGCTGCGCTCGGTCTTTGAACTTATGGATTTTATGGCTGCCTTGACGCAGTCGACTGAGACCACCGGTCTGAATTAGCGGACGCACTTTGAGCGACCTTAAACAGCGTCAACGGCCCATCTTTGATTAGTCGCGCTTGCTGAAGGAATAGGTAGGCTTCTGCTTTCATAGCGACTGACGTGTCCGGGCTCTCGGCGATCGATCAAATCACCGGGTTGTCGTGTTGACCAACGATTTCTGGATCGCGTCCGCTGGCACTGCCTGGAAGGCGACTTCCGCACACCCTGTCGGATGACCAATCAAAGGATGGCCGGTTGAACTTGCTGCAGCATCCAACCAGCGATTTCAGTCATCGCGGCATCAGACCCCATCTGACCCATCACCTGCACCCCCAACGGCAATCCGCCAACGGCACATAGAGGAACCGCAATGGATGGTGCAAAAAGCATCGAGGCTGGATAATTGAAAATCGCGTCACCGGTCGGGCGCGGGGCCAATGGCTTCCCTGAAACATCGTCTGGAAAGAGCGGGGCTGACCCGGGAGACGCGAGCGTTAGGACGCCATCGCATAGCGGGGCAATAGCGGCGTAGGCGACTTGAGCCGCCGCGCGCGCATCAAGCGCTGCCTCGTAATCGTCAGGCTTCATAGCTTCGGCAAGCTCCAAATTTGCAAGTGCCCTCGTACTGATTGCATCCGGCCCAAGATCGGCCAGGGCGCGATGTGTCCAACGGTTCTCCCAGCGAGTGATCGCATTGGAGACGTCGCCCCCTTCGGCAATTGCCCTCTCCAAGGCTTCGACCCCGGGCTCTGTGCGACGATCAATCAGCGAAACCCCAAGATCGCGCAACTGGGCCAAGATTCGATCAAAAGCCTCGACAGAGGCGTCATCTAACCCAGGCCACCCTGCTGTCTCAATCACCGCAAGCACGCCAGGTTTCTTCGCCTCTGGTGGCTTCTGGGGGCCCTTCAGCGCTCGCCGCCCAGGGTCACCGCCTACGCGGAGGGCGATTTCTACGGCAACCTGCCACATATCTTGGATAGATCCCGCGTGAACACCATGCGTGCTCTGCGAGGTCGCCTGCCGCTCGCCCCGCGTAATGGCACCCTGGGACGGCTTAAGCGCGACATTGCCGCAAAAACTCGCCGGACGAATGATCGAACCACCAACTTGAGAGCCGATTGCTGCCGGCAGCATCCGGGCTCCGACTGCGGCGGCCGAACCCGACGACGACCCCCCAGGCGTGCGCGCCAAATCAAATGGGTTGCGCGTAGGACCGGGGTGGGAACCGCCCAACTCTGCCGTCACGGTCTTCCCACAGATCACCGCCCCTGCCATTCTGAGTGCCGCGACCGCAGCGTTGTCCCGTTTCGGGTGGTTTCCCTTCAGGGCGTTGCACTGCATCTGCGTCGGCATTTCCACTGTCTCAAGAAGATCCTTGATCCCGATTGGCATGCCGTCGATAGGCGAGCGTATACGCCCGTCGGCCCATCGCGCCGTGGAGGCGTCTGCCGCATCGCGCGCAGCTTCCACGTTCAATGATGCAAAGGCCTGCACGTCGGCCTCTCTTGCATCAATCGTCTCGAGGCATGCCTCCAGGTAACTACGCGGTGTTTCCTGACCCGCTTCAAATGCTCTCAATCGATCGTGAAACGTCAATGCGGTGAAGTGAGTTGGATCGTACGGGGGTATCCTGGTCACGGCGGCCTCAAGCGTTTGCTTAGTCGGACAATGAGCGTGGCGCGTGGAGATGGCACTGTCCAGCCACTCTGCAGAGTGCACAAACTTAGCAGTCTGCTCCTGTCTACCAGTCGCAACGGAGGCAATCGAAAGCAGGATGGATAGCGCCAAGCGACGTGGCAGCCTTTCCACGGACCGCTAAATGCGCGCCGACTCCCACAACAGATCGAGCGCAGGTCGCGGTTTATGCTCGGTGAGAGATCTGATTGTTTAGGGTTGCGGCGCTTCAGGATGGAGCCGGCATTCAGCAGTCGGAACGCTACTCGAGCGCTGGATCACCGTAACATCCTAAAAGCGACACCGCCGTTTGGACAGGCGGTTCTCTGCCGGCAAAAAAGAAGTAGCTGTGACACTGCTTACTCAATCCGAAAGTCTGGCGGCCTGGGCAGCCATTTTTCGCCATTCAAGCCAAACTCGTAGCCAAGTTCGTACAGCTTTCCCATGTATGCAGGGTCGAACAACTCTTCTGCTTCTTCGTCGAATGACTTCGGGATCCACGCAACGTTCAGGTCAATGTTGTCGCGCTGCGCGATTGCGTAGATCTTATAGATATCACCGGTCCCGGACCCGCCCAGCAGGCTGCTTACCGCGGCACCAGCGATTGACGCCACTCGTGGCCTGACCGGAGCGTAGGATTTCTGCAGCTTGTTGTTGATCACCACGAATATGGAGCGGTCGACCTCGGCACCGATCAAAGCATCAACTGCGGCCAAAGGAAGTTCCGGGCTGAACAGCATCACCTGTTGCGTGGCGCCCCCATCAACGTGCATTTCATCGTAGGCGGTACCATCGCTTGCCTCTACGGGAATGATGACCGGTGGGAAAGCGGCTGGAATCGCGGAAGACGCCTGGATGATGTCGTGTATTAGCCGTTTCGCATTGGGGTCACCTGTTGCTGCGATGTTGGTCAGGCTCCAGATAACCGGACGTGCAGCGTCTAGGTTCGTGGTGCCTACCAGCAGCGTCCGGCCCCTTGCGGCCTCCTCGGCCAACCGCGCAACGACATCTTCGTCGATGTATCGCTCTATCAGGCCACGGTAGAGCCTGTTGTCGCTTAAGGCTGTACCGCCAGTAAGCCCCGCAAAGATTGTCGGGGTCAGCAAATCCTCGGTCGTGTATCCGGTGTAGATCTCTTTGAGTTCATCGTCGTATTCCGGCCCCAGAAACGCGAAGACGGCGATGATGGCGCCCGTGCTGATCCCCGTAACAATGGAAAACTCGGGGCGATCTCCACGCGCGGTCCAACCAGCAACGAGCCCGGCGCCAAATGCGCCGTCGGGACCGCCGCCTGACAGGGCAAGTGCTACTTCTTCAAGCGGTTCGCCGCGCGCTATCTTTTCTGCGCGGGTTTGGCGAATCTGGTTCGCATACGCTGTGACCAGGTCGTCAGTATCTTTGACATCGAGGGTATCGCCCCATGTGCGTAACAGGCGATTATTGGCAGCCTTGATCACTTACGGCGCGGAAGTTGTCGCCTCGGCTTCAGGAACAGGATTGCGCACCAGCACCGTTGTGCACGCTGATAAGGTCATGAGCGCGATAACGCACAAGGCCGTAATGGTCTTCATTGTTTCCCCCAGCGGAACCTTGAGCGCGGCAACTGGATCTGCCTGAGCGCAAAGACAGTCAACACATGGTCATGCCCTGCAGCCGCCCTATCCAACTGGCCACCTGCACACAAGTTTTGAGCGGAGTTACGGAAGGTATGGCATTTGTTAAACTAGAAACTTCTTCGGACGGCCGGTAAAATGATAGACCAAGGCATGAAACGCTTCGACAGTTCAATGAAGTTGCAGATCTCGCCTGAATGTCGACGACCCTAAACAGCCAGCCGAACACGCAGTCCGAAGATGCCAACTGCATTTTTGTTCGGATCCAGGGCTGGATTTACGATCAGTTGTATATCTGGGGTGACGGCCAAGTTGTCTGTCACATTCAATCGGTAGAAGATCTCGCCGGTCCATTGGTCGCCCAGCCCTGGACCGAAGGCGTTGCTGTTCGGTCGGCCCCAATTGATACCAAAGCCAAGCAAATCCTGGCCTGGACCAGGACTTGGCTGCCATCCAAAGCCGGCACTGATACTCGCTTCCAAAAGCGCCCCGCCGTCGCTGGCAAATCCACCGCGAAGGAAGGGCAGCCATTGATCGTTGACGTACCATGTTGCTGAGCCGGCGACACCCCATCCGCTATTCACACCAAACTCATCCGATCCATCGGTATGCCAGATAGTCGCGTGCACATTATCGAAAATCAGTCTGTCTCGCGCTGAGGTCCATCCGATCTCTAAAGAAGTGAAGTAGTCTTTTTCATCAAAGAACGTGCCAAACGAATGAAAGGGCTCAGTCGGATCTGCATTTGCATCTGCTATACCAGCGATTGCATAGAAAGTGTCGGTGATAAACACGCCTCCGGCGACGCCCAGAGTCGCTTCGTTCGGGGCACCAATTGTCCCGCTACCGGTCGAGAATGCTAAGTTTGAGAAGTGAGTCCAAGGGCTACCGAGGGCATAGGCGTCGACGTAATCCGTTACATCTAGCAGACCCGCATTAATGGTCGCACGACTTGAACCGAGCCGCTGTCGCCAGTACAGATTAGTTAGCCGTGGCCCCTGGTCACTGAAGGGTCCATTGAGGATGCCGACGTATCCGATGTCAAAACCCAGTGCACTGGGCGCTACGGTGGTGTACGCATGGCGGTGCTCGCCCTTGAGTACGATCGCGCCGCTGTCGCCGGTGTCCTGGGTGAAAAGCTCCCATGCCCCAAGGAAACGGACCATCCCGGACGCCGCAAAGTCATCGCCGGTGCTTTCTGTGGCTGCGAAGGCCAAGCTTGTGTAATCGACGCTGAAAGTGAGACCTGTCTCCTCAGCTAGCGCCTTCTTGTAGGCGTCCCAACGTCCAAGAAGGTCCGGCGTCTCTAACGCGCCCGTCTGTTCAGAGTCCGTTTCAAGTTGGCGCTCCACTGTATCGGGGCCAACAAACGTCTGAGCAATTGCACTGCCCGCAAGATCGCCGATCAAACAAACGGATATGACCGCCATTGCCAGCCACTGGAACATCTTGCCTGGCATCTTCATCAGTCGAAGGGGTTCGCGATGACAGGTGTAATGCTGAACTTCACCAACCATTCGGCTCCGAACGTATCTTGCCGGATGATGCTGTAATCTAGCTCGGTGTTGAATTTGATCGGCATCCCGAAAAGCTTGGTCGTCTTCGAGACACCCAGCCCAACAGGCACGTTCCAGCGATCCCCGGGCTGGCCGTTCCAATCGTATGTGATGGTAGGGCCAGCACCAACCTGCCACCCATCACCGAGACTGAAGAACAGAAAATACTGAAGCGAGCTCAGGCTGACATCGGCGCCATGTCCTGCCACCTTCCAAGAATGCGACGCCAAGCCGCCGACAATTCCCCAAGTGTCAACATAGGCGCCAAAAAACTCAGGGCCCAAAGTCCAGTTCCCGCTCCGCAGGCGTCTATTCGTTCCAGTGGGTAAGCCCCCCAGAACACCCAAGCCATAAGAGAACTTCCCATCAGTCTTCGGCGCATAGGCGAGATCAAAGCCGAAATCACCGATGCCACCGCTATCATCAAATGCACCGCGCGATGCGTCAAAGAACGGCTCGTCGACCGGGAAGGAAAATGCGGGTCGAAAGATCACCTTGTCGCCGTCGTCCAACTCGAAGGGAAGCACTGGCTGAAATGTGAAGGTGAACCCTTCTTGAGCGTCAGCTCCGGGGAGTGCCCCGTCATAAATCCTGTAGTCGAATTTGAAGCTCAGACTAGCGAGCGACGTCGCAGGGTTCGACAACTCCTGAGCCAAAGTGTTTGCATCCCTTTCCTGGGCAACAGAGGTGGTGGCAAGAGAGAGGGACGTGGCCAAAATAAGAGCATGCGCAAAACGGGTAGGCATGCATCGATCCTTTGTCTGGCACAAAGTCATTGAACGGTGACCGGTCGAGTACCTGCCCGGTGCCCGACGACGCGCGGCGGGTTTTGGCCAACGGGCAACAGCGGCTCGGCAGCCGTCGCGTCCAATTCAAACGTGGCATTCATGGTGACGAGACCATCAACGACCATGATGCGCTCGGCACTAGGTCGCAACGCGATCCTCCCAGTGAAGCGCACGGGCTGGTAGATGAAGGTAGGTGACCAGTCATCGCTCATGCGAACGCGGATCATTTGGTTTGGCGGCGGTGGCGGCATGTGGCTGCACATGCCGCGTTCGGGCACAAGATACGCCACAGGCCTGCCGTCCGCGGCCGGCGGTGCGGGAATAATGAAACCGGCGATGCGGATATCTAAGCCGTCGATTTCAGTGTTGCCGGCAGTCGCTGCCAGCCGGCGACGCTCCGCAACCTCCCAGCGCTGCGAAATCAGATGATCGACATCGATGCCGACGCTCTGAGCTCTCATTTCGAGACCGCGAAGATCATCGGACAACAGGCGCCGTTGCTCGGCTGACAGCGCTACATTCTTCAACTGTGATCGGATGCGCGCGATTTCTACCACAGCTCGGATTTGGGCGGAGTCTAAATCCCGGTACGGATCTTCGTAGTCTTGCGTCGTCTGATCCACCAGAGCAGGCCAGGCGATGTCTTGCGCTGGTTCGCCCACAAAGGCGGGCACCTGCAAGAGCGCCGTGAGCATGAGCGCACAGAGCCAAATCCGACACGTGGAGAGAACGCGGGTCATGATACCAAGGACCTGCACGGGCCGCTCACAAAGTATTCTTGAAGATCTCGCCACCCTTCATGATCAATTGGATCGTCTCTGGGCTTTCGGGCCGGGGATCTGCGCCAAACCACTTGTCGCCCGTTCCCACGACCGAAAAATCTTCCAGCGGATTACCCTTCAGGATCAAGATATCGGCGTAGGCGCCAACCTCGATCACCCCCAATTTACCCTTCGGATAGGGGTTCATGAAGTCGCCGCTCAGCTGCGCGATTTCACCCCCAACCGATGTCAGGGTTACCATTGACTGGTAGGCGCCGAAAAACTCGTGATTTAGATGTTTCTCGTAAGCGACCTGGATGTTGCACGCCGCCACTGATCCGACGCAATCCGTTTGAAAGCCGCGCGGGACGGGGCATTCCTTCATATTCGGGATGTAGTTCGCGAAAGTCTCCGACGCGGAGATCGCCTTCGCTAGACTTGCAGGCACATTCGCCACGGCCGGGATGTCCAGAAGCCCAGGATCGAACGCTGTGAGGTTTGTGGTGATGTACGCGCCCTTCTCCCGCATGACTTCCGCGATTTCACAGTCGAAAGAAAAGCCGTGCTCGATCGAACGCACCCCCGCGTTCAGTGCATTGAGGATCGCCTCTTTTCGGTAGGCATGGGCCATGACGTAGCTGCCGTACTCGCTGGCAACCTGCACGACCGCCTCGATTTCCTCTGGTGAGCCTGCAAGCAGCTGCCAGGGATCGAACGCTGAGACTACACCGCCGGAGATCATCAGCTTCAGTTGGGTCGCCCCCATGCGGAAATTGTTCCGCCCGAACATCAGCACGTCGTCGACGCCACTGATTTCCTGGGCCATGTTCAAACGGCTGAAGTTCGAAGACTGACCGGGTGGTGCCGTGAAGTTTGCAAAGGCCGCATGACCACCACGCGTACTCAAGAAGGCAGCCGAGGGGTAGAAACGCGGGCCCAGGATCTGGCCGTCATCGATCGCCCGGCGAAGACCACCGTTCGCACCGCCTGCGTCCCGGACGGTCGTGAAGCCCTGCATCAGGTACATCTCGGCCATGCGCGCACCATGGATCGCAAGGTCTTCCCAGGTACTGTTCGCCTCCATCGCAGGAAGGGACGGGCCCGGTAGCATAAGGTGGGCGTGGTTCTCGATGAACCCGGGCGTCAGCGTGCCGCCCTGGCCGTCAATCACCGTCGCGCCAGCTGCCTCGATCGGGTCGGTCGATACCTCAGCAATCAACTCACCCTCGACCAGCACATTGCCGCCTTCGATCAAGGTTTCGCTGGTGCCGTCGAAGATGTTCACATTCGTAAACAAGATCCGCGGCAGCTCTTTATCGTCAGCCCAAGCTGGGACTACAGTCGCAATGATAGTAATTGCAGCTAGCAGTATCCGCATCGCGCTATCCCCCTTGTTGTTATCCTATAACGCGAACGGGCAGTACTGCCGAAGTACGCATCTGGCTTTAATGACGATTATTGCGTAACTGCACGATTTGTGCCTGTCAGAATACGGTCATTTGCTGCATTTTTTGCGCGAAAAGTGACAGATGCCTGGCCAGGCGGTAGCTTTCCGCTCGGGCAAATTTGGTATGCGTCTGCGAGGAGGAAGCAAAAACATGGCAAACAGACTCCCGCTAGTCAGGCTCAGCGTCCTGCGCCCGATGGTCCAAGGTCTTGAAGAAGCAGGTCTGGACCCAGAGGACATCGCTGCCGGCGCTGGATTAAGCGTGGACGCCATCAATGATGATCAAGCGGTCGCTCATGTGATGAAGATCCACAGTTTTCTCGAAGACTGCGCGCGCGCCACAAAAGATCCGATGTTCTGCGCGCGGATTGGAAGCCGATTGAACCCTGCTGGTTGGCCAATGATTGCGGAGGCAAAGCAACGGGCGCGCTCGTTGGGCGATTTCCTGAATATCTATGTGAATGGGGCGCCGAAACTGGCGGCGTCGGTGGACGTGTTCCTGGAGGTAAGAGGCCCGACTGCCACTTTTGGCCAGTCTCGCCGGTTTCCGCCAGAGATCACGCCCAGCCAGAACGACGCCTTCATGGTCAGTTTGAAACTGTCGATGCTGAAATACTTTTTGGGGCCAAGGCTACTTCCTGGGCGCGTGATGATCGTCCTGAGCGATCCATCAGCGGTTCCACTGGAAGCGGAAGGATATCAAGTCCTGCGCGGCGACAGAAATGGGGTGCGAATACAGTTCCCATCTGAATGGCTGGCGTTGCCTCTCGACGCAACAATCAGCGCAGTGGAGGTCGACACAGACCCGGCGGTCGCAACGCTCGAGGCAAGCTTTCGCTCTCTCCTATTGCAGAACGTTGGCAATGGAGGTCTGAATGCTGCGCAAGCAGCGCAGCTTGTTCATATGACACCCCGGAAACTCGCAAGTTACCTAAGCGCGCGTTCGACGAGCATTGGCGCGGAGGTCCTGGAAGCAAAGATGGAATATGCCCGCGAGAAACTGACCGGGAGCACCCTTTCGATCGACGAGATTTCGTCTCACTTAGGATACACTGACCCCTCGAACTTCTCACGCGCCTTTTCAAGAAAAACGGGTGTGGCCCCTTCGCTCTATCGGCGCGAACACAGCGATGGTCAGCGCGACGAGGATCGCGTTTAACCGCGGCCGAAGCTTGCTTTTCTCCAAATCGCCGGCATGGATAGCGTGCCAGCGGCAGGACGGAGGACTTGGCATGATGGAACAGATAACAGATCTGCCCAAAGGCCTTTGGGGCTTTATGGTTTCTGGAACTGTCTCATCCGCAGAAGCCGATCCGGTCCTTAATGCGTTCGATGCGACTGCGATGACGCAGTACGATGTTGCGCTGTTGATGGAGTTTGTGGGTGAGGTAGATCTTAGCCAGATTTCAGAGGAGGAGCGTGCCTACAACCGGTTGATGGCACGCGGGCGGGTCCGAAGGTTCGCATTCGTCGCTTTGCCGCAATTTCTATCAATGTATCAGGGCTTTACGGCGGCTATGGGCTGTGAATGCCAGATGTTCCAGCCGGGGCAACGCCATGATGCGATTGAATGGCTAAAACAGGCAGATGTTGTCGTTGGCACAGGTGAGCCAAGCCAGATCTGACCGCCAATTGCGCAGTCCGTCCCGTTGAAGCATGCGACCAGACGCTGACCACAGTGCATTCAGACGGCAGTTCAAAGATCTCACTACCCAAATACCGCGCCTGTCGCTTTGTCGGGCGACTACCGATGACCTTGGCAGTTTGAGAATCCTCCTGAACAACAGCCCTTTACGGTGGTGTTCTCGGGCGGCTTGCGTTCGCCAGCGGTGTTGAAAAGTGCGTGCCCAGATCGCGCCAGATCAGTCCGACCGATGCTCCACCGTGCAAGAAATAGTTCGGCATTTCAAATGCCGCCAAGCGAGCGCCCCATTTGGGTCGTCCAGCCCGAGCGCACTGTGAGCGTTCCTTTGGGGTGATTGGTGAGCCGTGCAGGATTCGAACCTGCGACCCGCTGATTAAAAGTCAGCTGCTCTACCAACTGAGCTAACGGCCCGCCTGCGCGGGGTGTAGTGCGGGGCGGCATGGTGGTCAAGTCGCTCTGATGCGCGGTTTCCCGCACAACGTCATCCAAAAGAGGGTCATCCAATACAGGTTGATTGAAGCACGGCCGATCATAGCGGTGATCTTTCGGCCCCAGTTGTCCCGGCGGCCTGATAAGCCGTTATGGTTTCCGCATGGTTCAGCCGACACCGCCCACACGCTACAGCAACGCCGCCGCCGGCATCGCCTGGATGATGCTGTCGTGCGCCCTGCTAGCTGGGGTCGCGGGCCTTGGCCGCTATGTTGCGCTGGAGAACATCCCAACCATGCAGACCGTCTTTCTCCGGCTGCTCTTTGCCCTTATTGCCTTTCTGCCGCTGCTTGCATGGCGCGGGGTTGAGATGGTGCGCACCCAGCATCTTAGACTCTACCTGATCCGCGTCGTGATCGGCCTCACTGGCATGTCTTTGTGGTTTGCAGCCCTGGCCGAGATCCCGGTGGGCGCGGTCACCGCCATCGGCTTCCTCGCCCCCATTTTCGGCACCATCGGGGCCGCGCTACTGCTGGGCGAGATCGTCCGCTGGCGGCGCTGGACGGCGACTTTGGTGGCGTTTCTAGGCGCCATGCTGATCGTGCGGCCAGGCTTTGCCGAGGTCAGCTATGGAACCTGGCTGGCGCTGGGGGCCGCACTGGGCATGGCGGCGGCTGGATTAATGATCAAGAACCTGTCTGGCAAAGACGACCCGGACAAGCTGGTCTTCATCGCTCTGTGCTTTCAGACGCCGCTGGCCGGGATTTTCGCGGTCTTTGTCTGGGTCCCGGTGCCGACCGATCTGTGGGCGATTTATGCGCTCATGGGGTTGATCGGCATGTTGGGGCATATCACGCTCGCGCGGGCGTTCCGGGCAGCGGATGCCTCGCTGGTGATGAGCCTGGAATTTGCCCGCCTGCCCTTTGCGGTGGCCTTTGGGTATGCGCTGTTTGGGGAATTGATAGATCTCTGGACGTGGATCGGGGCAGCCGTGATCTTCGCCGCCGCCACCTACACAGCCCGACGCGAACGTCAGATCCAGCGCGGCACGGGGGCACCCCCAACCGCAGAGATCGCCGCCAAAAGCCCACCCAAGAGCCATGCCTAGCGTTGAATTTGACGACAGCGACGGGTTAAATCCCGGCGCAACAGCCAGAGGCGCGCGCCACCATGCACGAGACCAAGACGGTCCGGGACTACATCCGGACGATACCCGACTTTCCCGTCCCCGGCATTCAGTTCCGGGACATCACCACGCTGTTCAATGACGCCACGGGCTTTCGCCTGGCCGTGGACGGCATGGCCAACCCCTATACGGCCGAGCCGCTGGACGTGGTGGTGGGCATGGATGCGCGTGGCTTCATTCTGGGCGGCGCGGTCGCCTACAAGCTGGGCCTGCCCTTCGTACCAATCCGCAAGGCCGGCAAACTGCCCGCAAAGACGCAGAAAGTGGCCTACACGCTGGAGTATGGCGAGGCGGAGATGGAAATCCATGAGGACGCCCTGCACGCCGGCAGCAAGGTTCTGCTAATTGACGATCTGCTGGCCACCGGTGGCACGGCCGAGGCGGGCGTCAAACTGATCGAACGGCTGGGCGGCGAAATTGCGGCTGCTACCTTCATCATCGATCTGCCAGACTTGGGCGGCTCGGCCAAGCTGAAGGCCATGGGCATCGACGTGCATATCTTATGCGAGTTCGAGGGCGAGTAGGCCAAACGTTAGCCAACCGAACAATAGCGGTGCGAATAACTCGTTTTCCTTTCGAAAACTGAACGGCTAATAACCGGGCACCGCACCGCGACCGTCTAGGTGCCGCAACACCTGACCCTGGGAGATCCGAACGATGAACGCAGCTGATGTCATTGCCGCGCGGCTACACGCGGCTGGGGTGCGCCATGCTTTCGGAATCCCAGGCGGCGAAGTGCTGACCCTGATCGATGCGCTGGAGCGGGCGGGCATCCGTTTCATCCTGACCAAGCACGAGAATGCGGCGGGTTTCATGGCCGAAGGCACCTGGAACGCGACCGGCGCGCCCGCCGTTCTGGTGGCCACTGTAGGTCCTGGAATTGCCAATGCTTTCAACGTTGTAGCCAACGCTGAACAGGACCGCGTTCCGCTGATCGTCCTGGCGGGATCGGTCGATGCGGCTGATGCGCTGAGCTATAACCACCAGGTCTTCGATCACGGGGCCGTCTTTCGCGAGGTCTGCAAGGCCAGCTTTACAGCGCAGCAGGGGGCGGTGGACGTGATGATCGACAAGGCCGTGGGCCTGGCCCAAACGGGCCGCCCCGGCCCCGTCCACATCGACGTTCCCATCCGCGTGGCCGATGCCGAACAGCCCGCACCACGCGCCTGGCAGCACCGCCCACAGGCTGCAACCGCGCCCGCGGGCCCTGACCTTGCCCGCGCCCGCGATCTGTTCGCCGCCAGCCAGCGTCCGGTCATCATGGCGGGCAACGACATCCTGAACGAAGCAGGCGCGGCCGCCGCCGTCACCGCCTTTGCCGAGAAGCACCAGATCCCCGTGCTGACCACCTACAAGGGCAAAGGGATCCTGCCCGAAACGCACCCCCTGTCCATCGGCGGCCATGGCCTCAGCCCGCGCGCCGACAAGTTGGTTCTGCCGGTCTTCGAGCAGGCAGATTGCGTGCTGGCGCTGGGCTATGACCCGATCGAGATGCGCACCGGCTGGCAGGCCCCTTGGGACCCGTCCAAGGTGATCGAGTTCGCCCACGCAGCCAACGATCACGACATGCACCACGCTGATCTGTCCTGGGTCTGCTCTGTGGTAGGCGGCTTGGAAGCCATTGATATCCCGACAAAAACCCCCTGGACCGGCTGGCATGCGCTGCGCGACGACTACTGGCAGGCCTTTGCCGCGTCGACGCCCTGGGGGCCGGATCAAGCGATCGCCGAGATGCTGGCCGTGGCCCCGGCGGAGACGACGATCACCATCGATTCCGGTGCCCACCGCATCCTGCTGAGCCAGCAATGGCGGGCCCAACATCCGCGTGCCGTACTGCAGTCAACGGGTCTCTGCACCATGGGCTGCGCGCTGCCCCTGGGCATGGGGTTCAAGAACGCCAAACCGGACGATCCGGTCATCGCTTTCATGGGCGATGCGGGCCTGGAAATGGTGATGGGCGAGCTGGGGACGCTGCGCGATCTGGACCTGCCGCTGGTCGTCGTGGTCTTCGTCGACCGCAGCCTGGCGCTGATCGAATTGAAGCAACGCCGCAGCGGTTTGCAGAACGCGGGCGTCGATTTCGACCGCACCGATTTCGCCGCGATCGCGCGGACCTATGGCGGCAATGGCGTTACCGTCAGCGCCCCGGGAGAGGCCGGTCCCGCCCTGGAAGAGGCGCTGAAAGCCGACCGTTTCACGCTGATCGAGGTGGAGATTCCGCGCCGGATTTACGAAGGGCTTTTCTAAGCCTGCGCTGGGATTTGGCGCATATGATCCGCGTATGACTTACGTATGATTTGCGTATGCCAAACGTGCCGCACGAAGTCGACGTTAGGGCCCGGACGGGCGCGGCCGGCGGGGTGGGTGGGTGGGCGCCGGCTGCGCCCGTCCGCGATCTCTTCCGCCCCGATCTCGTCTGCCGCGATCTCGTCTGCCCTGGTGGCGCCGCCAAAATCGATGTATGACTTGCGTATGATCCGCGTATGACAAGCGTATGCCAAACGCGGCGACAACGGTCGACTTGGGTGCAGGCAAATCAAGGCCGCAAACGCATTCCGTCCCGACCAGCCCGCCGCCTACATCATCCGGGACGGCGCCGTCTCGGTGTCGTCAGGCGGCATCGACGGGTCATCGTCAAATTGCTCGGGTGTCCAGGGCACCTCGGCGTTTTGCTGGATACGGGGGCGGGCGGGCCTGCCCTCGCGCCAGGCGACGAAGCCGCCCGCACCGCAGATCAACGCCATGCCCAGCAGCGTCGATCCAGCCGGCACCTCGCCCCAGACCGCGTAGTCGATCAGGGCCATGATCACCAGATAGCTGTACTCGAACGGGGCCAGCCGGCTGGCCTCCCCCTCCTTATAAGCCTGGACCGAGGACAGCGCGCCGGTGATGTGCGTGGCCGCAGTCAGGGCGAACAGCGCCGCGACCCACAGGGCCAGCGGGTGCCAACCGGTGGTCAGGAACGCGAACTCCTCGCGCGCCTCCGGCGAGATCGGCAGCATCGGCGCCAGCAGCAAGCCCGTCGTTCCGACCGTGGCAAAGATCAGCGTGTGCACCGTGGTCAGCGCAAAGCCCGGCACCTCGCGGCAGCGCCAGCGGGTCAACACCACCGCCATCGCATAGCAACCGGCCGCCGCGACGGGCAGCAACGCCATTGGGTTCCAGCCTTCCAGCCCCGGGCGCACGATGCAGAGTACACCGGCAAAGCCCACCAGAACGGCAGCGACGCGGCGCGGGCCGATGGGCTCGCCCAGGAAGATCGCAGCCAACACCGTGATCAGGATCGGCCCGATGAAGAAGGCCGCCGCCGCTTGGGCCAACGGCAGGTAGGGCAAGGCCGCATAGAAGAACAGATAGGCGCCCGCCATCAGGAAGGCCCGCGCCAGCGGCCAGCCCCAGGCGGTGGGCCGCATCTCGTGCAACCGGCCCAGGACGCGCAGCACCAGCGCCAGAAAGATCAGCACAAAGATCGAGCGGATCAGCTGCATCTGCCACAGCGAGACCTCTCCTGCCGTCAGCTTCACGATGGCATCCTGCACGGCAAAGCAGACCATGGCGCCAAGGATCAGGGCCGTGGCGCGGGCGTCCTGCATCCCCTAGCCCCGGTTTCCAGGCGGCGGCACCTCGGTGCCTAGGCCGCGGGCAAGGGCTGCCTTTAACCGGCGTTCGCGCCAGGCGGTGAAAGCCCCTGCCCCGGCGATCAGGCACATACCCGCCACTTGGTAAGGGCCGGGGATCGTGCCGAAGAAAACGATGCCCGCCAGCGCCGCGAAGACCAGATAGGAATAGTCAAAGGGCGCCAGCCAGCTGGACTCGGCCGACTGATAGGCTTTGGTCAGCGCCACATTGGCCGAGGCGTTGATCAATGAGCAGATCACGGTGATGCCCACGATCCACAACATCGGCTCGCGCCAGCCATAGGTCAGGTAGGGGAAGGTTTGGCGCAGATCTTCGGGCACAGGCAGGTATGCCAGGACGATGCAGCCGGCGACGCCCAGGACGACAAAGCTGACAGCGATGGCGCCGGCCATGGTCAGCGCGTTTTCGCCCCGGCAGAAACGGCGGGTGATGATGACATTGACCGCATAGCAAAAGCCCGCAGCCACGGGCATCAGCTTGATGGGGCTGAACTCTGCGGCGCCAGGCTGCAGGATCAGCATGGCCCCGGTGGCCCCCACGGCGACGGCGGCGATCCGGCGCAGACCAATCTTCTCGCGCAGGAAGGTGGCGGACAGCAAGGTCACGAAGATCGGATAGGTGTAGAGGCCGGCCGCCATCTCGACGATCGACACCTCTGGAATGCCGCCGAAGAAGAAGATCGTGGTCAGGATCATCATGAAGACGCGGGCGCCCACGGCCAAGGGGCGGCGCGGCAGGGGCGGCAGACGGCCCATCAGAATCAATGCCATCAGTGTCAGCAGCACGATGTTGCCGCTGGCCCGCATCGCCTGGAACTGCCAAAATGAGATGTGCAGCCCCGCCAGGCGCGCCAGGCTGTCTTGCACGGCCAACATCATCAGCGCCGTCAGCATCAAGCCTGCGGCCAGGCCGGGGCGATCCTCGGTCGTGCCGTCCAGAAAGTGGGTCATCGGTTGGCCTTGGGGGCGTTGCGACAGGCGCACCCCCGGGCCAGATCCGGCGCCGGCATGGAATTCTCCTTGGTTGGACGGTTCACGCTTGCCGCAACCGGGCCCGCTCGTCAAACAAGCGAGCGACATGGATGTCGCAAACCGATGAGCGGAGGAGAAGGCGATGGATGGTGAATACCTGGCCAAAGGACTGGAACAGCGCAAGGCAACGCTGGGCACCGAATATGTGGATCAGGTCTTCGAGCAGGCCGACGATTTCAGCCGCCCCTTTCAGGAGGCCATGACCGCCTGGTGCTGGGGTTTCGGCTGGGGAGACGACACGCTGCCTCCGAAGACACGCAGTCTGATGAACCTGACGATGATCGCGGCTTTAAACCGGATGGAAGAGTTCGAGCTGCACTTCCGCGGCGCAATCAAGAACGGCTGCACAAAGGACGAGTTACGCGCGGCGCTGCACGTGATCTCGATCTATTGCGGGGTGCCGGCGGGGGTGTCGACGTTCCGGATCGCCAAGAAGATCTTTGCTGAAGAAGGTATGTGACAGGCGCGCCGGCGCTCCCAGTCCGGGGCAGCGCTGTCGTCACCTTACGAGCAGCCCACCCACCCGCGCCGGCGCGCAGCAACCACCACGCCCGGTGCCGGATAATAGGGGCACGGGGTTAGAGCCTGGGCAGGGTGGGGTCGATCTGGGTGTCCGGGATGATCCTGCGAACCGCTTTAGCAACGCCGTGTTTCACGGTCATTGCCGCGCCATCTGGCAAAGGCCATGGTTGAATGAACCCTGGGCGCCCGAGAACGTCCAAACACGCTAATCTGTTCGCCAGTGGAGGTCCGGCACTTCACGACAGCAGGGGCGGTATCGTCGCGCACGGCACAAACATGACCGACGCCCAGATCGCCACAATGCCTTCCAACCAACGCCCCCCGTCCCCACCCCCAGCGCAAAAATCGCGCAGCGATTTTGGCGGTGGAAGGGGGTGGGGGTGGGGCCTGGACCAGCGGGAGGCGGCGGGCCATAGGCCCGCTGCAACCCGGTGGGCCGAACAGCGCGACGCCTCAGATATCCAGATTTTCGACCGAGAGCGCGTTGGTCTGGATAAACTCCCGGCGTGGCTCGACCACATCGCCCATCAGCTTGGTGAAGATTTCATCCGCCTCGGTCATCTGGTCGATCCGGACCTGCAGCAGCGTGCGTGCCTCGGGGTCCAGCGTCGTCTCCCACAGCTGCTCGGCGTTCATCTCGCCCAGCCCCTTATAGCGCTGCAGGCTGATGCCCTTCTCGCCTTCGGCCATGATCACATCTAGCAGGGCCGAGGGCGCGCGGATCGCCACTTCCCTGTCCTTGCGGACCAGCAGGGCCCCATCGCCGTAGGTCTCGGCCAGCCCCTCGGACAGCCGCGCCAGTTGGCGCGCCTCGGCCGAGCGCAAGGCCATCCCGTCGATCGAGCGGACCTCGGCCACGCCGCGCACCACGCGCGTGAAACGCACACCGCCATCGGCGGTCAGATCGCCGGCCCATCCCTGCTCGGTCTCGGGTGCCAGCGCGTCCAGCCGCCGGGCCACATCGGCCACCACGTCATCCGACGGGTTCGGGGCCACGACCCCAGCAATTGCCATCTGCTCCAGCACAAACCGCGGATAGTGCGTTGGGAACGCAGCCAACACCTGGCGGACGGTGCGGGCCTCTTCGACCACGCGGATCAGATCGGGCCCGGCAATCTCGGCCCCGCCGGACAGGCGCAGCACCGCATCGTCCGATCCCTGCGCCACCAGATAATCGTCCAGCGCCTCCTGGTCCTTCAGATAGACCTCGGACTTGCCGCGCGTCACCTTGTAGAGCGGCGGCTGTGCAATGTAGAGGTGCCCGGCCTCGATCAGTTCGGGCATCTGGCGGTAGAAGAACGTCAGCAGCAGCGTCCGGATATGCGCACCGTCCACGTCCGCATCCGTCATCAGAATGATCTTGTGATAGCGCAGCTTCGAGATATCGAACTCGTCGCGGCCAATTCCGGTGCCCAGCGCCGTGATCAGGGTCCCGATCTCCTGGCTGGACAGCATCCGGTCGAAGCGGGCGCGTTCCACATTCAGGATCTTACCGCGCAGCGGCAGGACCGCCTGGTTATGGCGCGAACGGCCCTGCTTGGCCGAGCCGCCTGCGCTATCGCCCTCCACCAGGAACAGCTCGGACAAAGCCGGGTCCTTTTCCTGGCAGTCGGCCAGCTTGCCGGGTAGCGAGGCCACATCCATGACCGATTTGCGCCGGGTCAGTTCGCGGGCCTTGCGCGCGGCCTCCCGCGCCAGAGCCGCCTCGACGATCTTGGTGACGACGTTGCGCGCTTCGGAGGGGTTTTCCTCGAACCACTCGGACAGCTTTTCGTTCATCAGGCTCTCGACCGCCGGGCGCACCTCGGACGACACCAGCTTGTCCTTGGTCTGGCTGGAAAACTTCGGATCCGGCACCTTGACCGACAAGACGCAGGTCAGCCCCTCGCGCGCATCGTCGCCAGAGAGGTTCACCTTCTCCTTCTTGGCTATGCCGGACGACGCCGCATAGGCGTTGATGGTGCGGGTCAGCGCGCCGCGGAAACCCGCCATGTGGGTGCCGCCGTCCTTCTGCGGGATGTTGTTGGTGAAGGCCAGGACGTTCTCGTGGTAGCCATCGTTCCACCACATGGCGACGTCGACGGTGATGCCGTCCTTCTCGCCTTGCACGCTAATGGGCTCCGCAATCAGGGCCGTCTTCGAGCGGTCCAGATAGCGCACGAACGCCTCGACCCCGCCCTCATAGAACAGCTCCTGCTCGCGGATTTCGGACGACCGCTGGTCGCGCAGCAGGATGCGGACACCGGAGTTCAGGAAGGCCAACTCGCGCAGGCGGTGTTCCAGGGTCGAGAACTTGTACTCGATGTTGGTAAACGTGGCGTCGGAGGCATGGAACTTGACCATGGTGCCCTTCTTGCCGTCCGCATCGCCGCGCACCTCCAGGGGTATTGTCGTCTCGCCGTGTTCAAAGCGGGCATAGTGTTCCTTGCCGTCGCGCCAGATCACCAGCTCCAGCCAGTCGCTCAGCGCATTGACCACCGACACGCCGACGCCGTGCAGACCGCCCGACACCTTGTAGGAGTTTTGGTCGAACTTACCGCCCGCGTGCAGCTGGGTCATGATAACCTCGGCGGCCGAGATCCCCTCCTCCGCATGGATGTCCGTGGGAATACCACGGCCATTGTCGGACACAGAAACCGCCCCATCCGCGTGCAGTGTCACCCGCACCAGATCGGCGTGGCCCGCCAGTGCCTCGTCAATGGCGTTGTCCACGACCTCGTAGACCATGTGGTGCAGGCCCGAGCCATCGTCGGTGTCGCCGATGTACATGCCGGGGCGTTTGCGCACGGCCTCCAGGCCCTTCAGGACCTTGATCGAGTCCGCCCCGTATTCGGGTTCTTGCCCGGTCGCTTCCTCGTTTTCGGACATCATCTGTCTCTCTCAGCTAGCGGCGATGGCCACACCGGCCCCACCGAGAATGCCGCCTGAAGCGACGTTGATACGCCTGATCGCCCGGGCTGACGTCAAAAGCCGCCCGGCCCTTGCTGCCATGGCAGCCCAAATCAGATTTCCCCCAACCAGGACCGGCGCGATGACGGCCAGGATAGCCACGCCGTCCCAGAACGTCAGTGCGGCGATATCGAAAAACCCCGGGAAGACCGCGAAATAGAACAGCGCCGCCTTGGGGTTGCCGATACCCAGCAGGACCGCCGACCAGAAGGCATGGGCCAGGTCGTCCTGCGGGGGCGCCGCTGCACCGGGCAACGTCACCCGCCGCCGGATCAGCGCGACGCCCATCCAGATCAGCCACGCGGCACCGACATACTTCAAAACCACCAGCGTCCAGTCCATCCACAGGCTCAGCGCCGCCAGCCCCAGCATGGCGAGCGTGGCAAACAGGAAGTCGCCTGCCACCGCGCCCACAGCCATCGCAGCGCCCGAGCGGAAACCGAACGCCATGGAACGCGCCGCCAGCGCCGCGACGAACGGCCCAGGCGAGGCCACCGCCATCGAGAAGGCGGCGGCAAACAGTGCCAGTTCCCACAACGTGACGGTCATGCGCCCCTCATGTCGCCGCGATCGCCACGCCGGCCCCGGCCAGCACGCCGCCAGAGGCTTGATCGACTCGCTTGACCGCCGCCCGATTGGACAGGAAGCGCCCGGCGCGGGAAGCAGCCCAGACATAGGCCAGGTCATTGCCCACCCCGATCGGGAAGGCGATGGCCATAATCAGCAGGCCGTCCCAAAAGGTCAGCGCGGTCATGTCGAAGAAGCCGGGGAAGACGGCCATGTAGAACAGCGCGGCCTTTGGATTGCCCAGGTTCAACAGCGTGCCGGTCAGGAAGCCGCGCCAGGCCGGTTCGCGCCTTTCTGGCGCTGAACCCGGTTTCACCAGGCTGTGCCGTCCGAAGAACAGCCTAAGGCCGATCCAAATCAGCCAGGCTGCGCCCACGTATTTCAGGACCTCTAGCACCCAGGCATGCGTGGCCGCAATCGCCCCCAGGCCCAAAAGTGCCGCACCAATCCACATTCCCTCGCTCAGCGGCGCGCCCAGGGCCATGGCAGCACCCGAGCGCGCGCCCAGGGCAGCCGACCGTGCTGCCAGCGCCGCCACAAAGGGGCCGGGCGAGGCCACCAGCAGCAGCATCGCCGCGGAAAACAAAAGCAGCTGTTCAGGGGTGACGGTCAACATGGCTCAGCTTGCCCCAACGGCGCCGCCGACGCCGATCAGCGTGACGCCCGAACCCTGGTTCACCCGGCGCACCATCTTCGGCGTGGTCAGCAAAACGCGCGCCCGCTGGGCCGCCAGCGCCCAGGCGACGTTGCCCAGGAACGGCACCACCGCGCTGATGCCGACGATCACCAGGATGTCCGGCGCCGTCAGCGCCGCGATATCGAAGAGGTTCGGCAGAATACCCACAAAGAACAGGATCGCCTTCGGGTTGCCGATGTTCACCAGAAAGCCGGCTGCAAACCCCTGCCAGGCGGTACGCCGCATCAGCGCAGGATCGGGTGCGGTCTCCAGCGCTTCCTTCGATCCGGTGATCAGCCGCCAGCCCATCCAGATCAGGATCAGCGCGCCGCCGTAACGCAGAACCTGCATGATCTCGCCATAGACCTGGACCAGGGCGGCCAGGCCAAAGATCGCCGTCAGCGGCCAGATCATGTCGCAGACCGCGACGCCCCCGGCCAGCGGCATAGATGACCGCCACCCTGTCGACAGCGTGCGCGCGATGGTGGCAACCACCACCGGGCCCGGCGTCACCACCAGGACGAACAGCGCGAAGGCGTAGATGCCCAGTTCGGCGAGCGAGATCGTCATGCCAGATCTCGCCTCATTCCAGATCTCGCATGGACGGCAGACTACCCGGCCCACCGGCCCCGGCATCGCCGCCGCGCCAGCGGGTGCGCCCCAGGATCGTCCGGATCAGCATGATCCCTGTGATCAGGGCGATGGGCGCGCCGATGATCCACAGCCCCTGATAGCTGAGGCCAATCGCCCCCAGGCACATGAACGCCAGGATCAGGGTCGACATGATCTGGGCGAAACCCCAGGTGCGCTCTGCGTCGCTCATAGCACGTCCAATTCCGTGGTGCCGTCCCGTTCGGTAACGGCGATGTGGCAGGCGTCCGCCAGCCCTTCGAACAATTCCGGCCCCGTGCCGGTCATCCAGGCCTGGGCACCCAAAGCCTCGATCTCGGCGTAGAGGGCCCGGCGGCGCCCGTCGTCCAAATGCGCGGCCACTTCGTCCAACAGGACCAGGGGCGTCTCTCCGTTCTGGTCTGCCAATGCCCGCGCATTGGCCAGGCTGAGCGAGATCAACAGTGCCTTTTGCTCGCCCGTCGAACAGGTCCGCGCGGGCATCCCTTTTGCGGCATAAACCGCCTCCAGATCCGAGCGATGCGGGCCCGTCAGGGTGCGCCCCGCGGCGGCATCGCGCGGCCGACCAGAGGCCAACTGCTGAGCCAGGCCCGCAGCCTCTTCCCCCTCCAGTGCGTCCAGATCGTCGTCAGCATCCGAGCTCTCTCGAATCACCTGACCGAAGCGGCTTTCCATGTCTCCTAAAATAGCCAAATCCGCCTTGGGAAACAACTTTTCCGACCCGGCGGAGGCTGTTTCCTGTGCCGCAATCAATAGCGCCAACGCGACGGCCCGGGCACGTGCGATCGTGCTGCCGGCACGGGCCATCTGCGCCTCCAACGCGGCCAGCCAGGCATCATCGAAAATACCCTCTTTCAGAAGGCGGTTGCGCTCGCGCATGGCGCGTTCGTAGGCGATGGAGGTTTCGCCGTGGGCCGGGAAAAAGCCCAGCGTCACCCGGTCCAGAAAGCGACGGCGGTCCCCTGCGGCCTCGGCCCACAAACGGTCCATGGCGGGGGTCAGCCAGACCGCGCGGACCAACCGGCCAAGCGCCGCCTGGGTTGCCTGCTTATCGTCGATGCGTACGCTGCGGCGCGTGCCCTCGGCGCTGTCAACCGCGGTCACCACATCGGCGACGCCTTCGTTACCAGAGACCTCTGCCGTGATCTTCCAGCCCAGCCCGCCCGGCGCCCGCACCAGCTCATCCGCGCCGGCCCTGCGCAGGCCGCGCCCGGGTGTCAGCATCGACACCGCCTCCAACAGGTTGGTCTTGCCCGACCCGTTCGGCCCATGCAGCGCCACCGACGCCCCGCCGGTCGCCACGTCGGCTAGCGCATACGAGCGATACTGTGCCAGCCGCAAATGCTCGACCGTCAGGCGATGGGGCGCGCTCATCTCACGATGCCGTGTTTCCGGGTGCCGGACGGTTGCCCGCACGGCGGCACAGAGCATACGTCCGCCCCGCACGCCGCCGGCGCGCGACCATCCCGCAGTCCAAAGGATCCGTCATGCTCAAGTTCTACTTCCACCACACGCCAAATCCCATGAAAGTCGCGCTGCTGCTAGAGGAAGCGGGTCTGGACTACGAGGTCGTGCCTGTCGACACCTTCAAGGGCGAGCAGCACGCCGATTGGTTCCGTAAGATCAACCCGAACGGCAAGACACCAGCGATCGAGGATGACGGCAAGCGGGTCTTCGACTCGAACGCGATCCTGCTCTACCTGGCCGAGAAGACCGGCAAATTCCTGGGCGATCCCGCAGACCGCGGTGAACTGCTGTCCTGGCTGATGTGGGTCGCGACGGGCCTGGGCCCCTATTCAGGCCAGTGGGTGCACTTCCAAACCGCTGGCGCGGCAGACGGCGGCGACTACGCCAAGCGGCGTTACAAGTTCGAGGCGCACCGCCACTATCAGGTGCTGGATGCCCATCTGGCCGGGCGCAGCTTCATCGTGGGTGAAGACCTGACGATTGCCGACATCGCCGCCTGGGGATGGGTCGACCGCCATGTCCGCGTGCTGGGCGAGGGCGAACTGGACCAGTACGCCAACGTCAAGGCGTGGTTCCAGGGCATCGACGCCCGACCCGCCGTGGCCCGCGCCCGCGCCATCCAGACCAAGCTGGACTTCAAGAAGGACTTTGACGAGGAAACCGCCCGCGCGATGTTCCCGTCGAACTTCTCCTGACGTCAGGGGCGCTTGCCCTGGCGCCCACGATCGGTGACCCTGGGGTCCACACCCCGGGGACACCATGACCAGATACGCCGCCAATATGCCGAGTGTCGGCATCACCTCGTTCTTGAAACTGCCGATTCACGAAGACTTCGCGACGCTGGACGCGGATGTGGGCTTCCTCGGCATCGCCTATGACGCGGGCAACAGCTGGCGGCCCGGCACGCGCTTTGGCCCGCGCGATATCCGCACCTATTCGGCGCGCTATTCCGCCTGGGGCGGGGCAACACCGCGCGGCTATTGGGACATCAACCAGAAGAAACGCTTTCTGGACGGCGTGCGCATGGTCGATTGCGGCGACGTCGACCTCGCCTATTACGACATCGAGCGGAATCTGGACGCGATCACCGCATCGGTCAGCGCCATGCTGGACCGAGGCGTCTTCCCGGTGATGGTGGGCGGCGATCATTCGGTCACCTATCCCTCAATCCGCGCGTTCGAGCGGTTTGGTCCCCTGGACATCGTCCAGATCGACGCGCATCTGGACTGGATCGACGAGGTTGCCGGCATCCGCTACGCCAACGGCAGCCCGATGCGCCGCGCCATGGAGCACGACTTCACCCGCAACATGGCACAGCTGGGCATCCGCGACATCCGCTCGCGCGAGGATGATGCTGCAACGGCCGAGGCCTGGGGCTCGCAGATCGTCACCCGCCAGACAATCCGGGATAAGGGCGTTTCCGCGGTGGTGGACGCCCTGCCGCCGCTGGGCAATGTCTACGTGACCATCGACATCGACGGGCTGGACCCCTCGATCGCGCCTGGCACGGGATCGCCGACCGTGGACGGGTTGTTGTACCACGAAGTACGTGGGCTGCTGCAAGGCATCGCCGGGAAGGCCAATGTGGTGGGCTTCGACGTGGTCGAGGTGAACCCTATGGTGGATCTGAACGGCCAGACCAGCCTGCTGGCCACGACACTGATCCTGGAGTTTCTGGGCGCGATCTTCGACGGGCGAGAGATGGCGGGGTAGGTTCACTGGGCATCCGCTCGTCGGCGCCGAGACGGTTTGTGTTTCAATGAAACTTGATGAAGGGCGCATGATACAAACGCTGTCTCAGGAGATATGGTAATCCGGTTGCGATGCTCATTTTTGAGCGGCCAGATTGTATGGAGGATTTTCCATCATGACCGTTTCTGAGCTGCTGTTTAGCCACCCCGAACAGGAGGAACAGTTCTGGGCCTCGATGAATTCAGCTATCGCTTGGTGCAACCGGCACGGCTCGACTGCAGATCCCCAGAACTCCCTGCGTCAGTTTCGAGCGAGGTTAACACGTGGCGATCTCGAAGTGTGCTCGCGGGAGACTCTGGTCAAACGCGTGGCAGACGCCAGAGCCAGAAAGCTTCGAGCTGACGGTGCATCAATAATCTCGCATCCACTCAGCAGCCTGTTTGGCGGTCGGCTACTAGCATACTTCCCGGATGCGAGCCTCGACGACGGGTGTGCTGCACTTAACACTAAAGGCTTCTATGATCCATGTAACACGCCCCCACATGACACCTGGATAATGATGTTCCCGGCATCAAAAGAGATCCAAGGGCACCAAAAAGGCACCGCAAAAGAGCCGCTCAATTGGGAGTTTGATTTTCTTGTTTCTTATGTTCCGCAGGGGTTCATTGCTCTAGCTAGCCATGGAATTTTGGTGAATCCTGAACAATGCATGGGCTGGCTGGACGAACACTCGCATCCGATTGTCGACTATCTGAAGGAACGGGGACTGCTGAAATAGCCTGCCCCAGGGCGCGCGGGTCGGGAACTCGCCCTCGACTGGCAACATGCAAACGCAGATTGCGTCACAACCACCCGATGATATGCACAACGAACCGGAATTTGGACAGCCTTAGTCACGAGCAGCTGGATCCATGCCGACAAACCCACAAGATCGGTGTCGACTTT
Organism: Pseudomonadota bacterium; assembly: GCA_039026375.1. Taxonomy (GTDB): domain Bacteria; phylum Pseudomonadota; class Alphaproteobacteria; order Rhodobacterales; family Rhodobacteraceae; genus Thermohalobaculum. The sequence goes on from JBCCML010000020.1 coordinate 59,531, forward strand.
GCCCAAGCCTCAGTGGCATTCTTCCTTTCACGCGAACGGGGGAGGGATGGGGATGATTGATCCGGCAAAGGTGGCGCAAATCGCTGCCGACTATACAGCGGCATGGAACTCCAAGAAGGCGGAGGCGGTTGCCTCATTCTACGCGGAAGACGGCGAGATTATCATCAACCGCGGCGACCCGTGGACCGGGCGCAGCCGGGTCAGGGACATGGCCGCTGGTTTTTACGCCGATGTGCCGGACCTGACCCTGACCTGCGACGATGTCCGGTGCTCGGGGAACCATGTCATCTACGTTTGGACCTTTACCGGCCATGACGCGAAAACGGGCAATCCGTTGAACATTCGCGGATGGGAGGAATGGGAATTGGACGACGACCTGAAGGTCCGCGCCTCCCGCGGATGGTTCGATGCAGACGACTATGCCCTTCAGGCGGGTGGCTGAGAGAAACGTGTCTTCTAGCGTACTAGCTGGGTGCTGGAAGCGCTGTTGAGTTGGTGCGCTTCGCTCCCTGACGGGATCGCCCCTGCATCTTCGACAGCATCAATTTAGTCGCAAGTGGTGAATGTTGATCGATCTGGTATGCAAAATCCCAACAAAAAGCGATGCGACCGGATTGGGCGAGCGAAAGGCGCTAAGCGAGGAACTTTGCTTCAGGCTCAAAGATCTGTTTTTTGGGCCTGAACAGGAAGCAGTTTGAACTGAAGCAAATCGACGTCACGCTCTGTCGGGAAACACCTGGGCTCCAACCATAAAGATCCACACGCATCATACCGCAACTGGCGTAGAACTTCTGGAAATCAAAGCCGTCGGCGTTGTCGAAAATCATTGCACCGTCGGCGGAAAGCATCGGCCTTGCCATGTAAGCCACTTCGAGCCGGAGATGACCGTCTACGATGATGAGGTCGAACTCCTCGACGCCACAATCAACGATCGCGGCCTTAACTGCAGATACGTCTCGAGTCCTGAAATCGACCGGTACATGGATCATCGTCGCGTTGTCAGGCAACTGTGGCGTCATCATTTCGGCCCATTCCAGACTAGGCTCAATCGTGATCACCCGATCGGCCCGAGCTGCCCACCAGAGCGTGGACTGGCCGCCACCAAACTCCAGGACCGTACGACCAGTGTAGGTTCCAGCCTGCACTAAGTTGATCGCAGGATAAGTGTACCAAGGCAGGGGCTTACCGCGTCTATCCACCGCGCGTTCCGCAATGGAACTTCGGAAGTGACCAGTTCGTAGGGCAAAACGGACCGGCGTGCCGACAGCCGTTCCCCAACGGCGCACAAACCGCCAGGCCGCCTCAGGAAGCATGCGCTTCAGTAACTTGATTAGGCCTGCCAACGACGCACCTCTACGAACAGGTTGGGCGGTGTTCGGCCATGACTCTTCATAACCCGTAAACTCAACAGGAAGCCGGTCGAAGGGATCCCAAGGATCAGACCCGCATTGGCATGACCACGTAGACCGCGCTGGCGTCGTCGCCCTCGCGCACCAGGGTGGGCGCGTTGGCGTCGGCGAACATGAAGACGGCGTTCTCGCGGTCCACCTGGCTGGCGATCTCCAGCAGGTAGCGGGCGTTGAAGCCGATCTCCAGCCCTTCGTCCCCATAGGCGACCACCAGTTCTTCGGCGGCCGAGCCCGCATCGGGCGAATTCACGCTCAGCGTCAGCTTGTCCTGCTCCATGGCCAGCTTCACCGCGCGTGAGCGTTCCTGGCTGACGGTGGCGACCCGGTCGACGGCCTGAGCAAATTCAGAGGCGTCGACCTCCATCACCCGTGTGTTGCCCGTCGGGATCACGCGGGAATAGTCGGGGAAGGCACCGTCGATGACTTTGGAGGTCAGGACCAACCCCTCGACGGAAAAGCGGATCTTGGTCTCGGAGACGGAGATTGCGATCTCGGCCTCGTCGTCGTCCAGCAGCTTGCGCAATTCGCCCACCGTCTTGCGGGGAACGATCACGCCGGGCGCTGTATCCGCGCCCTCCGGCAGGTCGGCATCGATCCGAGCCAATCGGTGACCGTCGGTCGCGACCGCCCGCAGCTTGGGCGTGCCGTCCTCGTCAGAGACATGCAGGTAAACGCCGGTCAGGTAATACCGCGTCTCCTCGGTCGAGACGGCGAATTTCGACTTGTCGAACAGGCGCCGAGCGATCGGGGCCGGCAGCGCGTAGGAACACTCATACTCCGAGGAGGCCATCACTGGGAAATCCTCGCGCGGCAGCGTCGCCAGCGAGAAACGCGAGCGCCCAGCAACGATATCCAGCCGACCGGCCGTCCCATCGGCGTGCAGGTTGACTTGAGAGCCGTCCGGCAGTTTGCGCACGATCTCGTGCAACAGGTGCGCCGCAACCGTGGTGGCACCGGCGGTCTCGACCATGGCGGGCAGCGTCTCGATGATCTCGATGTCCAAATCGGTGGCGCGCAGGCTGATTCCGTCGCCGTCGGCGTGAAGCAAAACATTGGCCAGGATCGGGATCGTATTCTTACGTTCGACCACGCCCTGGGCGCGGCTCATGGCCTTCAGAAGGGCTGCTCGTTCGATGGTGACTTTCATGGGCGCCGGCCGGATTTCGGTTGCTTTTGATGGCCCACGCGGGTGCGCGGGTTATCACCCTATCGTATCCGCGACGCGGTGCAATGCCCCTGGCGCCAGATTAGCGGCCGCACCGGGGGTTTTTGGCGCTTTCTGCGCGAAACAGTGGCCGCAAGATGTTGCCACAGCAAGGCCAACCGTTTTTCAGCTACCCATTGAACCGTTTGGCGCGGCACGGCCACCTCTAACAAGTAATGGAGGACGGGCATGGCCCAAGGCGGCACCAGCACAGCACGGATCTACGAGGAGTACCTGGTGGCAGGTGCCCGGTTAGGCGACCGCTATGCCATCGACCGTCTGGTGGTCCATCGGGGGCCGAAGCTCTTCGCCCACGCCATGCGTTTGCTGGGCGACCGGGCGGAAGCAGAGGACGTCGTCCAGGACGCCTGGATCGAGATCCTGCGCGGCTTGGCCGATCTGCGCGATGAGCGGGCCTTCCCCGCCTGGGCCTACCGGATCGTCAGCCGCCGCGCGGCGAAGACCATTGGCGGCAAGATCCGTCAGCGGACGGTGGCGAAGGACCTGGGCGTAGGGGCCGAGACCGAAGCCCCGGAAGCAGGCCCTGCTGCCGCCGATGCCCGGGCGATCCGGGGCGCCATCGCAACCCTGCCGCCCGATCAGGCGGCGACGATCGCACTGTTCTATCTGGAGGAGATGACCGTTACGGAAGTGGCCGCCGCCCTCGACGTGCCGCCGGGGACGGTAAAGACCCGGCTGATGCACGCCCGCACAAGACTGCACGAAGCGCTGAAAGGAGACGCTGATGAGCAAACTTGACGATCTGATCGCCGAGGCCCTATCGGCCGAGGAACGCGAAATCCTGCGCGAGACCGAGGAGCTGGGCTGGTTCGCGCTGGGGGCCCGCCAATTCACAGGCAAGCTCGGCTGGGTCAGTTGGGTGGTCATGCTGGTGCAGGCCGCCCTGTTCCTGGGCGGGGTCTGGTGCGCGATAGAGTTCTTTGCTGCGACCGAGGTCTTGGCGGCCTTGCACTGGGGTCTGCCCGGTGCCGTATTGATCATCTTGGCCACGATCCTAAAGACCAGCCTGATGCCGCAGATGCAGGCCGACCGCGTGCTGCGAGAGCTAAAGCGCGTCGAACTGATGATCGCCCACAAGGCCGGCTGACGCCCAAAACAGAAAGGGCGGGCCCGAAAGCCCGCCCGCTCCCCCTCGTTCCGGAACCTGTCAGCTGCTTTCCAGCAGACGCCGCAGGTTCTCGATATCCTCGTTCAATTGGCTGTCGGTCGAGCGTAGCTCTTCGATCTTACGCACCGCATGGATGACCGTCGTGTGGTCGCGACCGCCAAAGCCGCGCCCGATCTCGGGCAGGGATTTCGAGGTCAACGCCTTGCACAAGAACATCGCCACTTGCCGTGGCCGCGCCACAGCCCGGGCCCGCCGGGCCGATACCAGATCGGTCATGCGCAGGTGGTAATAGTCGGCCACCCGGCGCTTGATCTCCTCGATGGTGATCCGGCGCTCGGTCGAGCGCAGCAGGTCCGCCAGACATTCCTGCACCATCTCCATGTTGATGGGCCGGTGGACCAGGGTGGCAAAGGCAAACACCCGGGTCAGCGCCCCTTCCAGAACGCGCACATTCGACGAGATCCGATGGGCCAGGAATTCCAGCACCTTGCGCTCGATCACAATCGACGGGTTCTCGGCCATAATACTCTCTGCCTTGGATTGCAGGATGCCCAGGCGCAGTTCGTAGTCCGTGGGATGGATGTCGACCACCAGCCCCCATTGCAGACGCGAGGTGATGCGGTTTTGCAGGCCGTCGATCTGGTCGGGCGAGCGATCAGCAGAAATGACGATCTGGCGCCCCTGATCGACCAGCGCGTTGAAGGTGTGGAAGAACTCTTCCTGGGTCGAGTCCTTGCCCGCAATGAATTGCACATCATCGATCATCAGCACGTCGACGGCACGGAACTGTTGTTTGAAGGTGATCGTGTCACGGAACCGCAATGCCTGGACAAAGCGGTACATGAATTGCTCTGCCGACAGGTACAGCACCCGGCAACCCGGGCGCGTGTCGCGAATCCGGTGCGCGATAGCGTGCATCAGGTGCGTCTTACCAAGGCCCACCCCGCCGTAAAGAAAGACAGGGTTGAAGCTGGCATCGGCCGAGTCTGCCACGCGGCGCGCCGCGGCGTGGGCCAGCTCGTTCGGCTTGCCCACTACGAAGCTGTCGAATGTAAAGCGCGGATCCAGCGGGGCCGACTCCAAGCGCGGCTCCTGAGCCTCGGTCATCTCGACCGGCACTTTTTCCGGCTCGCTTGGCGCCTTTAGGACTGCCTCGGCATTCTCATCCGGAGTCACCGTAATCCGGCGTACCTCGTTCACCTGGCCCTGGATCAACCGCAGCAGCAGCAAGCCGTAATTGCGTTCGACCCAATCGGCCGAAAAGGTGCTGGGTGCGGTCAAAACCGCCAGGTTTCCTCGAATATCAGCGAGGCGTACCGGACGCAGCCATTTTTCTACTTGCTCGGGGCCCAGCTCGTTCATGGCCGCGGCAAGGATCTTTCTCCAAGTCTCCGCTAAATTCATCACTGTCGCCGTTTTTTCGTTGGTTGCGATGCGCATTTTCCCCCCGTAAGCACCGGTGCGTGCAATTAGTCGATCGGGTTGATCCCTGTATTTCGGCGGCACTCAACTCTGTCGCCACGGTAAACCAACGTACTTCCACCCGTTCACACGCCCCCGATGCCCTCCGGCATCAAGGTCCCCTTCGAACCCTTCGGCCACGTTCGTACAGTGCACACCTTGACCACGCTGATCCGCCTCAGCGGCAATCAACGACGCAGCCGAAAGCGAGCGCGCACCCGAACGACAGATAAAAAACAACCGACTGGGCAGCCTACCCCCGGCAACTTCGTAAAGCTCGTCCACGAAGTGCGGGTTTCTGCTCATTGTGGGAAAGGACGCCCATTCAATGCCCCAGAGCGGGCGTCCAATCTCACCGAGGTCCGGCCCACCTGTGAAAGCCCATTCAGCCCGAGTACGCACATCGATCAGTGCACAATCGGCTGTCTCTGCCAGCACGCGGTAGGTGTCTGCGGGCGCCAGCTGATCAACTATAGATTGCTCAGCGCTCACCCCATCCCCCGTTTGTCCCGTTTATCTGTGACACCCGTGTAGGGTGCATGCGAGATTCGGCACAAGTAATTTCCGACCCGACTTGTCGATTAAATTCTAACGATCAAAGTAGTTGGAAATAATCAGAAGCGCGGCCTGAATAACAGCATAAAAAGTAGGCGAGCATTACTACGCCTACCGAACTTGCTGGTAAATTTGAATTTAGGCCGATTCCTGATAATGGCATTTTGTGCTAGCGCGAAAATCGCGGCAACAGGCCGAAAACGTGAACATGACAGTTTGTTCACGACTGTGTGTCAGTTGACACGCATGATCAGGCGCCGCCGGAGACGCCTAACATGTTGAAATGGCAGGGATCGTTGGAAGGGCAGGCCGTTCAGGCCATCGCCTTGATGCGCGCGTTCAAACGCGAGACTTTCCGCGATGCGGTATTCTTATGGGCGATGCCCTTGGTGACAGAGCGCATGATCTCTGGCTGAGCCGCCTTCAACGCATCGCGTGCCGCTGACTGATCGCCGACCTTGATCGCATCTTCAACCTTCCGGATGAACGTACGAACACGCGAGCGACGCGACTTGTTCACGGCGGTACGACGCTCGATCTGGCGAATACGCTTTTTGGCCTGTGGCGAGTTTGCCATGTCACATCCCGGCAATTGTCTGCGAAGAAACTCGCAGATAGCGGATTCGATGCCGCGCGTCAACGCCCTGGCTAGCGGCCTGTAAACTGCGGCGCGCGCTTGTCTATGAAGGCCTGCATGCCCTCCGCCCGGTCTTCGGTCGCGAACAGACTGTGAAAGACCCGCCGCTCGTAGAGCAGCCCTTCGGCCAGCGTCGTCTCGTAAGAGCGGTTCACTGCTTCCTTGATGGCCATCACAGCCAGGGGCGCCTTATCCGCAATCTTCTCGGCGGTGGCGATTGCCTCGGATAACAGATCCTCGGCGGGGATCACACGGCTGACAAGACCGGCGCGCTCGGCCTCCTCGGCATCCATGAAGCGCCCGGTCAGGTTCATCTCCATCGATTTGGACTTGCCAACGAAACGGGTCAGACGCTGGGTGCCCCCGATACCGGCCATGACGCCCAGGTTCACCTCGGGCTGGCCGAACTTTGCTGTATCAGCCGCCAGGATAAAGTCGCACATCATGGCCAGTTCACAGCCACCCCCCAGCGCATAGCCCGCTACCGCCGCGATGATGGGTTTGCGGACGCGCAGGACGGCCTGCGTCTCCGGGGTGAAGAGGTCGGCCTTGACCACGTCAACATAGCTCATGGCTTGCATTTGCTTAATGTCGGCACCGGCGGCGAAGGCTTTCTCGGACCCCGTCAGGACGATGGCGCCGACACGGTCGTCGGCGTCCATGGCGGCGAGGGCATCCCCTAACTCGCCCATCAATGTCAGGTTGAGGGCGTTCAGCGCCTCGGGCCGGTGCAGGGTGACCACGCCCACATGGTCCCGGGTCTCTGTCTTGATGCAGGTATAACTCATCGAGTCCCTCGTTCTGATTCTGCTGCGCAGTCTAGCCCAGCGCCGGCTGCCGTCCATACTGGCTGAGACGATGCCATGCCTATCGCTGACACTTGGAGCAGTAGAAGGTCGACCGGCCAGACTGCACAATCTTGAGGACCTTGCCGTTGCAGCTGTCCAGGACACATGGCTCGCCGTCGCGCCCATATGTCCGAAAGGCGTGTTGGAAGTACCCAAGCTCCCCATCCGCCTGACGGTAATCGCGGAGAGACGAACCACCCGCTGCAATCGCTTCTGTCAGTGTGGCGACGATCTCGGCTGCCAACGCGTGCACCCGAGGCGCGGAGATCGAAGCCGCGATACGCCGCGGATGAATGCCCGCGCGAAACAAGGCCTCGCAGACATAGATGTTGCCCAACCCTGCAACAGTTCGCTGATCGAGGAGGACGGCCTTCACGGGCGATTGACGCCCGCTGAAAGCCGACTCGAGCGCCGCACCGTTGAAGCTGTTTCCTAGGGGTTCCGGTCCTAGTGTCGCCAATTGCGGGTGCTCGGCCAACGTCGAGGTTCGCCAGAGGTCCATGGCCCCGAAGCGGCGCACGTCGTTGTAAGTGATCGTCGCACCGGCATCTGTCTCGACGATGACATGGTCATGCTCTGGGTGGCGGCCAGGATCATGGACGAACTGCCCGGGCTGCTCGCCGCCACCATCATCGCCACTGATCAACATCCGCCCAGTCATGCCGAGGTGGATCATCCAAGTCTCGTCGCCGTCGAGGTCCACCAGTATCCACTTGGACCTCCGTCGCAGGCCCAGGATCTGCCTCCCGGTCAGACGCTGGGCCAATCGTTCCGGCAGCGGCCAGCGCAGATCCGCCCGCCGCTGTTCTGCGCGGACAATCCGGCGCCCGGACAGCACTGGCTCTAATCCGCGGCGGACCGTTTCGACTTCGGGCAGTTCGGGCACGCGACCTCCATCGACCTCAATCACCCGCATGTGACAGGCGATGACGCTTCCGAGAGGGTTCTTTCAAGTCGCTTCTCCCGGCGCAAGGCCTCCCCATCTTTCCAGCAGACGGAAGAACACGATGTGACCTGACACAAGGATCCAAGACATGACCGCAACCCTGGAAACCCATCGCCCGGCGCTGCTGCCCACCTTAGATCTGCACACGCTCGTGACGATCCTATTTGCCGGTGCGGCAGCGACAGTCGCCTTCGATTTCTTCGGACAGGTCATCAGCCCACTGCTGAAATCCGTGGCCTCGCCTGTACTGGGGGCTAAGCTGGCGCCCGTGGGTCTGGCACAGGGCGTGCTCGCGACACTAACCGAGATCCCAGGCAAGGAACTGCGCGCACTTGGCCTGCCTTACGGCCTGCACATCCTGACTGGCCTATTGGCTTATCCGCTGGGTTGGCTGATTGCGGCCCGGCCGGTTTGGCGCGCCACACTGCCCCGCCTGCACTGGACCATTCCCGCGATCGTCTACGGCATCGCACTCTGGGTCCTGGCGCTTTATGTGATGGCGCACCTTGTGGTCGGCATGCCTGCCTTCCTGGGCTTCGCGTCTATCACTTGGGTGGCGTTGATCGGACACATCCTGTTCGCCCTGGTCGCAGCCGGCATCATCGAGAGCCGCCTGCCCCACTGACCCCACCGCTTGGGCGCTGAACCCGCCCAGCGCGCCCGTCTCGGGTGGGTGGGTTCGCGCAATGGCAAGGCCGGGCAAGCCGTCGACGGGGAGAGACGGGCGCGCCCTGCTACTCTGCCGCAGCACCGGCGGTTTCCCTTTCCGCGACCGGCGCTATGCTACGCGACATGAGCGACGAGCGCACGACCCACTTCGGTTTTGAAGACATTCCGGAAACCGAGAAGGCCGGCCGGGTGCACGGCGTCTTCTCGTCGGTTGCGGCGTGCTACGACATGATGAACGACCTGATGTCGGGTGGCGTGCACCGTCTTTGGAAGGCCGCCTTGATCGATTGGTTGGCGCCACGTTCCGGCCAAAGCCTGCTCGACGTGGCAGGTGGCACTGGGGACATCGCCTTCCGGTTTTTGGATAGGCTTGGCGGAGACGGCACAGCAACTGTCTGCGACATGACCCAGGCCATGCTGGACGAAGGGGCAGCGCGGGCAGAAAAGCGGGGGATCCACGGGGTCGATTGGGTTTGCGGTGATGCCATGGCACTACCGTTCCCCGACGCCACCTTCGACGCCTTCACCATCGCCTTCGGCATCCGCAATGTCACCCGGATCGAGGCGGCGCTGTCCGAAGCCTATCGCGTACTGCGTCCCGGTGGCCGTTTTCTCTGCCTGGAGTTCAGTCAGATCCCGCAGCCCGCCCTGCAATGGGCCTACGATCGGTATTCGTTCAACGTCATCCCGCCGATGGGCCAGGCCGTCACAGGCGACCGCGACAGCTATCAGTATCTGATCGAGTCGATCCGGCGCTTTCCCGACCAGGAAGCCTTCGCCCAAATGATCACGGACGCGGGCTTTGGCCAAGTCCGTTACCGCAACCTCTCGTTCGGGATTGCGGCGATGCATTCCGGTTGGCGGCTGTGAGCAACCTCCTCCGAGCACCCGAGCACCTTTGGACCCTGCTGCGCACCGGCGCCACGTTCGAGCGAACGGGCGCGATGCGCGAAATTCTGGATGCCTTCGGTGTCCACGGTTGGCCGCGATTTGTCATCCGGGCGGTGGCGCGTCCCTTTGGCTTGGTCGGGCGCCGCGGAGACGACTCGTTGCCCCCGGTGGCCCGGGCCATCCAGGCCATGGGCCCAGCGTATGTGAAGTTTGGCCAGATCCTGTCGACACGGCGCGACATCGTTGGCGACGAGATTGTGGGCCAGCTTCGCTACCTGCAGGATCGCCTGCCGCCATTTTCCGTCGAAGCAGCGCGGGCCGAGATTGAAAGCGAGTTCGGCCCCGAGATCTGGGAGAAGATCACCGACTTTGGCGAGCCGGTAGCGGCCGCCTCGATCGCGCAGGTCCACCAGGCGACCTGGGCACCGACTGGCGAGAAAGTCGCCGTGAAGGTTCTGCGCCCCGGCGTGCGGGCGCAGTTTTCACGCGATATCGGATCGTTCCACTTCATCGCCCAGACCATCGAGCGCCTTGTGCCGATGACCCGGCGCCTGCGCCCGGGCGCCGTGGTGCGCCATTTCGAATCGGTGGTGCGCGCGGAACTGGACCTGCGGCTGGAGGCGGCGGCGGCCTCCGAATACGCCGAGAAGACCAAGTCCGACCTGAGACTGCGCATTCCCTCGGTCCAGTGGGAGGGCACGTCGCGCCGCATCCTGACGCTAGAGTGGCTTGAGGGCACGGCGATGGACCCCGCCGCCCTCAAGGCCGGGGGCTTCAATCTGCCGGAACTTGCCAGCCATGTGATGCGCACCTTCCTGCGCCATGCGCTGCGCGACGGGTTCTTTCACGCTGACATGCACCAGGGGAACCTTAGGGTCGCACCGAACGGTGACCTGATCATGCTGGACTTCGGGATCATGGGCCGGTTGGACCCAATCACCCGGCGCCACTATGCCGAGATCCTGCACGGCTTCCTGACCCGCAACTATCGCCGGGTGGCCGAGGTGCATTTCGAAGCAGGTTACGTGCCCGCCGACCGGGACGTCGAGCAGTTCGCCCAAGCCCTGCGCGCTATCGGGGAGCCGATTTTCGACCAGGATGCCAGCCGCATCTCCATGGCAAAGGTGCTGGCCTACCTTCTGGAGACAACCGAACGGTTCGGGATGGAGACGCGGACCGAACTGATCCTGCTGCAGCGGACAATGGTGGTGGTCGAGGGCGTCACCCGTACCTTGGATCCGACGGCCAATATTTTCAACGCGGCCAAACCCATCGTTGAAGAATACATCCGCGATCACCTGGGACCGGCGGCCTTTGCCCGCGACACGCTGGAAACACTGCGCGTACTATCCCGGCTGGGTCCCCGGATGCCGGGATTGGCCAACGAGCTGTTGATGCTGGCCGAGGAAGCCCGCACCCGCCGGAACCGCCCGCCGCCGGACCCGACGCCAAAACCGCGAGTGCTGCGATGGTTGCTGGTGGGCGCTTTGCTGGGGGTCAGTACTGCCCTGCTGGTTGATGCGCTGATCTGACGGCGGATCTGCAGGGATCGAAGACAGGGCCGGAGCGAACGCCGATGCCCCGTCTCCGATAGCCGACACCGGTGTCAGGCGCGGGCGGCCTGGCGTATTGCGCCGATCGGCATCTGACCCTTGGGCAGTTTTACATCGACACCCGGCGCATCCTTGACCGGCGCAGGCTTGCGGTAGATCTGTAGATCGTACTGGCCCTTGTCGATCTTGGCGCGCTTGGCCAAGCGATCGCACAGTTCTTCGTTCACTTCCCAAAGGCAGGCGACCAGGTGGCCGTCTTTTTCATCTTTGCGCTCGCCAATGATCTCGGCCGGCCAACCGCAAGCGGCAAAGACGCGGGTCATGTGCGCGCCCGTAATGCCCACGTAAAACTCCAGACCGGCGCGCAGACCCAGTTGGCAGCCGGCCCACATCAGGGCGGCGGCGTTTTTCACACTGTCCCGGCCACGGTCGGCGACAAAGAAGCGCGTGCACTCCCAAATCAAGGGGCTCTCAATCTCGACACCATCGGTCATGTCCGAGAAATGGTCGGCAATCATCGTCGGGCCGGTTGTCGGCATCAGACGGGTCGAGCCGACATGGCGGCCTTCCTGGTCGCGCAGGATCAGATACAGCGGATTCATCAGATCGTATTGGTCAATCTCGCGACCCATCTGGTCGATATCGAGTTCCCACCCGTAATCTTCGGCAAACTGGGTGCGCCGGTGGCGGAACATCTGATTGGCAAGCCCGGGGAAGTCAAACAGGTCGTCGCCGTAGACTAGGGTAAACATGATCGTTCGCTCCATCGTATGTGATGGAGACGCTGTTTATGGTCTGATAGTTAAAATTTAGTTCAAATCGGGTTCTAGGTCGGTGGTATGAGTCCTCGATGAGCCGCCAGCGCGACGGCATGCGGTATGTTCAGGGCGCCCAGCTTGTGCCGCGCGCTATCGATATAGACCCGGAAAGTGTTCTCCGAGATCCCAAGTCTCTCAGCAGCCTTGCCGCGGCTCAGCCCGTCGGCGATCAGGCGCACGGCGTCCTTCTCCCGGTTCGACAGGGGCCTGGTCGGGTGGGCGTGTTCCAGGCCCGCGACCTTCAGCACCTGCTGATGGGTGAAGTGCGCCAACAGCATCATGTCAGTGCGGTTCTCCTTGAGGTAGGCCGCCCACGTATCGGCCGAGCATGTCTTGTTGATGTTGAAGATGGCGAACTGGCCACCGGGCCCCCGTACCGGGACCGAGTATCCCTGGTTGCCCAGGCCGAAATCCACTGCTTCGTCAAAGAACTGGCGGTCGCCTTCCCAGTCGACCATTGACCAATCCACAGGATCAAAGCGTTGAGACGCTTCCAGAAGGACCGGATCGCTCTGCGCGAAGTTGGCCTCCATATACCGCGACATCCAGTCGGCCGAGTAGGACATGGCCGCGACCATGCGCCCAGCATGGCGCAGTTGTCCGCCCACCTTCGGCAATGACCCGATGAAGTAGTCGTCGCGCGATCGGGCATCCAGACCCAGCGACTGCGCATAGTAACAAACGTGGTCAACGTCGTAGACGTCCCGGATGATCTCAATGATATCGCCGAAGGCCGCCAGGTTCGGCAGCTCTTCCATCCGTTCGAGGATCCTGTTCAGTCGCTCTGACATCCACCTTGCCGAGATCCGACATCTCTCGCTCATGACCTTCGTTCGCCGCGACGAGGATGGCAATATCCATTTCCTCCGCTAATGCTACCATACCACTCTTCGCGGCCATATCGCGGATTGAAACGAGCACTGTTACAAACCAGTCGTGCATGGGTGTTCTCCCGCAGAGATAGTTAATGGAACGTTACTGATCACGGGATAAACAGTCTCAAATTTTAGGCCTTTTCGAAATTCGCTAATCCTGTCTCCCCAGAAACTGCGAGGGAAACGGCATTTGAGGGCGTTACAGCGCCCAAATCCAACTTGCATGCGGGTCACCTTGTGAACTACACGACCCTTGCGGGAAATATTTCAATCCCCATTTCTGGTCGCAAAAGGCCAAAGCAGACAAGGCCAAGGAAAACGACGTGCACGGCAAACGCATCCTGCTGATCATCGGCGGCGGCATCGCGGCCTACAAATCCTTGGAATTGATCCGTCTGATCACCAAGGCCGGGGGCGCCGTCACCCCGGTGCTGACCAGCGCGGGCAGCCAGTTCGTCACCCCCCTGTCGGTCGCCGGATTGGCCGGGGAGGAGGTCCATTCCGAGCTTTTCGATCTGACCCAGGAAGCCAAGATGGGTCATATCCAGCTCAGCCGGGTGGCAGACCTTGTGGTTGTGGCGCCCGCGACCGCCGATCTGATGGCCAAGATGACCCATGGCCAGGCAAACGATCTGGCCTCCACGCTTTTGCTGGCCACGGACACACCTGTCCTGATCGCGCCGGCGATGAATGTGCGCATGTGGCAGCACCCGGCAACCCAGCGCAATCTGGCCACCCTGCAGAGCGATGGAATCACGGTTGTCGGCCCGAACGACGGTGACATGGCCTGTGGCGAGTATGGCCCCGGGCGGATGGCGGAACCGTCGGAGATCATGACCGCGATCATGGCGACCATCACCAACCACTTGGGCGGACAGCTGAACACCGCCCCCCTGGCCGGCCAGCGCGTCCTGGTCACCTCTGGCCCCACACACGAGCCCATCGACCCCGTGCGCTACATCGCCAACCGTTCCTCCGGCGCCCAGGGCGCGGCCATCGCGACCGCCTTGCGCGACTTGGGCGCCGATACGGTGCTGATCACCGGCCCGGTCACTGCCCCACTGCCCGAACGTGTGGAAATTCAACAGGTTGAGACGGCCAAGGAAATGTTGGCCGCCGTGCAAGGCGCCCTACCCGCCCAGGCCGCTGTCTTCGCCGCAGCCGTCGCCGATTGGCGGGTGGATCATAGCTCAACCTCCAAGATCAAGAAGACCCCCGGTAGCGGCCCGCCTGCCCTGCAAATGGCTGAAAACCCTGACATTTTGGCGACGATCTCACAACTTCCCGGCGGTCAGCGCCCGGCCCTGGTAGTGGGCTTTGCGGCCGAAACCGACGACGTGATCGCCAATGCCACAGCCAAGCGTGCCCGCAAGGGCTGCGACTGGATCGTGGCAAACGATGTCTCGCCCGACACCGGCATCATGGGCGGCAACGAGAACGCCGTGACGCTGATCACCGCCGGCGGGGCCGAGGCCTGGCCCCGTGCCGCCAAAACCGAGGTCGCCCGACGTCTGGCCCAGCGGATCGCAGACGCCTTGAACCAAGAGAGCATGGCATGATCTTGCCCATCCGGCGCCTGCCGAACCATGACCCAGAGCTGGCCCTGCCCGCCTATGAAAGCACCGGTGCCGCGGGCATGGACCTGCGGGCGTGCCTGGCCCCAGCCGACCGCGCCACGGGGTTGAAACTGCCCAGCCTGGGCCGCGTCCTGGTCCCCACCGGTCTCGCCATCGCTGTGCCCCAGGGCCACGAGGCACAGGTCCGCCCCCGGTCCGGCCTGGCCGCCCGCCAGGGCATCACCGTGCTGAACAGTCCGGGTACCATCGACGCAGACTATCGCGGCGAAATTGCTATTATTCTCATTAACTTAGGCAGCGAGACGGCGCTGATCCAGCACGGCGACAGGGTCGCCCAACTGGTGCTGGCGCCGGTGGTCCAGGCCACTATCACCCCGGTCGACACCCTCGATGCTACCCCCCGTGGGACCGGCGGCTTCGGCTCGACCGGAACCCAGTGAGGCCATCATGCTCCGACTTTCCCGCAAAACCATGCTGGCGCTCGAGGCGGTCCTCGATGTCGCGTACAACGCCCGCCCCGATCCGGTGCAGTCCAAGGACATCACCAGCCGCCAGGGCATCCCGCAACGCTATCTCGAGCAGGTGCTGCAAAGCCTTGTTCGCAAGGGCATTCTCAAGGGTGTGAGGGGTCCGCGTGGTGGCTATACGCTGGCGCGGGAACGCCGCAAAGTCACCGTCGGCGACGTGGTCCGCGTGGTCGATCAACTGGACGCCGAGGCCGAGAACGAACCCGCCAGCCAGGCCGAATTGGGCGAGCAGATCATTGGCCCCCTATGGGCCGAAACCCGCACCCTGGTGCTGGGCCGACTGGACCAGATCAACATGGAAGATCTGTGCCGTCAGGCCCGCGACCAGGGGATCGAACCGGCCAGCAAGGACGGCCCCGACTTCAACATCTAGACCGCACCATCCAGATCAATTTGCGCTGGGAAAACCCGCGTATGATTTGCGTATGACAAGCGTATGATTTCCGTATGCCAACCGTGCGCGCCAAAGTCGACAGGGCTCCCGGACGGGCGCGGCAGGCGGGGTGGGTGGGTGG
>JBCCML010000021.1:0-71100 GCA_039026375.1 Pseudomonadota bacterium
GACGAGATCGACGGCGCTCCGGAAGAAAAGGCGCGCGGGATCACGATCTCGACGGCGCATGTCGAGTACGAGACCGACAACCGCCACTACGCCCACGTCGACTGCCCGGGCCACGCCGACTATGTGAAGAACATGATCACCGGTGCCGCTCAGATGGACGGCGCGATCCTGGTCGTGAACGCCGCCGACGGCCCGATGCCCCAGACGCGCGAGCACATCCTGCTGGCCCGCCAGGTCGGCGTGCCGGCGCTGGTGGTGTTCCTCAACAAGGTCGACCAGGTCGACGACGAGGAACTGCTGGAGCTGGTTGAGATGGAAGTGCGCGAGCTTCTGTCGGACTACGACTTCCCAGGCGACGACATCCCGATCGTGGCGGGCTCCGCCCTGGCCGCGCTGGAAGACCGTGACGACGCGATCGGCAAAGACAAGATCGCCGAACTGATGGCCGCTGTGGACGACTACATCCCGCAGCCCGAGCGCGCGGTGGACCAGCCGTTCCTGATGCCGATCGAGGACGTCTTCTCGATCTCGGGCCGCGGCACCGTGGTGACCGGCCGTGTCGAGCGCGGCATCATCAAGGTGGGTGAGGAAGTCGAGATTGTTGGCATCCGCGACACGTCGAAGACGACCTGCACGGGCGTCGAGATGTTCCGCAAGCTGCTCGACTCGGGCGAGGCGGGCGACAATATCGGCGCGCTGCTGCGCGGTGTCGGACGCGAGGATGTCGAGCGCGGCCAGGTGCTGTGCAAGCCGGGCTCGATCACGCCGCACACGAAGTTCTCGGCCGAGGCCTACATCCTGACGAAGGAAGAGGGCGGGCGCCACACGCCGTTCTTCGCGAACTATCGTCCGCAGTTCTACTTCCGGACGACGGATGTGACGGGTACGGTTGAGCTGCCGGAAGGCACCGAGATGGTGATGCCGGGCGACAATGCCTCGTTCGTTGTGCAGCTGATCGCGCCGATCGCGATGGATGAGGGCCTGCGCTTCGCCATCCGCGAGGGCGGCCGCACCGTCGGCGCCGGCGTCGTCTCAAAGATCATCGAGTGAATGAAACATTGGGCGCGGGCATCCCCCGCGCCCTTTTTTGACGAGGCCAAAGGTCAGGACAATGCAAGGTCAAAACATCAGAATCCGGCTGAAGGCCTTCGATTACCGTGTGCTTGATGCGAGCACGCAGGAAATCGTCAATACGGCCAAGCGAACGGGCGCCGAAGTACGTGGTCCGATCCCA
This sequence comes from Pseudomonadota bacterium, assembly GCA_039026375.1. Lineage (GTDB taxonomy): Bacteria > Pseudomonadota > Alphaproteobacteria > Rhodobacterales > Rhodobacteraceae > Thermohalobaculum. The sequence goes on from JBCCML010000021.1 coordinate 1,235, forward strand.
TTGCCGAACAAAATTGAGAAGTTCACGGTCCTGCGCGGCCCACACATCGACAAGAAGAGCCGCGAGCAATTCGAGATCCGGACGCACAAGCGGCTTTTGGATATTGTTGATCCCACGCCGCAAACCGTGGATGCGCTGATGAAGCTCGACCTCGCCGCAGGCGTGGACGTCGAGATCAAGCTCTGAGGAGGACGTGATGCGCTCTGGCGTGATCGCGAAAAAGCTGGGCATGACCCGGCTGTTCATGGAGGACGGTAGCCAGGTTCCGGTCACCGTACTGCAGATGGAAGGTTGCCAGGTCGTTGCACAACGCACGGCCGAGAAGGACGGCTACACCGCTGTTCAGCTGGGCGTTGGCGAGGTCAAGGCAAAGAATGTGACCCAGCCGATGCGGGGTCACTTTGCGAAGGCGAGTGTCGCGCCGAAGCGCAAGCTGACCGAATTCCGCGTCACCTCCGACAACATGATCGGTGTGGGCGAAGAGATTACGGCTGATCATTACTTCGCGGGCCAATTTGTCGACGTGGCCGGCACGTCGATCGGTAAGGGCTTTGCGGGTGCGATGAAGCGGCACAACTTTGGTGGCCTGCGTGCTAGCCACGGTGTGTCGATCAGCCACCGCAGCCACGGCTCAACCGGTCAGTGTCAAGACCCGGGGAAGGTCTTCAAGGGTAAGAAGATGGCGGGCCATATGGGATCCAGCCGCGTCACCGTTCAGAACCTACAGATCGTGAAGACCGATGCGGAGCGTGGTTTGATCATGGTCAAAGGCGCTGTGCCGGGCTCGAAAGGCGGTTGGGTGACCATCAAGGATGCGGCAAAGAAGCCGTTTCCAGAGAGCGCCATTGTACCCGCCGCGTTAAAGTCGGCTGCCGAAGAGGCAAAACGCCAAGCCGAGGCGGCCGCTGCAGAAGCTGCTGCCGAAGCTGAAGCCGCCGAGAAGGCGCGCCTTGAAGCGGAGGCTGCCGAACAGGAAGCAGCACTGAAGCAGGCGGAGGCCGAAATTTCGGCTGACGATGCTGGCGGTGAGAGTGCCGCACCCGAAGGAGGCGACGAGAAATGAAGATCGAAATGGTCAACATGGACGCCGCCGGCGCGGGCGAGATCGATCTTTCGGATGACGTATTCGGCGTCGAACCTCGTGCGGACATCCTGCACCGTGTTGTTCGCTGGCAGCGTGCGAAGAAGCAGGCTGGCACCCACAAAACTAAGTCACGTGGCGAAACGGCTTACTCGACGAAGAAGATCTATCGCCAGAAGGGTACCGGTGGCGCGCGGCACGGCGACCGCGGTGTGGCCCAGTTTCGTAAAGGTGGCACTGCCAAGGGCCCCGTTGTTCGCAGCCACGCGCATGATCTGCCGAAAAAAGTTCGCAAACTGGGTTTGAAGATGGCCCTGAGTGCGAAAGCGAAGGCCGGCGAGTTGGTGATCATCGAGAGCGCTGCGCTGGAAGAGGCGAAGACCAAAGCACTGGCGAGCAAGGTTGAGAAATTGGGCTGGTCCAAGGCGCTGGTAATTGACGGCGCCGAAGTCGATGCCAATTTCCAGCGTGCTGCGCGGAACATCTCCTCGATGCAGGTTCTCCCGTCTATCGGTGCCAACGTATACGATATCTTGAACCACAAGACCCTGGTCCTGACGAAGGCTGGTGTCGAGGCGCTGGAGGCGCGGCTGGCATGACCGAGAAGGCAGCACTCTATGACGTGATCCGCAAGCCCGTGATCACGGAAAAGGCGACGATGGCGTCCGAAGCGAACGGTCTGGTTTTCGAAGTGTCGATGGATGCGACGAAGCCCCTGATCAAAGAGGCCGTCGAGACGTTGTTCAGTGTGAAGGTCAAGGCAGTGAACACGACCGTCACCAAGGGCAAGGTGAAGCGGTTTCGGGGTCGCCCCGGGCGCCGCAAAGACGTGAAAAAAGCTTATGTCACCCTGGAAGAGGGTAACATGATCGACGTGTCGACGGGCCTCTGATCGCCCCGACGTGAAGGACAGAAAGCAAGCGGAAGACAGAAACCATGGCGTTGAAAACATATAACCCGACGACGCCGGGCCAGCGTGGGCTGGTGCTGATCGACCGTTCGGAACTTTGGAAGGGCCGGCCTGTCAAACGCCTCACAGAGGGTTTGACCAAAAAGGGCGGGCGCAACAACACCGGACGGATCACAGCGCGTCGGATTGGTGGTGGGGCTAAGCGGCTCTATCGCATCGTCGACTTTAAGCGGCGGAAGATGGATGTTGCTGCGACCGTTGAACGGATCGAGTATGATCCAAACCGGACTGCCTTTATCGCGTTGATCAAGTACGACGACGGCGAGCAGGCTTACATTTTGGCCCCGCAACGGCTTGCGGTTGGCGATCAGGTGATCTCCGGCGCGAAGGCGGACATTAAGCCGGGCAACTCAATGCCTTTTTCGGGCATGCCGGTTGGCACGATCGTGCATAACATCGAGCTGAAGCCGGGCAAGGGCGGCCAAATTGCGCGCGCTGCGGGCACGTATGCCCAGTTTGTTGGCCGCGACGGTGGCTATGCCCAGATCCGCTTGAGCTCGGGCGAACTTCGGCTCGTCCGTCAGGAGTGCATGGCGACGGTTGGCGCAGTCTCTAACCCCGACAACTCGAACCAGAACTTCGGTAAGGCTGGCCGAACCCGTCACCAGGGCAAACGCCCGTCGGTGCGTGGAGTCGTGATGAACCCGATCGATCACCCGCATGGCGGTGGTGAGGGTCGGACCTCTGGCGGCCGTCACCCAGTCACGCCCTGGGGCAAGCCGACCAAGGGCCGCCGCACGCGTTCGAACAAGCAGACCGATAAATACATCCTGCGCTCGCGCCATGCGCGGAAGAAGAAGTAAGGGGACGATCTAGATGTCACGTTCCGTCTGGAAGGGTCCGTTCGTTGACTCCTACGTCCTGAAAAAGGCCGATAAGGTGCGCGAGTCGGGCCGCAACGAAGTGATCAAGATCTGGTCGCGTCGTTCGACAATCCTGCCGCAATTCGTTGGCCTGACCTTTGGGGTCTACAACGGTAAAAAGCATATCCCGGTCTCGGTGACCGAGGAAATGATCGGGCACAAGTTCGGCGAGTTCTCGCCAACGCGTACGTATTACGGTCACATGGCCGACAAAAAAGCGAAGCGGAAGTAAGACGATGGGCAAAGAAAAGAACCCGCGCCGCGCCGCAGACAACGAGGCGATCGCCACGAACCGCATGATGCGCACAAGCCCCCAGAAGCTGAACCTGGTGGCCGGCATGATCCGCGGTAAACCGGTTGCAAAGGCGCTGGCTGCGTTGACGTTCTCTAAACGCCGCGTGGCGGGAGACGTTAAGAAGACGCTGGAAAGCGCTATCGCGAACGCTGAAAACAACCATGGCCTGGACGTCGATGAACTGGTTGTCGCAGAGGCTTATGTGGGCAAAAACCTGATTATGAAGCGGGGCCGCCCACGCGCGCGCGGCCGGTTCGGGCGGATCGAGAAGCCGTTCAGCCAGCTGACGATCAAGGTTCGCCAGGTAGAGGAGCAGGCCTGATGGGGCATAAAGTCAATCCGGTTGGCCTGCGTGTGCAGATCAACCGCACCTGGGACAGCCGTTGGTACGCTAACACCAAGGAGTACGGCGATCTTCTGCACGAGGATCTGAAGATTCGTGCTTTCATCAAGGAAGAGTGCAAGCAAGCCGGTGTCTCTCGGGTGGTCATTGAACGGCCGCACCGTAAGTGTCGCGTGACCATCTACACCGCTCGTCCCGGCGTGATTATCGGTAAGAAGGGTGCGGACATCGAGAGCCTTCGTAAGAAGGTCGCAGCACTGACGACGTCTGAGTTGCACCTGAACATCGTCGAGATCCGGCGTCCCGAGATTGATGCGCAACTGGTTGCCGAGAACATCTGCCAGCAGTTGGAGCGTCGCGTGTCGTTCCGTCGAGCGATGAAGCGCGCCGTGCAAAACGCCATGCGCATGGGCGCCCAGGGTGTTCGGATCAATTGCGGCGGTCGCTTGGGCGGCGCTGAGATTGCGCGGGTCGAGTGGTACCGCGAAGGCCGTGTGCCGCTGCATACCCTGCGCGCTGACATTGACTATGCGACGTCCGAAGCGTTGACCGCCTATGGCATCATCGGCGTCAAGGTCTGGATCTTTAAGGGCGAGATCATGGAACACGACCCCGCCGCGCGCGATCGGCGGCAGCAGGATCTGCAGGAAGGCTCGACCCGCTCCCGCGATCGTGCGCCGGCGCGCTGACGGGCTAGGAGGATAGAGACATGCTGTCTCCGAAACGCACAAAATTCCGCAAGCTCCATAAGGGCAGGATTAAAGGCGACGCCAAGGGCGGCTTTGACCTAAACTTCGGCACCTATGGATTGAAAGCGGTCGAGCCCGAGCGCATCACCGCGCGCCAGATCGAAAGCGCCCGCCGTGCTATGACGCGTCACATGAAGCGCCAGGGTCGGGTTTGGATCCGCATTTTCCCCGACACGCCGGTTACGCAAAAACCGACCGAGGTGCGGATGGGTAAAGGTAAGGGGTCGGTCGAGTACTGGGCGGCAAAGGTAAAGCCAGGCCGCGTGATGTTCGAGATCGACGGCGTCACGGAGCCGGTGGCACGTGAAGCGTTGCGTCTAGCGGCTATGAAGCTGCCGGTCAAAAGTCGGATCATCGTCCGCGAGGACTGGTGACACTGAACGCCAGGTTTTAGGCGCTCTGAAAGCAGGCGCAAATTTGTCTGGCGTGCCGATATTTGGGGTTGCCACGAGAGTTTCCGGTCTGTAACGGAACACGCTCTGCACGACCTCCACGGGAAATCGCGTAACCCTCATTGGGGCGCCCCCGTGATGTGGAAAGGAAGTCTTAGGCATGCAAGCCTCGGAACTACGTGAAAAGACACCGGATCAATTGCGCGAGCAATTAGAGTCGTTGAAGAAAGAAGCGTTCAATCTGCGCTTTCAACAGGCGACCGGTCAGTTGGAGAACAGTGCTCAGATGCGCACGGTAAAACGCGACGTGGCGCGCGTGAAGACGGTCTTGGCCGAAATGGCCCGCGCGGCCGCAGCGGAGGAATAAATGCCGAAACGCATTTTGCAGGGCAAGGTTGTCAGCGACGCGAATGACAAGACGGTCACCGTTCTTGTTGAGCGGCGTTTCACGCACCCGATGATGAAAAAGACGGTACGCTCCTCCAAGAAGTACCGGGCGCACGACGAAGGAAACGCCTGCAAGGTGGGCGAGATCGTTCGGATCGTCGAATGTGCGCCACGCTCGAAATCCAAACGCTGGGAGGTATTGGCGGAGGCGTAAGCCTATTCCATACCCCTCGGTCTAACGAAACCCCGGGCCCTCACAACGAGAACAGGGTCCGCAGGTCGGGAGAAGGGACATGATCCAGATGCAGTCCAATCTGGACGTCGCCGATAATTCAGGCGCACGTCGGGTTCAGTGTATCAAGGTGCTTGGCGGCTCGAAGCGTAAGTACGCATCGGTCGGCGACATCATTGTCGTCTCGGTCAAAGAGGCGATCCCACGCGGCCGTGTGAAGAAGGGCGATATCCGCAAGGCGGTGATCGTACGCACGGCCAAGGAGGTGAAGCGCAACGATGGCACGTCGATCCGCTTCGATAGCAATGCCGCGGTGATACTAACCCCCGCCGGCGAGCCCGTTGGCACCCGGATCTTCGGCCCAGTTGTTCGCGAACTGCGTGCCAAGAACTTCATGAAGATCATATCGCTCGCGCCGGAGGTGCTGTGATGGCTGCTAAGCTGAAGACAGGCGACCGCGTGGTCGTCCTTGCTGGACGGGATAAAGGCAAGGAAGGCGAAATCGTTCGGGTTATGCCGAAGGAAGGCCGCGCCATTGTTGCTGGGGTGAACATGGTCGTGCGCCATGAACGCCAGACCCAGTCGACGCAAGGGGGTCGGATCCCCAAGGAAGCGCCAATCCAGATCTCGAACCTAGCCTATCTGGACAGCAACGATAAGCCGACCCGCGTTGGCTTCCGCACCGAGGACGGCAAGAAGGTTCGCTTTGCCAAGACAACCGGGGAGACGATTGATGGCTGACGGCGCCCCCTACATCCCGCGGCTCAAGACGCACTATCGCGAGACTGTGCGCGCGGCGATGAAAGGAGAGTTTTCCTACAAAAATGACATGCAGATCCCGCGGCTGGACAAGGTCGTCCTGAACATGGGTGTCGGCGAGGCGGTGGGTGACTCGAAGAAAGTTAAAGCTGCCCATGACGAACTGATGGCCATTGCTGGTCAAAAGCCGGTCACGACGAAAGCACGCAAGTCGATTGCTGGGTTCAAACTGCGTGACGGCATGGCAATCGGCGTGAAAGTCACGATGCGTGGCGACCGCATGTTCGACTTTATGGATCGCCTGACGACGATCGCAATGCCACGGATCCGTGATTTCCGCGGTGTCAGCGGCAAGAGCTTTGATGGCAATGGCAACTACGCCATGGGTATCCGCGAGCACATCGTGTTCCCCGAAATCGACTACGACAAGGTCGACGACGTGCGGGGCATGGACATCATCATCTGCACCACGGCGAAGACGGACGCCGAGGCCAAGGCGCTGTTGAAGCATTTCAACATGCCGTTCAACAGCTGATCGGAGGGATCGACATGGCAAAAGCTGCGATGGTCGAGCGTGAGAAGAAGCGTCAGAAGCTGGTGGACAAGTACGCCACTAAGCGCGCTGCGCTGAAAGAGATCGCTAACGATGAAAGCCTGCCGATGGAGGAGCGTTTCCGCGCCCGCCTGAAGCTGGCCAAGCTGCCGCGGAATTCATCGGCGACGCGCCTGCACAACCGGTGCCAGGTGTCTGGGCGTCCGAAGGCCTACTACCGCAAGCTCAAAATGAGCCGTATTGCGCTGCGTGACCTGGCCTCGTTCGGTCAGATCCCGGGCATGGTCAAGTCGAGCTGGTAAGGGAGGAATACAGATGAACGATCCTCTCGGTGATATGCTGGCACGGATCCGCAACGCGGCTATGCGCAGCAAGTCGACCGTCATGTCTCCTTCGTCCAAACTGCGCCTGCGCGTTCTGGATGTTCTGAAGGACGAAGGCTTCATCCGCGGGTACGAGGTCATCGACAGCGGGGACCACAAACCGCAGGTCGAGATCAGCCTGAAGTATCACGAAGGCGCACCGGTCATCCGCGAAATGAAGCGGGTCTCGAAACCAGGCCGCCGGGCCTATTCAAACGTTCAGAGCATGCCGCAGGTCCGCAACGGACTTGGCGTCGCGATCGTCTCGACCTCGAAAGGGGTGATGTCCGATGCACAGGCACGCGCCCACAATGTGGGCGGCGAAGTGCTCTGTACCGTATTCTGAGGAGGGACGGATGTCTCGTATCGGAAAGCGTCCTGTCGAAGCGCCAAGCGGCGTCGAGTTCAAGGTCTCGGGCCAAACTGTCGAGGCCAAGGGCCCGAAAGGTGTCCGCAGCTTCACGGCGACTGACGATGTGGATCTGGTTGCCGAAGGCAACTTGGTCACAGTCAAACCCCGTGGAAACTCAAAGCGCGCCCGCCAACAGTGGGGCATGACGCGGACGCAAATCGCCAACTTGGTGACCGGCGTGTCCGAAGGCTTCAAGAAAGAGCTCGAGATCACTGGGGTCGGTTATCGTGCGCAGGTCCAAGGCAAGACCTTGAAGCTGGCGCTCGGCTACAGCCACGACGTTGACTTCACCATCCCGGACGGGATCGAAGTGAAGTGCGCCAAGCCGACGGAGATCGAGATCACCGGTATCGACCAGCAGCTTGTTGGCGAAACCGCGGCGAAGATCCGCGAGTGGCGCAAACCCGAGCCGTTTAAAGGCAAGGGGATCAGGTACAAGGGCGAGTACATCTTCCGTAAGGAAGGTAAGAAGAAGTAAGGACGGGCACGATGGCGAACAGCAAGAGAGATCTGTTCCAGAAACGCCGCATGCGCGTTCGGAGCAAACTACGCAAGTCGAACCGGGGTCGTTTGCGGATGAGCGTCCATCGCTCGTCCAAGAATATTTCAGTGCAGATCATCGACGATGTCCAGGGCGTAACGCTGGCGGCCGCTTCGTCGCTGGAGACTGGCCTGGGCGTGGTCGGAAAGAACAACGTCGATGCTGCGGCCAAGGTGGGCACGGCAATTGCCGAGCGGGCCAAGGCCAAGGAGATCGATGAGGTCTACTTCGACCGCGGTGGGTTCTTGTTCCACGGCAAGATAAAAGCACTTGCAGATGCTGCCCGCGAGGGCGGCCTGAAGTTCTAGGGAGACGGACATGGCAGAACGTGACAATCGCGATGGTGGCCGTGGACGTGGCCGCCGCGACCGCCGGGAAGAGGAAACGCCGGAATTCGCCGACCGTCTGGTCGCCATCAACCGCGTCTCCAAGACGGTGAAGGGCGGTAAGCGCTTCGGTTTTGCGGCACTAGTGGTCGTGGGTGATCAAAAGGGCCGCGTCGGCTTCGGCTCGGGCAAGGCCAAAGAGGTCCCCGAGGCGATCCGAAAGGCAACGGAAGAGGCCAAGCGCCAGATGATCCGTGTGCCGCTGCGCGAAGGTCGCACGCTGCACCACGACATCAACGGTCGCTGGGGTGCTGGTAAGGTGATGATGCGCGCTGCCCCGGCGGGTACCGGTATCATCGCCGGTGGTCCGATGCGTGCCGTCTTTGAGATGCTGGGTGTGCAGGATGTCGTTGCGAAGTCGATCGGCAGCCAGAACCCATACAACATGGTTCGCGCGACCTTCGATGGCCTGAAAAAAGAGAACTCGCCTCGGATGGTTGCGGCGCGCCGTGGCAAGAAGGTATCGGACATTCTGCCTGCGCGTGAGCCGGTTGCCGAGCCAGAAGCGGCAACGGCAGAGTAACGGGGGCAAGCATGGCAAAGACGATCGTCGTTAAGCAGATCGGCAGCCCGATCCGCCGTCCGAAGGAACAGCGCGCCACGTTGCGCGGGCTGGGCCTCAACAAAATGCACAAGACCCGCGAGCTGGAGGACACGCCTTCGGTACGTGGCATGGTCAATAGCATCCCGCACCTCGCCGAGATCGTCGAAGAGCGGGGCTGATTGGTGGGGCCAGCCCCAACCGACCAAGTTTGAAACCGTGGCGGTGGGGACGGACGCACGCCCCAGCGATCCGGTAGAGGAGATGCGTCATGAGACTGAATGAACTTAGCGATAATCCGGGCGCCACCAAGCAACGCAAGCGCGTTGGTCGTGGTCCGGGCTCCGGCGTCGGCAAGACCGGTGGCCGGGGTATGAAGGGTCAGAAGTCGCGTTCCGGCGTGGCGATCAAAGGGTTTGAAGGCGGCCAGATGCCGCTGCACCGCCGTCTGCCGAAACGGGGCTTCAACAACCCGAACTCGAAGCGCCACGCGGTCGTTAACCTGGCCAACATCCAGGCGTTCATCGACGCAGGCAAACTGGATGCCAGTGCGCCGATTGACGAAGCTGCTTTGGTGGCATCCGGCCTAGTGACCCGTCTGCGTGATGGTGTCCGCGTTTTGGGCCGGGGCGAGATCTCGGCGAAGGTCACGCTTGAAGTGACTGGCGCGTCGAAGTCCGCTGTCAGCGCAGTCGAGGCGGCTGGCGGCACGCTGACTGTCAAAACCGTGAGCGCTGACGCTGACACCTAATCGGCTAGCATTCGCCCCCTGGCGCAGCGTCGGTCCCAGTACTACCTGGACTAGACGCGCGCAGGAAAGCTGAGGAGACCGCCATGGCATCGGCTGCCGACCAAATGGCCGCCAACATGAGTTGGGGCGCTTTCGGGAAAGCAAAGGATCTGCAAAGCCGGATCCTTTTTGCGTTGGGCCTGCTGATCGTCTACCGGCTGGGCACCTTCATCCCGATCCCGGGAATCGACGGCGACGTGCTGGCGCAGATCGTCGAACAGACCCAGGGCGGCATTCTTGGCATCGCTTCGATGTTCACTGGCAACGCGCTGGCCCGAATGGCAATCTTCGCGCTGGGCATCATGCCCTATATCTCGGCCGCGATCATCATGCAGTTGGCGACCTCCATGGTTCCCTCGCTTGAGCAGCTAAAGAAAGAGGGCGAGAGCGGGCGCAAGAAGATCAATCAATATACGCGTTATGGAACAGTCCTGCTGGCCACAGTTCAGGCGTACGGGATGTCCATCGGTCTGCAATCGCAGCCCGGGCTGGTGCTGAATCCTGGCCTCTTCTTCACGGCGACAACGGTGATCACCCTTGTGGGTGGCACGATGTTCCTGATGTGGCTGGGGGAGCAGATCACCGCGCGCGGCATCGGCAACGGCATTTCGTTGATCATCTTTGTGGGCATCGTGGCCGAGCTCCCGTCGGCATTGGCGCAGTTCTTTGAGCTAGGCCGGACGGGTCAGTTGCAGACCATTGCCATCATCGGGATCATGATCATGGCAGTCGCGGTCATTTACGCGGTCGTCTACGTCGAGCGCGCGCAGCGACGCATTCTGATCCAGTACCCGAAGCGTCAGGTCGGCAACCGGATGTATGGCGGGGAAAGCTCCCATCTACCGCTTAAGCTGAACACCGCCGGGGTCATCCCGCCGATCTTCGCGACCTCGCTGTTGCTGTTGCCCACGACGGCAGCGAGCTTCTCGGCGAGCTCTGGGGATGTGGGCTTTCTGGGCGGGTTGGCGGCCTATATCGGACCAGGCCAGCCGCTCTACCTTATCCTGTTCGCCTCGATGATTGCGTTCTTTGTGTTCTTCTACACGGCCGTGGTCTTCAACCCGGATGACGTTGCCGACAACCTGAAGAAGCAGGGCGGCTATGTTCCAGGGATCAAACCGGGCAAACGCACGGCCGAGTATCTGGATTTTGTGCTGACGCGTCTGTCTGTGGTTGGGGCAATCTATCTCGTCCTGGTCTGCCTGTTGCCGGAGATCCTCAGGGCTGAATTGGCGGTGCCATTCTACTTCGGGGGCACATCTCTTCTGATCGTCGTCTCGGTGACAATGGATACGATCACACAGGTGCAAAGCCACCTACTGGCGCATCAGTACGAGGGTCTGATCGCCAAACAAAAAATCCGCGGAAAGCGGCGCTAAGGGGAAACGCTATGAACATCATTCTGCTTGGCCCGCCGGGGGCGGGTAAAGGCACGCAGGCAAGCGTACTGGTGGAACGAGACGGCATGGTGCAGCTGTCAACCGGTGACATGCTGCGCGCTGCTGTGAAAGCGGGAACCGATGTTGGCTTGAAGGCAAAGGCCGTCATGGAATCGGGTCAACTTGTGTCAGACGACATCGTGATCGGTGTTGTGTCCGAGCGGTTGGATCAACCGGATGTCCAAAGCGGTGTGATATTCGACGGCTTCCCCCGAACGACGGCACAGGCCGAGGCTTTGGACAAGCTGTTGGCCGAGAAGGGCATGGCACTTGATGCTGTCATCGAGATGCAGGTGCGCGATGAGCTGCTCGTCGACCGGATCAAGACCCGGGCCGCGCAGTCTGGCGGCACCCGAGCGGACGACAACGAAGAAACGCTGAAGGAGCGCCTAGCTGTCTACCATTCCGAAACCGCGCCTTTGATCGGCTACTATCGCGGCACCGGAAAGTTGAAGTCGGTAGATGGCATGGCCGAAATCGAACAGGTAACAGCGTCGATCGCCCAGGTTTTGGGGGTCGATGCGTAAGCCACTTGACAAATAAGGAGCGCGCTAGCTTAAGGCTTGACCGAATAAGGCCTCTGCCTATATTGGCGCGCTTCCTGCAGACAGAGAATCAGGCCCGCACGGGCCCAGTGACGAGACGGAGAGCACAGTGGCCCGCATTGCAGGCGTAAACATTCCAACGGCCAAGCGCGTCCACATCGCGCTGACCTATATCCACGGCATTGGCCAGAGCACGGCAGAGACGATCTGTGACAACGTTGGCATCACGCGCGAACGGCGCGTGAATGAATTGTCCGATGCCGAAGTGCTTGCCGTCCGCGAATATATCGATGGCAATCTTATGGTCGAAGGTGACCTTCGGCGCGAACGCATGGTCAACATCAAGCGTCTGATGGATTTGGGCTGCTATCGCGGCCTGCGCCACCGCCGGGGCCTGCCGGTTCGCGGCCAGCGTACTCACACGAATGCGCGCACGCGCAAGGGCCCGGCCAAGCCGATCGCCGGCAAAAAGAAGTAAGAGGGCATAGATGGCACGCGAACGCCAGCGCACGCGGCGCAAGGTCTCCAAGAACATCACGGCGGGTGTTGCCCACGTGAATTCATCTTTCAACAACACGATCATCACTATCGCGGATGCTCAGGGCAACGTGATCTCATGGTCGTCATCGGGACACATGAACTTCAAGGGCTCGCGAAAGTCGACGCCGTATGCGGCGCAGATGGCTGCGGAGGATGCGGGCCGCAAAGCGCAAGAGCACGGCGTACGGACGCTCGAAGTGATGGTTCAGGGACCAGGTTCGGGCCGCGAGTCGGCACTGCGTGCGCTGCAGGCGGTGGGCTTCACGGTGACGGCGATCAAAGATGTGACCCCCATCGCACACAATGGTTGCCGACCGCCGAAGCGCCGCCGCGTCTGACGCGACGTCGTGACCGTCTTTGGGGGGCCCGGCTCGATTGTGAGCGCGGGCCCGTTCAGTTTCCTCGGGTGCATCTTGGCAGGGATCGGCTGAGACGCGAGCATGGAGGGCAAGATGATCCACAAGAACTGGCAGGAACTGATCAAGCCGAACAAGCTTGAAACAACACCGGGCGCGGACCCGATGCGCAAGGCGACGGCTGTCGCCGAACCGTTGGAGCGTGGCTTCGGTCTGACGCTGGGCAATGCGCTTCGCCGCGTGCTCCTGTCGTCGCTGCAAGGTGCGGCGGTGTCTGCGGTGCAGATCGACGGCGTTCTTCATGAGTTCTCTTCGGTTGCCGGTGTCCGCGAGGACGTCACCGACATCGTGCTGAACCTGAAGGGTCTGGCCATTGCGATGGACAGCGAAGGCACTAAGCGCCTGGCGCTGACCGCGACGGGGCCTGGTGTGGTGACCGCCGCCGACATCACCGAGATTGCCGGCGTCGAAATCGTCAACAAGGACCATGTGATCTGTCACTTGGACGACGGTGCGACGGTGCACATGGAGCTAACGGTCTCGACCGGTAAAGGCTATGTGGCTGCCGATAAGAACCGTCCGGAAGACGCCCCGATCGGTTTTGTGCCGGTGGATGCGATTTATTCGCCCGTAAAGCGCGTCAGTTACAAGGTCGACCCGACCCGTGAGGGGCAGGTTCTGGACTATGACAAGCTGTCTATCACGGTCGAGACGAACGGCACGATCAGCCCTGACGATGCGCTGGCTTATGCCGCGCGCATTTTGCAGGACCAGTTGCAGACCTTCATCAACTTCGAGGAGCCGCGCGAGGCCGGTCGCTCGGAAGAAGACGATGGATTGGAGTTCAACCCGCTGCTTCTGAAGAAGGTCGACGAGCTGGAGTTGAGCGTGCGCTCTGCGAACTGCTTGAAGAACGACAACATCGTCTATATCGGCGATCTCATTCAGAAGACCGAGGCGGAGATGCTGCGTACGCCGAACTTCGGCCGCAAGTCTCTGAACGAGATCAAGGAAGTCTTGACGACGATGGGTCTTCACCTGGGAATGGATGTCCCGGATTGGCCGCCCGACAACATCGAGGATCTGGCTAAGAAGTTCGAAGATCAGTTCTAAACACCTTGGGGGCGTGGTTTGCGCCCCCACTTACGACCCGGGCCACCGCCCCAAGGAGGTCGCCGACAGATGCGGCCGGACAAAGTATAAATGAACGGAGAAGACGATGAGACACGGATTTGCCCATCGGCGCCTTAACCGCACGCCGGAACACCGAAAAGCAATGCTGGCCAACATGGCCTGCTCGCTGATCGAACACGAACAGATCAAAACAACGCTGCCCAAGGCCAAAGAAATGAAGGCCTACATGGACAAGTTGGTGACTTTGGCCAAGCGTGGCGATCTGCATGCTCGCCGTCAAGCCGCGGCGCGGATCAAGCAGGCACCTGCCGTCGCGAAGCTGTTCAGCACATTGGCCGAGCGCTACCAGGACCGGTCTGGCGGGTACACCCGCGTCTTGAAAGCGGGCTTCCGCTACGGTGATATGGCGCCAATGGCGATCATCGAGTTGGTCGAACGCGATCCCGAAGCCAAAGGCGCGGGTGACCGGGCGCGCCTGGCTGCCGAAGAGGCCGCTGAATAGGTTTGATGCCGCCGCTTTAACCAGCGGGTCACATTCTTTAAGGTGCGCCGAGGCCGTCTCGACAGGGGTTTGCCATGGCGCACCGCAGCTTTCCCAGATTTTTTGTTTGGCTGTCTCTCAGCCTTATGACTCTGGTAGCCTGGCCTGCTGTTGGCGACGGCGGGGCAGCGCCGAGGGCCGTGCCGCAATCTGCCGCTGAGATCACACTTAGCTTTGCACCGATTGTGCGCCAAACCGCCCCCGCCGTGGTGAACATCTATACCCGGAAAGTCGCCCGGCGGCGTACCAGTCCATTCGCGGGCGATCCGTTCTTCGAGCGCTTCTTCCAGGACATGTTTCCAGGTCGCGCGGGTAGCGGCCGGCGGATCGAGAATTCCCTGGGTTCTGGCGTCATCGTGCAGAGCGGCGGCATCATCGTGTCCAACTACCATGTCATAGAAGGCGCTGACGAGATCACAGTCATCTTGCAGGATCGGCGCGAGTTCCCAGCCGAAGTCATCTTTGAAGATCCCAAATCTGACTTGGCGGTGCTTCGCGTGAAGGGCGCAGTCGACCTTCCGACGCTGGAGTTTCGCGACTCCGATACGCTGGAGGTCGGCGATTTGGTCCTGGCGATAGGAAACCCCTTCGGTGTCGGTCAGACAGTAACCAGTGGCATCATCTCGGGCCTGTCCCGTTCTGCCGGCACGGCAGATGACGGTGTCTTCATTCAGACCGATGCGGCGATCAACCCGGGCAACTCTGGTGGTGCGCTTGTCGACGTTGCAGGGCGTCTGGTTGGCATCAACACTGCGATTTTGTCCCGCTCTGGTGGCTCGAACGGGATCGGTTTTGCCGTACCTGCAAATCTGGTCGCACGCGTGGTTGAAGCTGCGGTGGCCGGCCAGACGCAGCTGACCCGCCCGTGGTTTGGCTATGACGGGGACGAGGTCGACGGCGAATTGGCGGCAGCGTTGGGATTGCCCAACCCCGTGGGTGTCCACGTGGATGCACTTTATCCGGGTGGCCCGTTCGCCGAGGCGGGTGTCCTGCTGGGAGACGTCATCGTCGAAATTGACGGCCTAACCGTGAATGCACCTAGGGAATTGGACTTTCGGGCGTCTACCGAACGGTTGGGGGAAACGATCGACCTGACGTTATGGCGCGATGGCGCCTACGTGGATCTTGCTGTCGTTCTCACGGCTGCCGAGGATAGCCCGCCAAGTGATCGTCGGACCCTGAAACGAGGACAGGGCTTGCCCGGGCTTACGGTCACAAACATCAATCCCGCGGTGCTGCAGGAGACGGGGCTTAGCGTCGACAGCCAGGGCATCCTGGTCTTGCAAACGCAGGGACCGGCACGTCGCGTCGGGCTGCGCCCCGGCGACCTGATCAGAACCGTAAACGGCGCGACGGTCAGGGATGTCGCCGAACTGGCCGAGCATTTGAACACCGCGGTTGGCCAGACTGAGTTGGGGGTCGAGCGTCAAGGCCGACAAGGCGTTGTCCGGTATCGGCGATGACAATGCCGGATCTATTCGGTGACGCGCCTCAACCGTCGGAAGGCCCGCGTCCGCTGGCCGATCGTATGCGCCCAACGCAATTATCCGATGTGGTCGGACAGGATCATGTCCTAGGGCCGACCGCACCGTTGGGCGCCGCAATCGCTGCCGGCGAATTGGGATCGATCATCCTTTGGGGGCCTCCGGGGGTCGGAAAGACAACGATCGCGCGCCTCTTGGCCGATGCCACAGACATGGCCTTCGAGCAGATCAGTGCCATTTTCACCGGTGTGGCGGACCTGAAAAAGGTCTTCGAGGCGGCGCGGCTAAGACATGCACAGGGCCGCGCAACGCTATTGTTTGTGGACGAGATCCATCGCTTTAACAAAGCACAGCAGGACGGGTTCTTGCCGCATATGGAGCAAGGGCGGATCGTGTTGGTGGGCGCGACGACAGAAAACCCTTCGTTCGAGTTGAATGCAGCGCTCCTTAGCCGCGCGCAGGTGCTGCAACTGCGCCGTTTGGACGAGGTGGCGCTCAGCCAGATCTTGTCGCGGGCCGAACAGGATGTGGGTGTTCTGCCACTTGCCGACGATGCCCGGTCCCGATTGATCGAGATGGCTGATGGCGATGGCCGAACTCTGCTGAACTTGATCGAACAAGTGACCCATCTGACAGGCGGGCCCTTCGGTGCTGCAGACCTTTCGCGACGTCTGAACCGACGAGCGCCAGTCTACGACAAAAGCGGAGATGGCCATTACAATCTTATATCTGCGCTTCATAAATCGGTGCGCGGGTCAGACCCCGATGCCGCGCTCTATTGGTTTACCCGGATGTTAGAGGGCGGCGAGGACGCGCGCTATCTTGCCCGCCGCATTACGCGCATGGCGGTCGAAGACATCGGGCTTGCTGATCCGAATGCGTTGGACCGTTGCTTGGCGGCATGGAATGCGTTCGAACGGCTCGGTTCGCCCGAGGGAGAGTTGGCGCTGGCGAATGCTGTCGTCTACCTCGCATTGGCGCCTAAGTCGAATGCTGCCTACATGGCCTACAACGCGGCGCGCCGTTCAGCGGCAGACACAGGCTCGGCCCCGCCGCCTGCACATATCCTGAACGCGCCGACGCGATTGATGAAAGATATGGGTTATGGTCACGACTACGCCTACGACCATGATGCCGAAGATGGTTTCTCTGGCCAGTTCTACTTTCCTGACGGGTTTGAGCGGCCAACGTTCTACAAGCCTGTCGCCCGAGGTTTCGAGCGCGAGTTAGAAAAGCGCATGAGCTACTTCGCAAAGTTGCGCGCCGAACGGGGGGCGCATGATTGACAAGATCGCCTTGGTCGCCGCTGGCGGCGCCATTGGCGCGACCCTGCGCTATTTGGGCGCTGCGTGGGCCGCGCGGTTGCTTGGCGCTGGTTTCATGGGGACGTTGTTCGTCAACGTCGTCGGCTCGACGTTGATGGGGGTGCTGGCGGTGCTGTTGATGGAAAAGGCGCCTGGCACCTGGCAACGCTGGGCGCCCCTGATCATCACCGGTGTTCTGGGCGGCTTCACGACATTCTCTGCGTTCTCTCTGGATGCATTGTACCTGCTGGAACGCGGCCGTATCGGTGCGGGCCTTAGCTATATCGGCGCGTCCGTGCTACTTTCCATCATTGGTCTTTACACCGGCATGGTTGCGACAAGGGCACTGTCTTGACTGGGCCGCGCACCGTGACCGTCGGGCCCAATGAAGCTGAACAGCGTTTGGATCGCTGGCTGCGGCGCCAGATCCCTGGGCTTGCTCAGGGACAGATCGAAAAGATGTGCCGCAAAGGTCAGATCCGCGTCGATGGGGGCAGGGTCCGCGCAAACACGCGCGTGGCACCGGGCCAGGCGATCAAACTCCCACACTTGGAAGAGTCGAGAACGCCGCCTCAATCTGCCGCGCCAGCCGGTCAGCCAGAATTGAAGTTGCCAGCAGGGCTAGTCCTGCACCGCGATGCCGACATCCTCGTCCTGGACAAGCCAGCCGGTCTGGCGGTCCAGGGCGGGTCCAAATTGAGCAAGCACTTAGGTAGTTTGTTGCCATTGTTGCGCTTTGGTGCGGATCAGGATCCCAAGCTGGTGCACCGGTTGGACCGTGATACCTCCGGCGTGCTGGTGCTGGCCATGCATGGGCGCGCGGCGACCGATCTGGCACGGCAATTCAGTGGTCGATCGGTCAAGAAGACGTATTTGGCGCTGGTCGCGGGAAAACCGGACCCGCAGCAGGGCACCATTCGCTATGGTTTGGTGAAGGCCGGCGGCCAGGGCGAGGAACGGATGCATCCGGTGCATCCGGATGACATCGCAGCGACGCCAGGCGCGCAGCGCGCGACGACTGATTACGCGGTGATCGAGCAATTGGCCAACCGGCTGGCCGTGGTTGCGCTGCGACCGGTGACCGGTCGCACGCATCAGTTGCGCGCGCACATGGCCGCCATCGGGTGCCCGATCGCAGGTGATGGTAAGTACGCGCGCCGTACCGGCGAAAATCTTGGCGATGGTTGGGGGGCGGGTTTGGGCGGGGGGCTAAGCCGGCAACTGCATCTTCACGCATGCCGGCTTGCCTTCAATCACCCGAAAACAGGCAAACCATTTGTTGCCAGTGCGCCGATGCCAGCGCATTTCCGCCAGACTTGGAAGGTCATGGGACTGCAACCGCTTGATGCCGGTGACGATCCGTTTAGCGACTTTCCCAACTGACAAATGTGACCGGCCAACCTGCCGATCACCGTTGAGCTTACTGAACGACCAGCTCCGCGTGCAGCGCCCCTGCTGCTTTGATCGCCTTTAGAATGTCAATCATATCGCGCGGCCCAATGCCCAAGGCGTTCAATCCGTCGACCAGATCCGCCAATGTGACGTTTTCGTCGACGACCGCCATGCGGTTTTCGTCATCTTCGTCAATTTCAATTCCCGTGCGCGGCAAAACGATGGACTCGCCTTCAGCGAAAGGGTTCGGCTGAGAGGCGACAGGTGTTTCGGTGACCCGAATGGTCAGGTTGCCCTGGCTGACAGCAACGCGGCTGATTTTGACGTCATCACCCAGCACGATCGTACCGGATCGCTGGTCGACGACAACCCGGGCGAGACGCGAGGGCATCACCTGGATGTTCTCGATCTGCGCGATCAAGCGGGCAGGCTGGGCGCCTGCCGCGACAAGATCCAGCGTGACGGTGCCACTGTCATTCATGACTGCGACCTGACGGCCCAGGGCCTGGTTGATGGCTTCTTCGATCCGGGCGGCGGTCGTGAAATCGGGTTCGCGCAGGGCAAGTCTGACGCGGCCCAGGTCATTCAAATTGAAGGGCACCTCCCGTTCAATGCGTGCGCCGTTGGGGATAGAACCGCTTGTCGGCACACCAATTTGCGTTGCTGCACCTTCACCGGCCGCATTGATGCCGCCGGCCAGGATCGGTCCCTGTGCAACTGCATAGATTTCGCCGTCCGCTGCATTTAGCGGTGTCATGATCAGTGTGCCGCCCAATAGGTTGTCCGCGTCGCCGATCGCCGACACGTTCACGTCAATGCGGCTGCCGGCGCGCGCAAAGGGCTTGATCGTTGCGGTGACGATCACGGCCGCCACGTTCTGGGGCCTCATCTGTTCGCCCTGCACATTGATGCCCAATCGCTCCAATAGGTTCGTCAGGGCTTCTTCGGTGAAGGGTGAGTTTCGGATGCCGTCGCCGGAGCCGTTGAGGCCCACCACCAAGCCATATCCGACAAGGTCGTTCCCGCGGACACCTTCAAAGTCCACCAGGTCCTTGATGCGCGGGGCGGCGTTAACCGGCAGTGTCAGGCACACGGCAAAAGCCGCAGCGAGGAGAAGGCGAAGCATTCTGCTTTCCTTATTGTGATCAGGCGCTAGCGGAAACTGGCAAGCGATAGGCTGGCAAGGCGCGAAGTGGTCGCAAAGGCAACCTCCAACTGCGCTTCAAGTTGCGTGAGCTCGACGGCGGCGTCATAAGCATCAGCGCCCGCCAAATCGTTGAAGGCAATGGTCAGTGATGCGTCGCTGGCGATATTGCGCGCTTTAACAGTGGCAATCCGTGCCTCCGCCGCGCCCAGCCGGGCCTGAACGGTGATCGTATCAGACACGGCGTTTCTCAGCCCATCACTGGCAAATTCGACCAATTCGCGGCGCTGATCGGCTGGGATGTTGTTGGTCAGATCATAGGCACTGGCCAGGACAACAACGTTGAAGAGTACATTTCGGATTGGGTCTTCATTGGCGCGCACAGTGTAGTCCACAACCTCACCGGGCGCGACTTCGGCGCGGGGTGCGTTGCCATCGCCCCCCAGATAGAAGGTGTTCGCGAATAAGCCACCGGTCACCCCAAACTCCGCCTGCAAATTGGCATAGGCACCCGCCGCCGTCGCTGCCCCTTCTAGGAAGGGTGTCGAGTCCGTCAGGAACTGTTCGGCAGGAACCGTGGCAGCCGCGCCCGCTTCGTCGCCGGCAAATAGCGTGCGGCCGCCAAAGCTTATGTTTAGCTGCGAGACGATAGTGTCCAATTCGCCGCGGGCCTGGTTTGACAGGGTCTGAAGGTCGCGTGTGGTGCCATTTGTGCGGAGTACATCGCTGGTGTCGGTCAGATTTTGCGACGCGGTCTGCACGTTGTCCAGCGCTTCCTGCATCACCCGGCTGCGTGACTCGCTCAGGGCAATGACCTCGCCATAGGCGCGCAGGTCCGTGAGGGATTTTTCGATCTGGAACAGCTCGTTCACGCGACCGTCCAATGCGCCCGTGACGTCGGCAAATCGCTCCGTCACCGTCTCGACCCGCGCATCATCGGAGCGATCTTTCAGGTCCGAGATGATGCGGCTGAGCGTTGCCTGACGGTACTGGGCTGGAAAACCAAACTCGGGCATCAGCGGATCTCCAGAATCTGTTCAAGCATACGCGAGGCGGTCTGGATGACCTGGATGTTCGCGGCAAACGATTGCTCGATTTGGATCAGCGACTGCAATTCGGTGTCGGTGTCGACCCCGATTGCTTCGGCTTCGGTGTTGGCAATGGCCAGGCGCGTAGTGTTAAGCGACGCCAATTGCGTCTCAGCATTCGTACGCTGAACGCCGGTTAGTTCGGCGATACCGGATGCCATTTCCGACGCGGTCAGGGTGCCGTCGAGGCCGGGGATCGCAGCTGCTGGGCGGAATGCGGTCAGTGCGTCGGCATAGGCGCGCGGGATCACGTCTGACGTGATGGGCCCCGGCGCAATCGATTGTAGACCGTCGCGCAGTCGCGTGGCGTCGCCGCCAGCCGAGATGTCGACCAGCGCATTCAACGAAATCCGACCGGCCAAACCCTCGATATTCGTCAGATCCAGGATGGCGCCATTGTCGGTGAACAGGCCTGGATCGCCGACGGCCAGCGTTGGATCGACCGCTGGATCTTCGAACCGAGCAATCATGTCCGCTGCGAATTCATCGATGCGGGCATTAAACTCCACGCCGATCTGGTCGCGCACCGCAAAGTTTCCAGCGATCGAGCCCTCGCGCAGGCGTTGGGGGTGCGTGCTGGTCGGTGTGATGTCGATGCCGTCCAGCATCAGCCCGGACAGCGCGCCCGTCCCGGCGGGGTCATAGATCATGCCGGTGGTGATGAGCGGGCTTTGAACGAACGTCAGGTCACGCGGGTTTTCGGCCAGCACGAACAAGCCCTCGGTCGTCGTGAGGTGCACGGCGCCGTTTTCCTGCACGTGGGTGCGCACCGGGATCATGGCATTCACTTCGTCGATCAGGCGGGCACGTTCGTCGATCAGGGTGGCCACGTCGCGACCGCCGACTTGCAACCGGACGATCTTGGCGTTGAGCGAATCGATCTGGGCCAGATTGCCGTTCACATCCGCGACCTGACCAGCGATCAGGGCGTCCGCGTTCTGCCGGATGACGGCGGCCTCCGACGACAGGTTGTTCATAAAGTCGGCCAAGTCCTTGGCGGCTTCGGCAACCTGTTGCTGGCGTGCCGGCGACTCCGGTGTATCCGACATCAGGCGCATGGCGTTTTCGAGGTTGGTCACGCGGACAACCAGGCCGTCGCTGTCGGTCGCCTCGCCATAGGCCCGGCCCAACTTGAGCAATGCCTCGGCTTGCGGTTCGATCGTTGCCGCGTCGCTGTCGGCTTGCCGGCGGGCGGAGGTGATGTCGTTGGCGGTCGCGCGGGTGACACCGACGACCTGGACCCCGACACCGCGACCGCCCAGGCTGGCAGAGCTGAGGTCGACCGATTGGCGGCCATAGCCTTTGGTAAGCGCATTCGCGAGGTTGTTCGAGGCCACCTCGGCCAAGCGGCTGGTGGCGCCCAAACCGCTGAGCGCATTTGAAAATGATGATGAGATCGACATGGCGAAGCCCTTCTTGGCGACAGTCGGTCAGGTGGGCCCCATCGGGGCCCGACCCGTTACCGTTTCAGCGACGTCGTCTCCTGCAACATCTCGTCGACCGTTCGGATCACGGTCGCGTTCGACGAGAAGGCGCGCTGGGTGACGATCATGTCGGTCAGTTCTTCCGCCACATCGACGGTGCTGAGCTGAAGCGCAAAGCCGGAGATTTCGCCTGCCGGGCCATCGCCTGCGTCGAAGAAGAAGATGTCGCCGCTTTCCGGAGAAATCTCGAACGCCTGGTTGTCCAGGGCTCTCAAACCATTCGGGTTCGGCACGGCGCCCAGTGGGATCTGATACAGGGCGCGCCGCTGACCGGTATCGTAGACACCGGCTAGAATGCCGTTGCTGTCAATCTCCAGGCCCTGCAGGTTACCTGCGGGGGCACCGTTCTTGGACAGACCGTTGGGTGTGAAGGGCGCTGCCAACTGGCTGAGACCGGTCCCGAATGCAGTCGACTGCAGCTGCACCTCGATCGGGCCATCGACCACGTTGATTGTCGCCGCCCCAGTGACAGCGTTGAAGGTGGCGGTCGTGCCGGCACCGTTCGGGTCCACAGGGTTGCCGGCGGATGGTGTTGCCGAGATCAGCTGGCCCGGGCCATTCCGCGTGCCGTTGAAGAGCAAGTCAAATTCCCCGACGACACCGGCGGTGGCGCTGTCCGTCATCCGCAAGGTCCAGGCGTTCGAGGCGCCTGCACCGGGCACGGTCGGAATGTATTCGATCAACAGCTGATGCTGCAGCCCGATCGCGTCGAAGTATTCGATCGGCGACTCGATCGTCAGACCGGATTCGCCGGCGATGGTCTCTTCGGCGGGCAGGTTGACGCCCAACTCGATCCGCGTGGTTGAATCAGCCGCGGTCAGAAAGGCAGACAGACGCACTGGCTCGAGAGAGCTGGGCGTGTCGCGGGCAACTGCGGCGGTTAGCGTGCCGTCGGCATCCGTGGGCCAGCCCTGCAGCGCCAATTCACCGGGGGTCACCAGGAAGCCATCTTCATTTTGACGGAACGACCCGGTCGCTACCATCTGGAACGGGCGCTGGCTGTTTGGCAGATCCACTGCGCTCAGCTGTGTCACAGGCAACAGGCCCGACCCCGAGACGGCGATATCCGTGGAGCTGTTCGACGTCACCAGCGTGCCCGAGGATGCCACGTCGCGGAAGGTCGAGACCGTCACGCCACCAGCGGAGAAGCTGCCGCCAGAGCTGGCGGTGACCAGCGACGAGAAGTCGACATCGGTCCGGCGGTAGCCGTTCGTGTTCGAGTTTGCGATGTTGTCGGAGATCACGGCGAGCCGCGTTGAGTTTGCGCTCAAGCCGGCCACGCCAGCGTTAAGTCCTGAAGACAGGCTCATGATTACACCTCGTTCTGATGCCTACGCGTTGCCTATGACATGCGCCGATTACGCTTAATCGCGGCCTAACAGCGCTCGGAATTACTGTCCTGAATTGGGGCGATCTTGGTTGCGCAGCAGCGTGATGGCGATCCGCCGGTTCTGCGCGTCGTTCGGATCGTCCACGATCGGATCGGTCGCCGCGCGACCGCTGACCCGCACAATCCGGTCCTCGGCCAAGCCCGAGCCTTCAAAGATCCGGCGCGCGGAGTTGGCCCGTTCGGCGCTGAGTTCCCAGTTCGAATAATTACGTCGGCTGGTGAAGGGCGTTGCGTCCGTGTGACCTTCGATGGCGATGTCATTGGTCGTCTGCTGAAGCACCGGGACCAAAATCTCGACCAGTGTCTCCAGCACAGGCGCGGGATCGATCGACCCTGACGGGAACAGGGGCTCGTTGGTGATGTCGGTCAGCTCGATGACCAGCCCTTCCGGCGTCACCCTTAGCGAAAAGTGCTCGATCAGGCCGATATCCCCGGCTTGCGCGAGTGAGACGGCCAAATCCTCGGCCAGATTGTTCATTTCCTGCAGATCCGCCTGCAATCCTGCTGAAGCGTTCGGATTGAGCGCTGCCTCTGCAGGCGTGCCATCGTCTGCGTCGGCCTCAGCGCTGGCGTCGACCTCGGCCCCGTCTTCCGCAGGCGTCCGGCCGGCCGGAACATTCAGCGCGGCATCATCGGACGACATATCGTCCAGCCGCCAGGGCACGGTATTGGGCGCCTGGTCCGATTCGGGCCAATCGGGCGATGCCTCCAGCTCGCCCAGGTCTTCTCCCGGGTCTGCATTGGTCGGCTTGGGCTGCACGCCCTCGTCCCGCGAGCCGGAGGCTTCGTTTGGCGCAAACATCGTATCGCCCGCCAGCATCCCCGCGCCGCCAGCAGACGAGCGGCTGATCGGCAATGTCGGATCAAAGTAGTCCGCCAGGCCCTTGCGTTGTTCTTCCGAGGTGGCATTGAGCAACCACATCAACAGGAAGAACGCCATCATCGCCGTGACGAAGTCGGCATAAGCAACTTTCCACGCGCCGCCATGGTGGCCGTCACCACCAGACACTTTCTTCTTCTTCAGGATGATCGGTTGGGCGTCGCTCACCTGGTGCTCCTCAGCGGCTGAGTCCCAGGCTGCCTAGTGCGTTATGCTTAGCACCTCGTTACTTCGCGCGCACATTAACGAAGCGGCAAACATGCCGTCCTATGCCCGTGCCGTACGGCGATGCACACAGAAGAGGTGATGCGATGGCGCGTGGCGAAGACACGGTTCTAAAGCGCAAGGTGCGCGGACCAAAGATGCGGATCGCGGGGTTTCCCCCGATGGACCCGTTCTGCAACGCGTTGGCATCTCTGTCTGCGACCAATTCGCGGAAGGCGCTGAAATCGGCCATCGACGTCTCGATCTTTGGCTATGAGGTCGTGCGCCACGCGGATTATCTGCGCACGCTCAGGGCGCCTTCGGCCATCTATCTGCTGTCCTTCCCGCAATCTCAGGGGGCCGGTTTCATCAAGGCGCACCCCCGCCTGCTGTCCAAGGTCTTGGATATCTCTCTGGGCGGTGATGGCAGTTTTGATGACAGCGGCGGCGGGCGCGCGCTGACGGCGATAGACATCTCGATCTATGGCCGGTTTGTCGACCTGATCTGCCGGGCACTGGGGGAGACGATTGCGGAGCTTTGCGGGATCAATCCGATCGGGCCCGCGGTCAAGACCCGTTTCGAAGAACAACCGGGCATGATCCGCATTGCGCCGGACCGGTCCGAAGTCTTCGTTATCAAGATGAACTTCCACTTTGGCGAAGACGAGCGCGGCGCCGGACTGGACTATGTCATCCCGGTCACGGTGCTGGAGCCGCTGAAGCGCTTCCTGAACAACTCGGTCACCACAAATGAGGCGGTCCTGGCCCTGTGGAGCCAGCACATGTACGATCAGGTGCTGGAACTGCCGGTCGCTGCTACCGGGCAGATCACCTTGGGCGATTTCACGGTCGGCGAGCTTAGCCGGCTGGAGCAAGGCATGCTGATCGAGCTGCCGTCCAACAGTGTGAACGAGGTGCAGATCACCTTGGATACGGTCGATGGGGATCATGTCCTGAGCAAAGGCCGTCTGGGCACAAAGGGGCGGCACAAGGCGCTGCGCATCTTGGAGGATCCAGACACCGAATTTCTGGCCCCGCTGCTGGAACTAGAGCGCCCGACTCTGCCCGAAAGCGGCACCTAGCCCCGGTGGGCATTTACGAAAACTTAAACCTCAAATTGTATTTATCCGGCCTTGTTCCGGATACGCGCGGTCGGGACATCTACCTAGGCTACCTCCCCTCGGCCGGTCGCGCCGTTGAGGGGGCTGGGACTACAGCGGTACCGTTGCCCATGCCTGATCGGATGTTCGCACTGATACGACGTCAGTTGCCGATTGATCAGAAAGCGAACCGGCCCCCGCGCCGGACTTCCCCGAAAGAGAAACCATTGCCGTGCTGTCGGGACCAATTCCCGCCGGACGCGGCTTGGAGTCATTTTGCTGGTCGATTATCGGCGCCGCGCCCGGGCAAATCCGCGCGCGACCGCTCCGCGTGTCAGGTTTCCCTTGCGCGGACGACACCCTCCTGTCACACGACAATTAGCCAAGCCACATGCAAAACGTGCAGCCCCGGCAATCACTCAACAAGGGGCACGGCATAGATGGCGGGCGATCTTCAATTCCTTCTCAGTCTTCACAAGATGGCGGCGCCGTTCGGCAGCGGCTTGAAACCCGAGCTGGCGAAAATGCTGGCCGAACGGGCCCAACAGGCCGACCGTGCGGCTGAGGGCGCCGTCCCGCTGGGTGCACCGCTGGCATCGGTAGGGCCCGCGCATCAAGCGGCGACAGATGCGCAACTGTCGGCCGCGGGTATTCCGCGCATCGGCCTCGGCGCAAAGCCATCCGAGACGAACCCGGAAACCGCGCCGACCCGCCCAACCAGCCCAGGGGCGACCGCCATAAAGCGCTGACTTGACCGGCAAAGCGGCACGAATATCTGTCTCCCAAGAACGGTGGCGGAGAGAGTTCATGAAAGCACATGTGGCATCGTCCCTGAATGCGGTCGTGCTGATCGGCTGCTCGGCGTGGGCCTATCTCAGCGGCGTGGCTTCGATGACCGCCCTGATCCCCGCGGCCTTTGGCATCGCGCTGCTGGCCTGCCACCCGGGCGTGAGATCGGAAAACAAGATCATCGCTCACATCGCCGTGGTGCTGACACTGATCGTGGTGATCGCCCTCAGCATGCCGTTGATGGGCGCCATCGGGCGCGGCGACACCATGGCCAGCCTGCGGGTTGGCCTGATGATGGTGACCTCGATCATTGCCATGATCTTCTTCATCAAGAGCTTTATCGACGCGCGGCGCAGTCGGGCCTGACCTAGCCCTCAGGCACCGCTCAAAAGCCCTCAATCCGCTGGACAGGCCGCATAGCGGCGCATAATGTCTGCGGCAGATAACCCGGCAGCGCGCCTTTGCTTGCCCGGGCGATCCGAACAGCATCCGCTCATCGTCGCACCGGCCGATATTCAAAGGCCGGCAGGGTGGTATCAGGGAGAACGCCATGCGGGACGCGCAGAAATTCTACATCAACGGGGCCTGGGTCGATCCGCTGGACGGCACCGTTTTGGAGGTGATGAACCCCTCAAACGAAGAGCCCATCGCCACGATTTCCTTGGGCGGTCAGGCTGACAGCGACGCCGCCGTCGCCGCGGCCAAGGCGGCCTTCCCCGGCTGGGCGACCACGCCTAAGGCCGACCGGGTCGCCGCGCTAGAGCGGTTGGCCGCCGCCTATGACGCCCGCGCTGAGGAGATGGCCCAGGCGATTAGCCTTGAGATGGGTGCGCCCATTGCCATGGCGCGCCACAGCCAGGCCGCGGCCGGTTCGGGCCACTTCCAGGACGCAATCAAGACGCTCAAGGAGTTCGACTTTGAATGGGCGCTGGGCGATGACGCCTCAGGCGCGCGCATCCTGATGGAGCCGATCGGCGTTTGCGCGCTGATCACGCCCTGGAACTGGCCGATGAACCAGGTGGTCCTCAAGGTTGCCCCGGCGCTGGCGGCGGGCTGCACCGTGGTGCTGAAACCGTCCGAGGTGGCGCCGCTGTCGTCCTATCTGTTCGCCGAGATGGTGGATGCCGCTGGCATCCCCGCCGGTGTCTTCAACATGGTGAACGGCGACGGCCCCGGCGTGGGCACGCAGCTGTCGGTCCACGACGATGTCGACATGGTCAGCTTCACCGGCTCAACCCGGGCGGGCAAGCTGATCACCAAGAACGCCGCCGACACCATCAAGCGCGTGACGCTGGAGCTGGGCGGTAAGGGCGCCAACATCATCTTTGCCGACGCCGACGAGAAAGCCGTGACCCGCGGTGTACGCCACTGCTTCAACAACTCGGGCCAGTCGTGCAACGCGCCGACGCGCATGTTGGTGGAACGCTCGGTCTACGCCCAGGCGGTCGAAACCGCCCAAGCGGTCGCTGAACAGACCGAAGTATCCGCCGCCGATCAGGATGGCCGCCAGATCGGCCCCGTCGTCTCCGACGTCCAGTGGGAGAAGATCCAGGGCCTGATCCAGAAGGGCATTGACGAAGGTGCCCGTCTGGTTGCCGGGGGCACCGGCCGGCCCGAGGGGCTGAACCGCGGTTATTTCGTGCGCCCCACGGTCTTTGCCGATGTGGATACGGACATGACTGTCTGGCGCGAGGAGATCTTCGGGCCGGTGCTGGCGATCACCCCCTTCGATAACGAGGACCAGGCGATCGAGATGGCCAACGACACCGCTTACGGCCTGACCAACTACGTCCAGACGCAGGATAAGGACAAAGCCCAGCGCTCGGCCCGCGCGCTCCGCAGCGGCATGGTCGAGATCAACGGCAAGTCCCGCGGCCCGGGCGCGCCCTTCGGCGGCTATCGCCAGTCGGGCAATGGCCGCGAGGGCGGCACCTGGGGTTTAGAGGACTTCTTGGAGGTCAAGTCCGTCGGCGGCTGGGACCTGTAACAGACAGGTTCATCGCCGACGCGCAGGCGACCGATCCAAAGACTGACCAGGGGCGCGTCACGGCATGCGCCCCCGGATCCCGTTCAGATGAGATACGGCACACAGCCGCGGCACCCATCGCCGTGGCGGGAGGAATGATATGAAACGCTACCAACACTTCATCGACGGCCAGTATGTTGACCCGGTCCAGGGTCAGTGGTTCGACAGCGTCGACCCCTATCGCGGCGAGGTCTGGGCCCAGATGCCGCGTGGCACCGCCGCCGACGTCGACAAGGCCGTCGACGCCGCCAAACGCGCCATGGAATCAGGCCCCTATGCCGAGATGGGCCCGTCCGAACGGGGCAAGCTGATGCGCCGGTTGGCCGATCTGGTGGCCGAGAACGGCGAACGCCTGGCCGAGATCGAGGTGCGCGACAACGGCAAGCTGATGTCCGAGATGCACGCCCAGCTAAAGTACCACCCGGAATGGTGGCACTATTTCGGCGGGCTGGCCGACAAGATGCAGGGCAGCGTGATCCCGATCGACAAGCCTGATCACTTCGCCTTCACTGACAAGGAACCCGTGGGCGTCGTCGGCGCCATCACCGCCTGGAACTCGCCCCTGATGTTCGTCGCCTGGAAAGCGGCCCCTGCCATCGCGGCGGGCTGTTCAGTGGTGATCAAACCCTCGGAGTTTACCTCTGCCTCGACGTTGGAATACGCCGCTCTGGTCAAGGAAGCGGGCTTCCCCGATGGCGTCTTCAACGTGGTCGCAGGCTACGGGATGGAGGCAGGCAGCGCCCTGGTCGATCACCCGGATGTCGCCAAGATCAGCTTTACCGGCTCGGATAAGACCGGGGCCGCGATCTATGCGCAGGCGGCCAAGCACATCAAACGCGTCAGCCTGGAGCTGGGCGGCAAGTCGCCCAACATCATCTTTGACGATGCCAACCTGGATGCCGCCTGCGCCGGCGCGGTCTCGGGCATCTTCGCGGCCACGGGTCAGACCTGCATCGCGGGCTCGCGCCTTCTGGTGCAGAACTCGATCCGCGACGAGGTCACCGAGCGGCTGATCGAGCTGGCCCGCACAGCCAAGATCGGCGACCCGATGAAGCCCGAGACTAATATCGGGCCCGTCACCACGCAGCCTCAGTTCGAGAAGATCCGCGAGTATATCGGCATCGCCCAGGGCGAGGGGGCCGAGCTGGTCTTTGGCGGCGGCCTGCCCCAGGGCCCCGAGATCCAGGGCGGCCAATTCGTCGAGCCGACGATCTTCGCGGGCGTCAAGAACGACATGCGCATCGCGCAGGAGGAGGTCTTCGGCCCCGTGCTTTCGATCATCGGCTTCGACAGCGAGGAAGAGGCCGTCGAGATTGGCAACGACATCGCCTTCGGCCTGGCCGCAGGTGTCTGGACCCAGAACATCGGGCGCGCCGTGCGCATGTCCAAGCGGCTGAAGGCCGGCACGGTTTGGGTGAACACCTACCGTGCGGTCAGCTACACCATGCCGTTCGGCGGGGTGAAACGCTCGGGCATCGGGCGCGAAAGCGGTGTGGACGCGATCAACGAGTATCTGTCGACCAAGTCGGTCTGGATCAACACCTCGGACGCGGCGCCGGGCAATCCCTTCGTGATGCGCTGATCCACGCCGGACAAAGCGGGGGCCGGTCGCCGGGCCCCGCCATGCGACGGCTCAGGGTTTGCGGCCGCGCAGGTGGTGGGGGCAGTGCTCGCCGCTTTCCAGGACCCCGATCATCGACTGCCAGGTGGTGATCTGGCCCTCCAGATCGCCATCGGGCAGCAGTTTTTCGAATTCGGCGCGCTCGGGTCCGGTCAGCCGGTCGCGCTCCGCCTTGGCCACCTCTCGGTACCAATGGTTGCGGTTGACCAGCCGGATGTCCTGGAAGCCCGCCGCTTCCAACGCCGCCTGATACCGGGCGGGCGATGCCATCTGAAAGTCCAGATCCTCGGCCGCGATGTAAGCGGCCATTTCGGGCGAGGGGTCGCCGTCATGGCTGATCAGCCAGTCCGATGCCGCGAACCAACCGCCGGGTCGCAGCACTCGAAAGGCATCGGCCGCCAACGCGTGCTTATCGGCGATGTGAATGATGGAATCCTTCGAGAACACCAGATCGACCGAACCATCGGGCAAGGGCATGGGGCCGGGCGTGACCTGGCGGATCTCGACCCTGTCGGCCACCCCCCAGCGTTCGGCCAGGGCCTGGGCAGCGGCGCAGGTGCTGGCCTCGACATCCAGGCCGATGACCTTGGCCGCCCCATAATCACGGGCCAATAGCGCCGTGATCCCGCCCGCGCCACAACCGATGTCCACGATGGTGCTGCCGGTCAGGTCCAGCCCTTCCAGCACGCGGGCGACCTCGTCCGGGCCACCGGGTGACAGGAATCCCTCGCCCCACATCCGCTCCAGGAAAGCGATGTGGCTATCATCGTAAAGCTCTTCTGCGGCGTTCATGGGAGCCTCCGGTTATTCTGCCGCCTGGGAAAGCGGCGCATTGATGTAGCGGATCAGCGGGTCGGTGCTGTCGGACCTGCCCGCTGCCTCGCGTTCCAGGAAGTCGATGGCCGCCGTCTCATGCTCGGTCAGCAGAGCCAGCGCCGCGCGGTCGGCGGTTGGGGCCATCGCCTCCAGCCGCAGGAAATCCAGCACATAGCCCGGGAAGGTGTCGCGCATTTTAGCGATTAGATCGGGGTAATCGGCGGTCTCATCCTCTGCCTGGGCGCGTCCCATTGCCAGCAGATCCCCGGTGTCCCGTGGGGTCAAACCGTGGCGGTCCAGCAGGGGCCGGGTATGGGCCGCGGCGCGGCGTTCGACATCGGCCATCAGGCGCATTTTCTGGGCGTGATCGGCATGGGTCATCCGCGCGGCCAGGGTGTCGAAACAGGCCTCTCCGATGATCTCCTCCTCGTAGTAGAGGGTCAGGGTCTCGCGGTAACGCTGGCCGGGATCACGCTCGGTCAGGGCGACGCGCTCGTGGCGCAGCGGCTGATCGCGGTCTACCGGCATGTCCAGCGTGCGCGCATAGAGGTGCCCAGCATAGACGGCCTGTGCCACGATGCCCGGCGCGTCGCAATCGCCGATCCGGGTCAGCGAAAAGGGCAGCGGCGTCTGCGCCGCCCGTGCCTGCAATTCGCGGTAGAGCGTGTCGCGCGGGGCGCGAGCCGTCACCGCCACGACGGCCTTGGCGGGAAGGGTCCGGTCCGGGCCGCCGAAATTGCAGGTCAGCCGCGCCGCCTGACCGTCAAAGCCCGTCAAAGCGTGCGATGCGATCACTTGCACGCCCAGCGCCACCAGCTTCCGGCGGGTGCGCCCGCCTTCCGCGGTGTTGTCGCCCCAGGCGGCGGCGGTGCTGTCGTCGGTCACATAGGTGACCTTTAGCCCTTTGCCGCGCAGCTTCTCGGCGATGACGGCGCCCATGTAATAGCTGTTCTGCTCGAAGATCACCGTGGGTCCGTCGGGTAGGCGGCCGTCCATGATGTCGTCCGGCGTGAAGATCGCGGCTTCGGCCCCCGAGGTGGCGATGGGCACAAAAACCGCGCCGTCATAGCGGTCGGTGCGCCAGCTGGCGCCGGTCGCCAGCACCACGTGATCGGCCGCGAATTCAAGGACGTCGTCGGCCGAAAGCGGGCTTTCAAGGTAGACCTCGACGTTCAAGAGCTTGTCGAATTGCTGGGCGCGGTGGTCGCGGACACGGATGTATTCGCTCAGGCCCGGCAGGCGGGATTCGCGGATCACGCGGCCGCCTAGCGCGCGCCCGGCATCGGCCAGCGTCACCCGGTAGCCGCGGGCGCCCAAGGCCCTCGCCGCCTCCATCCCCGCGGGGCCGGCGCCAACCACCAGAACATGCGAGCGCGTCACTGCCGGTTGCACCCTTTCGGGGTGCCAGCCTTTGCGCCATTCCTCGCCCATGGTGGGGTTTTGCGTGCAGCGGATCGGCACGCCAAGGCTGTCGCCCGAATAGCAGATGTTGCAGCCGATGCATTCGCGGATGTCTTCCAGCCGGCCTTCGTCGATCTTGTTCGGCAGAAACGGATCGGCGATCGAGGGCCGCGCGGCCCCGATCAGATCCACGACGCCGCGGCGCAGCTGGCTGACCATGGCATCGGGCGAGGTGAAGCGCCCCACCGTGACCACCGGTTTGGTCGTGGCCTGCTTGATCCAGTCCATATAGGGCTCCAGCGCGCCCTCCTTGGCGAAGCGCGACACGCCCATTTCCAGCGAGTAGTCTGAGATGTTAATGTCCCAAAGGTCAGGCAGCTCGGCCAGCATCTGGAACATCTCGCGCCGCTCACCGGTCTCGGGGATGCCGTCCCTGTCGGCGCGCTCGTCCGCCTTCCAGCGCACCGCGATGGCGCAGGTATCGCCCACCGCGTCCTTCGTATCCTCGATCATCTCGCGGATCAGGCGAACGCGGTTCTGAAGGCTGCCGCCATATTCATCGGTGCGCGTGTTGATCCGCGGGTCCAGGAAGTGATCCAGCAGGTAGGTGTGCGTGGCATAGACATAGACGATGTCGAAGCCAGCCTGCTTGGCGCGCAGTGCCGCGTTACGGTGCCAGCGACGCAGGTCGGCAATGTCGGTCTTGTCCATGGCGCGGGTCTGCCAGGGGTGCCCGACCGCATTAGGGACCGAGCCGATGCCCAACTGCGGCAGGCGGCTGTAGGCGTTGGCGTTCCGGGGGCCGCCGAACCACAGCTCGACGCCGGCCAGTGCGCCATGCGCGTGCACCTTTTCGGTCATCAGCGCATGGGCTCGGATATCGTCATCATCCCACAGCGCGGCGGAGACACCGTGCAGATCGTCCGATGCCGGATGGATCGAGCAATACTCGGTGCAGACAACACCCCAGCCGCCCTCGGCCTTTATGCCGCGCATCTCGGCCAGCGTCTGCGGGCGTAGCCAGCCCATCCCGGTGCAGTGGGGCACCTGGTAGAACCGGTTCTTGGCTGTGACGGGGCCGATCTGCAGCGGCTGGAACAGAGCATCGTAGCGCGGGTCGCGGGTCATTGCTGGCTTCCTGGGACGCTGGCTGGGGTCAATCGGGGGCGAGTTGCAGCATCTCGCGGCGGAAGGGGATGTCCGCCGGTGCCTCACCCAGTTCGCGGGCATAGCGGTGTCCGCCATAGACGGCCGCAGCAATGGTGCCGGGGCCAAAGCAGTCCCCGACGCGCTGCAGCGATTTGGGGGCCTTGGCGGCGTTGGCTTGGACCGCCGCCGCTAGCGACAGGAACAGCGCGTCGTCCGGCACCCGCATGGTGACCATGACCGCGGCCTGACAGGGGATCTGTCGCTGCCGCCCGGTGTAGACACAGGACAGGGTCGCCACGCCGTCCTGGATCTGGCCCAGCCCGTGCAGCGCGACGATCTCGACCCCCATCCGCTTCAGCTTGGCCTGGATGCGCTCCTGCTCCAGCGTATAGGTTGTCCAGTGCGAGACATCCGCCGCGGGCGTGACCAGCGTGACGGCATGGCCTTCCTGGCGCAGCAGCTCGGCCATCAGCCCGCCCATATAGTAGTGATCGTCGTCGAAGATCACCACGGGCCCGCCTGGCCGGGTGCCGGCCATAATGTCGTCGGGCGTCAGGATCGTGGCGCTGGCATCGACATCTACCGGCTGGTGGCGGTGGCGCCCGATGCCCGAGGGGCACCAGCGTGCGCCGGTGGCAATGGCGATGTGATCGGCCCCGAACTCCAGCACCTGCTCGGGGGTCATCCGGCTTTCCAGATAGCTCTGGACAGCGGGCATCTTGGCCAATTGGTACTCGCGGTAATCGGCCACCCGGCGCCACTGCGACAGGCCTGGCAGACGCGCTTCGCGGTCGACCCGGCCGCCCAGCCGGTCGGACGCCTCGGCCAGGGTAACGGCATAGCCCCGCTGGCCCAGGGCGCGCGCGGCCTCCAATCCCGCGGGGCCGCCGCCCACGATCAACACGCTTTCCGGGGCATGGGCCGGGGCGATCCGTTCGGGGTGCCAGCCCTTGCGCCATTCCTCGGCCATGGTCGGGTTCTGGGTGCAGCGGATTGGCACCGACTGCAGATCGCCCGAGACGCAGATATTGCAACCGATGCATTCGCGGATGTCGTCGGCGCGGCCTTCCTCGATCTTCTTGGGCAGGAAGGGATCGGCGATGGAGGGCCGCGCGGCACCGATTAGATCCAGCTGCCCCCGCCGGATCAGCGCGGCCATCGTGTCGGGCGAGGTATAGCGCCCCACGCCCACCACGGGTTTCGTCGTCATGGATTTGACCCAGCCGACATAGCTGTCCTGGAAGCCCTGTTCCGAGAAGCGCGCCGTTTGGCTGTCATGCTCCCAGGCGCCGATATTGACGTCCCAGAGGTCCGGGATTTCGGCCAGCATCTCGACCACATCGCGGCCTTCGGCTTCGGCCATCATGCCATCCGGTCCCACCATTTCGTCGACCGCAAAGCGCAGCGCCACGGCGCAGGTGTCGCCCACGGCGTCCTTGACGTCCTGCAGGACCTCGCGCAGCAGGCGGGCGCGATTCTCCAGGCTGCCGCCATATTCATCGCTGCGGCGGTTGCGGCGGCGCGACAGGAAGTGTGCCAGGATCCCCAGATCGTGCGCGGCGTAGACATAGATGATGTCAAAGCCGCAGCGCCGGGCCCTGAGCGCGGCATCGACATATAGCTGCCGCGCCCGGCGGATGTCCGTCAGGTCCATGGCGCGCGCCTGCACGGGGTCCGGATAGTCGACCGGCCGATGCGAGGGGGCCACCGGGATCTCGCGGCTATAGCGGTTTGGGGCGCAGGCCCCGGCAATCGACGGCTCCACCCCCGCCAGCCCGCCATGGGCGTGGATCTTGTCGCACATCTTGGCGAAGACCGGGATATCGGTATCGTCCCAAAGGCGCCCCTCGATATAGGGGGCGTGTTCCCCCCAGGGGCTGATCTCGACCTCTTCGGTGCAGACAACGCCCCAGCCGCCCTCGGCCTTGATGCCGCGCATCTCGGCCATCGAGGACGGGTGCGCGCGGCTCATGCCGTTGCAATGGGGGACCTGGTAGAAGCGGTTCTTGGTGGTCAGGGGACCGATCTTCAGTGGCTGGAAAAGGATGTCATAGCTGGGGTCGCGTAGCGGCGCCTGGGGGATATCGTCATGGGCTGTCATGGTTCCGCTCCCTGGGCGCCGTATCCTGCCCGGCCGCCTTGGTTCCGCTTGCCTGTCCGCCAGCGCTGGTTCAGTCGGCCCGGTTCTGCTCCGCGACCGCCGCCTACCGTTGACAATATCCCATGCGAGCGGATCTACCAGGGTGATGGGGGGCAAAATTGCCGGAAAGCAAAGGGGCCGCGGTCTAGTCGGCGGCCCCTTTGACCCCGAAGAAGGATGCAGAGGAGGGTTTCGTGGCGGACGCGGCAGGCGTAGTGCGGATGCCTCATTCCGATCGGTCTGGGATCGGGCTGACCGCTTGGGACCCGATCGACCCGGCGTCGCTGGCCGCGGGCACCCCGGTGCAGCGCGGCTGGATTGTCGATCAGGAGGCTGAGACCGGCTATCTCTCCGGCGTCTGGGACTGCACCGCGTTCACCGAGCATATGGGCCCCTATGCCGTCGACGAGTTCATGCTGCTGTTGGAAGGCAGCATGACCATGGGCATGCCGGATGGCACCGACGTTGTGGTGGCCCCGGGCGAGGTCTTTGTGATCCCCAAGGGCCTGCAATGCCAGTGGAAGCAGACGGGCTATGTCCGCAAGGTTTTTATGATCGTCGACGATCCCGTCCCAGCGGGGCCGCAGAACCCGTCGCTCTCCCGTATCACGGTGCCGGATCTCTCGGCCATTCCCGCAGATGGCCCGGTCGAGACGGCCCAGACCTGGTTCACGAATGCGACGGGACGGATGTGGGTCGACGTGCGTTACAGCGCTGGTGGCCGTACTGATCCCCGGCCGAGCAACGCGCACCAGATCCTGCACGTGCTGGCCGGCACCCTGGAACTGACCAGCGATGCCGGGGCCCAGCGCATTGGCGCAGGCGAGACCGCCTATGTGCGGGCAGGCAGCGAGGTGGCGCGCACCCTGGCGCCGGGCACTACCTGGATCCAGTCCAGCTACGTGCCGGCCTGAGCGACCGCCAGGGGCGGGGCGACCGGGTCGGTCGGGTCAGTGTCCGCCAAATCCTCCCAACAGACAAAGACTGCGTTGGTCACCATGGCGTTGACTTGGATATGCAGGGACGAGACAGGTTCGCGCCGCGGCGCGATCTGGGCCCACGCGGCCTCGGATTGGGCACGGTCGCGAAAGCTCATCACCGTGAAGTAGCGCCGGTCGTTGCTGTCGTCGGTGTCCAGCGGCGTGTCGCGGCGTCGCTCGCCGATCCCGCTGGCCGACACGATCAGATCCTCGGCCCGCATGGCCTGGATCAGCGCCCGCCAGGCGGCGCTGAAATCCTGCAGCGTGTGGTTGGGGCGTAGGTCGAAGATGCTGTGCATGTGGAACATGGCGTGCTCCCCGGGATGGCGTTCAGAACGGCGCTAGCTTTCGGCAGCAATCGCGGCCGCGACCTCCTCGATTGCATCCTCCAGGATGTCGAACATCTCGTCTATTTGCGCCGGTGTGATCACCAGCGGCGGCGAGAACACGCACATATTGATCAGCGGGCGCACGATCAGGCCGCGCGCTTCGCAGGCCCGGTCCAGCCGCGAACCCAGATCGCGCTGCACGCTCAGCGCCGTTGACCGGCCCTGATCGGTCAGTCCCTCCAGACAACCCAGCAGGCCCATGCCCCTGGCATCGCCGATGACGGGAGACTGCGCCAGCTTGGCCAGACGGCCCTGGAACTGCGGCGCAACGCGGTTGACGTGGCCCAGCAGATCTTCGTGCTCGATGATGTCCAGATTGGCCATAGCAGCCGCGCACGAAACGGGATGCGCCGAATAGGTGTAACCGTTCGGGAACAGCACCTGGTGATCGGCGCCGGTCATCCGCTCCATCACCCGGTCCGAGATCAGGCACGCCCCCAGCGGCAGATAGCCCGAGGTCAGCCCCTTGGCGCAGGTGATCATATCTGGCTCGATCCCGAACAGCTCCTCCGACGCGAACCAGGTCCCCAGCCGCCCAAAGGCGGTAACCACCTCGTCCGAGATGTAGAGGATGTCATGCTTGCGGCAGACCGCCAGCGTGCGGGCATGGTAGCCCTTGGGCGGGATCACCACGCCGCCTGAACACAGGATGGGCTCGGCGATGAAGGCGCCCACGCGGTCGGGGCCCAGTTGGGTGATGGCCCGCTCCAGATCGGCGATTTTGGCATCGCACCATTGGTCTTCGGTCATGCCATCGGGGCGAATGAACGGATTGACGTCCGGCAGCATGTGAACCAGCCGGTCCTCGACGTCGAAATGGCTGCGGTCGCGTTCCTTGCCAGTGACCGTGTTCGAGAGATAGGTCGACCCATGGTAGCCCTTTTCCCGCGCGATCACGATCTTCTTCTCGGGCCGGCCCAGGCGGTTGTTCAGGAAATGCATGGTGCGGATGGCGGTGTCGACCGCGGTCGACCCGCCCGTGGTGAACTGCACGTTGTTCAGTGCGCCTGGCGCCAGCCTGGCCAGGCGCTCGGCCAGGGCCGCGGCCGGGTTGTTGGCCATGGACCAGGGCGAGGCATAGGGCAGGGTGGTCACCTGATCGGCGATTGCCTGGGCCATTTCGGGCCGGCCATAGCCGATCTGCACGCACCACATGCCGCCTGGGCCGTCGATCAGGCGCCGCCCGCTCGCTTCGATCAGGTGGATGCCTTCACCCCGCACGATCATCTGCCGCGGGCTTTCGCGCCACCTGCCCAGCGCCTCCCAGGGGTGCAGGTGATGGCGCCGGTCGGCGGCCTCCTCCGGCGTTTCGGCCTGGCTGGGGATGGCGGGCAGGTCGTCCAGGGTCATCGGGTGTCCATCGTCGTTGAGCGGGCAGTTTCCAGCACATTTCCCAGCCTAGGGGACCCGCAGGCCATAGGCAAAGGCCAGAAACACGCTTTTGGCGGCCCTTTAGACAAGGTTAATGACGAATGCGACTTGCGATTTTCCCGTTTTGACCCTACATCCGCCCCGCAACGTTATCGCGCTCGATCCTGTGTTTCCTCCTTTGGCCGCAGTCTTTCGATCCGGAACTGACCGCGCCACAGCCGCCGCACGTCGCGGGCGGCCAAGACTTAAAGGAGATCTCACGATGGCTTCTGGCACCGTGAAATGGTTTAACTCAACCAAGGGATACGGCTTTATCCAGCCGGATGGCGGCGCACGCGATGTGTTTGTGCACATCTCTGCCGTTGAGCGTTCTGGCCTGCAGGGCCTGGCCGATGGCCAAAAGGTCAATTTCGACATCGAATCTGGCCGCGATGGACGCGAAGCAGCTACGAATCTGACATTGGCCGACTGACCCAGGCTTTTGCCGGGCAACTGCTGATGAAAATGACCGCCAGGCGGCACCCGGCCGCCCGGTGTTTCTGAATGGAATGGGTACTATGGAACAGAGCAAGGTCCTGGCAGACATCGACCAAGCGGAAGCCATTGACGAGGGACGGTCATGGGACCGGCCCAAGGTGCGCAAGTGCCTGATGTGTTCTGTTGAATTTGAGAGTTCCTGGTCCGGTGAACGGATCTGTAAGAGTTGTAAGTCATCCAGCTCGTGGAAGAGCGGCGGCTTCTGACAAACTCGCTGTAAACAAAAACCTCGCCCGGGTGGCGCGGGACTCGGCGCCGATGGCGCCAGAGCCCGCCCGGACAGGCTGATCAATGAGCACTGACTGGGCCGCGCCCGGTGCCACGTGCGTGCGCAGGGGCGACCAAGGGGTCGCATCGGCCTGCGCCGGAAGGACTGTGTTTTGACATCCAAGACTTTCTCGGACTTCGGCTTGGCCGAACCGATCCTGCGTGCCGTCACGGCATGCGGCTACACCACGCCCACGCCGATCCAGGCGCAGGCGATCCCCGGGCTGATGGACGGCCGCGACATGCTGGGGATCGCCCAAACGGGCACGGGCAAAACGGCGGCCTTCGCGCTGCCGATCATTGACCGGCTGTTGCGCGACGTGCCGCCCGGCAATGACACGGAGAAGCGATCCGGCAAAGGGCCCCGCAACAAGCCCCGGGCCCTGATCCTGGCGCCCACGCGTGAGTTGGCGATCCAGATCGGCACAGACGTGAAGGCCTATTGCAAAGACACGCGGCTGCGCCATTCGGTGATCTTCGGCGGCGTCAAGGAAGGCCCGCAGATCACCGCCCTGGCCCGCGGCACCGATATCGTGATTGCCACGCCCGGGCGGCTGCTGGACCTGGTGCGCCAACGCAAGGCGGATCTGCGCCGGGTCGACAGCTTCGTGCTGGACGAGGCCGACCGCATGCTGGACATGGGCTTCATCCGCGACATTCGTGCGCTGGTGGACGAGTTGCCCAAAGACCGCCAATCGCTCTTGTTCTCGGCAACCATGCCGCGCGAGATCGCCAAACTGGCGGAAAGCCTGTTGCAGAACCCGCTGCGGGTTGAAATTGCACCCCAGTCGACGCCGATCGAGCGCATCGAGCAGTCCGTCTACCACCTGCCCAACGCCGACAAGATGGCAAAGCTGGTGACGCTGCTGGAGGACGAGGCCGTCGCCAAGGTGATCGTCTTCACCCGCACCAAGCACCGGGCCAACCGGGTCTCCGAACAACTGGAAAAGCGCGGCATCGACTCTGCGGCCCTGCACGGTAACAAGTCCCAAGCTGCGCGGCAGAGGGCGCTGAACGCCTTCCGCAGCGGCGATATGCGGGTGCTGGTGGCCACCGACATCGCCGCACGCGGCATCGACATCGACGATATCAGTCATGTCGTGAACTTCGAGCTGCCGAACGAAGCCGAAAGCTATGTCCACCGGATCGGCCGCACGGCGCGTGCCGGTAAATCGGGCGTGGCCGTGTCGCTCTGCGATCCGAGCGAGCAGGGCTATCTGCGCGATATCGAGCGTAAGACGGGTGTGCGCCTGACGGTCATCGGTGATGCGCCGGCCCCGGCCGAACCGCCGCCCACCCGCGCGCGTCGCGGCAACCGTCCCCCGGCCAAGCTGAAGACCGACGCACCCGCCAACAAACGGCGCCGGCCCCGGCGCAGGCGGCGCGCGGCCTAAGCGACCGGCGTTACCCCCGACGGCGCATACTCCTTCAGGAACATGTCGACCGTTGTCTGGATGATGGCTGACATCTGATCGCGGCTGACGATCTCGCCCGAGAAGATGACTGGCCAAAAGGCCTGGGCCTTGATCAGGCCCAGGAACTGATCCGTCGCGCGGTCCAGATCCGGGATATCCAAGGCCCCCGCCGCGCTGACGTCCCCCAAAAACTCGCGGAAGACGGCAAGGCGGGCCATCTTCTCGTTCATCTCGGCGGCCAGAACGGGATCGCGCATCGTCTCGCCCACCACCATCCGGGCCAGCTTCACAAAATCGGCATCGGTCAGCAGCACGCCCTCGGCCCAGCCCAGCTTGGTCAGCTCGTCGCGGATCGGCTTTGACCCGTCATAGGCGATGTCAAAGGCCGCATTCGCGCGCGTGGCCATGATGTCCAGGATGGCGCGGAACAGCACGTCCTTGGATTCGAAATGGTTGTAGACCGTGCGCTTCGAGACCTCGGCCCGGGCCGAGATCCGATCCATGCTGGCACCGGCAAAGCCGCGCTCGCGGAACTCTGCCACGGCCGCGTCAATGATCTGGCGGTGTTTGGTCTGCGATATGTCCATCTCGATCCCCGATCGCGGTCATAGACAGAAGCCGCGGGGATGTAAACTATGCGGTTTACTCAGGCGCGATCCCGCATATACTACACCGTGTAGTTTACACCGACTCACCTGATTTCCCCATAGCGAAACCCCTCGGCAGGAGGCCATGTAGCGATGAAGTTGACCATTAACGGACAAACCCGGGATGTGACCGCGCCCGAAGACACCCCGCTTTTGTGGGTGCTGCGCGACGAACTGAACCTGACCGGCACGAAATTCGGCTGTGGCGTCGCATCGTGCGGCGCCTGCACCGTGCATGTGGACGGGGTGCCCGTGCGATCATGCTCGACCTTTGTGGGCGATGTGGCGGATGCGGACATCACCACGATCGAGGGCGTTGACGGCCCCGCCGCCAAGGCCGTGCAAACCGCCTGGCGCGAGCTGGACGTGGTCCAGTGCGGCTATTGCCAGTCCGGCCAGATCATGTCGGCCGCCTCCCTGCTGACCGAGACGCCGCGTCCCACGGATGCCGATATCGAAGCGGCGATGTCGGGCAATGCCTGCCGCTGCGCCACCTACCAGCGTGTGCGCGCCGCGATCCACCGCGCCGCCGACATCATGGAGGCGTGAGCATGACCATTCAGACATCCCGCCGCGCCTTTCTGAAAGGCTCCGCCGCCGCTGGAGCGGCCCTGGTCATCGGCGTCGGCGCCAATGGTGGCTTCGTCGCCGCCAAGGAGACCGCGGTCCTGGATATCAACCCGTTCGTGCGCATCTCGCCCGACGGTGTCGTCCACGTGGTGATCAAGCACTTCGAGATGGGGCAGGGCACGACCACGGGCCTGGCAACCCTGGTGGCCGAGGAATTGGACGCAGACTGGGAAACCCTGGCCGTCGACTTGGCGCCGGGCGATTCCAGCCGCTATGCGAACCTGTTCTGGGGCGCACAGGGCACGGGCGGGTCGACCGCCATCGCCAACAGCTTCATGCAGTACCGCCAGGCCGGCGCCGCGGCGCGGGCCGTGCTGGTGGCCGCAGCGGCCGACACTTGGGGTGTGGCACCCGCCGATGTCTCGATCGACAAGGGCGTGCTCCGCTCGGGCGACCGCGCGGCCTCGTTCGGCGAGATGCTGGGCAAGGCGGCCACCATGACCCCGCCGGCGGAACCCACGGTCAAGGACCCCGCGGACTTCCGGCTGATCGGTGTCGACGGGCTGCCGCGCAAGGACAGCTATGGCAAGACCAAGGGCGAGACCACTTTTGCCATGGACGTCCGCATCTCCGGCATGGTCACGGCGGTGATCCTGCACAGCCCCCGGTTCGGCGGGCGTCTGGTGTCGTTCGATGCCGCCGATGCCGCGGACATCCCGGGCTTTCTGGATGCCAAGGCTTTGCCCACTGGCGCGGGCGTCGTCGTCTATGGCAAGAACACCTGGGCCGCGATCCAGGCGCGGGACATGGTCGAGGCCGAGTGGGACTTCTCGGCGGCCGAGAACCGCTCGACCCCCGACCTCATCGCCTATCACCAGTCTTTGTTGGACGGCGCGCCCACCTATCAGGCCCGTGATGGCGGCGATCTGGCAGTTACAGGCGACGCGCTGGCCGGTGCCGACACGGTGATCGAGGCCGAGTTCCTGTTCCCCCATCTGGCCCACGCCCCGATGGAGCCCCTGAACTGCGTGATCGAGCCCACCGAGACCGGCGTGAGGTTCCACGATGGCTGCCAGTTCCCGGGCATCATCCAGCCGGTCGTCGCCCAGGTGCTGGGCCTGGACCCCGCCAATGTCGAGGTGAACACCGTCTATGCGGGCGGGTCCTTCGGGCGGCGGGCAACGCCGCTGGCAGACTACCAGACCGAGGCCGCACTTGCCTACGATCTGCTGGGCCGCGACACCCCGGTGCACCTGGTCTGGACCCGCGAGGACGACATCCAGGGCGGCTACTACCGCCCGATGGCGGCGCACCGGGCCAAGATCGGGATCAAGGACGGCCAGATCACCGGTTGGGACCATCGCATCGCGGCGAAGTCCATCCTGAAGGGTGGCCCCTTCGAATCCGTGCTGGTGCATAACGGCGTCGACAAGGTGTCGGTCGAGGGGATCAAGGACACGCACTATGCGATCCCTGCGCTGTCGGTCGGCCTGACCGATGCTGAAAGCCCGGTCACGGTGCTGTGGTGGCGCTCGGTCGGGCACACCCACACGGCCTACGCCATGGAAAGCCTGATCGACATGGCCGCCGAGGCGACGGGGGCAGATCCCGTGGACTTTCGCCTGTCGCTGCTGGCGGACGGCAGCAAGGATCAGCATTGCCTGGCCGGTGTGCTGAAGCTGGCGGCCGACAAGGCGGGCTGGGGCAATCCCGCGCCCGGACGGTTCCAAGGCGTCGCCCTGCACAAGTCCTTCGAGTCGTACGTGGCCGAGATTGCCGAGGTGTCGGTCACCGACGGTCTGGTCAAGGTCGAGCGCGTGGTCTGCGCGGTCGATTGCGGTCTGGCCATCAACCCGGACGTGATCCGCGCTCAGATGGAGGGCGGCATCGGCTATGGCCTGGGGGCGATCATGCGCAACCAGATCACCCTGACCGATGGCGAGGTCGATCAGTGGAACTTCCCGGACTACGAGCCGCTGCGGATCTCGGACATGCCGGATATCCAGGTGCACATGGTGCCCAGCGCCGAGGCGCCGACGGGCGTGGGCGAGCCTGGGACACCGCCCATCGGGCCGGCGCTGGCGAACGCGATCTATGCCGCCACCGGCAAGCGGATGACCAGCCTGCCGATGTCGGAGCATGGCATCGACTTCGCCTGACGCGACAAGACGGGGAGCGGCGACAGCGCCGCTCCTCAGCCCCGGTGAGACGCAGGTCGTCGCTGACCCGGGTACTCGTTTGCCGGACCGGTGCTATGGTCGGGTGATGAACGCCTCCGACAGTCCAAGCCTGATCATCGACGAGCTGCGCCTCCCCGTGGCGGGGGTGATTGGCATGTGTGCGTGCCCGGGCCGCCAACCATCCTCTGGCGTGGCCCCCGGGGGGCAGAAGCTGGATCGCGACCTGGCGGCCATCGTGGCCTGGCAGCCCGGTCTGATGGTCACCCTGGTCGAACAGCACGAGTTTGCCCGGCTGGGCGTCCCGGACCTGCCCGCGAAGGTGACCGCCGCAGGGATCCCCTGGCTGCATCTGCCCACCAAAGACATGCACCCGCCGGACCCGGCGGTGCCCGTGAACGCGGTGCCGATGGATGCGTTTCTGGATGACGCGCTGCGTCGGGACCAGCGCATCCTTATCCACTGTGCCGCAG
Source organism: Pseudomonadota bacterium (assembly GCA_039026375.1). GTDB lineage: Bacteria > Pseudomonadota > Alphaproteobacteria > Rhodobacterales > Rhodobacteraceae > Thermohalobaculum. The sequence continues at coordinate 45,684 of JBCCML010000021.1, forward strand.
GTCTGGGACGAACGGGAACGCTGGCGGCAATCCTGTTGATCCGGCAAGGCCACGGCGCCGAGGCGGCAATCGCCGAGACGCGCGCCCACCGGCCCGGCGCGATCGAGTCCCCCGCCCAGGTGCAGTTCCTGCAAGATTACGCAAGGTGCCGATCCGACCACCCGATTGCCCCTTAGTTCCAAAAAGAAATTGCCCTTTCGGCTGTCTTCTTCCCCTATGACCCTGTTGCGGCGGTCAATCCTTCGGGGGCCCCGATCGCCATGACGTCAAAGGCGCGCACGGAGAAGCAGTCTTGCCATTGATGGATCGCCTGAAACCGCATGCGGGTGCGATCTCGATCCTGCTATTCGCGGTGCTCGGTTTTGTGCTGATCTACGAGCGCCCGATCTGGCGGGACGAGGCACAGTTCTGGCTGATCCTGCGCGATAGCGCGTCGGTCGCAGATCTACTGGACAAGTTACAGCACGAAGGACACCCGCCGCTGTTCTATCTGCTCAGTTATCCCCTGTCGCAGCGCTTTGTTGATCCCCTGGCCTTGCAGGTGATGCATTGGGCCATCGGCGTCAGCGGAATCTGCTTTTTCTGGTGGGCGGCCCCGTTCCGTGTGCTCAACAAGATACTGTTTACGTTCGGCTTTTTTCCTTTCTACGAGTACTTTGTCGTGGCGCGCAGCTATGGTCTGGTGCTGTTGTTGATCATGATCGCCGCTGCGCTGACCCCGCTGCGGCGGCGCACGTACATTCCACTGGGGCTGGTCCTGGGGCTGCTGGCCATGACGCATGGCTATAGTCTGGTCATCGCCTGCGTGATCGCTGGGATTGCCGTGGCCGAGTGGATGCTTAGCCGCGATCTGCGGACCGGACCGAACGGGAAAGACAGATCTTGGGACCCGGCACTGGCGCTGGCGCTGTTTCTGGTGCTGCTGGGTGCAGCCCTCTACCCGATCCTGACGACTCCAGTTGTGCGCGACGATCTGGTCAGCCCGGCGTTGGACGCGCCGCGTATCTTCCGGGCCGCAGCCCGGATGCTGCAGGGGCTGACCATCTTCTTGCCGAATCCGACCACCGTGATTGAGGTCGGGCTGATCGTGCTGGCCGGTTTGTTGGTGCTTTTGTTTACCGCGTATTGGGTCCAGCACCATCGATTTGCGTTGGGGGTTCTGCTGTTTGCAACGACCTCCTTGCTCGTTTTCATGACCGTGATCTTTGCAGGCACGGCGCACCGTCACGGCGGGTTCTTTTTCTTGATCTTTCTCTTCGTGGTGTGGGTTCGCGTCGCTGAGCCGCAGCGGGCCCCGGGGTCGCCGCGCGCCAAAAGGGGGAACGGCCTGGCGATCTTCGGCACCCTGGCGCTTGTCGTGCATCTATGCGCTGCGATTGCCTTTCACGCCAGAGATGCCTTCGTCCTGCCACCCTCTGCGGGCAAGGTGACAGCCGCGTATCTGGTGAACGAAGGGCTTGAGAACCGGTTCATCATCGGCTCTGAAAGCCTGAAAATGGCACCGTTGAGCGCCTACATGAACCGGGCGTTTTATGCGCCGCAAACCCAGGCCATGGCGACCTATGCCGAATGGGGGACGTATGAGCGGATTGATTTAGACGAAGTGCTGCGCCGCGTTGGGAAGGTGGTCTGCCGACATCATCCCGAACTGGGCCCTGAGGCGTACAGCACCACCAATCCGCCCCTCTTCATCCTGACGGAGGCTGAGGCGTTGACCCCGCGCCCGGGCCTGTCGTTGATCGCCAGCTTTACCCAAGGCCGCCGGGAGCAATATCTGATCTATGAAATAGACCCCGCCCGATGGCCTTGCCCGCAGCTATAGCGCTGGCCGAAAAGCATCGACAGAACGGAGTTTCCTGACCCCAAACCCGCCAAAAAGGCCCGCTGGCGCAGGTGCGCGCGCAGACGCATCAGGATCAGGCCTTCGCGTTACCCATCGGCCAGACGCGTGTTGCGGTCGACCTGGAACTCCTCGTGATATGCGCGCTCGACATTCACGTTCCAAACATCGTGGCTGGCACCAAACAGGTTCTCGGCAGCTAACATCGCAGACAGCATCGAGTGGTCTTGATTGTTGTAGCGGTGCAGGCCGTTGCGCCCGGCCGTCTGAAAGTTTTGAAGCCCCGACAACCAGGAACGCAGCGTTTGCACGGCATCCTGATAGGCGTTGTCGTAGACTGGGTACGCCTTTGGCTGGCGGATCACCTTGTAGTCCACCACCGATTGCGCCGGGGCTAGGCCCAAGCTTTGCAATTCATGCGCCGCCAGACCGCGCAGGTCTGCGTCTGAGGCCGCCCACAAGCTATCGCCGATGTTGCAGAAGTACTCCATGCCGATGGCTGACTGGCCTGGAACCGGGACCATGTCCTTTGACCATGCCCGGAAATTCTGAATGCGCCCGACGCGCACGTCCGGGTCATGGACATAGATCCAGTTATCCGGGAAGGGGTCGGCATGGTCCAGGATCAGGGTGACGATCAGGAAATCCCGATAGGTCAGTTGCTCGGCCGCGGCGACGACGTGCGGCGGCGGTGGTGGTTCCATCATCCTGATCAGATCGCGCAGCGCCAGGGACGACAGAACCGCATCCGGCCCGTCATGGCGGGCGATGGTACCCTGGTGATCCACGGTTTCGACAAAGGTGATCCGGCCGTTTTCGTGGCCAAGCCGCTGCACCTTGGTCTGCATGGCGACCTCGGCGCCGTGGGCGCTCAGTTCGTCGGCCAGTGCTTCCCAAACCATACCGGGGCCCAGCCTTGGATAATCGAATTCCTCTATCAGGCTTTTGGCCGTCGACCGCCCGGTCAGTGCCGCCCAGGCAACGCTGATCAGCGACAGACCCTTGATGCGCTGTGCGGCCCAATCCGCCCTGATCTCCGTCGGTCGGATCCCCCATACCTTTTCGGTGTAGGATTCAAAGAAATGCCGGTAAAGCCTGAGGCCAAAGCGATTGACCACCCAATCTTCGAAACTGATCTCTGGCTGCCGCGGCCGCAAGCGCGCGTAGACATAACTCAGGACAATCCGAACCGCCTCAATCAGGCCCAGCATCCGCAAGGCTCTAAACGCCTTCAGCGGGTAGTCGAAGAATTGCCGCCGGTAATAGATGCGGCTGAGGCGCGGTACTCGGATGAAGTCGTCGCCCAGTGTTTCGATCCATACGCGTTCGACGCGTGGGACTTTCGTGAAAAACCGATGGCCCCCAATATCGAAGCGAAAGCCCCGGTGGGTTTCCGTACGCGCGATACCGCCGACTTGGGCGCCCGCCTCGAACACTGTGATGTCAACCGATGTGTCGTGACGCTGGATGCTCCGCGCGGCCGTCAGCCCGGCCGGCCCAGCCCCCAGGATCAACACATTCTGTGGATGCCCCTTTGACACGCGCCCGCACTCAATATCACCCATTCTGAGTGCAAGTTTGAGGGCGAGCGACCTCGTGTCAACGCCGCGATGGTGTTGGCGCCCATCCCGCGACAATGATGCTGGCAAGCGTTCGCCAGATGGTGCGTTTCCGAAAAATAGCCCCGGGTCAGTCAGCGCAATGCGGCGGTGCTAGGCCAACGTCTCCATCAGGCGGCGGAGCAGCATGAACCGCGGCTCCAGCGACGAGATCAGCAGATACTCTTCCTCGGTGTGGGCCCCGTTGCCGTCGACGCCCATGCCGTCCAGCGTCGGCGCGATCGAGGCCGTGAAGTTTCCGTCTGAGCCGCCGCCCGTGAAGGTATCGCCCAGCTCAAAGCCCAGTTCAGCCGCCAGGCCGCGGGCGTGCTCGTAGAGCGCCGCGACGGAGTTCGACTTCTCGTAGGGCGGCCGGTTCATGCCACCCGTCACCGTCAGTGAAACCTCCGGGTTGACCGGCTGCAGGGCCTGGACGGCGGCCACCATCGCCTCGCCATCGGCGGGTGTCAGCATGCGAATGTCGATTTCGGCGCCGGCATGCTCGGGCACCACATTGGCCCCGCTGCCGCCCTGCATCAGGCCGATATTCACCGTGACGCCGCGGTCATAGTCGGTCATTCCCTCCAGCCGGACGATCTGGTGCGCCAGTTCCAGGACCGCGCTTTCGCCGTCCTGATGGCGCGCGCCGGAATGCGAAGGCTTGCCATGCGCGGCGATCTTCATGCGCGCGACGCCCTTGCGCCCGGTGACCACACACCCGCCATCCCGCGCCGGCTCGGTCACCAGCACGTAGGCGGCATCATGCGCCGCTGCCACGATGTGCTCTTGCGAGGTGGGCGAGCCCACTTCCTCTTCCGACACCACCAGAAAGCTGATGGGCAGGGGCGTGGATTGCCCGGCCTGGATCAGCGTCTCCGCCGCCTTCATCGCCAGATAGGCGCCGCCCTTCATATCGTAGATGCCGGGCCCATAGGCGCGGTCGCCTTCAGTCCGGATCGGGTTGCGTTGCAGAACACCGGTCGGGTGAACCGTGTCCAGATGCGAGAGCACCAGGATGCCCGGCCGCGATCCCGCACCCGGCCCGTCCGCCCGGAAGTGCGGCCCGAAACCGTCGCGCCCCGCGATGGGCGTGACCGTCATGCCCGCCGCCCGATAGTCGGCCATGGCTTGGTCCATCATGGCGCCGATGGCCTTGGGCTCGTCGGTCTTGCTTTCGATGGCGGTCCAATTGTTGATGCCGGCCAACAGGGCGTCGGCGTCGGGGGTATACATGGGGTGCTCCGGAAATTGGCTTGGGCTGGCGGGTGATATCGTGGGTGATGGGGTGGGCGCAAAACCCTGGATAGCCGCCGAAACGTCCGATGGCCAGCGCATAGGCCGATATCCGGCGCCAAACCGGGTCTACCGCCGGGCGTCCGCGATTTCCTGCAGCCAGCGGGCCAGGTCGCCCTCGACCTTCTCGCGCGCGTAGTTGGCATCGAAATAGGCGCGGGAATTTGCGCCCATCCGGGCGCGGTCTTGCGCCGGCATGTCCAGCATCTGGCGCACCGATGCCGCCAATCCGTCGGCATCGCCGGCCGGTGAGGTCAGCCCCCCGCCGGAGGCGTCGATGACGCGCGCGCCCTCTCCCCTTAGGCAGCCGATGATGGGCTTGCCGCAGGCCATGTAGCACTGGACCTTGAAGGGCACGGTGATGGCGTTGGTGTAGACATCCGTCAGGCAGACCAGCATCGCGTCGGCATGGGCGAAGAAATAGGGCATCTTCTCGGACGGGTGGCGGCCGACGAACTCGAAGGCTGGGTCCAGCCCGCGGCGCGCGATCTCTTGGCGGACGGCCTCCTCGTGGCGGCCCGCGCCAACGATCACCCAGGTTAGATCTGTGCGGTCACGCAATCTGTCAGCCGCCTCGATGATCGTCTCGAAGCCTTGGGCCACGCCGATATTTCCGGCAAACATCAAACGAAAGCCCGATTGCGGGACGATCGCGGCCTCCTGCGGGGCGTCTTCCGGCGATAGGGGGCGAAACTCGTCGGGGGCAGAGTTCGGCAGCACCCGGATCCGGTCGCGCGGCACGCCATAGGCGGCGATCGGCTCGGGGAAGCCCTCGCTCTGGACCAGGATCAGATCGGCCCGCCGGTAGAGCCAGCCGCAGATCCAGTGCAACAGGCGGATGATCACGGGGTTTTTGAGGTCCAGCACGTAGATCAGCGTCTGAGGCCACAGATCCTGCACCCAATAGACCGCGGGCGTGCCCTTAACCCAGCGCAGGAAGACCGCGGGAAAGGCCTGGAACAGCGGAGAGGTCAGCGAGGCGAAGGAGACATCGGGCCGCCCCTTGATCCGGCGCAGCATGGTCCAGAACCCAAAGATCGGATAGCTGCAGAAGTTGATGGCCATCGAGATCGCCCGGTTGCCGCGCGGGATCGTATAGGCGCGGTGGATGCGCACACCTTCGTAGACTTCCTCGCGGTGTGTCCGGTTCGAATAGCCGTCGTAGAACTTGCCTTCCGGGTAGTTCGGCACACACGGGAAGACCTGCACCTCGTGGCCCCGTTCGACCAGCGACTGTGCCAGCCGCGTGTTGGAAAACGGCTCGGGGTAGAAGTGCTGAGTTATGAAGGCGATCTTCATGGGGTGGCCTGGCTGCATGGCGCGGGGCATGCCAGAAACCTGAGTCATAGGCAATGAAGCTGCACTCAGACATCGCTAGACGTTCGCGTTCGCAACAAATCCTCTCGTGCCGCGGTAGAGGCAGTCTTCAATCACCTGTGATCGACAATCGCTGCGGTGCCACTGTCATTGGTAGCTGCGGGGCGCACGTTACGGCACCCTCATGCCCGCCTCACGTCTTGTCTAAAACTCCCAAGACGTGGCCGATCACCTCGTCCAACTGATCGTCCGTCATGTCGCTGCCCGACGGCAAGCACAACCCATCGCGGAACAGCGCCTCATCGAAACCGTGGCCCACATACCGCGCGCCGTCGAACAGGGGCTGCGTGTGCATCGGCTTCCACAGGGGGCGGGACTCGATCTGATGCTCCAGCAGGGCCAGGCGTACCGCCTCGCGGTCGGCGCCCACCACGTCCGGCTGGAAGGTCGCCGCCGTCAGCCAGCGCGTCGCGTGATAGCCCTGCGGCTCGGGCATGAAGGTTAGCCCCTTGCGCGACAAGGCTTGGCGATAGCGCTCGAAGATGCGCCGTCGCGTCGCTACCCGATCATCCAACACGCCCATCTGCCCGATGCCGATCGCCGCGCAGACATTCGACATGCGGTAATTATAGCCGTAGGTGGAGTGCTGGTAGTGCGGTGCGGGATCCCGGGCCTGGGTTGCCAGAAAGCGCGCTTCGTCGGCGATCTGGGCGTCCCGTGTTACCAGCATGCCGCCGCCGGATGTCGTGATGATCTTGTTGCCATTGAAGGACAAGATCGCGGCCTTGCCCCCGGTGCCGCATTTGCGATCGCCGGTGTAAGCACCCCCCAAGCTCTCCGCCGAGTCCACCAGCAGTGTGACCCCGTAGCGGGCGGCCATCTCCTCGAACCGGTCAAGATCCGCACTTTGACCGTATAGATCCGTCGGGATGATCACCTTGGGCAAACGACCAGCCTTGGCCGCCGTCTCCAGCGCCTCTTCGACCAGATCGGGGTCCAGGGTCCAGCTGTCCGGAGAGAGGTCAAAGAAAACCGGCACGGCGCCCAGATAGATCACTGGGAACGCCCCACCGGCAAAGGTCATCGAGGACAGCCAGACCTCGTCACCTCGTTCGACGCCGGCAATCCGCATGGCCAGATGCAGGGCAGCCGTGCCGGAGCTGAGCGCGACACAGTGCAGCCCGCCACCCAGATAGTCCGAGACGGTCTGCTCGAATTCGACCAGCTGTGGACCGACGGGGGCAACGAAGTTGTTCTGGAACACCTTCTCGATTTGACTGAGTTCTGTGCCCGACATATGCGGGCGTGACAGGTAGATCCGCATCTCAGACCCCGTAACCGTGGCGCGCCAGCGCTGTCTGCATGACCGGCAACACCGCCGACAGATCCAGATCGCGCCCTTTGCGCCCCTTGCGCCCCTTGCCGACCGAGGCCGGGCGCACGATTCCGGCGACGTCGGCGATCTGCTCGTCCGTCGACTGGGCGCTCAGGAACATCACGATCCGCCCCAAGCAGCCGGCCGGGTCATCGTTCAGGTCCTCGTAGCGCAGCGTCATCCGACGTGCCGGGTATTAGCGCAGGCCGTTTCGACGACGAAAGCGTGCTTTGCCTTGATCCGCCAGATCCAACGGAACGCGCAGCGTATGTAAGACGTGATCGCCGGCGTTGCGCGCTGGGGCGAGATTTGGCTGGGCGGCCAATCCAGATTGCCGTGCCGCCAGATCGGGTTGGACTCGTCGCAGTCCCACGTCGCCAAAGCGGGCCACCCGACCAGAACTTTGCGCAGCATGTTGATGCCCGAGCGGACCGCCCCCAGGATCACGACGGGCGTGAACTCAAGAGACATCTAAGGACCCCTCTCCCGTGACAGGAACGTGCCATTTGGACAGTGCCGCCGCCTGACTAAGCCGTTCTTCATAGACCCTGGCCGCCCGTTCGCCGCTCGCAGGCAACCCGGCAAACCGTTGATAGAGGTGCCGGATGGCCTTTTCAATGGCGAGGTCATCCGGTTGGGCCAGCAGCGCCTCCTCGTACCGGCACTTCTGCGAGGCGGCCCGGTGATCCCTGGGCGCTCGTTGCCGCACCGTTTAGCCCGGCACTACGCCAACGGTGGCTGCATCGACCAGCATGCGAACATCCGCCACGTCCTCCAGCCGGTCGACTAGCTCGATCAGCCGGGTGGCCTGGGCCTCGGCCAGGGGCGGGTTGGCCAGCGCCGCCATTTGCCGGACCTTTTGCACCCGCGCGTCCGGGGACATCGGGTTCTGCGGCGCGCCATAGACATCCCTGACCTGCGCCGTCAGGGCGCGGCCATCGTGCAGCGCGATCTCCAGCCCGATCGGCACCAGCGCGTTCGGGTCGTCCCCCGATCGCACCTCCATCGTCACGCGGTCCGCCAGGTCCTGCACATCCGCACGCCGATAGGCAGCATCGGTGAAGTCGGCGATCGCCACCCCCTGGCCCTGCAGCGCCGCGGCCAGCACATAGCGCGCGCACAGCCGCGCATAGTTGATCGCCATCTCGGTCTTCGGCGGGCGGCCGACCAGATGCTCGATCAGGGGGGGCACGCTCAGGCGCACGGCCGCCACGTCCGCCGCCCCGAACCCGTGTGCGCGTTGCAGCCCCAGCGCGCCGTCCAGAATGCCATGCGTCGCCCGGCCCGAGGGGAAGGGCTTCAACGCCACCTCCTCGACCCGCCAGATCTGGCCCAAGGTCTCGGCGACACCCTCAGGATCGCCGCCATCCTCGAACAGGGTGTAGTACCCGAACGGCCCGGTCAGCACGTTCTCGGGCCCGGTAAACCCAGCCGCCGCCAGATCGCAGGCCGTCACGGCGTTGCGCGCATTGAAGCCCATCTGCATCGCCAGCAGGCCCGAGCCTTCGGTGTGCGCCTGCATGGTGCCGCACATTTGCCCGTACTGGATCGAGAACGCCTGCACCATCTGGCCCGCGTCAAAGCCCATCAGCTTGCCCAGCGCCGCCGTCGCCCCCCAGCCGCCCGCCGTGCCCGGGCGGAAGAAACGCAGTCCCCCGCCCGCGGCGATCCCCAGGCAGGCGCCCACGTCGACACCCAAAATGGCGGCCTCCAACAAGTGCGCGCCAGACACGCCGCCCCGCCGTTCGGCCCCTGCCAGGCTAGCGGCCAGGATCGCCGTCATCACATGGGCGACCGCGCCTTCGTGCACGCTGTCATACTCTTGGCAGTGGGCCTGATAGGCGTTGACCAGCGCGGCGCCCGCCGCGGGCAGGGGCTGGCCGGTTCCCCAGACGCGGGCCTCTACGCCCTGGCCCATGTTAGCGGCCGCCTGGCCCAGTTCCGCGGCCATCGGTCCCGAGCTGCCGCCGATGCCCACGGCCAGCGTGTCCAGGATCAGGACCTTGGCCGCGGCGATGGCGCTGTCTGGCATGTCGGCCAGGCGTGTCCCGGCCACGTGGGCGGCGAAGCGGTGGATCGGATCGTCGGTGGTGTGCATGGCCCCTTGGTGATCCGTTGCAGAAGCCAGATCAAGCACTGATCACGCCCAGAAAACGTCCGGCCGATTGGATGAATAGTATGTGAACAAAATAGGAACAAATTATCGAGAACAAAAGGCGAATATCTGTCGCCTTGCGACGCAAATTTGCCGAGTTCGGGTATAAACCGGTTAACCTTTCGGGGGCGCATTCATCGATTTTCCGCCCACCAGCCCGCACGCTGATATCACTTGGCATTACAGGACGTCAGGTGACGTTATCCGGGATAAAGTCACGGATATCGGGTTAGCGACAAATTACCGGAACAATATCACTTGGGATATCACCTAAGGGTTGCATGACATTTGGGGGGATCGCGCGGGCGCCTAATCCGGGTTGGCAGACCGCTCAGAATAGCTTGCAAATGCGCCAGAATCCGCTTCTGTTGCGGGCAGGAGAGCGCGGCGTATGAACCATCCCAAGGCCCTGATCGCAGAGGACATTCACAAGAGCTTTGGCGAGCTTGAGGTGCTCAAGGGTCTGTCGCTGGAAGCCGCGCAGGGGGACGTGATCTCGATCATCGGGGCGTCTGGCTCCGGCAAGTCGACCTTTCTTAGATGCTTAAATTTCCTAGAGATTCCGGATCGCGGGCGCGTTGTCGTCGATGGCGAGGAGGTACAGGTCCAGACCGACCGCGCCGGCCGCATGACCGGCGCCAACCCCAAGCAGATCCAACATTTGCGCACCAAGCTGGGCATGGTCTTCCAAAGCTTCAATCTGTGGGCGCACATGACCGTGCTGCAGAACGTGATGGAAGGCCCGGTCCAGGTGCTGCGCCGCCCCGTCGAAGAGGTGCGGGCAGAAGCTATTGAAATACTTGGGAAAGTTGGCATAGCCGACAAACAGAACAACTACCCTTCGCAACTGTCGGGGGGCCAGCAGCAGCGCGTGGCCATCGCCCGGGCGCTGGCGATGCAGCCCCGTGTACTGCTTTTTGACGAGCCGACCTCCAGCCTGGACCCCGAACTGGTGGGCGAGGTGCTGCGCGTAATGCGCGGGCTGGCCGATGAGGGGCGCACCATGATCGTGGTCACGCACGAGATGGGCTTTGCCCGCGAGGTGTCGTCCAAGACGATTTTCCTGCACCAGGGCCGGGTCGAGGAAGAGGGCACGCCAGACCAGGTGTTTGGCAACACGCAATCGGAACGCTGCCGGGCCTTCCTGGCTAGCGCACTGTAATCATTGGGAAACTGACAGGGAGAGACCCATGAATATGTGGAAGACACTGATCGCTGCGGCGGCGTTGGGGGCGGTATCCACGGCCGCGCTCGCGGACGGGCACACGGTCCGGATGGGCACCGAAGGCGCCTATCCTCCGTACAACTTCATCAACGACGCGGGCGAGCTGGACGGCTTTGAAATCGAGTTCGGCAACATGCTGTGCGAACACGCCAAGCTGGACTGCACCTGGGTGAAAAACGACTGGGATTCGATCATTCCGAACCTGGTTTCGGGCAACTACGACGTGATCATGGCGGGTATGTCGATCACCGAAGAGCGCGATCAAGTCATTGATTTCACTCAAGGTTATATCCCCGCAACGTTCTCGTTCTACGTCGCTCCGGCGGGGGCCAAGCTGGATCTGACCTCGCCAGACACGGTGATCGCGGCGCAGGTCAACACCATCCAGGCGGGCCATGTCGCGGCCTCAGGCGCGACGGCGCTGGAGTTCGCCACCCCGGACGAGACGGTGGCCGCGGTCAAGAACGGCGAGGCCGACGCGGTGCTGGCCGATGACGACTATCTGAAGCCGATCGTGGCGGATTCTGGCGGCGAACTGGAAGTCGTCGACCAGGTGCGTCTGGGCGGCGGTGTCGGCTTGGGCATCCGCGAGTCGGACGCCGAGCTGCGCGCCAAGCTGGACGCCGCCATCGCCCATTTCAAAGCTTCGGGCGAGTTGAACGCCTTGCTGGCCAAGTGGTTCAAGGACGACGCGCCCCAGTGGTAACATGAAGTTGGGGGGCGGGCCGCGTGTCCGCCCCTAACCCATTCCAAAGATGAACTTTTCCTGCGCTGATCCGCAAAGCCTGGACGGGCTGAACTGGCTGCTTTGCTACCTTAGCACCGGCAAGCACGTCGCCTTTTACTGGAGCTTTCTGACGGTCATCGCCCTGATGTGCGCGACCGTGATCCCGGCAATGATCCTGGGCATGGCGGGGGCGCTGGCCAAACGATCTGCCATCCCGCCCGTGCGCTGGATCGGGTCGGGCTATACCACCATGGTGCGCGGCATTCCCGAGATCCTGTTCTTTCTGTTCGTGCCCATCGCGATGGACCAGCTGATCGAGCTGGCGCGCCATTCGCTCTTCTGCCCCGATTGGGACCAGCCGATCTGGCGCGGCAACGACTTCATCGTCTGCGACGCAGCCAAGGCACCGCTGGACACGGCCCCAGCCTGGCAGCACGAGTTCTACGGCTTCGGGCTGGCCGTGACCTCCTTCGCGATCACCTTCGGGGCCTTTGCCGCCAACATCCTGGACGGGGCCCTGCGCGCGGTGCCCAAGGGTCAGATCGAGGCTGCTCAGGCCGTGGGCATGTCCCGGCGCCAGATCTTCTTGCGGGTGGAAGTGCCGCAAATGTGGGTGTACGCGCTGCCAGGGCTGTCGAACCTGTGGATGATCCTGATTAAGGCGACGCCGCTCTTGTTCCTGCTGGGGATCGAGGACGTGGTCTATTGGGCCCGCGAACTGGGCAGCCGGACCAATCCCCAGTTCAGCGACTACCCACACGGGGACTGGCGCGCCTGGTATTTTTCGGCCCTGATGGTCTTTTACCTGCTGCTGACCTGGGTCAGCCAGATGGGCTTTGACCGGCTGTCAGCCCGCGTCACCCGCGGCATGGCGGTGGCCCGATGAGTTGCGTGCAGACCATCCAGGACTATGCCCTGCGCTCGATCGGCTATGGCGAACGGTTGCTGCCGCGCTCGGACATCACGCTTTGCGAACAGTTCGTGCTGGTCGGCTCCGGCATGATCTGGAACGTCTATTTCGCCACGCTGGCCGTGCTGACGGGGTTTTGCTTCGCGACGCTGCTGGCCGTGGGCAAGGCCAGCAAGAACCCGCTGGCGCGCATTCCATCGCGCACGTTCATCTATGTCTTTAGGGGCACGCCGCTCTTTATCCAGTTCTTCTTCACCTACGAGCTGTTCGTGCAGCTGCCGAAGGTGGGGTTCGAGCTGGATCTAGGCGTCGCCGTCATCGGGGCGGAGACGCGTTGGCTCACGCGGGCCTGGGCGGGGGCACTGTTCGTGCTGTTCCTGAACACGTCCGCCTATTCGGCCGAGATCTTTTACGGCGCCCTGCGCGCCGTACCAAAGGGCGATATCGAGGCTGCCGACGCCGTGGGCATGTCGCCCAGCAAGCGGTTCCGCCGGGTCGTTTGGCCTACGATGCTGCGCCTGGCCTGGCCCGCCTACACGAACGAAGCGATCTTCCTCTACCACGCCACGGCGCTGGTCTTCTTCTCCAGCTTTCCGGCGTGGCGCCAGCAGGGCGATGCCCTCTACTACGCGAACTACTTCGCCGAGCAGACGTTCAACCCCTTCGTGGCCTATCCGATCGCCGCCTTCTACTTCATCCTGGGCACGATCGGGATCATCGTGGTCTACGGCGCCATCAACCGGCGTCTGAACCGGCATTTGGCCCCGTCGCAGCGTGCGCGCCTGAAACTCAGGCCGCAATTCATCCGCTAAGGTCGGTCGCGAGGCAATCGGCGCTTACACCTTAGTAGATGTTCTGCATTATGCGCAGGTGTCAGGGGAATCGGAAAAGACGTGAGGGTCCCGTGATTTACCTGGGTTTACGGCGATCGAACCGTAGGGCCGCGTTCGGATTAGACGTGAGGTCGGTACCGTGAAGACGCGGCGCCGCCAGCGCCTGTTGCGCCTTGGGGTGATCACGACCGCGTTCTGGGTCGTGATCATCGCGGGGGTGTTTCTGGCGATGCCGACGGATCGCATGCGCGAGTTGTTCGTCCAGGAGGTGCGCGCGACCACGGGGCTGGAGGCACGATTCAGCGGCGAGGCTGGCCTGACCTTATGGCCCTCGCCAGGTCTTGATCTGGGCCAGTTGAGCGTGGTCGATCCCAAGGCGCCTGGCGCGGCCGTGCTGCGCGCGGCCAGTACGGTGGTGCGTCCCTCGGCAAGGTTCCTGCTGCGTGGTGAATGGCAGCCGGGCACACTTCAGATGGCCGATGTCGACCTGGATGTGCGTCGCGCCTGGAACGATCTGCAAGTGCGCCACCGGTTCGACAGCCTGGGGCTGGATTGGCAGGGCAGGGCGCGCGCGCTGAGCGTCTCATTGGATGGCAGCCTGCAAGACCGGTCGCTGGCTATTCAGGCTAGTGTGCAGGCCCCTGCGCGTTTGTGGCAGGGCGCCATGACAGACGTGGACGTAGCCGTGTCGCTGGGCCCGGATGTGCTGACATATCAGGGGGTTCTGGCGTTGCCGCCACGCTCTCAGATCCCAAACGTGGACGGGACCTGGCGCGCCGACTTGCCGGTTGGCGTATCGGGGCTGATCACACAGTTGGGATTAGATCTGCCGACAATGCTGGGTGATCTGACAGGTACCACGGCCGAGGGCCGGCTCCAAATCGCGGACAACGGTCTGCAGGTTCGCGGGCGTGCGTCCGGCGAACTGCGCGCGCGTCCGGTTAATGTCGAGCTGATGGTCGAAGGCATCGCAGGCTGGCGCAGCGTTGGCGAAATCGACGTGTCGACCACCGTGCGTGTTGGCGGCGCCGTGTCTGCCCATGTCGACGGGGTGTGGTCGGCGCCGGTTGGGTTGCAAAGCGATTTGAACATCTCGGTGCTGGATTTGCCGATGCTGCTGGCCTGGCTGGGCCTGCCCGCCAATCCAATGCCCGAATTGGGCAACACACCGCGGCTGTCCAGCCTGTTGGCGCTGTCCGACAACAGGGCACTCCTGGCCGAGGTTCGGGTGCCAGGTCACCCGGTCTGGGACAATGCCGAGGTGACGATCAGCACAGAGGGGGCGGGTTCATTAACGCTGTCCCCCCGCCTTGCGCGGTTGGAGCTGAATGATCTGCCGCCCGCTATGCTGGTCTCAACCGCGTCTGGCCTGCGCGACTGGACGGGGCTGGGCCCGGCGCTTGTTTTGGATCTGCGGGTGCAAGATGTGCGGCTGGACGGGCTGGCGCTCGGCCGAGGGTCTGCAGCAATTGCGCTGCGGCCCGATGGCATGGCGCTAACGGCCCGCGCGGGCTCGCCCCGCAACGGTTGGGTCGACTTGGCCATGGATCACCGGTTTCAGGATACCGCCCCGCTGGCCCTTTCGCTGGCGCTTTCAGCCACGTCTCCACAGGCAGCTGCGTTGGATTTTATCTGGGGCAATCTGGATGGCGACGTTCAATTGTCCCTATCTGCGCAGGCCGAAAGTTGGACGCCCGAGCGCGTTACCGGGACATTGTCCGCCACTGACGGGATCCTGCAGGTTCCCTCCCTAAACGCCGTTTTGGATGGCTCGGTCAGTTCTGGCTCGGTCAGTTCTGGCTCGGTCAGTTCTGGCTCGGTCAATTCGGGCTCGGTGACGACGTTCACCGTCTTCAGGACCGCGATCGAGCGCAGGTATGACACCTGGCGTCTGACGGACCTGCGTTTTTTGACCGACGGTCTGGATGTTGCGGGGGCGATTACGGTGCTGCCTGACGGGGCGCTAGCCGGGGAACTGCAAGCAGACGGCGTCCTGACAGGCCGTCCTGCCGAGATGCAGCTGTCCGGCACGTTGTTAGAACCGGTTGTCACTGCATCAAGCGCCGAGGCCGATAGCCCAACAGCAGACGCGAGCCCAGCTGCGCTATCGGAGCCCGAGGGCACCCCAGTGCCGCCGGGATCCGACATCTCAACAGGCACGGTCGACAGCGATACAGACGTCCCGGTTCCGGCCGTTGCCCCCCGGTAATCGCCGCCCTTGCGCCCGCGCTGCACAGTGACTAGAACGCGCACCGTGCCGGCTTAGCTCAGCTGGTAGAGCAACTGATTTGTAATCAGTGGGTCGGGGGTTCGAGTCCCTCAGCCGGCGCCAAGAAAAACAATAAGTCAGGTGATTTTAGGGGGTTGTCGTCAACATCCATGTCACCAGTTTGCCGCCATATAGATCGCCATGACGCCTCTGGCTTGATGCAGTCGACTGCATGCTTGATGTTGGCGCCGCTGCCCCGCAAGCTGCACGACAGGAATGTATATGGGAAATCCCGGGTGAGGTCTCTGTTTGTCGGGATTCTGGCGGCGGGTCTTTGCGCAACGGCGTCCGCGCAAGATGTCGAAATTTGGATGTTCGACGGTGCCGCAGACGTTGAACGTGACGGTCAAACCGTGTCCGTTGAACGTGGCTTTTACCTTGGTTGCGATGAGAACGGCTGTCGCCCGCTACCCCTCTCAGATGCGCCACCACCGCCCAGCACCTTTGCGTCAACTGATGCCGACTTGCCTGCGGATTTGGCGCTGGCGCTGCAGTTGGCGTCGACGCCCGAGGATATTGCGGCGCTTATCCTGGCCTATCCGGGTTTTGCTGGGGCGATCCTGCGGCAAGCTGCGGCATTGGGCGTGGCGTCCCCGGCCCAAGTTGTCGGCGTGCTGGGCCCCAGTTTGACGTCGCAGTCTCTGGCCGATCTGGTCGCGACAGCTGTCAGCATTGCGCCGGAGCTGGCCGGGTCAATCGCAACTGCAGCGGTTACAGGCGGCGGTGACATTGCCGCTATCATCTTCGCAGCCATCCAATCGCTGGAAAGTTCCGCGCTGGATGGCGATCAGGTAGCAGCCTTCGCCGCCGGTGTTGCAGCGGACCTGGTGGCTGCCGATGCCGGCGATGCCGAACAGATCGCTTCAATCGTGGCAGCAGCGACGTCAGACCCAAACGATACCGCCGAGACGGTGCTGGAGGCGTTAGACGGGCTGGAGTCCGAGGATGTCGCAGACACGCCCGGAGCAGATACGCCGCAGATCGACTTCTCCGGCCCCTCCGAACTGCAGAACCAGCCCAGCCCTAATTGATGACCGCCTGATCCTGACGACGGCTGCGTGGGCGGCCTCAAGAGGCATGTTCGGACTGCATGACGAACTCGGGGCACTTACGCACCATATCCTGGCGCCGCGGCGCATTGATGCCGTGGCCGTTAAGGTGCTGACGCAACGCCGAGCGAAGCCGAAGCTTGGACAGCGGGTGGGCCCCTCAACACCAACTATGGCGTCGATGCCAATGCATTCTCGATCAATTGAGTGGGATGACGACACCTCCGCCGAATTCAAACGACGTTATCCCACTGACATCGTTCAGGTATTGAAATCCAAAGGGTTGGGTCGTTGCAGATGTATCAAACCCCGGAAAGCTGCGAATTGTAGCGCGGGCAAATCCGTTGATTGCCAAACCACATTCCTGTTGACCGCACAGGGTGCCGGTTGCCTGGACGCTCACGTTCCACCCCAACAACACAGGGCTGTCCGTCACGACGTTGCGCAGACCGCCGCCGCCTGATTCGTCGAAGATCGCCTCTTGATCGATGAACAACACGCTGGGCCCGGCGGTGACCGAGAAATCGATGCACCCGGTTTGTGCCTGAGCATCGCACGCCCCGTCTGGACCGCCGACGTTAAAGCCAAGCCCTGCGTCCAGAGAGGCAAGCTGGTTCAGGAAGTAAAAGACGTCGTCGTTTGGCGTCGGGTGTTGATCGCTGACGATGACCAGCGCGTCGCCCCCCAGGTGTAGCGACCCCCCAACCCGAAAAGTCGGAGAGACGGTCAGCCCAGCAAGTGGTCCACCATCAGGGCCGCCCGGAAAGGTGGTGATCGGTGGGCCGATAACCTCGAGGCCCGCGGTCAACGAAAACTCGTTGAACTCACCGGTGCCAAAGGCGACTGCGGGCACATCGCTGGTATGGCGCGCTTCCTTGTCATCGAACATTCCGCTGACGCCAAGATCCACGCGCACCTTCAGCGGCTCGATGTCTATTCCAGCCAGACCAAGCGGCGACATGTCCTTGGTGGGGCCATCCTCAGGATCAAGCGCGTCGCCCAACGATCTGGCAAAGTCACCCAGCGGCTGGGCCTTGCAAGCCTCCCGCTCGCATTCTTGGAACCGCTCACGCAGGAAACGCAGCTCTTCGTTTATGCGATCCAAGTCCTGGCGCAGTGCGGGCAGTTCGGCTGTCCGACGCGTCAGCAGGTCGATCTGGTCGCGCATGGCCGAGATTTCATTGAACAATCGCCCCAACTGCCCACGGAAGGTCGCCGCGGTGATGTTCAAGCTGCCCAGCATGCTGCGGCCGTCTCGGGTCATTGAATTGATCAGCTGCTGGTTTCGGCTGGCAAGACGCAGTTTGTTGTCACGCTGTTGCTTCAGAATGTTCAGCTCTGTCAGCGCATCTTCCAAGGTGTCGATACGATCCTGTGTCTCCAACCGGCGGGCGAACAACACGTTGATCTGCTCGGCAAAGGAACGGCATTCGGGGCAGGTCGCGGTTACCTCCAAATCAGCCAGATCCGTGGTTGGATCGATCAAGCCACTTGCGAACGGCGTGGGTCCCGCAGCTGTATCGGGCGGCGGACAATCCTGGGCGAGTTCTGCAACGGCGCCGTCCAGGTTATCGGCCAGCGCGTCGACATCTGTTCCCAGCGCCCTCAGCGCCCTGCCCCAGCGGTAGGTGCCGGTCCTGGCATCGACGAAGTTGTACGAAGCCTGCGCCCCAATCGACACAAATCCACAGTTTTCGCGCACGCATTCTTCAACCGCCCGGCGCGCATTCGTCACCGCTGTCAGGGCACGGTTAGCGTCTGACTGTTCGATCAAGATGCGCTTCCAGGACTGGTAGAATGTACTCACAACATCCGCTTCAGCGGACAACGCCGTGGTAAGCTGGACAAATCGTTTGCGACGGTTTTCCAGAACATCAGCGGAGTACGATTTCAGCAGTCGACCACCGATGAACCCGACGCCCTGTCGAATGCCATCGCGCAATTCTCGTCGGGATTTTATCTCGTCCAAGAGGCCTTTGATCGACTTTGCCTGGATCGGCCTTCCCAGTTTTCGAGAGTCTTCCAGCAGATCTTTGAGGTTTGTCAGCAGGCTTATGTCGTCATTGATGTTGCCGTGGATCACGCTGACAGGCTGGTTCAAATCGTAGCCAAAAGCCTCCGCCAATAGGTCAAAGCCTTGTTCGGCCACGGACCCGGGCACATCAAGAACGGTTTTTTCCGGCTGTCCAGCCGGCGTCCCGCTTTCCACGCCCCAGCTTGAACCGCTCACATTGCCGATGACGGTGTTCGACAGGCTCGACAGGTCCTTCAATCCCTCAAGCACACTATTGGTTGAATCGATCGCACCGGAAAGCGAGTTGAAGTCGAGTTTGCTGGCGTCGAAGGAGAGTATCGCCGCGAAGTCCAGCAGCGCGCTGCCCGTGTCATGCAGTGTGCGGTGTAGAATGATCGCCTGCCGGGCGTTTTCGATGCTTTCGGTGCTGACGTCTGTGCTGGCCAACAGGTTTTGATAGTGGCGTTCATACGCCGCGTCCTGTGCGCTCAGCGCGAAGACATATTCGGTCAGCAGCGCCTCTGCCGCGTAAAGATCTCGAAGAAGCGCAGTATTCTTCTCGCAGTCAAACTGCTTACACAGCTTGTCTTTTTCGACCGTGAAGTTGCGAAAGATCTGATGCGCAGAACCGACGATCCGGTTCAGTTCAACTTCCCGCATGCCGATCTGAGAAGGAATCGGCTTTGTGACGTCTGGGTTCAGATTGTCTTGCGCAGAAGCCGGCGGCACAAATGACCAAACCAATAGGCAGGCGCATGCTGCCGCAAAGACTTGTTTAAGCATCGTGAAACAGTGTCCCTCGTCGTATCCCCCGACAAAGAGTTAGAGGCAGCGGAAACCGGGTGTCAAATGTGCGGATCAATTGTGTTGCGCGACTATCCGTAGTGGGTCGATCAGAAAAGAAAGTCGCCCCCCGGACGATCCGGGGGGCGTGCCGCAGAGGTCCTTCATTTAGAAGACCTGCCGCAGGTCCTGCAGAATCTCGCCCGACACACGGCGGATGTCGGCCCATTCGCCTTTGTTGTCCTGGCGTGGTTTGGTGATCAGGAAACGGTTCAACAGCTTGCGCAACAGCATGTGCTTATTGGTCGTATCCCAATCCGCCAAAAGCTCCTGGCAGGTCTCGCGGATCTCGCGCCACTCGCCCTTGTTATCGCGACGTGGCGACGTTTCGGCCAGCACCTCGACCAGGGCTCGGAAGGCCTCTTCATAGGACTTGTCGCGGGCCGACACGATGACCGAGCGGATGTCGTCCCACTCGCCCTTGTTGTCACGCCGCGGACGGGTGGATTGCAGCACGTCCAGGATCTCGTCCAAACCCAGGATCCGCTCCTCAACACCAAAGCCAAGCTCGACTTCAATGTCTTCGCGGGGTTCGGTGGCGACAATGTTCGTGCGTACCAGCGAGCCTTCGAACGAATAGACCAGCCGGTATAGGTTGATCGTATCGCCGGGGCCGATGTGGTAGACTTGACGCTCGGTCTTTTGTTGCTCGAACGACGTGTTGGTCTCGAAGGTGCGCGTGAGTTCTGCCGCGACCTCAAGGTGGGTCGAGAACTCGGTCGTGTTGCCCCCCTGCACCCCTTTGAATGACATCGAGGCGCTGCTCTCCTTGCGGAAACTGAAGCCCGCCTCGATCGAGAAGGTACTGGACACGAAGCGCCGCGTATCGATCGAGCGCGTGGTCACGATTTCGACCTCGCGCTTGATGATCGTTGCGACGTCTTCGTTGTCTTCATTGGCAAAGCTGAAGATCAGCTCCCAGAAGTAGCGGCCTGTAGCGGTGGCGTTTGTCGTGGCGGTTTGCATCGTTCCAGTCTCCTGTAACGACCCGACACCATGTCGGATCTATACGGCTTGGTCGCGCCTGCCGCCGAAGCGGTTCAAATTTGACTGCAGTTATTCTGTTGGGTCGGTTTTGCGGTATCTGGGATTGCCCGGTTGTCCGGTTGCCGGACTGTTTGACGGGGGACGCCGGACACCGAAGCATCCGAGACGTGAATTCCCTGGCCGCTACAATATCTCAAGTTGTGCATCGGCCACCGCATTCCGTAGCATTGAAAGATGGCCCAAGACTCGAACGCCCAAGAGGATGCCGATCTGGTCAAACGTATTGCCGAAGGCGACATGACGGCGTTGCGTGCGCTGTATCTGGCGCATGCGGATGCAATCCGGCGTTTCGTTCTTTCGCGCCTGCGCGATGAGTTCGAGGCAGCCGATATCGTCCATGAAACGATGATGGCCGTTTGGCGCGGCGCGGCCAATTTCCAGGGGCGCGCATCGGTCCGTTCCTGGGTGCTGTCGATCGCCAAGAACCGGGCGATCGACCACATCCGCAAGCAATCCCGCGTGACGTTGGCGGAGCCGGACGAAACGGTGCCTGACGGCGATCCCGATGCCGAGACGGTGATCGTAGCGGCGCAAGATGCCGCGCGACTGCGCGCCTGTGTCGACGAGCTGTCCGAGGCGCATCGCGCAGCGGTCCACCTTGCCTTCTACGAGGACATGACCTGCGCTGAGATCGCCGAGGTCGAACAGGTCCCGCCCGGGACGATCAAGACCCGCATCTTCCACGCGAAGAAGCTGATCATGCACTGCCTGGACCGGTGCGTCCGATGATTTTGAACCAATCCCCATTGTCGGACGACAGAGATCAGAGGCAACACAAAACACAGCGGCGAAAGCCGCCAAGGATTGGAGGCTGACGTGGAAAGACCCAGCCCGTTCACTGAAGATGATTTGCTCGCGCATATCCGCGGCGAAGCAACGCCAGAGACGTCAAACGAGATCGAGCGTGCGATGGCGGAAAGTCCCGCGCTCCGCGCCGAGATTGCGACCATGCAAAGCCTGGACGTCGCGCTTAAGCAGCCGGATGGAAGCGCGGCGCCGGGTGATTTCGCCTGGCGCCGGCTGGAGGCTGAGATACGCCGCGAAACCGCATCGAACGAACAGAAGCAGCGATCCGTCTGGTGGCGAGCGGCGGCGGTATTCCTTGGTGTCGCGGTGCTGGGTCAGGGTGCGTACATCACCTGGACCAGCGCCACGCGCGACGGTGCGGAGTTCCGAACGGTCACAGAGGCAGCAGACCAGCACGTTCTGGCAATCGGCCTGGCGCCCGGGGCCAGCGTGGCGGCACTGACAGCCTTGCTGCGCCAGTCAGAGGGCCGGATTGTCGATGGGCCGGGGGCATCGGGTCTCTTTCGCGTTGCCTTCGAGAGCGCGGCGGACCGAGATGCGGCACGCGCGCTCTACTCGGCCTCGGAGCTGGTAGACTTGGTCGCTGATGATTGAGGTCAGAAAGGATTTCGGATGATGTGGATGCCTTGGGCGACTAAGCTTTCGCGCGCGCTCGTCCTGCTTTTGGCAGGCTTTGCGACTGCGTGTACGGCAGATCCGTCAGCCGACCCCGGGCAGGCTGCGGGACCCGAGGTCACCGACCCGCGCGAGCTGATCGTGCTGACCGCCCCGCCCACTGATCTGCTGATCGCGCGCGCCCAGGCCAGGGGCTATGTGCTGCGCACCGTCTACCCGCTGGACGAATTGGGCGACGAGCTTGTCGTGTTCCAGATTCCGCCGGGTCTGACCATCGCCCAGGCCATTGCAGAGATCGAAGCCGATGTCCCCGGCGTGACCGCAGGGGCGCATCATGTCTATTACCTCCAGGCCTCCACGCCCGCGGACCGAAACTACGCGGGGCCGTTGATGCGCTGGCCGGAGACGGGATGCAGGGCCATGCAGCGGATCGGGATCATCGATGCGGGGGTCGCAGCCAGCCATCCGGCGCTGATCGCTGGGCGGATCACCCAAGAGAGATTTGTCGCCGGCGACCAGCCACCCGTCACAGACCACGGGTCACTCATGGCAGATCTGTTGATCGGCCCCGGACGGCTGGCAGACGCCGCGCTCTTCAGCGCCAATGTTGTCGACCCAGCACAGGGCGACGGCGACGCAGCCGGCGTCGTCTCGATCCTGCGGGCGGTAGACTGGATGCGTCTCAACGACGTGGCCCTTGTGAACATCAGTCTTGCTGGGCCGCGCAACAAATTGATGAACCGAGCATTGGGTCGGGCCGCATCGGACGGCATGGTCTTCGTCGCGGCGGCCGGCAACTCTGGGCCGGGCGCCCCGCCACAGTTCCCGGCTGCCTTCGCGTTCGTCTTGGCCGTGACGGCGATCGATCAGGACCAGGCTGTTTACGCCCAGGCCGTGCGCGGCGACCATATCGACGTCGCAGCGCCTGGGGTCGACATCCTTGTCCCATCCGCTGGCGGGTTGAAAATCAAAAGCGGAACCTCCGTTGCGGCGCCCTTCGTCACGGCAGCGCTGGCGGCGGATCCGCAGCTGGCAAACACCAGCATCGAACGCGCGCGCCGCGACCTGCGGGCCCGCGCAATGGATCTGGGCTCCCCAGGCTGGGACCCGGTTTTCGGTGCTGGCCTTGTCCTGGCACCGGAGGGGTGCCTGGGCTAACGCCAGGTTAACGACGAGACCTGCTCGCCCGCGTCTCGGCAGCGCCACTGCCGGTCATCGCGCACCCCAATTGCAACTGCCCCGGCGTCTCAAATCTGGCGCCCGCCTCTTCGCGACTGTGAGCACCGCGAAGAGGATCCGACGCTCCCACCACTTCTTTTTGAACCGTTCGGCCTGTCCGCCCGACAGATCAGTACCAAGCGCAGATCTGCGGTTGGGACGACCGAAAAGGCACAACCAGATTTGCGGGAGAACTCTCATGACTTTCTTTAACTTCTTGTCGCTCGTTGAGAGCCAAAGCATCACAGGATCCGCCGACGGCGATCTGATCATTGGTTCGTTCAAAGCAGACCAGCTGGATGGGCGCGATGGCGATGACCTGATCTTTGGCCAGAGCGGTCGTGACCACATCTCCGGTGGCGATGGTGACGATTACGCCTTCGGCGGACGTGGACGTGACAAAATCAGCGGCGGCAACGGCGAAGATCATCTGTTCGGTGGCCGCGGCCGCGACGTGATCGCAGGCAACAAGGGCAATGACCGCATGTTTGGCGGGCGCGGTGCGGACCTGCTGATCTGGAACAATGGCGACGGGTCCGACTTGATGGACGGCGGGCTCGGAAATGACCGCGTTCAGGTCAACTTCAACACCGATCTCGTCAATGATGACCTCCAGAACAAGGACGTCGCCGCGTTTTCGGTCACAGAACAGGGCGTTCAGTTCGCTCGTGTCGAGCTGAACGACCAGTCGGTGAACGGCTTGTTCCAACTGGACATCCGCGACACCGAAACGCTGGAGACGAACTTTGGCGGCGGGGACGATACGGCGCTGATCGTGGGCAATGTGCTGGACAAGATCACGCTGGACCTGGACGGCGGTGACGGGGTCGACACTCTTGATCTCAGCCAGGCCGCTGCCACGGTCACCATAGATCTTGCGGCGGGCCTTCTGGGGACGTCGAAGGCGGTGAACTTCGAAAACGTCATCGGGACCGAGTTTGACGACATCATCATCGGCGATGCCCAGGACAATGTCATTTCGGGCCTTGGCGGGGTCGATCACATCTTCGGCGGCAACGGCAACGACAGTCTGATCGCCAACAAGGGCAACGACTTCGTCTTTGGCGGCTATGGCGATGACGAGATCGTCTGGAACAATGGGGACGGATCGGACCTGTTCGACGGCGGCGAAGGCGATGACCTGGTGCAGGTCAACTTCGACACCGACCTGGTGAATGACGACCTGCAGAACAAGGACATCGCGGAATTCTCTGTGACCTCTCAAGGCATCCAGTTCGCCCGGATCGAATTGAACGATCAGAGCATCAACGGTTTGTTCCAATTGGACATCCGCAACACCGAGACGCTGGAGACGAACTTCGGCGACGGCGACGATGAAGCAGTTTTCGTGGGCGACGTGCTGGACCAGATCATCTTGGACTTGGATGGCGGGGACGGCGTGGACACGCTGGACTTCAGCCAAGCCAACGGCCCGGTGGAGGTAGACCTGGCGGCGGGGACCGCCGGACCCTCGACTGTCCGGAACTTCGAGAATGTCATCGGCACGGCGGAGAACGACGTGATCGCCGGCGATGACGGTGAAAACACGATCCAGGCGGGCGATGGTGCCGACATCGTGTCCGGTGGCGCGGGTGCAGACACGTTCGTCTTCGTCGAAGGTCAGGCCGGCGTGACGGCCATTCTGGACTTTGAAGTCGGCGTTGATCAAATCCAACTCCAGACCACAAATCCGGACGTGACGGCTCAGGCCCTGGTCGATCAACTGACCCAGCAGGGAAACAATGTCGAGCTGTCCGCGAACGGGCGGACCATCTCCATCCAGGACGCTGAGGTTCAAGACTTCAGCGTTGACGATTTCCTGATTGCGTAGCGCGCACCTGCTTTGCTTTCGCGCGCGACCTCGCCGGCAGGTTTGCCGGCGAGGTTTCCGTTTCGATGTTGGGGTGTTTTCCTGCATCCGGGCCTTCGATGCGGCCTCAGGACCAAGGCTGCAGCACTCAACACAGCGTATGATTGTCCTCTCTGCCCTGGTGCTTAGGTTGCTCAGACTAAGGTGAAAGTCCCATTGTCCCTTAGGTCCGCTGTGTCGACGTCGAGGAAGGTGATGGTTGAGGTGAAGGTCCCGTTCGCGGCGGTGAACATCACCTGGGCGTCTGCGACCGCCCCGTCGCCCCCGACATTGACGGTCGAAAACTGCAGGTCGTTCCTGTCGAAGACCCCGTCATTGTCGGGGGCGACGGGGCGGTCGCAGACGCCCAGGTGATGTTCACCGCCGCGAACGGGACCTTCACCTCAACCATCACCTTCCTCGACGTCGACAC